>JAKOTU010000091.1 GCA_029776155.1 Bacillota bacterium | reverse complement strand
AGCGGCGAGCACCCGCCGGACTTCATCCAAAGCTCCCAGGAACACAAACGAGGGGCTGGTCGTCTGCAGTACCTGCTGGGCCTGTACAGCTTTGGAGAACCACAGATCGTTGTTGCTGTGCAGCATGGATGTTTGGGTAAAAGAACCGAGCGTTTTGTGGGTGCTCTGTACCACCGCATCAGCTCCGCACTGCAGTCCGGTCTTGGGAAGCTCGGGGGAGAAAAGGAAGTGCCCCCCATGGGCCTCGTCCACAAACAGCAGAACGTTGTCCTCTTTGGCCAGCCTACCGATGGCCTCTAGGTCACTTACTGTGCCGTAGTAGGTGGGGTGAGTGACTATCAACGCCTGGGGCCTCATCTCCTGCAGAGCGCGCTGCACCGCGCTTACAACCGGCGGCAGGGGAATCAGCCAATCGGGATCATACGCCGTCGGCAGGTAAACGGCGCGCCCTTGTGAGAGTACCAGCGCGGAGTAGACCGACTGGTGGGAAAAGCGCGGAATCAGTACGTCTCCCGTAGCCGGCAGCAGCAGGAAATGCACCCCGCCGGTTGTTCCGTTTACTATGAAGAGGGTGCGGCGAGCTCCAAAGAGCTGAGCTGCCAGCTCTTGAGCACGGTCCAGAGCCCGCACAAAATCGTGTTCCAACTCCGGGGCCTCGACTTGATCCGAAGGGTCCAGGGCGAAAACGCCCGTCCCCAGCTCCTCCTGCAGTCTTGAAAAAGCTCCCGGCCTCAGCTTATGTCCGGGGGTGTGGAAGGGGACGACTCTTTGGCGCGCATAGGCTACGAGTGCTTCCCAAAAGGGAGCCTGTTCCTGTTTCACATGTGTTCACCATCCTCGAAGCGACGGTCACGAAAGGCCTGGAAACGTCTCTGCCACAGCGCGCGTAGAGCACGGACAAAGCCGTCGTACTCCGGTTGATCCACCGTTAAGGTCATGAGGCGGTCTTCGCACTGGTCACATATGGTCGCTCCCCAGAACTCCAGACCATCGCCTTTCAGGACGAAACTACGGCACACTAGGCATTCCATAACCGTCACCTCCCTGCATGTTATGCATGCTGTGCTTTCCACGTGTAGGTCCACAACTCCTGCCGTGTGCATCTCCAGTCGAAGTAGGCGCTCGGACTTAAGTCCGATGAAAAATGCGTTCAACGACCGTTCTTGGGGCGGTCTTTCCTTGCCATAATGAAGACAGAAAAGATCAAGGAGGAGATCGCTGTGACACTCATGACCATCAGCCAACTGGAAGCTTATGTCAGGGGCCGCACCCTTCCCCTGCCGGAGAAGCTCAAGACAAGGCCGCGGGTGCTCAGGCTGCCCAAGGTAGAGCGGTTCGGCACCTCGGCCCTGGTTTGAGCGTGGGAGGTGATCGCTATGCCCGCCGCTCAACTCGAACTCCTGCTGCCTCTATTGCGCTGCCCCTACACTGGCTCTGCGCTCCGTCTTGCTGGCAACACTCTGCAGTCAGGCGCACACGTATACCCCATCCAAAACGGCATACCCAACCTGGTCCGCGAAGAGCAGGTGTCAGCGATTGATCAGTACTTCCAGCAGCAGTATGGCGCAGAAGCGGCGCGCGCATACGATCGGGCCATTTTCCTCTTAAGCCTGCTTATCGGCTGTTGGGAGCCCGCGCAGCGCAGGCGGCTGGCGCAGCTGCTTGATCCTCCGACAGGCGGACTGGTGCTCGAAGTTTCCGTGGGAACCGGCGCTAACCTGCCGTTTCTCTCTGAAGCCGTGGGGCAGCGGGGAGAGATCGTGGGTATCGATCTCAGTCCAGCCATGCTGCAAAGGGCCCATGGGCGGGCCCAGGATCTGTCTATTCCCGTGCATTTGGTCCGGGCTGACGCCTGCCGTCTCCCCTTTGCAGATAATACCTTCGACGCTGTTTTCCATTTCGGCGGAATCAACATGTTCGGTGATGTGCCGAGAGCGCTCAGGGAAATGGTGCGCGTGGCCAAACCGGGTGCACCCGTAGTGGTGGGTGATGAAGGCCTGTCCGAGAACAGGCGGCGTACGTTCCTGGGACGCCGAGCCGCCAAAATGAACAATCTGTATCTCTGCCGTCCCCCCTTCGCCGCCGTACCTTGGGAGGATGTGCAAGGTTTCCAGCTGCACTGGGCCTGGCGGGAGCTGTTTTACGTCTTCCGCTTTCACAAGGGCTGTCCTGCAGCTCGGTCCCAGGAAGACCACGCTGTTTCCGTACAAGCCGAAGTACGCCGGCGCGTACTTGAGTCTCCCCCTCCAGGCGAATATGGTATATAATACCTCTAACGCCATGTGTTGGCAGGGGGATTGCTGTGGAGGCCAAGATTGACATCGCAGGTGTGGTGCTGGAAACGGAGCGTCTGTTGCTGAGACCTTTTCAAGACAGCGATCTGGACGACTTTTTTGCGTACGCTTCGGTACCGGGAGTGGGAGAAATGGCAGGCTGGGCCCATCATCGCACGCGGGAAGATTCCCGGACCGTTCTCAGCAGGTTCATGGAAGAAAGAGACGTTTTCGCCATCGTGCACAAAAGGGATGGAAAGGTGATCGGCTCGGTGGGGGTGCACGATTCCTGGGCCACTCAAGATGCCCAATACAGCGGGCTGCGTATCAAAGATCTAGGATTTGTCTTGTCCAAAGACTACTGGGGACAGGGATTGATGCCCGAAGCCGCCAGAATCGTAATTGACTATTGCTTCCGGGAACTCGGCCTCGATGCCCTCACCTGCGGGCATTTTGTGGAGAACACCCGCTCCCAGAGGGTCATCGAAAAGCTGGGATTTCATTGTGTTAAGACCTTGAAGCTGCATGCTAGAACACTGGGTAAAACGTTCGACACCAAATGCTATATTCTCTTCAAGACCTCAACGTCAAGGGTTGACAGAGAGCCTGCCCAGCGGTAGAATGAAGAATGTAGGAACGGGCAGATAGCTCAGCCGGTTAGAGCGCTACGCTCACATCGTAGAGGCCGGGGGTTCGAGTCCCTCTCTGCCCACCAAAGACGCAAACACAACCCGCTGTGAGAACACGGCGGGTTTTCTTATGCCCAATGCAAAAAAAGACCTCGCTCATCTGAACGAGGCCTTCTGAAAAATAATCTTGGCAGCGAGCTACTCTCCCACCACGAGATGTGGCAGTACCATCGCCGCTGAAGGGCTTAACTGCTGTGTTCGGAATGGGAACAGGTGTACCCCCTTCGCTATCGCCACCAAGAAAATACCTTCAAAACTGCACAGCGTCTATCTCCAATTGTAGGTCAAGCCCTCGAACCATTAGTACCAGACAGCTCAAGGCATTGCTGCCCTTACACCTCTGGCCTATCTACCTCATCTTCTCTGAGGGGTCTTACCAGCTTGCGCTGTGGGAGATCTCATCTTGAGGTGGGCTTCGCGCTTAGATGCTTTCAGCGCTTATCCCTTCCGCACTTGGGGTGCCAGCCGTGCCCCTGGCGGGACAACTGGTATGCCAGCGGTGCGTCCATCCCGGTCCTCTCGTACTAGGGACAGAGCCTCTCAAATCTCCTACGCCCGCGACAGATAGGGACCGAACTGTCTCACGACGTTCTGAACCCAGCTCGCGTACCGCTTTAATGGGCGAACAGCCCAACCCTTGGAACCTTCTCCAGCTCCAGGATGCGACGAGCCGACATCGAGGTGCCAAACCTCCCCGTCGATGTGAACTCTTGGGGGAGATAAGCCTGTTATCCCCAGGGTAGCTTTTATCCGTTGAGCGATGGCCCTTCCACTCAGAACCACCGGATCACTAAGCCCTACTTTCGTACCTGCTCGACTTGTCTGTCTCGCAGTCAAGCTCCCTTCTGCCTTTACACTCTTTCGTGCGATTTCCATCCGCACCGAGGGAACCTTTGGGCGCCTCCGTTACCTTTTAGGAGGCGACCGCCCCAGTCAAACTGCCCACCTGATACTGTCCTGTGACCGGATTACGGCCTCCAGTTAGAACTCTAGCATGCAAAGAGTGGTATTCCACTGGCGACTCCACCGAAACTGGCGTCCCGGCTTCCCTGTCTCCCACCTATCCTATACAGTGCATACCAAAATTCAATACCAGGCTGCAGTAAAGCTCCACGGGGTCTTTCCGTCTTGTCGCGGGTAACCTGCATCTTCACAGGTACTACAATTTCGCCGAGCCCCCTGTCGAGACAGCGCCCAAGTCGTTACGCCTTTCGTGCAGGTCGGAACTTACCCGACAAGGAATTTCGCTACCTTAGGACCGTTATAGTTACGGCCGCCATTGACCGGGGCTTCGGTTCGAAGCTTCGCTTTTCGCTAACCTCTCCCCTTAACCTTCCGGCATTGGGCAGGCGTCAGCCCCTATACTTCGTGTTTCCACTTAGCAGAG
>JAKOTU010000086.1 GCA_029776155.1 Bacillota bacterium | reverse complement strand
CAGATTCTGTTCAGACCATTTCGCAACGCCTGCTGAAAGGCCGGCATCCCCTTACCGGCCATAACCTCGGACACCGCTTCTTTGACAACTTCCTGAAAGGAAAACACTAGACTTTCATCGAATATTGCTTGCATAGAAGATCTCACCTCTGAGTACTTCGTACTCGTCTCCTGCAGGGACGGTGGGATCTTCTTCTATTTTTTTGGAGCCAACTCCTGTCCTACAGTAACTTTATACTAGCGGCAATTTCCAAACCCAGCGCGCGGATCCAGGATCTCCCCGTTTCCCCCTACCCTTTTACTGGGGCTCTGTAGAGCAAAACGGCATTGATCGCCCAGATGAGAACAGAACCGGCCAAGAAGGTCAGCACCGCCGGGTAAGGATTGGGACTCTCTCCCGCAAAACCGAAAGCCCATTTCAAGAAGGCAAAAAGGGAGAAGGTCAATCTGCCATTGCTCAGCCAGTTGAGGAGGGACAGTGCCGGACTGATCAAAACCGGGATGAGGGACACCACTACTTTCCAGAGGTTGGAGGAGCGGTAGTAGATCATGGTGATCATCCAACCTAGGCTTCCGGCAAAAACCAAGGACGCAGTGGTCCACAGCCCCTTGGCCAGCGGGGCTTTACCGTAAAGCTGCTCAAACAGACCGAGGTAAATGGGCAGGCGCTGGAGTGCTGCATCTAAGATCATGTCCACTGCACCCATAATTATCCCCAGACCCACCAAGGACAGGAGGGTCGCTTGGTAAAACACCCGGCGGGAAATGTTGTTGGCCTGTGCAAAGAGGAAACTTGACTTGAAGCAGTTCAGCCCGATCACAAACACGAAGATTATACTTCCCCCGCTGAGGCTGGCCTGACCTTCCACGCGGCCGTTGATGGCCAAAATGAAAGCTGCAATTACTGCCAACACCAAGTAGAAAACCAAAACGGCTGTACGATAATCCCTCAGCTGATATTTCGTAAACGACCAAACCCGCGCCATGGCACTCTCCTCCTTAAGAGCTGGTAAGTGCGATAAACAGTTTCTGCAGCTCTGGACGGCCAATCTCCAGATCCAGGGATTTGGCCAGAGCCCTGTCCACTGCTCCGCCCAGGACAATTGCCGTTTTGAAGTTCTGCAGCCGCTCTTCCGACAGGCAGTTTTTCCCCTGGATGTACTGATCTACCCGGGAAGCTTCGCCAAAGACCGAATGAGCCGACTCCAGGAGCTCCTCCACTGGCCGATGGAGAATCAGCCTACCCCTGTCGATGATGATCACCTCTTCTAGAATATCCGCGATTTCATCGATGAGGTGGGTGGAGATCAAAATCAGCTTGAGCTCCTCGTTGTAGAGGGCTAAGATTTCTCTGTAGAGCAGCTCCCGGTGGCTGGCATCTAACCCCAGGACAGGTTCGTCCAAGAGCAGGATAGGGGCACCGCTGGCCAGAGCCAGGATCGCCTTGAAAATGGAGGCATAGCCAGTGGACAGCTCCTTCACCCGCTTGCGGGTATCCAGCTCGCATCTGCGGGCAAGTTCCTCCGCGTAGGACATCTGGAACCCGGGGTAGAACTGGGCGGTCCAATGAAAGGCCTCCCGCACCCTCAGGGAAGCTGGGTAGAGATTGGTCTCCGTCATGTAGAATACCCGGCTGAGCACCGCATCATTTTCCCAGACAGCTTGCCCGTCGATGGTAATCGTACCCAGCGTAGGATAGGTTTTGGCTGTGAGCAGGTTCAGAAGCGTGGTTTTTCCCCCGCCCCATCCGACCTAAAAGCCCGTAGATCTTCTGTCCTTCCAGGGTTAGATTCACCTCGTTCAGGGCGAGGTTGTGGCCATAGCGTTTGCTTACCCCTCGTAGTTCAATCCTGCTCATCTTGCAGACCCCTTTCGATCATCTCTAGCAGTTCTCCCGTGGAGACATTCAATTTCTGCGCCTCGGCGAGCAGGGGTACTACATAAGACTGGTAGAACTGGGCTCGCCGCTTTTTCTTGATCCGCCTTTGGGCACCCCGGGCCACAAACATGCCCACACCCCTTTTTTTGTAGAGAATTCCTTCATCTACCAATAGGTTCACCCCTTTGCGGGCGGTGGCAGGGTTGATCTTCAGCACAACTGAGAGCTCAGTAGTGGAGGGAACCTGGGTTTCCTCTGCCAAGATGCCCTTGAGGATCTCATCTTCGATGGCTTCCGCCAACTGGATATAGATGGGCTGCTCACTGTCGAAATCCAGTTTCACATCTTCCCCCCCTCACAGTTGGTTAGTTACCCGTGTAATTAACTATATAACCAACTAGGCGTCCTGTCAACTCCTAAGGGTAGAAAAGCAAAAAGACTCCCCTGGGAGGAGTCGGCAGCCAAAAAAGGGCCCCCTGTCTTCAGCTAGTTGGCCCTTTTTAACGTGATTCTGATTTTGGTACCCTTGCCTACCCTGCTCTCCACGGCTATGGTACCCTTGTGCCTGTCGATGATGTGCTTCACAATCGCGAGCCCCAGGCCCGTACCGCCCGTGTGGCGGGAGCGCCCCTTGTCCACCCGGTAGAAGCGCTCGAAAATGCGGTCCAAATGCTCTGAAGCGATGCCCACACCCGTGTCGGCCACGATAAACTCCACATAATCTAGGCCCTGCTCGGCCTCGATCCACACCCGGCCCCCTTCCGGGGTGTACTTCACCCCGTTGTCCACCAGGTTGAGGGCCACCTGGCGCAGAAGCTTCTCATCGCCTTCCACGATCACGGGATCATAGATGTTGTTGGTGAGCTCAATGCGTTTTTCCTCGGCCCTGCTCTGCAGCAGCAGCACCGTATCGTCAAACACCTTCTTCATATCCACCGCGGCCCTGTTGATCTTGAGCTTGCCGCTTTCGATGCGGGAAAGATCCAGAAGATCGTTAATCAGGGCAATCATGCGGTCCGTTTCGGCCGCGATGATATTCAGAAAACGCTCCAACAGCTGCTTATCCTCCAGGTGTCCGTTGAGCAGAGTCTCCACAAAACCTTTGATGGAAGTTAAGGGCGTACGCAGTTCATGGGACACATTGGACACAAACTCCTGGCGCATCTGCTCAAGATGCCTCAGGGAGGTCACATCCCGCATCACTGCCACGGCACCTTGAATCTTCCCCTTCTGATCCTGCAGGGGGCTGCTGGTGATGGCAATGGTCTGTTCACTGCCCGGGCGCGCCCGCACTTCGCTGGTGAACGTTTCCCGGGAGTCCATAGTCTTTTCCAAAATGCGGGTTAGTTCTTCATGCCTGGTGGCCTCAAAGATGTTCTGACCGATCACATCCGGGGGCAGATCAAACAGATCCGCGGCCGCCCGGTTGGCCAGGATTACCTCCCGGCGCATGTTCACCGCGACGACTCCATCGTCCATACTGGACAGAATGGTATCCAGTTGGCCTTCCCTGCTGCTGATGGTCTGGAAAAGATCGTCCAGGATTTCCGAGAGCTCATTGAAGGCCCGCCCCAGCTGTCCGATCTCATCGGTACTGCGCACCAGCACCATCCGGCCGAACTGGCGCTGCTGCAGGCTGCGCACCAGAGCCAACAGATCCTGGATGGGATTGGTGATGGACCTGTTCACAAAGTAGGCAACGACCACCGCGCTGGCGGCCACCAAGATGGCAATCAGTACGGAGCCCCCAACGATCAGCTGCGACATGCCGGCAAGCTCATCTGTGGCCATAAACACCCGCAGCTGCGCCCCTTCGGGCAGGGGAGCCGAGGCAGTGAAGTACCTTCTCAGGTCCAACTGTCCGGGGTGCGCGCCGGCCACGACCCGGCCCGAGCCATCCACAATGCTGATGGTCCGTTTAGTTAGGCGCGCCAAAAAATCGATCTGCTCCTCCAGCCCCTGGGGATCACTGAAACGCTCAGCCCAGGCCTCGCCCAAACTCAAGCTGATCATCTGGGCATCGCAATGGAGATCCTCCCGGGCCCTATTCTCCAAAGAGCGCTGGGCCAGGTGCGCCACAAAAAACGTGGTAACCCCAACAGAAAGTAAGGTTACCACCAATACTAAACTTGTTAACTTGAAAAGTAATGGACCATTGAAACTCCATTTCTTCAAGTTAGTTCCCCCTCAGTTTGTACCCTACCCCGTGAATGGTTTCGATGCGGCTCTCGCCTTCGGGACCCAGCTTGCGGCGGAGGTGCCGGATATGCACGTCCACAGTGCGGGTTTCACCTTCGTACTCATAACCCCACACTTTCTGCAGCAGGACCTCCCTGGTCATCACTTTCCCAACGTTCTGCATGAAGATATGGAGCAGGTCAAACTCCTTGCGGGTCAACTCCACCAGCTGATCGTTTACCTTTACTTCCCTGGTATCAACCTGGAGATGAATATTGCCCACTTTATATTCGTTTTCATCCTGAGCCTCTTGGCCGCTGGCCCGGCGCAGAACAGCCTTAATGCGGGCCACCAGCTCCAGGGGGCTGAAGGGCTTGGTCATGTAGTCATCTGCACCCAACTCCAAACCCAGCACCCGCTCCAGCTCAGTTTCCTTGGCGGTGAGCATGATAATGGGCACGTTGCTGGTGCGCCTAATCTCTTTGCACACATCATAGCCGTCCTTACCCGGCAGCATCAGATCCAAAACGATCAGATCGGGCTTGTACGATTCAAACATCTCCAAAGCAGCGAACCCGTCGGATGCAACCGCCGTGTCAAAACCCGACTGTTCCAGATTAAAACGGATCAGTTCCTGGATGGAGGGCTCATCGTCCACGATAAGGATTTTCTGCTTGATCATTCTTACTATCACCCCATTTTCTTTTAGTAGGTAAAGCCGTCTAGCTCATCCTGCGCGCCGTCGCTTCCCGCAATCCTCACTACGAAATAGTGAGGCATGCAAACAATAACCTGTCCGACATGCTGCCGCCAGCCCGTGTTCACACAGATCTTATCGGGGCAGTCGGCTTCGACCACACGCACCTGGCCAGAGCGGATTTCAACTAGGTTGTAACCGTGCTCCGTTTCAAAACGGATGGGAGCTGTATCTTGGGCCAGGTCCAGCTCGCGAACGACTTTTCCTTCAATCTCTATCAAAACCCTTGACCCGGGGGCACGCTTAGGCAGAACCACTTGGTTGTACGCAAAAGCGCCTACCCCGATAAGGAGTAATACGACAATGAGGACGAAATCCCCTTTAACTTTTCCTTTTGGTTTCATTAACAACAGCTCCAAAAAATGGCGGAAGGGGTGGGATTCGAACCCACGGAGGGCGCAAACCCTCGACGGTTTTCAAGACCGCTCCATTCGTCCGCTCTGGCACCCTTCCCCTCCCTAACTTGATACATTATAACCCAAGTTTGCATACTTAACAAGTAGCTATTTTTCGGCAGAAAAGCTTCTAGAGCTTCGGTTCGGCGCCGATTCTCTCCAAACCTCCCATATAGGGACGGAGAACCTCGGGGATGATAATGGAGCCGTCTTCCTGCTGATAGTTCTCTAGAATAGCGGCTAGGCAGCGGCCCACCGCGATTCCCGAACCGTTGAGGGTGTGCACAAACTCGGGCTTGGCACCCTTCTCCCGCCGGAAGCGGATGTTCGCTCTCCTGGCTTGGAAGTCTTCGAAGTTGCTGCAGGAGGAAATCTCCACATACCGTCCGTAGCTGGGCATCCACACTTCCAAATCGTATTTCTTGCTCTGGCTGAAGCCCAGATCTGCTGTGGACATCTGCACTACCCGGTAGGGGAGCTTGAGCCGCTTGAGCACTTCCTCCGCGTTGTTGGTCAGCTTCTCCAGCTCATCATAGGAGGTTTCAGGAGCCACGAACTTCACCAGCTCCACCTTGTTGAACTGGTGTACCCGCACCAGTCCCCTGGTGTCCCGGCCGTGGGAGCCAGCTTCCGAGCGGAAGCAGGCCGAATAGGCTGCATGGTAGATGGGCAGATCTTCCATGGTCAGGATCTCATCGCGGTAGAGGTTGGTCACAGGCACTTCGGCGGTGGGCACCAAATAGTAGTCCAAACCTTCCAACTTGAACATATCCTCCGCGAACTTGGGCAGCTGCCCGGTTCCCGTGGCGCTGGCAGCATTGACCATAAAGGGCGGGAAAACCTCAGTGTAACCGTGCTCCGTGATGTGCAGATCGAGCATGAAGTTGATCAGGGCGCGCTCTAAGCGAGCACCCAGGCCTTTGAGGAAATAGAAGCGTGCCCCTGCAACTTTAGCCGCCCGCTCGAAATCGATGATATCCAAATCTACCCCCAGATCCCAGTGGGGCTTGGGCTCAAAGGCGAACTGGCGGGGCTCTTCCCAACGCCGAATCTCCAGATTATCCTCTTCGCTGGTTCCCACATGCACCGATTCGTGGGGCAGGTTGGGAATGCGCAGCAGCAGATCCTGCAGCTTGTTTTCTACTGCCCGGACTTGCTCATCGAAATCCTTGATCTTTTGGGAAACCACCCGCATTTCTTCGATCAGCGGCTGGACGTCCTGCTTTTCCCGCTTGAGTCGGGCCACTTCTTCCGACACTTGGTTGCGCTTGGCCTTCAGCTGCTCAACTTCCGCGAGCAGGCTGCGCCGCTGCTCATCAAGGGCTAAGATCTCATCAATGGGGGCAGTCTCGCCCTTCTTGGCCACCCCTTCCCGCACTTTGTCCGGGTTTTGGCGAATCATCCTGATATCTAGCATGGCTCTTACCCCTTTGCACTTAATGAAAAACTCGTCTCTGAACTCGAAAGCCCAGGGACGAGTTGGAAAACCCGCGTTGCCACCCTGATTAACTGCGGCCAAGCCGCAGTTCACCTCATTTTCGGTATGCACTTGTGCCAGTTCGGGAGGTGGACCCTAAGGTTTCCGGCTGGTTTGCACCACCCACCAGCTCTCTAAAGCGGAAGCTCCTTAGTTGGGCTCCTTCATCACTGTTGAAACTACTTCTGATTATAACCAACTGCTGTGGGAAAATCAACTTTTTCTAACAGCGGCGCCCAAGGCCCACACTTCCTAACGGTAGATCTCCTCTTCCAAGGCGGCAAATTGCTGTTTGGCCTTTTCCAGGTGCTGCTTTCTCCATTCTTCCAGTCCCTGGGTGAATTCGGTTTCCAAAAACACCCTGCTCATCTCCAGGCCCATTTCCCTGCCGATCAGCCATCCACCCAGGCAGAGCAGGTTGGCATCGTTAATGGCCCGGCACATCCTGGCCGCATACACGCTTTCCACGCAGGCGGCGCGGATCCCCTTGAACTTGCCGGCCACCTGGGCCATACCCATGCCCGTTCCGCAGACTAGAATTCCCCTTTCAGCCTGGCCCCCTTGGATCAGTTTCGCCGCTTCCGGCGCCACCGCATAAAAGGGAACGGGCGAGGTGGGATCGGTGGTGCCCACCTCCAGCAACTCGTGACCCAGGTCCTGAAGGTATTTTTTCACTGCCTCCTTCAGTTCAAACCCCGATTTATCCGAACCGATCACAATTCTCATGCTTCCTCTCCTCCCGTGGGTAAGCTCTCTTTGGCCGCGATGGCTTCCCTGGCCTTGGCGGCGATGTTTTCAGCTGTGAGTCCAAACACTTCCTTCAGTTCTTCTAACCTGCCCACCTGGCCGAATACGTCCTGGATGCCCACGCTGCGCAGGGGCACAGGGAAGTGCTCCCCGATCACCTCCGCCACCGCGCTGCGCAGTCCGCCCATGATGTTGTGGTTTTCCGCGGTGACAATACAGCCGGTTTTGCGCACCGAATCCAGGATAGTCTGCACATCCAGGGGCTTGAGTGTGTGCACGTTGATCACTTCCGCCTCAATGCCCTGCCTCTGGAGCACAGCCCGGGCCTTCAGGGCTTCTTCCACCATAATGCCCGAGGCGGCAATGGTCACATCTCCCCCTTCCGCCAGCACATCGGCCTTAAAGAAACTGAACTGGTAGTGATCCGGGAGCAGCTGGGGGCGCTCCTTGCGAAACAGCCGCATGTACACCGGGCCGTCGTAGGCAACCAGGTGGGGCAGCGCCTTTCTCAGCTGAACGCCGTCCACCGGCTCGAACACAACCATGGAGGGGATGGAACGCATGATGCCCAGATCCTCCACCCCCATATGGGTCCCGCCGTTCAGTTCGGCGGCGATCCCGGGATCGGAACCCACGATTTTCACACTGCGCTGGGCATAGGCAATGGAGATGGCGATCTGATCGCAGATGCGCCGCGTGGCAAAGGGGCAGAAGGAGGTAATGAAGGGGATGAAGCCGTAGGCGGCCAGGCCGGCTGCGATGGAGGCCATATTCTGCTCGGCAACACCAACGTCCAAGGCCCGCTCCGGATACTTCTGCCGCAAAGACAGGGTACCATTGGCTTTGGCCAGATCCGCATCGATCACCACAATCCGCTCATCCTGTGCCATTAAGCGATCCAGTTCTGCTGCAAAAATGGCCCGCATTTCCATGGTACCACCTCCTAACTGAGCTCCGCCAAAGCCATCTGCACCTGTTCCGGGGTAATGGGCATGTTGTGGTTGTTTACGCCCGCCTGTTCAATAAAGGAAACGCCCCTGCCCTTAACCGTATCCAAGATGATCATGGATGGCTTCCCCTGGCCATGGCCCTTGGCCTTGGTGATGGCTTCCAGGATAGCCAAATGGTCATGTCCATCGATTCTCTGCACAAACCAGCCAAAGCTCTCCCATTTGGCGGCCAAGTCTTCCAAGCCGTTGATCTCCTCCGTGGCCCCGTCGATCTGGAGCTTGTTGCAGTCTGTGAAAGCAATCAGGTCATCCAGCCCCTTATGGCTGGCGTACATGGCCGCTTCCCAGATCTGCCCTTCCTGGGACTCACCATCTCCGATTATGGCGTAGATGGTCGCGCCATCCCTTTTCAGTTTCGAACCCAAAGCCATGCCCACGGCACAAGAAAGGCCCTGCCCCAGGGCCCCGGTGGTCATATCCACCCCTGGAGTGCGCAGCATGTCGCAGTGGCTGGGTAGACTAGTCCCCACCCTGTTTAAGGTGAAGAGTTCTTCTTTGGGGAAATAGCCTTTGTCAGCCAAAATGGCATAGAGGGCCGGCCCGGCATGTCCCTTGGACAGCACCAGGCGATCCCTCCCCTCCATCTGGGGATTCTTGGGGTCCACATTCATCACCGCATAATACAATACGGTCAGGACATCCACCACGGACAGGCAGCCGCCCAGATGACCCACCCCCAGATCACCAATGGAAGCAACGGTCAATCTGCGGATTTCCCTGCTTTTGGCGGTAAAGAACTCCCGATCTTGCAGCACTGCAATCACTCTCCGTCATAATCAGCCTTTAAGGGCACCGCTGGTGAGGCCGGCAATGATCTGGTTCTGGAAGAGCACATAGGCGGCGATGCTGGGCAGGATACTGATAATGATGGCCGCGTACATGGACACGTAGTCGGTGGCAAACTGATTGGTAAAGTAGCGAATCCCCAGCTGCACCGTGCGCACCGCCTGGGAAGAGGTGAGGAGGTTAGCGTACACGAACTCGTTCCAGCAGGTCAAAAACTGGAAGGTTCCCGCGGTCACCACCCCCGCCCGGGAAAGGGGAAAGACCAGCGTGAAAAAGCGTTTGTAAAAGCAGGCCCCATCAATAATCGCCGCCTCTTCCAGCTCCTCGGGGACAGAAGCCATAAAGCCCATGATGATGAAGGTGGAAATGGGTATGCCAATGGCGGTATAAACCAAGATCAGGCCCCCCATGGTGTTGTAGAGGCCCAGGCTGTTGATGAGGACAAAATAGGGGATCATGAGCGCGTTGAGGGGGATGAGTATGCCGGAAGAGAACATCACCTTCAGGACCTGGTTGCCCCGGAATCTAAACCTAGACAGGGTATAGGCAGCCATGGAAGCAATGAGGACATTGAGGAAGGTAGCTGCGGTGGAAACCAGGACCGAGTTGAGCATTAACCTAGCGATCCCGGAAACGGCCAGGGCCTTTTTGTAGTTCTGGAACTGCCACACTTGGGGCAGGGAAAAGGGGTTGGCCATGAGCTCACCATTGGTTTTCAAAGAGGCCACAGCCAGCCAGAGCACGGGAAAGACCGCGTACACGAACAGGAAGATCAAAAATGTCCACTTGCCCAGACCAAGGAGCACAGCTCCCGGGGATAGTCTTCTTTTCTTCACCGCTCATCCCCCTCTCAAAAGGTTTCCCGGCCCAGGGTGTTTTTGATGGTCAAAATGACCACCGTGCCAATGGCTATGAGCACCATGGCTGCGGCGCTGGATGTGCCGTAGGAGTAATTCTGCATGGCCTTGTAGAGATACAGCACCATGACCGTTGTCCGGTTGGCCGGACCGCCGTTAGTCAGGATGTACACCTCGGCAAACTGCCTTAAGCCGTCGATCATGGCCAGCAGAATGCAGGTGACAATGGATGTTTTGGCCAGGGGCAGGGTAATGCACAGGCTTTGACGGATGCGGCCGGCCCCATCTATCTCCGCGGCCTCATAATACTCTTCCGGTATGCCCTGGATGTCGGCGAGGACGATGATCATATAATAGCCAATATAAAACAGCCAATAGATGATCACAGAGGGAAAGGCGGTTTTCAGGGTGCCCAGCCAGTTGGTCTGCAGATGCCCCAGGCCGATCACCCGCAGCAGCCCATTGAGCAGGCCGTACTGGGCGTTATACACCGCCGCCCACAGGGTAGCCAAGGCGATGGCCGAAATCACCTTGGGGAAGAAGTACACCGTCCTGAAGATCTTCCAGCCCAGGGGACGGTAGGATAAAACCAGGGCAGCCACAACAGCTAAGGGCACTTGGATGAAACCGGCACACAGGGCCCAGATCAAGTTGTTGCGGATGGACCGGAGGAAGACCTTATCGTTAAAGATCGTCAGATAGTTTTTCCAGCCCACGAAGACCGGTGTGTCAAACCCCGTCCACTGCATGAAGCTGATGATGATCAGGTAGATGATGGGGAAAATAAAGAACAAGGTGAAGAGCACCAAAGCGGGTGTGAGGAAGACCACTATACCCACCCTGTCTTCTCGCTTCACATCCATGGTCTGCCCCCTCTTCCAGCTTGATGGCACCCTTCCCCCAGGCCGGGGGAAGGGTGGTTAACTCTCAGCGCTTAGAGTTCAGCACCTCTACAAACTCCTCGGGCGTCAGTTCGCCCAACACCAGCCCCGAAAGGGCCATGGGGAACTCGTTGTACACACTGGCTGGGTTCATGTACTGGAAATGGGGTACAACGTAAGGCGCCTGGTTGACTTGCTCAATCATTTCAGCCTGCAGCCGTTCCATCTCAAACTCCGACTCTACGCTCTTGACGTAGAACAGTGCCCCCGACTTGGCGCTCAGTTCCGCCACCCTCTGGGGATCGGTGAGGTACTGCAGGAACTTGATGGCCGCAGCTGCCTTAGCCGGATCATCGGTTGCCCCGGCTGCCAGCAGCGCCTGGGGATTGCCGATGTAGCCTCCCTTGCTCCCCGCGCCGCCTTCATACACCGGGCAGGGGGCGATGCCCACATGTTCGTACATGTTGTTCAGGCCTTCCCGCTGCAGCCTGCCGATGTACCACGGGCCGTTCATAAAGATGGCTGTCCTTTCCGCCAAGAAGTGCCCGCCGGAAACGGCTGCGCCGGCCCCCACCGCATCCATGGTGGTGTAGTCGAACATTCTCTTCAACACTCTGGCTGCCTCCACAAAGGCAGGATTATTGGGATCGTCGTACACATTGGGACCACCAATGGCCACAACCAGCTGCGAATACCAGAGCATGGACGTCCAGGCATTTTCCCCGGTCATCTGGGAGAAGGGGATAATACCCGCGGCCTTCAGATCCTCGGCGCACTGCCACAGTTCTTCAAAGGTTTCGGGGAAATGATCCCACCCAGCTTGCTGCAGCAGCCGCTTGTTGTACATGACGGGGGTGGGCCCCATTTCAAAGGGGATGGCCACGATCCTGCCGTTCACCGTGGTGTGGTCCAGCGCTCCTTCGATGAAGTTATCGGCCCAGCCCTCCTCCATCGCCGCGGTGAGGTCCAACAGCCTGCCGCTTTCCAGGTAGAGGGGAATATCGGCATCAATGGTGAAGATGTCCGGAACCCGACCCACCGAGATGGCTGTCCTCAGCTTATCCCGATAAGCCTGGTAGTCAGAGTTCTCCTCGATGATCACCTCAATTTCCCCTGCATGTTCCCGGTTAAACTCGTCCACAAACTTCTTGATCGTCTCCGCCTTCGAGTCTACGCCAACCCAGATGCAGGGCCAGGTAAGGGTTACCTTCTGCGCTGCAGCAGTACCAACGAGCAACGACACCAAGAGAGTACACACTAACAACCCAAGCGTTTTCCTCAAGACCTTCATGTTACTCCCCCTCATCTTTCAGGATTTGCTTATCGCCGGGACCTTCAAGATAATCCTGGCGTTAAACATCCCCAGTGTGCTTACAGCTCAGCTTACCCACAACACCGCTGATCCCTTGCGCTTACCTCCGCTCACACCCCCCATCACTGCCTTCGTCCTAGGAGAAGTCTACTTTTTCCAGGCACCACAGCCTTTAATACCCGCGAAAAGCCCTTGATACGGTGAGTGTTTGCGATAGAACACAGCCGGTCTGCCAATGGGCGCCTCCATCTCCACCCAGCCCTGGCCAAACTCGCCCTCACCCCAGAGATAGACCCACTCATCTGCAGGCAGGTACACTTGCTGCACTTGCTGCCCCTCTTTATAGATGGGGGCAACGAGAAGATCCCTGCCGAAGAGATACTGGTACTGCAGGGCATAGGCCTGGGGGTCTTCTTCGTAGTGGAGGAACAAAGGACGCATCAAGGGAATCCCCCGCTCGCCATTTTCCTGCAGCAGGGCTTTGATGTAAGGTTTGAGTTTGGCGTGGATTTTAGTGGCCCAGGCAAAGTGGGAAATGGTCTCGGCATCGGAATCGAACTGCCAGTTCTCCGCGGGCCGGTTGCCCTCGTGGGTCCGCATGATGGGGGTGAAGATGGCCAGCTCAGTCCAGCGCTGAAAGAGCTCCTTCGTCCTTTTCATCCCGTAAAGGGTGGTATAACCCCCGATATCACTGCTGTGGATGCCATAACCCGACATACCCAAAGACAAGGCCGCAGGGATGACTGAAGCTAAGCCGTCATCTAAACTCCAATCCACATTCTGATCCCCAGCCCAGATGGCAGTGGCGTATTTCTGCGAACCGGAAAAGCCCGCGCGCATGAAAAACACGATCTCCCCAAGCTTACCCGCCTTCACCAGGGCAGTATGGTTTACCTTGGCCCAGAGCACCGGCCACTGATTATGCATTTTCACCGGGTCCTCTCCATTGAAGAGCACAGCATCGGTGGGCAGATACTCACCGAAATCCGCCATCCAGCCGGAAATGCCCAGCTCGATTAGGTTAGCTACGATGAGGTCGCTAAACCAATCCGCGGCCTGGGGATTGGTCAGATCCACTATGCCGCCGAAAAACTCCCCAAAATCCACGAGATAGACTTCCCCACTCCTGTTTTTGACCAAATAGCCCTTGGCTTGTGCCTCTGCAAACAGGGAGCCTTCCACAGCCAGATACGGGTTTACATAGGCAGTAAAGCGCACGCCCTCTTCTTTCCAGGTGGTGATCTGCCGATCCAGATCGGGATAGAGTTCCCTGTTCCACACCCAGTTCCACATGAGGCGCTTGCCGAAGGAGGTGAAGCGGTGCCCCACCCAATCCTGGGCCCAGATTACGTTCACCTTGGCCCCCGCTGCCCTCATTTTATCCAACTTGGCCCGGCAGACCTCTGTTCCCCCCTGGATGCCCAACCAAGCACCCTCATAGGCCCACTCGGGCAGCACGGGCTGCCTGCCCAAAAGGCCGGTAAGTTTGGTCAAAAGCTCTGTGAAAGTGGGGGCTGTCTCTAAAGTCAGATCATATTCCGTACCCCACAGGTAGAGTTCATGGTAGTTGGGGTGGGCAAAGTTCAGCTCCTGGTACTCCAAGTTGGCGGCATGGCAGTAGTATTTGCGGGAGCTGATAAAGGTGGGTTGGGGAAAGTATGTAGTCCAGTAATCTCCGCCGCCCCCATCGTGGCAGTCTGCCTGGAAAGTGGTGAGGGTCTTTTTGTTTCTCCCCACTCCCTGCTCCGTTACAAAGATGGGGAATTTCTTGCCCCTGAGGTTGAAGTGGGAATACTGCTCCCCACCGCCGTACACATACTCTTCAGCTGTGGCATGCAGGCGCAGCCAGCACCGGTTGAACTCCGGGCTGCCCTGGGTGACCAGGCGGTAGCGTCCTTGGGCCTGGTACACTTCTATTTCCAAGGCGATATTCTTATTGATGTGAAAGAGCAGGATGGTGTACCCCTGATCATGCTTGGTAATTTCGTAGTTCCTCAGGGGGATGCGGGAGACAAGCTCATCCTTGATGCTGAAATTGCCCCTGTGCATGGTGATCTCTTCCCGGCCCTGTCCCAGGTAAGCGCAGGGCTCATCGTAACTGTGGAGGAGCAAGAGCCTGCCATCCACATACAGGGCAAAGCCGTCTTCCTTGAGCATTAATTCCATCTGCTACCCTCCGCTCGGCTAGTCAATAAGCTGGTAACCCATCATTTTGGCGAACAGCTTAAAGGCTCTGATCTGATCCCCGTAGATGAGGGCGAAGTGATGGGCAACGCCGTTTGCTAGGATGCTGTCCAGCACCTTTTCCACCGCCTGCTCAAAAACCACCTTGGCATAGGTACCCATGAGCTCCTTGTCCATGGGAACGGCCCTACCCCTCTGGATAAACAGCCGCACCCTGCCCCGGGCCGAGTCAATCCTCAGGAGGCTGATCACTCCGGGCTTGAGCACAAAGCCCGCAGTTACCCCCCGGCCGCCGGCGAAGTAGGTATCCAAGCTGCGGCGGCAGCGGCCATCCCACAGATTCTGCGGCGCTACACCGCAGTGCCAGAGCAGGGCGTAATCCCCTTCCCTGTTGATTTGGGAAAAATCGGCCAGGAAGGGAGTCCCTTCTCCCACCGCCTTGCAGGCCAGCATGGAAAGGGCCCCTTGGATGTCCCCCTCACAGGCCAGCACATAGCCCTGGGACTGGAGGATGGACATGGAGGCGCACGGTGAGATGCCGTACATATTGGCAAACTCGGGCCAACAGCGGATGGCCACAGCATCTAGTTTGTACTGCTCCACAAACCTCTTCAGCTTAACGCACAGGGCAGCCACCTTCTGCTGCTGTTCAGGGATAAGGCTGGAGCAGTCAAAGTCTCTGCGCAGTTTGGCCCCATACTCCTCAACCTCTGCCTGGGGGGCCTCGAACGAAGTAAGCTCAGCTATTTCAAAGTGGTTGACCAAAACACCTGTGCGGGAAAAGCCATCCAGCTCAGCGATGCTCAAGTTGAAAAAGCCATCGGCGCGGTAGCCCACAAGGCCGATCCGGGCATTTTCCACCGCGGCCTTCATGCGCACCGCAGTTACCCAATCGAGGTCGATCTCCTCGCCAACCACATAACTAACATCATCCCAACCTGCCTTGTACAGGTTGGAGGCGTTGAGGTTCAGACCGCACACCGAGTTAAAGCGGATCCTCCCGCCATCATAAGGGGGCTCCTCAAAGGCCCACAGCAAAACGGGCTGATCAATGCGCTTTTTCAAAATCAAGGCCAGATGGCCGAGCTGAAATGTGCCCGAGATCAGCACCAATCCGTGGAGAGGCCTGACCGCAAGCTGCTCCGCCGCGGCATAGGCGTCCTCCGGTTCAATCACCAAATCTTCAATGAACTCCCACTCCACATTGGGCAGAGCCATAAGCTTTTCCCTCGTCTCCCTGTACTTGTGGGCCGCGGCCTGAAAATCATAGGTCTTCCTGGCCAAGCAGACAACCCCAAGCCTGATGGTTTGCGGCATTGCCATTCCTCCTGCACTTGCTGCCTGGGCTGCGGCGGTCCAGTTATCTCTTCTTTGCCCCAAAAACAAATGCGCCCAGTGTCACAATCCTTTTTTACATAATACACAACAAAGGGCGCTTTATAAATAGATTAATTAAGTTTACTAATCAAATGACCCTGCTGCTGGCCTTTAGGGCTTCAGGCGCAGGGAAACGGGCTCCGGGACCACTCCCCCACTGTCGAAGAAATGCTGAATGGCCAAAGATGCTGGTCCCTTGGAAGCAAGCTGGCCGTTAAACTCGCTTTTCACAATCAGCTCCTTGACCTCAGGAACCCTGGTGCAGTCGTCCATGAACTCATAAACCAGCTGCAGGAAGTGTTCGTTTTCAAAGGCCACTCCATAGAGGATCACCTTTTGGGGATCGAGCACAGTAATCACGTTTTTGAGCACCAAGGCAAACAAGCGCATAGCCTTGGTAACGATCTGGATAACGGGTTGATCTCCGCCGCGATAGGCCTGCATGATGGCATCCAAACTGATCTGGCTGCCGTCCCCACCTGTTAGGGCATGTAAAACAGGGGTGCGCTCAGGAGAATAGACCTCCCGCACCGCCGACTCAATGGCGTAGTAAGAGGCAATGGTCTCCAAACAGCCGCGCTTACTGCACCGGCAGGGCAGGCCAGGCTCTTCAACGGCCACATGGCCGAGCTCAACCGCCCGATAGTTGTGCCCGGTAAACAGGCCCTCCTGCAGCACCAAGGCGCCGCCAATCCCCGGCCCGTATTTCACCAGCAGAAACGAACTGGGCTTGTCCTGGGCAAAAAACAACTGGCCCCTGGCAATGCTGCGCACGTTGTTATCCACGCTCACAGGCAGCTGGGCCAGCTCGGTGAAGATCTGCTTCACGTTGACCCCCTCATCCCAGAGCCCAAAGGATTCCAGGCTGACGCCCCTTGCGCTGTCCACTATGCCCCGCACGCCCACGCCTAGACCGATAATAGTGCCCCTGTTTACCGCCTTCAGGTTATCGGTGATCACATCCCAAATGTGCCGGATAAACTGCTGGGGAGTGCTGGAAGTATCGGTCCTAAAGCGATCCTCAAAGAGAGTCCGGCCTTTTAAATCCAGGCAGGTCACCATGGTGTAGTCGAGGTTGATACTGATGCCCAGAGCATGGAAGCTGCCATAGCACAGGTCAACAATAATCTCCCGGCGGCCGGCCCTGCCGGGACTGTGCTCCTCGCCCGTTTCCTCCAGCAGGCCTTCACTGATCATCTCGTTGGTGATCATGGTAATCGCGGCGGGAGTCAAACGCAGGTGGCGGGCGAGATCCTTGCGGGACATGCCCCCCGCGCTGTAGAGCAGCCTCAGGATGGAAGACCGATTCTGCCTTTTCACATCACTCATGTTCGCTCCCTTAGCAACCACAGCCAACACACCCTTCTGCCGAACGTTCTAACTACAAGTCAAGTTCCTTAGCCTTAGACCCGAGAACCAAATCCCGCATGCGCAGACGCCTACTGCCCGTATCCCGCACCGTGCGGTGGAAGAGATAAAGGGCCAAGCCCCGCACAAGAAACGAGGCGCCAAAGATGAACCTAAGATCCAAAGCTTCGGCCGCGAAGCCTCCCACCAGGGGCCCGGCAGCCATGGCCACCCCCATGAGGGTATTATATGCCCCCACATAGACGGTGCGGTGATCATCGGGGGTAATTTCCAACAGCAGGTTAAAGGCCGCGGGATTGTAGCCTCCCCAGGCCAGGCCGTTGATCACGTAGATAATCAAGGGAAACCAGGTGTTCCTGGTGACAAGCCAGAACAGGGGAATGAACACAGCCCCCACCCCGGACGCCAGCATCACGTTCTTCTGACCGAACCTATCCGCCAACCGACCCCAGTAGCGGTGGATCAGCACCTGCGTGGCCAAGTTTACACCGGAGAACACTGCCCAAAAGCCAGGTGCTCCCCCCAAGTCCTCCACGAAATAGACCACAAACAGGGAAGCGGCCAGGTTCACGCCGAAGTTCCAGAGCAGGGAGCTGACCACATAACTGCAGAAAGCCTTCTGCGTACCCACCTCGCCCAGGAAGCCGCGCACCTTGGCGCTGAAGGGAATACCGGTGCGCTTTTCCTTGGGCGCGCTCTGGGCAAAGTCGATTGTGGAAAAGATGTAGGTTGCGGTGAGCCCTAAGGCCGCGGCGCCGCCAAAGATGATCTGGAAATTGAGGGGAAAGCGCAGGCCTAAAAGGAAGGTGGCCGCGATGGTGGCCAGCAGGGCGCTCATGTTGCAGATAATGTTGCGGTTGGCGTAGTAGCGGCCCCGAATGGACTTGGGAACAAGGTCAGCCTGGAGCGCTGTCCAGGCGGGAACCCCAATATTAGCCATCAAAACCCGGAAGGTGGCCAGCAAAATGACCACCCCCACCCTGTACTGGGGCGGAACCAAAAAGGGGATCACAGCCAGAAGGGCCCAGGTGGACCTGGATAGATAGCCTCCCACGATGGGCAGCAGCCGCTTATCCTTCATCCGTTCCGACCACAGGCCCATGGGGATCTGGAGGATGTTCCCGATCAAGTTGGGAAAGGCGGTGAGCATGCCGATCTGTGAGGGGGTGGCGCCCAAAGCCAGGGCAAACAAGCTCAGATAGGGGGCTGCCAGGTTTTCCGCAGCCGTGGCAAAGCCCCCTTCAATGGTATTTAAGTGCATAGCTCTCCGCGTGCGCCTAGAGGCAAAGGTAACCAACAATCAGCCCTCCCAGAAGGCTAATCAGTTCAACTCAGGATAGAGGGGAAACCTTCCCGTAAGTTCAGCAATGGCCTGGCGGATCTCACTGAAATCTGTGCGCCCAGGCTCTAAGGTCTTAGCAATCAATTCTCCGATCACGCGCATCTCCTGCTCGCCCATGCCCCGGGTGGTGAGGGCCGCTGTGCCCATGCGGATCCCACTGGTGATGAAGGGGCTTTCCGTTTCAAAGGGGATGGTGTTCTTGTTTACGGTAATGCCCACGCTGTCCAAAAGCTCCTCCGCGGCCTTGCCCGTAAACCCCTTGGCCTTTACCTTCACCAGCAAGAGGTGATTGTCTGTACCGTCAGAAACAAGGGGGAATCCGTGGCTCTTCAGGGTTTCACCCAGTACCTTAGCATTGGCCACAACCTGCCGTTGATACTCCCTAAACTCGGGCTGCAGCGCTTCCTTAAAGGATACTGCTTTGGCGGCGATTACATGCATGAGCGGTCCGCCCTGCATCCCCGGGAAAACCGCCTTGTCGATGGCTTTGGCATACTCTTTTCTGCAGAGGATCATGCCGCCCCGGGGCCCCCGCAGAGTTTTGTGGGTGGTGGTGGTGACGAAATCGGCATAGGGAACGGGACTGGGATGCACTCCTGCGGCTACCAGGCCGGCAATATGGGCCATATCCACCATAAGCAGTGCGCCAGCTTCATCCGCGATCTCCCGGAAGCGCTTAAAATCGATGATGCGGGGATAGGCGGAAGCACCGGCGATAATCAGCTTGGGCCTGTGCTCAAGGGCCAACTCCCGCACCTGATCATAGTCAATCCGCTCATCTTCGCGGCGCACACCGTAGTGGATCACCTTGAACCAGGCCCCCGATTGGTTTACGGGGCTGCCGTGGGTGAGGTGCCCGCCGTGGCTGAGATCCATGCCCAAAATGGTATCGCCAGGCTTTAGGCAGGCAAAAAACACCGCCTGGTTGGCTTGGGAACCGGAGTGGGGCTGGACATTGACGTGGTCCGCGCCAAACAGCTGTTTCGCCCGCTCAATGGCTAGATTCTCCGCCACATCCACAAACTCGCAGCCGCCGTAATAACGTCTACCAGGATAGCCTTCAGCATATTTATTGGTTAGCTGGCTCCCCATGGCTTCCAAGACGGCACAGCTCACGAAATTTTCCGATGCAATCAATTCCAGCTTACTGTTCTGCCGGTGGGTTTCATCTTTGATCACCTGCAGAATCTCCGGGTCGGTCTTCCTGAGAAACTCAAGCACACCCAATCACCTCTCTTTGTGGGATCTCCCTCTAAAGGAGTGGTCTTATGGTCACCGAACTGCGCGCCGTGCTCACCATGGCCCTGCTCCGCCTGCTGGCAGGAACCCTGGAAATAACCGCGGGGCTCTTGATGGTCAAGTTTGGCCGAGTGGAAACTGCCCTGAAAATCAACGCCCTGCTGGGCCTGATCGGCCCCATCATCCTCACCTTAGTGAGCGCTGTGGGGCTTTTGCGCCTCAGCACCCAGCTTTCCTGGCCCCGGCTCACCTTGGTCAGCCTAGGGGTCTTTCTGATTTTTTGGGGTACCAGATCCTAAGGATAGATGCGGTTCAGAAGGCGCGGGAAGGGAATGGCCTCCCTGAGGTGAGCCAGACCGCAGATCCAAGCTACGGTGCGCTCCAAACCCAAGCCGAAGCCGGAATGGGGCACGCTGCCGTAGCGCCTTAAGTCTAGATACCATTCATAATGCTCTTGGGGCAGGTTGTGCTCTTGGATCCTCTGCATTAGGAGGTCCAAATCGGCAATACGCTCCCCGCCACCGATGATCTCGCCGTACCCTTCAGGGGCCAAAAGGTCGCTGCCCAGCACAATCTCGGGCCTGGTGGGATCGGGTTTGAAGTAGAATGCTTTGATCCCTGTGGGGAAGCCGTAGATGAACACGGGCCGATCATACTGGTTGGAGATTATGGTTTCATCCGGGGCCCCCAGGTCATCTCCCCACTGAACATCCGAACCGTGCTGCTGCAAGAACTCCACCGCCTCATCATAGGAAAGGCGTGGGAAAGGCGGGACTACAGCTTCTAACTTGCTGATATCCCGTTCCAAAACCTCCAGCTGCGGCCGGCAGTGCTCCAGGACATGCTGCACCAGATAGCTTACGTACTCTTCCTGCAGCTTCATGTTGTCCTCTTGATCATAAAAGGCCATCTCCGGCTCGATCATCCAGAACTCCATGAGGTGGCGGCGTGTCTTGGATTTTTCCGCCCGGAACGTGGGGCCAAAGCAGTACACCTTGCCGAAGGCCATAGCCGCTGCTTCCATATACAGCTGGCCGCTCTGGGAAAGGTAGGCCTTGTCGTCAAAATAGTCGGTCTCAAAGAGGGTAGTTGTGCCCTCCACCGAAGCGGGAGTCAAAATGGGTGCATCGATGAGCACAAAATCCCGCTCGTCGAAGAACTTCCTGGTCGCCTTAATCAATTCGTTGCGCACCAGCATAATGGCATGCTGCTTGCGTGAGCGCAGCCATAGATGCCGGCGGTCCAAAAGGTACTCCACCCCATGTTCTTTGGGGGTAATGGGGTATTCTTCCGCGATCTGCACGATTTCCAAATCGGTGACGGAAAGCTCATAGCCGCTTATGGAGCGGGGCTCCTCCCGCACCACACCCCGGACGATCAGGGAAGATTCCTGGGTGAGGCGCTTGGCAGCTTCAAATACCTCGGCAGGAACCTCGCTTTTCACCACGACGCCTTGAATCAAATTGGTGCCGTCCCTGATGATCAGGAAGATGATCTTACCGCTGGAACGTTTATTATACAGCCAACCCCTGATCTCCACTTCGCTGCCTACGTATCGGCCAACGTGTTTCAGATAGATACGTTCCACCACTTCTCCTCCCCTTCTACTCTTGGTCTAATTCTGCGTACAGGCCCTTGAGGATGAGGGCATCCTCCTCCAGGATGGGGCTTTCGCAGGTCAGATAGCCCTGCACCCGAAAATCCGCCAAGGCCTGGAGCACCGCCCGGTAATTGAGCTCCGTTTCCGCCAGGGGCAGATGGCGTTTTTCACCCCTGGGTCCATGCTCAATGCCTGAGAGGTGGATATGCAGTGCCTGCAGTGCTTCAGGGCCCAGATTGTCCCGGATGGACCTGAGGGCGCCTGCGAAATGCTCGTAGGAGTTAAACTCACCTAGGCTGCGGGCATAGAGATGGGCAAAGTCTACGCAGGGGTACACTCCGGGCAGCTCCTGCCCGAGGCGGATCAGTTCTTCCAAGGTACCAAATTGGGTGGGGCCCCCTGTGGTTTCGGGGCTGAGCCTGATCTTTACCCTGGAGCGTTCCAGCTCCTCCAGCATCTCTTCCATGTGCCGTTTCACCACTTGATACACTTGTTCAGGGTCATCATCGTGGTAAAAAGCGGCATGAAAGGTAACGCTTGTGGCCCCTGCCGCGGCCCCGATTCTTGCCGATTTGAGGATGCGCTCTTTGCTCGCTTCAACCTTTTCCGGTTCTTTGGAGTTGAGGTTTATGTAATAGGGGGCGTGCACAGTGAGGGAAATGCCCTGCTCTTGGGCGAGCTCCTTGATATCTGCTGCGGTCTTCTCGCTCATCCTCACCCCCCGCACGAATTCAATTTCCATATGCTCCAGGCCCAGTTCGGCCAGGCGCACAATACCCTTGGGTGTGGTCTGCGGCTTGGTAGATGCAGGAATTCCGGCCGTTCCGATTCTCAGTCCAGCCACTTGTTAACCGTCCTGTCCCGGTATGAGGATCCTCTTCTTGGGAATCTCCAGCTTAGGCCCTTCGCTGTTTTCTTCCTCATCCTGGAAATCCAAAACTTTGGTCAAGGCATCGTTTACCTGCATCATCAGGCCGCTGAAGGCAAGTTCGGCCTCAAACAGCTCCCGAATATATGGATTGACGGAAATCACTCCGAACAGATTCTGCAGCTGCTCCTCTTCTTCCGGGGTTACTTCCCCGCCTTCCATCTGTTTTCTATGCAGGGCAAGCTGCCTCTGCTGGAAATCCCTGAGCATGATCTGGGCCGCCTGGTGCTGATTCACCTTGGATCTGGCTTCCAGCAGACGCTTGTATTCTGGGCTGTTCATAATGGCTTGGGCCAATTCTTCCGCCTTTTTCTGAACGTCCAAACTTCCCGCCTCCTTCGCGCTAGACGTTGAACCTAAAAGTGATCACATCGCCATCCTGCACAATGTATTCCTTCCCTTCCAAGCGGAAAAGACCCTGCTCTTTAGCTTTCTGCATACTGCCGCAGCGGATCAGATCCCCGTAGGCCACAACCTCGGCGCGGATAAATCCCCTTTCGAGATCGGAATGGATCTTACCTGCTGCCCGGCTGGCGGTGTCCCCCCTGCGGATGGTCCAGCTGCGCACTTCCTTCTCCCCTGCGGTGAAGAAGGAAATGAGCCCAAGATGCGCGTACACCGTACGGGCGATGCGGGCAATGCCCGAATCGCTAAGGCCCAGCTCCTCCATGAACAGCCGGGCATCCTCCGGCTCCAGCTCGCTGATCTCCGCTTCGATCTGGGCACTCACCTTGATCAGGGGTACATTCACCCGGGCCAGTTCCCCTTCCAGTTCAGCCTGCTGGGGGTAGCTGCCCCCGCGCATCTGCTGTTCATCCAAGTTCACCACGGCGATAAGTGGTTTTCTGGTGAAAAAATCGTAGTTGCGCAGCAGCTTTTCCTCATCAGCACTGAGCTCCAGCTGGCGCAGGGGGAGATCCTGCTCCAGAGTGGCCCGGCACTTCTCCAAAAGGGCCAGCTCTTCCCCTGCCTTGGGATTTTTGGCCTTCTGTTTGGCCAAGCGCTCCAAACGGGTTTCCAGGAGAGTCCAATCGGCGAGCAGTAGTTCCTGCTGCAGATCATTGAAGTCGTTGTAGGGCTGGAGCCCGCTGTAGCTGGGCACCGTTTCCGACTCAAAGGCCCTGATTACGGCCACTAAAGCATCCACATCCCGCACCGACTGGAGAAAATCCAGGGAACTGCGTCCCGGTTGAAAACCCGGCACATCCCAAAAATCGATGGTGGCGTAGGTCACCTTGCGGGGGTTATACATCTGGGCCAAGACATCGATCCTGGGGTCGGGAATCCTGCCCACAGCTACTTGGGCTTTACCATTGGGATTTACATCATGATGAGTCAGCAGGCGAAAGAGCATACTTTTGCCTGCTTGGGGTTTGCCGATAATTCCAATCTTCAACGTCAGTGTTCCTCCAAGGTCTGCAACTAGATTGGGGTCAGTTCTAGTGCGGTAGAATGTACTGTTTAATTGTAGCATAGTTGCTTCAAAAAAACACTCTGAAACCGCTGAGAAAACCGGTTCGGAGGCCCGAACCGGCGGTGAAGACGTTTCCTCTTTTTCTAGATCAAGGTGGAGCTCCCACCCCAGGGTTGGGATTCAGTTAGGCCGAGCGTTCCCTCACCTGCTCCTTGAGGAGGTCGCGGATTTCGGCCAGCAGTTTTTCTTCGGCACTGGGTTCAGGTGCAGGCGCGGGCGCTGCGGGCTCTTCTTCCTCTTTCTTCCTCAGCTTGGTCATCATGCGAATGGCCATAAAGATGCTGAAGGAGATAATCAGGAAGTCCAGCACATTCTGCAAAAAGACACCGTAGGTGAGGGCCAGCTCAGAGGCGGTGTCGTTGGCCGGGCGCAGCACCAGTTTCAAGGACGTCAAGTCGATGCGCCCCACCAGCAGACCCAAAATGGGCATGATCACATCATTCACCAGCGAGGTGACAATTTTGCCGAAGGCGCCGCCCACAATTACACCTACGGCCATGTCCACCACATTACCCCTGAGGGCAAACTTCTTAAACTCCTGCCACATGGAATCACCACTCTCCGTTTTTACTAACACTTGCTCTATTCTGTTTGCCTGTGGCGATCCCTGCTTGCAAAGGGTGGATCCAACAGCCGGTTGTAGCAGTGGCTTCGGGGATGGAAAAGAAAAATGCCAGCTGCTCAAGCTGACACTTTTTTTACCCAGGAAGCAGCTCCCCTCGGCCCAGCCACGCCCCAATCTGCGCCCTGAGATACTCTAGCAACAGCAGCCAGGAAGTGCGGCGCATTTCCCTCCTGACCAGTTTTTCCTGGGGAAGATCCACTGTGGGGCGCTGGCGGATCACTTCAGCAAAAAACGGCTCGAGCTCTGTATAGGCAAATCTGTAACGGGCCTGTTCAGGCTCCTCGCTGCGGCTGCCCGCCCGGTACATGGACTTCAGCCATTGCGGAGTGATCCTTTCCTTAAGGCGCGGGGAGATCTTTTCTGCGAACTCTTCCTCCGTCACCAGATAATCAAAGGCCAGTTCGGCCGCGGCCTGTTGGGCTAGGGCAAACATCTTCTCCCCATCATCTTTGACCACCAAATCCAGAAGCTTCTTGGCGCCCCAGGCAGAACCCAGGCCCCCTCCCAAACCGCCGACAACACGACCCACAGCTCCGCCAATCTTGGCGCCCGGAGCTGTGCCCGCGCCCGGAACAACTATGGTGCCCAGGGCACCTCCAATACTTCCCCCCACCAGCGCCCCCACCCAACTGCCTACGGTTCCGCCGCCCACACCCGCCGCGCTTACACCTAGGTTTTTGCCAAACTGCTGCCACGAAATGGTTCTGCTTACCAAAGCCTGGTACAGGTCAGGTAGGGACAGGGCTGCAGTGCTCACGGTGGAAACAACTAGGTTCGTGCGCAGCAGCCGGGCAGCGGCATTCTTGGCCGCCGCGCCCGTGAGGTTTTTGCCCAGCATAATGGAGGCCAGGCGGTGGATGATCTCCCTGCCTGCTTCGCTGGAGTAAAGCTCGTCAACCACCCGCTTAGAAACGGAGGTTGAAAAGGCAGCGAAGCCTCTGCCTGCCGCGGTACGCAGGAACTGCTGGGTGAGCACACCCGTGCCCCAGGCGAGGGAACCGGTGCCCAGCCCCGCCGTAAGGGACAGTTTCAGGGAGTCTTGGCTTTCCATCCCGTTCCAGCGGCAGTTGGCATAGTGAATGGCAAAGGAAAGACCGAAGGCATAGGCAGCGGTAACGCTCTGGGTCTTGAGGTCAAACCACAGCGAATCGATGTTGCCTGCTTGGGCAATGTTCCGAGCCTGGCGGTAGGTAACGCTGCCTGGTTTGACCAGTCTTTCCGCTTCGTCCGGATTGGTCACACCGGGAACCCTGCCTTCCCTGATTTTCTGCCCCATCAGTTCCAGGGCTTCGGCATACTGGTCTTTGGGCACTTCCAAGACTTGGTTTTTGTAGCGGTACAGCCCCGTCTGCCCATCAAAAGCTGCATTCACCGATTCCTGCGCGTTTTGGCAGTACTTGGTCTGAATCAGGACCTTCCCATTAATAATCCGATCCGGGCCGTCTTTGACGTTGCTCCGCCCAGTAAGCTCCACCTTCCTGCCCCGCAGAAGATCGCTGAGGGCGTTGGCATCTTCCGCGGCCGAGCCATGCCCTGTCCTGGGGTTGCCGTATTTCCTCCACTGCAGACCCTCGGTGACTTTGGCTCCCTGAAGCGCAGCAGTTCCCTGCTGGGCGGTCTGGAGTAGGCGCCAGTTCCTTTTACGCGCGGCCATGGAGCAGCCCCCTTAATCCTTTTCCCCAGCTATTCGGCTCCTCTCCACTGCTTTCCTCCCGCGAAAAAGCCCCGCACTTAGTGCGAGGCCTGTTTATGTTCAGCTGCAGCACTGCTTGCCTATCTTGCCCTTTCCACAGATGGATCGTAGGCCATCTGCATAGAGTAGAGTTTGGCTGCCAGGGGGTACAAAACCAACAGACCTATGGTGTTAATGGCCGTGGCGGGCAGAACAACCGCGATCATCAGGGAGATAAAGGAGGCTGGAAGGCCGCTCACCAGTGCCGCCGTCCCCAAAAACACCGTTCCACTGACCAAAGTCCCCAACACGCCTACTCCAAGAACCAAAATCTGCCTGGGCAGCAGTGCAGTCAGACCCATGACCACTGCTGTCGTGATGATTTTGTCCACGATATTGGCAATCTGGCCGCCCGGGAATGTGGTGGTCATGGCCGTGATAATCGCCGTGGCCAAGCCCGCTACCACCTTGACCCTGGTATCTGGTATGACCATGATCGCCACAAACAACATGATCAAGGAAAAATCGGGCTTCATACCAGCAAAAATGCCGGGAAAGACCCCGTGCAGGACAAAACCCACCGCGACCATCAGCCCAGCCAACACCAAATCAGCAACCCTGATCTCAGCTTTGCTCGTCTCAACTCGTCTCAACTAATCTCGTCCTTTCTCTATGTAATTTTCCCCATAGTATCACGGAATTGGATTTTGTGCAAGGACAAACGTACTTTTTGAGGTGTATTTCGCACGTTTTCCTTCCGAGACGGCAACCGGCTAGATCCCATACATTGTACAGAAACGTCAATCTCGGGACGGAAACAATTGATAACCGTTAAACTGTTCATAAAGAGCCACAGCGCAGGATTGGAGGTGATACCAATAACGGGTGCCCGTGCAGTGCGGGATCCGAATAGTAACGACACCTAGGGAAAGTGCATCCGTGTCGCGTCGGTAATGGGAGCACGTAATGCCGTATGGTGGAACGATGAGTTATAACGCGGACCCTGAGTATTGCCTGCCGTAAAGTGACTAGAGATGACAGCGATATTCGAGCGCGAATCTGGGTTTTGCCACCTCAACACCCCGATTGGGTCTCCGATTGGACCGAGTTTGACACCATCTCTGCCTGGATCTATTTGGAAGGTGAAACCGCAGATGGCATCAGCCATGTGAGAATTGGCATTGTCTCCAGGGGCAGTCAAGACGATGGAGATTTTGCTCCCCCAACGAGTGTCACCTTTCTTAGAAGGGAGCTGGCTGTCGGCTGGAATCACTTAGAAGTTGATCTTGAGAGACTGCTGGTCTTCGAAATGGAGGATCAGCAATATGACCGGAGGGGCGAACTTTCCGACCTGAAAAGTGCAATGTTCATAGATGTTACCAGCTCCGACGATGCGGTCTACTTCATGGACGAAATCCAGTTTATCAGAAAGCATTAGAGCTGGTTAAGCGCTTTCAGGCAGACCGGAGCTCCCACGGAGCTCCGGCTGCCGCTCTCCAGGTTTTTCTGACATAAAAAAAGACCCCACACTTAGTGCGGGGTGGAAATTAATCTTGGCAGCGAGCTACTCTCCCACCACGAGATGTGGCAGTACCATCGCCGCTGAAGGGCTTAACTGCTGTGTTCGGAATGGGAACAGGTGTTTCCCCTTCGCTATCGCCACCAAGAAAATACCTTCAAAACTGCACAGCGTCTATCCCATTGTAGTAGGTCAAGCCCTCGAACCATTAGT
>JAKOTU010000079.1 GCA_029776155.1 Bacillota bacterium | reverse complement strand
CGGGTTGGCTGGTCATCTTCCTCATCGTACTGGGAGTGATTCCTTCCCTCCTCTGGCTGAACATGCTCATGTACGCCGTGACCTTCTTTGGCTTTATGCTCGGATTTGTAGGCGCCATGAGCCACATTCGGTCCAACCTGCGCAAAGCCAGGGAGGAACGGGGCGAAGACTTGTACGATGATTATGAGGAATAACAAGTTGAGCCGTGTCTTTTCGGACACGGCTCGTTTTTTATCCTGGTCCTGGCAGCTAAAACCCCTTGAAACGGGCAATTTGCTCCTGGAGCTGTTCCGCCAAGTGGGCCAGCTTTTCTGAGTTTTCGGCAATGGCATTCACCACTGCAGACTGCTCCTGGGTGGCCGCGGCAATCTCTTCGCTGCCTGTACCCACCGCAGCGGCGGCTTGGGCAATGGAACCCACCTGGGCAGCTACGTCCTGGAAAGTGCGGGTTATGCCGGCAAAGGTGTCGCCTGTGCGCCCAATCTGTTCGGCAACCTCCTCCACGCTGTGATCCGCTTTGCCCATGCGCTCCATGGTTTCCGCGGTTCCCCGCAGGATCTCCTGGATCAAGTCGGCAATCCGGCCTGAGGCGGTTCTCGATTCCTCAGCTAGCTTGCGCACTTCGTCCGCAACAACCGCAAAACCCCGGCCGTTTTCCCCGGCCCGGGCCGCTTCAATGGCGGCATTAAGGGCCAGGAGATTGGTCTGGTCGCTGATATCGGTGATCAGCTCCACAATCGCGCTGATCTGCCGGGAACGCTCCGCCAGGCTGTTCACCGCTGCGGTGAGCTGCTGCACATCCTCCCGGGCACTGGCCACACCGCCCACGGCGGTTTTCAGCAGGTCCAAGCCCCGCTCCAACTCGGCCATGGCATGCTCCGCGCTTGTACGCATCTGCCCTGTATTCTCGGCCATGGTCACCGAAGTGCCAGAGAACTCATTGGCAGTGCTGGCCACTTGGGAAACCGCCGAGCCCGTTTCCACCGCCATGGAGGAGAGGTCTTGCGATAAGGCCAGCACCCGCTCGCTGTTCTCCTGAATACCCTTCACCAACTTCCGCAGATTGGCTGCCATCTGCGCCAAAGACTCGGACAGGTCCCCGATCTCGTCCCGGGACTGGATGGTCCAGGTGGTACCCAAATCACCCTCCCCCACCTGCAGCGCAGCCTGCTTCAGCACGGCCAGGGGCTTGGTGATGCTGCGGGTGACCACCGTGGCGCTGACCAAGCTCACCGCGATCCCCGCGGAAGCCAAGATCATCACCTGCTGGATAATGGAGGCCATGAGTCTGCGCACTTCAGCTCCTACGCGGGTCACATCCTGCCCCAACTCACCGCGCACCTGGGCCAAGACCCCCCTAATTTGGGCCAAGCTGGGTGCGGTCACCTCTTGGTAGACCTGCTCGGCTGCCCGGGCATCTCCCCGCTCCAAGAACGATTTAATGCTCTGGGCCGAGGCATGCAGCTGGGTATGGGAGCTGATCAACAGTTGGAAGTGCTCGACCATGGCGGGGTACTGCTGGAGCAGGTGCTGAAACTCGGCACTGGCCAACCACTGCCCCAAATTACAGCGGGTGGGGTCCAGCTCGAGGGAAAAGCCCTCCGCCGATTCCCTGACCAGGTGGTCCTGGAGCTGATTAACCCAGTGCAGATGCTCGATTTCCCTCTGCTGCAGCGACCCCTGCAGTGTCTCCCAACCCTCCGACTGCTCCCATTTCACCTTGATGGCCTCCAGGCCTAAAACGCTCACCACATTGACTAATGCCACCACAAAGATGAGGATCAGGAACCCCAACCCCAGTTTCTTGCCAATAGTCAGCTTTACCAAACCTGTTCAGCCCCCTGCTAATCGCAAAGATTATTATTATCTCATTCGCCCAGGCGCTGGGAGTTCCTGCCTCGAGGCAGCGGAACGGATAAGTTATTTTTCTAGCAGGCCCTTTTACGGGAATAAATCAAAACCGATGTTGATCCCCAGCCGGAAACTGGGACTGAATACACTGGCGGTGGGGAAGATGGCGTCAACCACCGCCTCCACGGGCATCGCCAGCCGACTGGACGTCCTGTACTGGGTGCCGATGGTGAAGCGCAGGATGAAGCCTTTCTGGGATTCCACATCATCCAAGGGAGTGACATAACCCACGCCCGTGCCCAAATACCCGCTCGCGGAGCGCTGGACACCGCTGAAGGAGACCAACAGCTCACGGCTGGGATCAAAGTCGAGATCGATGGTCATGAGGCCGTTGGTGAGCATGGAACCGAAGAAAGAAGAGATGATCCCCAAAGGATTGGAGCTGTCCGCGGGCAGGGCATCCGCGGGCGCCAAATTGGGGGTCTTGCTTTGGGCCCCCTTCTGATCCACCGTGGGGGTTAGCCGCAGTCCAATGCGCACCGGGAACCTGGTTTCCCCTCCCCTGGGGGTGACCAAGCTGCCCACCCGCACCCCGAAGGTGGGCGGCAGGACTGTAACCTGCATCACCGCGGGAGAGCCAGATCTGGTGCCCCTGGTGATGGCCCGCACAGTGATGGTGGCGGTACCCGGCTGCAGACCAGTCACCACTCCCTGTTCATCCACGCTCACTTTAGACTCATCACTGGAGAAGAACAAAAACTCTGGGCTGGCTATGGGCCTGCCCATGGCATCCAGGGCGTACACCGTGAGCTGTTTCGATTGGCCTAAGTTCAGGCGCACCTGCCCCGGTACCACAAACAACTGGTCCACGGCGCGCTCGATCACCTGCACATCTGGGGGAAACAGATCGGTCAGCAGGCTGTCCACCAGATTGGGCGCATCCTGCACCCGGGCTGCGCTGGCCAGGGCCGAACCTACCAAAACGGTTCTGCGGCCTGCCAACTGAAAGCGCTGTACACCCACGACTGCAGTGTTCTGCAGCAGGGTGAGGGAACCGGTTATCACCTGATCGGCCAAACCCGCGGTGAGAATGGCCTGGGCCCGCTCCCACGCCGAAGCCTCAGGGGCAAAACCCAACTCAGCTAGCTTTCCCCGCAGAGACACGCTGTCCTGCACTTCAAACTCCCCGTACTGCACCAGCCTAGCCGCAATACCCTGGGCCATAACCCGCGATAGGCTGACCAAATCTCCCTGGCTGGTACTGCGGGGATCGATATAGTTCCCTTGGGCATCCAGGGCTAAGAAATCCAGGACCACAACCCGCTCAGCGGCTGCCTGGGCGGGCAGTACTGCCCCAAGGGTGATCAACAACAGCATGAGTATTAGAATGTGTTTCCCTTGCGTTCTACGCACAAGACCTCTCCTTCCACACTTAAGCCTTAACGGGCTCCACCGCCGCCGCCACCGAAGCCTCCCCCGCCTCCTCCTGAAAAGCCTCCACTGCCTCCCGTTCCTTGGGGAAGGGTCACGCTGGTAATGGACTTCTCCACGCTTCTAGTCATCCGATGCAGGGAATGGAACCCGGCGGGATGGTAGTAGATGAACCACCCTGAACCGAAGCGGTAACCCTCCTGTGAAGTGGAGATGTGCATCTCCAGCTGTTTGAGCACCAGATCGGCAACGCCCAGGGTTACCGCATAGGGCAGAAACTGCTCCCAGATGCCCAGCTGTCCCAGGCGCAGCTGGTCCACCCGGGAGAACTCTTGGAGATAGCGGCGGAAGGCCACCCACTTGGCGTACTGCTCCCGTCCGTATTGGGAACGCTGGGAGCCGGCCACGGCAACCAAAATGACGGTGACCAGGCCCATCACCACACACACACCTAAAGTGACAAACATGGACAAAAGTCCAGCGGGTACAGCCAGGATCAGCAAACCTACTGCCGGCAGCAGGTAGACCAACGCCTTTTTATTCTGCTCCTCGGCAAAAAAGCCATGCCCCTTCGCCGCATCCTGCACCGCTTCTCCCCACTTCTTCCAGAAGACCGAAAACTTCCTGGGGTTTTTCTGGGCGTACTTCTGGAACTCTTCCAAGGTCACCTCTTCACTTTTAAGATCTTCGAAGAGCAGCTCTAGGATCTGGCCTTCGTAGGGGCGCAGCTCCTCGAGCTTCTCTGCGGATACTTCCCCCTTCTTGAACCGGTAGTCGGCCTGGCCTTTCCCAGTTCGGCTCTGGGGACCGGTTAGCTCCTCAATGCTGAGATAGCCCCGCCTGGCCAAATCCAGCAAGGTGGCAGTAAAGTCACGGCCCTGCACCGTGCGGTTAAGCAAAATGGCCAGTTCCGCTGGGGGGTAATCCCCGGGCAGGTTTTTGTAGTAGCGGTCGTTGAACCCCAGTGGGCTTGCTTGGATGAACTTGCGCCAGAGGTGCAGGGCCACCAGGAGGGCCAAAAGGAACACACCCACGGCCACGAAAGGATCCAGGGCTCTCCTCTGCGCCGCCCGCTGCCGCTGTTCTTCCCTAACCTGTTCCTCCTTAAGAATCCGCTCCAGGCCGTTTTGGTTGGTGTAGCGGGTGCCCAAGGGCACCAGGGCATTGGGGAAGACCACCCGCCCCTCCACAAAGGTGTTGGCAGGCAGCTGTGCCACTTCCCACACTATGCGGGTGGGGGACTCTATGGTTACTGTGCCGTGCCGCGGCCCGTAACCCCAAGCGGCAATCTGGTCTGGCTCCGCGCCGTGGGGCAGGGTAAGCGCGATGCGTACGTGTTCCCGGGGCAGATCCCAGCCTGTGCCCACAAACTGGTAATAGAACTCGGCCACATCATTGTGCTTCAAAATGGCGTTGTGCAGCGTGTAGCTTACTTGAAACTCCCTAACTTCATCGGTGGCACTGAAACTCCAGTCCACCAGCACCTCATCGCCGCCCTCTTTCACGAAAAAGGTTCCGGGCTCCCCAGGGGTCTCCCCGGGAATTTGCCTGTAGGCTTGCCCGCCCTCGGAGACCAGCACATCCTTGATGGCAATGCCCTGGGAAGTGTCAAAGGTCTGGTACATCCCTGAATAGGTACCGTTAAACCTAACCGTATGGGTTTCCGTAATGCGCACCACAGCATCAGCCCCCACCTGGGCTTCGATATTCAGCTCCAAAAGCTCATAACTGCGGGCCAAGGCCGCGGTGGGCATCAGCAGTAGGCAGAACACTACAAGCCAGCACAGCCAGTTTCTCAAGAGGAGCCCTCCTTTCATTCCCCTACACTTTCGCTAAGCAAGCCGGGGATCCTCCCCGCGGAAACATTACCCAAGGCGCGCCAAGCGGGCCTGATCGGCCCGCTTCTAGTCAGCATACTTTGGATCTTTATCCTTTGACCGCGCCACCCAACAGTCCCCGCACAAAGTACTGCTGCAGGGAGAAAAACACAATGAGGGGCACCACCATGGACACAAAGGCCGCGGCTGTGAGCAGATGCCAATCCTGCCCAAAGGAGCCTACCAGGCTGGAGAGGCGCATGGTTAAGGGTGCCACCGATTCGTGTCCGCCAAGGTAGATCAAAGCCACCAGCAGGTCATTCCACACAAAGAGGAACTGGAAGATGACCAAGGAGGCCAGGGCAGGGACGGAAAGGGGTATGGCCAAGCGGATAAAGGAAGTCCACAGGGAAGCTCCATCGATATACGCGGCTTCGAACAGCTCATCGGGGAGTCCCTGGAAGAAACTGTGCAGCATAAAGATGGAAAAGGGCAGGCCGTACCCGGTGTGCACCAGCCAGAGCCCCACAAAGGTTCCCGACAGACTCAGTTTGTTGTATAACCGGAGTACCGGGATGAAGGTCATTTGGGTGGGCACCACCAGCATAAACACGATCAGGGCGTAGAAAAAGCCGCGGCCGCGAAAATGCAGTTTGGATAAACCAAAGGCCGCCAGGGCCGCCAGAAACACAGGGATCACTGTACCGCCGATGGTGATCACAAAACTATTGCGGAAGGCAGTGGACATGCCCCCTGAACTGAGCACCATGCGGTAGTTCTCCACAGTGTACTGGGTGAACTTGAGGGGACTGGTGAGTACCGTCCACCAGCCAGAGTAGACTACGTCACTGGCGGGGCGGAAAGAGGTGATCAAGAGGCCCAACGTGGGCACAATCCACAGCACCATGGCCAGGATGACCACCAGGTTAATCACGATCTGGGGCATTTTCGCCTTCAACTTCTGCCGGGTCACCGCGCTCCCTCCCCTTTCAGCTTCTGGCGGATGTTGGCATACATAATGGGTATGATCATCACAAACAAGACCACCGCAATGGCACTGGCCCGGCCCGTGTTGGCAAACTGGAACATCTCCTTGAACATGCGGTTGGCGATGACCTCCGTCCCGAAGTTGCCGTTGGTCATGACATAGATGATGTCAAAGATCTTCAACACGTTGACCAGCATGGTGGTGGTGACCATGGTTAGGGCTGGCCGCATCTCGGGTACGATAATGTGGCGGAACACCTGCCAGTCGTTGGCCCCATCCACCTGGCCCGCCTCCAAAAGCTCCTTGGGAATACCTTTGTAGGCGGCAGAGAGGATCACCATGCAGTAGCCGGTCCAAATCCACAACCCAACCACAATTAAGGCTAAGTTGTTGAGGGGACTTTCCAAAAGCCATTCCTTCGGTTCAAACCCCAAGACCACCAGGATCTGGTTGAGGAGCCCAATCTGCTGGGCATCAGTGGGTTTGTAGGCGTACATGAACTTCCAAACCACACCCGCGCCCACAAAGGAGATGGCCATGGGCATAAAGATGATGGATTTGGCGATGCGCTCATAGCGCACCCGATCCACTAAGATGGCAAAAAGCAGACCTAAACCCACCGTTCCTGCCGTAAACAGCACCAGCCAGAGCAGATTGTTCTTGAAGGCCCGCAGCATGGTTGGGGATGTGAAGACGTATGTATAGTTCTCCAAACCCACAAACGACTGGGAACGCCGGTCCAGAAAACTGAGGTACACTGTCTGCAGGGCTGGATAGACCTGGTAAACCAAGAGAAAGAGCACGGCAGGACCGACGTAAAGCAGCGGCGTAAACACACCTATTTTCCGCTTCATGGACTTCACCCCTTCCCTCACGGCTGGGAAAAAGGACGCGCCCTGAGGGAAGGGCGCGTCGCAACTGCATCTTTCCTCAAGCTCTTAGTAACTCTCCTGGGCCACAGATTCAATGTACTCAAGCACGGCATCCAAATCCTCGCCGCCCACGTACATGAGCATACCTTCCCAGAAAGCTCCGGAGCCCACAGCGGGAGGCATGGAGTCGGAACCGTCGAAGCGGAACACATCCGCCGTGTTCAAAAGCTCAGCCATTTCCCTGGTCAGATCATCGGGATAGGCGGCGGGGTTGATCTTGTTATTGGTACCCAGCTTGCCCAGTCTGCCTACCCAGATCTCTTGGGCCTCAGGGCTGGCCAAGAAGTTCATGAACTCCCTAGCTTCCGGTGTGTCCCTGAACTGGGCGATCATATCGCCGGCACCGAGCATGGGATTGCCGTGCTCAGCCTTGATCATGGGGAAGCCAAAGAAGGATACATCTTCGCCCAGTTTCACATCGGGATTGGCATCCAGGATAAAGCTGGTGATAAAGCTGGCCTGGCGGTGCATCATGGCCCGGGGCGGATCGGTGAAGAGCTCGCTCACCGAGTCGCCGAAGTTGGTGGCCAGCACGCTGGTTGGTCCGCCGTATACATAGTCGCTGTTGCGGGCGATCTTACCGAAGATCTCAAAGGCTTCCTTCACCCTGGGATCGGTCCAGGGAATCTCGTGGTTCACCCACTGATCGTACACTTCAGGCCCAGCGGTGCGCAGCATGATGTCTTCGATCCAGTCTGTGGCCGGCCAGCCGCTGGCGGCGCCAGATTCCAAACCGATGGCCCAGGGGGTATCGCCATTGGCCACCATCTTATCCATGAGGGCCTCCATTTCCTCCCAGGTGGTTGGAATTTCATAGCCCTTAGCGGCGAATACATCGGGACGGTACCAAACAAGGCTTTTCACGTCCGCGGCCAGGGTGAGGGCATAGAAGCCGCCTTTGTAGGTGCCCAGCTCAATCCAGGCCGGGTTAATATCCTCGCTCAACACTTTGGGGTCAATTACTTGGCTCAAGTCTACCAAGGCACCCTGCTCCACATAGTCCTTCAAGGCGCCGGGGCCGGGAATAGCTGCCACATCCGGGGGATTGCCCGCAGCCAGCCTGGTTTGGAGCAGTGTGGGCAGATCCCGGGTACCTTCAAACTGCACCTTGATGCCCGTCTTGGCGGTGAAAGCATCCATTACTGCCTGGAAGGCCTCAAGCTCTTGGCCACCCCAGACCCCCATCATGGTCACTACCCGCTCCTGTGCCCAGGTACCCATGGAAAGGGCAAGCACCAACAAGAGACTGAAGACCGCAATTATGCTTTTCTTCACTTCCGAAACCTCCTCAGAGTTGTAATGTAACCGGTTGCATTTTGCCCCACAGAAACAACCTCGCTGATATAATTTGCCAGCCAACCAGGCAAATCCTCTTTTTTTGCACCCTTTTTTCGCAATTTCCCCCGGAGATTTTTCAACCCCCTCAGAACAGCAACAAACCTAAAGGCACGATCACAAAGCTCAAAACAGTGGGGATAACCACCCCAGCCGCGGCCAGTTCCTCATCCCCCCCGAGGCTAGCTGCCACCAAGGCCGTGGTCACCAAGGGAGGCATGGTGGTCATCATGAGGAAGATGGTGCTTAAGGGCGCGGGCAGCCCCAAAAAGGGCAGGCACACAAGGCCCAAGGCGGGGCTGAGCAGAAAACGGTGCAGGGCCACCACCCACACTTCCCGCCGCAGAGGCAGCCTTCTGGCCACCAGGTCCCCTACCAGGGCCCCAATAATAAGCATGGCCGAACCCACGGTGATATTGCCCAGGATCTCCATACCCCCCACAAGAAAGCCGGGAAGCCTCAGGCCCAGGGCACCAAAGATTAGACCCAAGACCAAACCCAGCATGTTCGGGTTGAAGAGTCTCTTCGGGCTGAAACGGGAGTCGGCGCGCAGATGGGACACGCCGTAAGTCCAGTAGAACAAGCCAGCCCCCAGTTCAAACAGGACGGGATAAACCACGTACTCTGGGCCGAATAAGGCGGAAACTAAGGGTATGGGCAAAAAGGCATTGTTCCCATTGGTACAGAGAATCTGGAAGGTGCCGAAGGTTTTGCCTTCCAGGCCTAAGCCACGCCCGCTGAAGTGGGCAGTTACGGCTAAAAACACGGAAATACCCAGGCCGCACACGGTGAAAAGCCAACCCCGCTGCAGCGCCTGGGCAGTGATGTTCTTGTACATGGACAAAAAGAGGAGTACCGGAAAGGTAACCCGCACCACCAGGCGGCTCAAGCGGCGGCAGAAATCCAGATCCAAGATGCGCCGGTGGTAAAGGAAAGCACCAAGGGCAATGAGCAGAGCGAGCATGAGAAATGGTTCGAAGATGCTAATGGTCATCGTCCTCCATCTGCAGCCTGCAGAGATGATTGTTTGTGTATTCCCCACCAGCCGCCTCCAATCCTGCAGAGGAACAGCCCCCTGCCCAGGGGAATATACATGTTACAGCACAAAAGGGGGGCAGCCATATGCTCATTGTCAGTTATCTTCGTACCTGGCCCTTGGGAAGCACGGAAGCCGAAATGGCCCAAGGCCGGCGCTGGAGCGCGCAGGATATCCGGGGTGATCTGCTGGATACCATCAATGTGGCCTTTGCCCTGCTCGACGGAACCCGCCTGTATCTGCCCGCCCTGCAGGACCAGCCGGGACTTCCCGCCTTCAGCAACCTCTTTGAGGAACTGGCCGCGGTGAAGGCCAGGTATCCCCAGGTGAGGATCAACCTCTCTGTGGGCGGCTGGGGGGCAGAGGGTTTTTCCGATCTGGCCTCAAGCAGGGCCAGCCGGGCCCAGTTCGCCGCGGAGGCGGCCAGCTGGATTGGGCGTTACAACCTGGACGGAATCGACATTGACTGGGAATACCCCGTGGGGCCGCCAGGGGGCCAGGAGATTAAGTCCCGGCCTGAAGATGGTGAAAACTACGTCAGACTCCTCGGGGATCTGCGCCGGGAGCTGAACACACTCAGCGCTAAGCTCGGGCGCCCCCTCACCTTAACTACGGCAGTACCTGCCCTGGCGTGGTTTGTGCAGGTGGTCGACGTCGCCCGGGTACAAGAGCAGGTGGACTACCTCAAGCTCATGGCCTACGATTTTTACGGGGGCTGGAGCGCGACCACGGGCCATGCCGCGAACCTCTTTAGCAATCCCCAGGATCCCGCGGGCTGGAGCGGAGACCAAGCGGTGGAGCTGTATCTTAAGGCAGGCGTTCAGCCCGGTAAGCTGCTCCTGGGCGTGCCCTTCTACGCCAGGGCGTGGCGGGGTGTGGAGCCTAAGAACAACGGCTTGTTCCAACCCTTTTCCAGCGCCGCCTATGCCCATGGACTCAGTTACAACGAACTTAAGGAGCGCTTCCTAACCGATCCCAGCTACGTCCGCCACTGGGACGATACGGCCAAGGCCGCTTACCTCTACAACGGCAGCGAGTTTATCTCCTACGAAGATGCCCAATCCCTGGGGCACAAAGCAGCCTACGCGCGCCGGCGGGGGCTGGCTGGGCTGATGATCTGGGAGTACGGCCACGATCTCAGCGGGGAACTGCTCACAGCCCTCAGCAAGTCCCTCCAGGAGCAAAACGAGCTTTAGCACAGGCCCCGCGGCAGGTTTTTCCTCGCGCGCAACGAATTAATGAAGCACCATTCAGTTCAGCAAAGGAGCGATTCTATGTCCAAATATGAGCGCCTGATCATCTATCCCCTGCTGTTTCTGGCCCTGTTTTCTGCCCTGACGGGTGTGAATATAGTGAACGCCACCCAGCAGTTCTTTGAACGCATTGTGGCCCGGGAAGTGGTGATCGTGAACAGCGAAGGACAAGAAATGGCTGTACTTAAATATGATGAAGCCAAGGGCAACACCAGCCTAGAACTGTTCAACCAGGAAGGGAACCGGGTGTTATCGCTCCTTTCTTATGAAGATGGAGGAGCAGTGGGCATCTTCAACCAAGAGGGCCATCTCACCGCGGCCATCCAGAACGAGGCTAACGCCGGGGCCATCCTGGTGTATAACGGAACCCGGCAGATGACCAAACTCGTGGCCCTGCGCGCCGGGTTGTACGGCGGAGTATTGGAAATCAACAATGCCCAGGGCCTGCCCACAGGGATTATGGGCAACAATGCCTCCAACAACGGCTATTTAGGCCTGTTCAAAGGGGAACTTTTGGGCTTTTTGACTCCCCAAATCATGCTTAACGTGGCCGAAGACGGGCCCACCATCCAGACGGCAAAATAGAGACCAAAAAATCCCATGGGAACGCAGCCCATGGGATTTTTAGCTAGCAAAACCGCTTAATCCGCAGTGTACTGGCCATCATGCCCGCGAGGATGAGCACCAGACCATTGAGCCCTGCCAGCGCCCACCCCCGCTCCAGCGCGGTGAGATGAAAAAGCAAGTTGAGACCCGTCAAGATGGCGCCAGCCGCGGTAATGGGCAGGCCCAGGAAATACTCTTTGAAATCGCCGAGGTTAAACCGGGCCAGGCGGTAGGCCGCCGCCAGCACGTACAGGCACAAGGCGGCATAACTGGGCCAGCCCAGGGCCCGTACTGCGCTGTGGCTGAGGGTAATGAGCGCCGGGGCAACCCCAAAGGAGATCAGATCAGCAAAGGAGTCCAGCTGCTTACCCAGGTCTGATTCAGCGCCTAAGCGCCTGGCCAGTAGACCATCTACCCCGTCGACAACCGCCGCGAGGAGGATAAGCAAACAGGCCTGCCACAGGGAGGCTGGGCCCTGCCAAAGGGAAAACACTACCCTTAGGCCAAGGAACATATTGAACAGCGTGAGCAGATTAGGAACCTGCCTCAGCACTTCCTCACCAGCCCCCTTACCTTTGCTGCAGTGATAATGAGTACGCTCAGCAGCACCACAAACCAAAAGGTGATAAACCGAAACACAAGGCTAATGGCTAGCGCCCGCTCCCAACCTAAGCCTGCCGCCATGAGCATCCCGCCCATGACCGCCTCAAAGGTGCCCAACCCCCCAGGCAGCAGGGGGACCATGGCCGCAAAATAGGCTAGAAAAGTGATGGCAAATAGCAAAAGGGGGTTAACCCTGGCGTATTGGGACACAATCAACTGCAGTTTGAGGGGAAACAAAGTCCAAATAACCAGCGCCAACAAGAACTGCCGCCCCCACTCCCCCGGCCTTCGCCCAATGGCCGCGGTATCCCGGGCAAAACGGGCCATCCACCTTTTCAATCCCCCCACCAGGCGGCCCTCCCCTCTGATGCTCTGAATCCTGCTGTTCAAGCGCTCTGTACCAAAGAGGGCACAGCCCAAAAGAACTGCCAGTCCAAGCAGAACCACCAGCACAGCTATGCGGGGGAAAGGCGAGGTCCAGTGTGTAAGGGCATCACCCAGGACAAACACGGCCAGCCCGTTTAGGATCACTAGGGCAGCGAGGCTGAGGGCCTTTTGGATGGTGACCAGGGAAGTGGCCTGCTGGGCGGAGAAGCCAAGCAGGTTGTGGAGCTGGAGCACCCTGGCCAGTTCACCCCCTACCTTTTCCCCTGGATTGGCGGCATCCACCACCGTTCCGTAGGCATTGACCACAAGCAGCGCCCCAAAGGACGCCTTTAGGCCCAGGATCCGGCAGAGGCGGAACCACTGATAGTTCAAGGCCAATTGGGTTGCGATCTGCAGGCAGAAAAGCAGCCCCACAAGCAGGGCGGGCAGAGCCCGCACTTCCCGCCAAATCAAGGAAAAGTCGGTGTGCAGGACAATGTAAACTAAAGCGCCGAGGGCGAAAACCCCAAACAGGTTGAGGATCAGGGAGGCCTTGGTCCTACCCTGTGCTGCCCAGCGGATCATACTGCCAACCGCCCCGGCAGCTTGGGCACTACCAAAATGGAAGTGTAGTCCACGTTGGACAGCACGCTGTGCTGCACACGGCTCTCCCCCACCAGCTGCCCACTGCTGGAGGGGCAGTACAGTCCCTGCACACAGCCCTTGGGCACCCTCACTAGGACCCGGGTTCCCTGGGGAGCATGGGTAAGCACTCTGCTCAGCACTTCTTCCCGGGGGCAGACCTGCATAGCCAGGTGGATCACGGTGTAATCCCGGTAGTCCACTGCTGCGCCATCGGCCCAGTGCACGCCGATCCCAGCCAACCCCAGGCGGGTTAAGAATCGGCAGCACTGCTCCACACAGCCGCGGTCATTGTCGATCACCGTTACCGCCGCCCCGGTCAGTTCGTGGAGCAAGATGGCCGTGTAGGGGCAGATTCCTCCCCCAATGCAGAGCACCCTATCTTCCGGGCCGATGGCCGCCAGCTCCGCCTCCCGCCGCACCATCTCCCGGTAATACAAAGATACGGCAGCATAGACCAGGCGGCTCTTTACGGCCAACTGCTCAATCTGCCTGGTAACTCTGGTAATCCACATGGCCGCACGCCTTTCTATGCGAAACTGAGGAGGAAGCGGATCAGGTGGTTGAGCACCCCACCCAGGAAGAGCGCGGTTACGGTAGTGCCAGCGCCGATGGCCACGGCAACCTTAGCCCCGAACTCCTTGGCCAAAATGCCGAACACCGACATGCAGGGCAGGTAGATCAGGGAAACTACCGCCCCCACAAAGACCTGCAGACCATCGAGCTGTAAGGCTAAGAGCGGGGCCACAGACATCTCCCGGCGGATAATGCCCAAGATCAGGGACATGGACGCCTCTGGGGGCAGTCCCAGCCAGCCGGAAACCAAGGGCCTCAGCACGATGCTGAGTCCAGTCAGAATGCCCGTCTCGGCCAAGAGGGCCGCGATCACCACAGCAACGAGCATGGGCCCTTCCGCATCCACCACAAAATGCTTGGCCCGGATGAAAAACTTTTTGAAGTAGGCGCGGGGCTCAGGGATGAGCAGGTTGGGAATCTCAATCACCAAAGGATCCACAGTCCCCTGGAGGAATCTGCTGGTCAGTACAGAGACTAAAGCAAAGACCAGCAAGCCCACGGCCAGTACCGCCAACACTAACCAGTAGGAATAGGCGGATAACAGGGAGAATAACGCGCCTGTTTGGGAAATGCAGGGCACGGCAAAGCAGATGATGGTGGTGACAATCAGCCGCTCTTTTCTAGTGGTTGCTGTACGGGTGCCGATTATGGCCGGTACGGCACAGCCATAACCCAGCATAATACTGATCAAGCTGCCCCCCTGCACACCGAGCTTGCGCATGATGTTGTCAAACAAAACGGCTATGCGGGGCAGAACACCGCTGTCCTCAAGGAAAGAAAAGACCAGCTGGAAGAGGAGCACGTAGGGCATAACCAGAGCCAAAATCCACTCAAAGCTGATGCGGAAGATGCCGAACTCACCGATGAGCACATTATGCACCACCGCAGGCAGCGCAAAGCGGGAGAACAAGCCCTCAAAGAACGGAACAATGAACCCATTGACCAAAGGAAGCAGAAGCACGGCCCTCAGGGCTTTGCCCGCTCCCACCACCACACCGACGCTAAGCAGAATCACAAGCACCGCCAAGGGAATGCCCGGCCAGGGGTTGAGCATGGCATCGCCCAAACGGTCCAATCTGCTGGGCTTGCCGTTGGTCCAGCGCAGGCATTTGGCGGTAATCTGCTGTGCCCGCTGCCAAAGCTCTAGATCAGAGCCGCGGCGGGCCTCCTCGGCCCTTTTCACGCTGGCCGCGGCAGCCTCACTGCTGGCCACTACCCGCGAGAGCTCGTCCACAAGTTCTCTAAGCCCTTGGCGTTTCACGGCCACCGTGGGCACAATGGGCACGCCCAGTTCCTGCTGGAGCAGCTCCAGATCGATTTCCATGCCCTTGCGGCTGGCCACATCAGCAAGGTTTAAGGCCGCCACCACCGGGATTTCAAACTCCAGCACTTCTAAGAGCAGTTTAATGCTGCCTTCCAGATCCGCAGCATTGAGTACGAATAATATGGCCAAGGGATCGCTGGCTAGAAACTGCAGGGCTACCTCCTCGGCCAGGGAGGTAGCTGCCAGCGAATAGGTCCCTGGCACGTCCAACAAGTTGTATGCCCTGCCATTGAGGGACACCGTCCCTTTCATGTAGGAGACTGTTGTACCTGCATAATTGGAGCTCACCACATGAATGCTGGTGAGCTCGGAAAAGAAAACGCTTTTGCCCACATTGGGCGGACCCATGAGGAGAATCTTGTCCCTAAGCTCCAGCACCTCCCGATCTTCCTGCAGTTCATGGCAGCTGCGGCCCATGTTACTGCACCTCGCGCACGTAGATCTGGGTGGCGAGATCCTTCCCCACGGCAATCTTCTTGGTGGACAAGGATAGGGAAACGGGCCCGCCCAGGCCGTAGCGGCTTTCCATTTTCACCTTGGCTCCGCTGAACAGGCCGATGCTGGATAACAATTTGTAGTCGGGAGTTGCCAAAATGGTGTATTCCTTGCCAGGCTGTGCTTCATAGAGGTTCTGTCTCATGTGGTCACCCTCCATCTTCTGTGGAAAATGCTGCTAGAAGCCGCCGGGTTCCCTCTGCCCAACCGCTTCAGAAATTCGCTGCAAACCCTCGCCAAGAATGACAGTGAAAATCATTCTCAGGCTAATGATAGCGCTCTTTTCGCGCTCTGTCAAGGGCATAAAGCTGGAGTTTTGCACCTCTTTGCGCAGCTTGTGGCGCTCAGGTGTGCCCGTACGAAATTCGTTCAAGATCGGGGAGCAAGGCAGGAATAGGGGTGTGTTAACAGAATATGTACATTGTGAAAAACCCTCCAAGGGTTGCTCACAAGTTGGAGGTGCACAGATTGAGAATAACCGAGCATCCTATCTTGGAACCGAAACCAGGCAAAGAGGTTTCCTTTACCTTTGACGGCCAGCCCTTAGTGGGAAGAGAAGGGGAAATGGTATCATCGGCCCTTTTCGCTAACGGAATTCGTACTTTTTCCCGCCATATAGTGGGCGATGCGCCGCAGGGTATTTTTTGTGCCAACGGCCAATGTGCCCAGTGTACTGTGCTCATCGATGGACTGCCCATGAAAAGCTGCATCACGCCCCTGAGGGAAGGCATGGAGATCAAGACCTTGGTCCACTTCCCCGAACTGCCCCCCGACGACGAGGTGCGCCCTGCCCACAAGCCCCAGGAACTGAGCTGCGATGTTCTGGTGGTTGGGGCCGGCCCCTCGGGGATCACTGCAGCCGTGGAACTAGCCGATGCGGGCTACGCGGTGATCTTGGTGGACGACAAGGACCATCTAGGGGGCAAACTGGTCCTGCAGACCCACAAGTTTTTCGGCTCCATGGCCGATTGCTATGCCGGCACCAGGGGCACGGATATTGCCGCCATCCTGGAGCAGGAAGTTCGCCAACGGGAAAAGATCACGATCCTGACCGAATCGGTTGTCGCCGGTGTGTTTGCCGACGGTAAAGCAGGGGTGTACCAGCCCCAAAGGGAACGCTATCTGCTCATCTCCTTTAAGGGGGTGGTGGTGGCCACAGGTGCCAGGGAACGCTCCCTGGTCTTCCCCGGCAACGACCTGCCAGGCGTGTTCGGAGCCGGCGCCTTTCAGACCCTGGTCAACCGCGATTTGGTGCGCTCCTCGGAGCGGGTGATCATTGTGGGCTGCGGCAACGTAGGTTTGATCGCTGCCTACCATGCCCTCCAGGCCGGCATTACTGTAGTGGGCATTATTGACATCGCAGCTAAGGTATCCGGCTACAAAGTCCATGCCGATAAGATCAAGCGCATGGGGGTGCCCATCTACCTAAGCCACACCCTGGTGAGCGTGCAGGGCCAGGGCCGGGTGGAACGGGCCACCATTGCCCAGGTGGATGGGAACTGGAATCCCATCTTGGAAACGGCAAAGAGCTTTGCGGTGGACACGGTGTTGATTGCCGTGGGCCTCTCCCCTGTGGATGAGTTCTATAACGCCGGGCTGGAAGCTGGCTTCCCTGTACTGAAAACAGGAGACGCCAGTGAAATTGCCGAAGCCTCCTCGGCCATGATGGGCGGACGCATCGCCGGCCGCCAGATGGCCAGGCTCCTCGGCAGCGAGCTGGAGATCCCCAAGGAGTGGTTTGACAAAGCGGAGATCCTGAAAAGACCTCCAGGGGAAACCTTCCCCCGCACCCACACCTGGCCGCGGGAGGAAGGCTGGCAGCCCATTATCCATTGCTATCAAGAGATCCCCTGCAATCCCTGCACCACGGTGTGCCCCCACAACTCCATTCAACTCACCGGGAGAACGGGTACCATCATGGACCTTCCAGAGTTCACGGGGAAATGCAGCGGCTGCGGGATGTGCGTTTTGATCTGCCCGGGACTGGCCATTACCCTAGTGCGCGCCTCAGCCAAGGCGGGCCTGGCGGAAGTTGTGCTCCCCTACGAGTTTGATCACAGCTTCCAACCGGGGGACCAGGTTGTCCTGCGGAATGTGGAAGGGCAGGATCTGGGGACCGGAACGGTGCTGCGCACCCGCTTCAGCAGAAAACACCGCACGCACCTGCTCACCCTGGAAGTACCCGCTGAGGCGGCGGTACAGGTGGCCGGCATTCTGGTGCAGGAACCCCAGGCGATAGAACCCCTGCCGGAAGCGGACTACACCTACCTGCCCGATCACGCCATTGTCTGCCGCTGTGAAAGGGTGAGCTTAGGGGAAATCAAACGCTTTATCCAGGACAACGACATTACCGACCTCAATCAGCTCAAACAGATTAGGGCCGCCATGGGGGCCTGCGGCGGCAAGACCTGCCTCGATCTGCTGCCGCGGGTGCTGGCGCAGGCCGGGGTGAACCAAGAAAAGCTGCACCCCGCCACCTACCGCCCCCTCACCGTGGAGATTCCCATGAAAGCCCTGGCCAATCAAGGGGGTGGCAAGGCATGACCAATTACGATGTGATCATTGTGGGAGCAGGAAGTGTGGGCCTGCCCCTGGCCCACCACTTGGCAGCCAAAGGGGTAAGTGTGGGCGTAATCGATGAACTCCCCTCCCCCGGTCAGGGGCAGAACAAGGCGGCCATCGGCGGGATCCGGGCCACCCACTCGGATCGGGCCAAAATCCGCATCGGGATCGCTTCCCTGGAACTGATCCGCCGCTTGGAACCTGAGTATGGGGAGGATGTGGACTGGGTGCAGGGGGGTTACCTCTTCCCCGCTTATGATGAAAGGATCGCGCACAGCCTCAAGTCCCTTCTGCCCTACCAGAAGAGTCACGGGCTGAACATCGACTGGATTGGGCCCCAGGAAGTTCAGGAACTCGTACCCGGCATCCGCGCCCAAGGCCTTTTAGGCGGAACCTACTCGCCGGAAGATGGCCACCTTTCCTCACTGAAACTGGCAGGGGCCTTTTACCGCCTAGCCCGCCGCCACGGCGCACAGTTCCACTTCTCCACGAAAGTAACCGGGTTTGAAGTGGTCCAGGGCCGGGTAACTGCGGTGCTCACAGATAGGGGCAAGTTCGGCTGCGGAACCGTGGTCAACGCCGCCGGGGGCTTTGGCCGGGAAGTTGGCCAGCTGATCGGCGCGGACCTGCCCGTCTACCCCGACTCCCATGAAGCTGGGGTAACCGAGCCCATTCAGCCCCTGTTTAACCCCATGCTGGTGGACATCGCACCAGATGAGCAGTCCGACAACTATTATTTCTACCAGGCCAAAGAAGGGGGGATCGTCTTCTGCATCACCCCCCGGCCGAAGCGTATGGGCACCGATCGGCGCTCCACCTCGGAGTTCCTGCCCATGGTGATCCCCCGCATGCTCAACCTCTACCCCCGGCTGAGGAATACCCGGGTGCGCAGGGTGTGGCGGGGTTTATACCCCATGACCCCCGATGGTAAGCCCATCGTGGGCTTTGACCGCAGTGTGGAAGGCTTTTTCCATGCAGTGGGTATGTGCGGCCAAGGACTCATGCTAGGTCCGGGCCTCGCGGAAGTTGTGGCCTCGGCCATTGTGGATGGTCAAGAGCAACCCGAGATCTTTGCAGATCTCTCCCCCTACCGCGACTTCAGCGGTGAGGAAGTGTTGAAATAAAAAGAAGAGGTGATCACATGTCTAACGGTATCTTCCAAGTCCCCCGTCCCGATAATGAACCGGTTTTCGCCTACGCACCCGGCAGTCCCGAAAAAGCCAAACTCAAGGCTGCCCTGGAGGAGCTCAAAGGTAAAGAAGTGGAAATCCCCCTGATCATTGGGGGGCAAGAGGTGAAAACGGGGCGCCTCGGCGATTGCGTCATGCCCCACAACCACCAGCACCGCCTCGGGCAGTTCCACCAAGCTGGACCTGAAGAGGTCAAGGCTGCCATTGGGGCGGCCTTACAGGCCCGTCAAGCGTGGGCTGCCCTGCCCTGGGAAGAGCGGGCCGCCATTTTCCTGCGGGCCGCGGAGATTCTGGCCCACGAAAAGCGCTATCTAGTCAATGCCGCGACCATGCTGGGCTTGAGCAAGACACCCTACCAGGCCGAAATCGACTCCGCCTGCGAGTTGGTGGATTTCTGGCGCTTCAACACCTATTACATGGAGCAGATCTACCAGCAGCAGCCCCGTTCCGTTCCCTTAAGCTGGAATAGGGTTGAGCATAGGGGCTTAGAGGGCTTCATCTTCGCCGTCACACCCTTCAACTTCACCTCCATCGCCGGCAATCTGCCCACCGCGCCAGCCATGATGGGCAATACGGTGGTGTGGAAACCTGCCTCCTCTGCGGTCTATCCCGCCTACTTCGTCATGAAGATCCTGGAAGAGGCTGGCCTGCCGCCAGGGGTGATCAACTTCATCCCAGGGCCGGGCAGCACCGTGGGCGAAATCGTGCTCAAACACCGGGATCTGGCCGGCATCCACTTCACGGGGAGCACCGCTACCTTCCAGAACATGTGGAAAACCGTGGGTGAAAACATCCACACCTACCGCACCTATCCCCGCCTGGTGGGAGAAACAGGCGGCAAAGACTTTGTGTTCGCCCACAGCAGCGCAGATCTGGAAGCCCTGGTTGTGGCCTTGGTGAGGGGCGCCTTTGAGTTCCAAGGACAGAAGTGCTCCGCAGCTTCCCGGGCCTACATCCCCGCCAGCCTCTGGCTGGAGGTCAAGGAACGCCTGATCGCCATGACCAAGGAACTTAAGGTGGGGGATGTGTCCGATTTCACCACCTTCATGGGCGCGGTCATCGATCAGAAAGCGTTTGACAACATCGTCTCCTATATCGAGTACGCCAAAGATTCCCCTGAAGCGGAGATCTTGGTGGGGGGAAGCTACGACGACAGCGTGGGCTATTTCATCGACCCCACCATCGTCCAGACCAGCAATCCCAAGATGAAGCTCATGGAAGAGGAAATCTTTGGACCAGTGCTCACCATCTACGTCTATCCCGATGAGCAGCTGGAGGAAACCCTGGAGCTGTGCAACACCACTTCTCCCTATGGCCTTACCGGAGCCATCTTCGCCCGGGACCGCCAGGCCATTGTCACCATGTCCCGGGCCCTTTCCGAAGCTGCGGGCAACTTCTACATCAACGACAAGCCCACAGGGGCAGTGGTGAGCCAGCAGCCCTTTGGCGGAGCAAGGGCCTCCGGCACTAACGACAAGGCAGGCAGCCTGCTCAACCTGCTGCGCTGGGTCTCCCCCCGGGCCATCAAGGAGAATCTCCTCCCGCCCCGCAGCTACCGCTATCCCCATATGGACGAAGCGTAAAAAGCGCCCCGCGGGGCGCTTTTTCCTTGACTTTTTTCTAGCCCTTGACCAGCTGCAGCTCGTGTGCGGCATTGAACTTCTCTAAAAGGCGCTTGGCTTTGTGCACAGATCTGGTGAGGGGATGGGCCGCCAGGGCCAGCAGGGCAGTATGATAGTCTTTGGTCACCGCCGCTTCCACCGTAAGCTCTTCGTAGGCTTTAACCTGCTGAATTAGACCCCTGATATGTGCTTCCAGTTTCCCCTGGACCAAGGGGTGCGCGCCTTGGGCATCCACCACACAGGGCACCTCCACTACCCCATCCCAGGGCAGTTCTGGCAGCGCCCCCTGATTCTGCACATTGACGATGTGCCTCCTACCCGTGTTGAGGTGGATATCCCGGATCAGGGAGACCGCGGCACTGGAATAATGGGCTCCGCCCCGCTGCTCGAGCTGCTTAGGCTTGGTGCTCAGCTGAGGGTCTTGGTATAGTTCCAAAAGCTCTGCCTCCAGTTCTGCCACCACCTCTCCGCGCACCTGAGGTTGGGCTTGGAGCTGTTCCAGCATCTCATCCTGCAGGTAATAATAGTTGAGGTAACTGCTGGGCCACATCCCCAAAGCCTCCAGAAAATCTGGATCCAGGTCCAAACCCAGGATGTTGGCAGGTCTCACGGCAGCTTTCTGCAGAAGCTCTGCGGTGCGATCCTCGCCCCGCACAAAAACGCGCCGCACCCAGGAAAGGTGGTTGAGGCCCACATAGTCCAGCTCCACCTCGGCGGGGGAAACCCCGCACTCCTTGGCCACGGCAGCCTTGATGCCAAAGGGGATGTTGCACAGACCAATGGCCCGCACCCCACCATATTTCACTACCGCTTCGGTTGCAATCCCAGCTGGATTGGTAAAGTTGATCAGAAAGGCCCCCGGTGCGTAGGCCCTTACATCCGCACAGATCTCCAGTAAAACAGGGATGGTGCGCATGGCCTTGGCAAAACCCACAGGTCCCGTAGTCTCCTGGCCGATCAGGCCCTCCGCCAGGCAGACCTTGGTATCGAGGATGCGGGCCTGCTGTCCGCCTACCCTGATCTGGGTGAGCACAAAGTCAGCACCGGCGAGTGCCTCCACCCGGTCTAAGGTCTTGCGCACGGTAAAGGGGCTGCCCTGGGCCTGTACCATGCGTTCCACCAGGCCCCCGACGATCTCCAGCCGCTGCGCGTGGAGGTCGTGGAGGAAAAGCTCTTTAAGTCCCAGCTCCTCCGCTCCCTGAATCAACCCTTCCGCCAGTTCAGGGGTGTAAGTGCTTCCGGCACCGATCACCGCGATCTTCACGTTCTCACTCCTTGGGGAGGTAATCCTCAATGGTCTCTTCCACCGTCAGGGCAAACTCCCGGCTTACCTCCAGCCCGGCTTGGGCGGCAGCGGCCAAAATGGCCCCCACCACGGGCTCTACCTTCAGGACCTGCACCTCCAGATTGTACTCACTGTCCAGCAGACGCTGCACAAAAGCGTTATAGAGCAGGGGATGGCGGGCCTTCTGAAACACGCCGCCCATGGCCACCACTTCCACCGCATCTCCAGGCGCGAACAGCCGCTGGATCGCGGCCAAGGCCGAAACAGCCAGCTCCTCCCCTACCTCAAAGAGGATCTCCCAGGCCACCGCATCCCCCTGGGCGGCGGCATCCACCACCAAGGGCACCAGTTCCGCCAGCTGCAGATCCCGCCCGGCGTAGAGCCAATCCACCAAATCCAAAAGGTCTTGGACCTGATAGTGCTGGCAGAGGAGTTCATAGAGCAGCGTTGGTTCACCGCGTCCCTCCGCTCCCCGCTGGCTGCGGGCTAAGGCCAATTCACCGATGTAGCTGCCCCCGGCATAATCCCCAAACAGGGTACCCATGCCCCCCACCTGCGCCTTCTGGCCTTGCCCGTTCACCCCCACCACGTTGGTGCCTGTGCCGCAGTTTACAGCCACACCCACGCCAGTCCTGGTTCCGGCCCAAAGGCCCAGCAGAGCATCGTTATCAAAACTCCAGCGCACAACTGGGGGCACAAGGGGGGTTAGCAGCTCCCGTACAAGTTCAAAATCCCGGGGGCGATCCGCCCCGGCCATGCCGAAATAGGCGGAGGTGAGCTGGCCTGCCTGTACTCCTGCCTGGAGCAGAGCCTTGTCCATGCTCCGCTGCACTTCCGTCCGGGCTGCCTGCACCCCTACGCCCTGAAAATTGCCCCGGCCCGCGGTGGCCAGGGCCAGCACCTGCCCCCGCTCATCGGCTAGGGCCGAGACCGTTGTGGAACCTCCTGCATCGACTCCCAAAAGCAGCATAACCATACCTCCAGTAGTGGGAAAATTCTCGCTTCAGGTCTGTTCTCCTTGTGGGGAACCAACAAGAAAGCGGGCCCCCTTTTCCCCAAGGGCCCGCTTAAGATCTCGGTACTCACACCTTGGCTCGGCTGCGGGTGATCACATCGAAGGCCACCGCCAGCACAAAGATGGCACCCTTCACCACGTACTGGAAGGAAATATCCACACCCAACAGGTTCATGCCGTTGGTTAGGGACATGATCACCAAGGCGCCCACAATGGTGTTGGTCACCCGGCCGACACCGCCGCCCACAGACACTCCGCCGATGTAGCTGGAGGCAATGGCATCAAGTTCAAAGCCCAGGCCTGCAGTGGGTGTGGCCGAGGCCAGGCGGGAGGTGTACAGAATACCTGCCAGGGCAGCCATCAAGCCCATGGAGGCAAAGACCAGGAAAGTGACTTGTTTCACCTTAATTCCCGACAGCTCAGCTGCCTCGGGATTGCCGCCGATGGCGTAAATATGCCGGCCCAGCCTGGTCTTGTTCAGGATGAAATTGTAGATGAGCAGCACCACGGCCACAATCACTGCTGTCCAGGGCAGGCCCCGGTAGGAAGCCATAATCCAGGTAACTCCCAGAATAATCACGGAAAAGAAGACCAGTTTGCCCAGGAAAACCACGGGCGAGGTGGTGGGGAAATTATAGCGCTTGAGATCCTGCCGCTGCTTGAGCTGTCCCCAGATGAACACCACCACAAGGAGGATGCCCAACAGCAGAGTAAGCAGGTGGAAACTGAAGTTCCGCCCCCAGGGCAAATCGGGGATATACCCATTGGACAGCTGCAGGAAAGTGGGATCCCGCACAATAATGGTACCCGTCCCCGCGGTGACCCAGGAGAGCAGGCCCCTGAAGATAAACATACCAGCGAGGGTGGTGACAAAAGCGGGAACCTTAATCCTGGTGACCAACAGGCCCTGGTAGACACCTACCGCGATCCCACAGAGCAGCACAACGGGGATAACCAGCCATACATGCCAGCCCCTCATGAGGAGAATCGCAGCTACAGCCCCCAGAAAGCCCGCCACAAAGCCCACGGACAGGTCAATATGCCTGATGATCAAAATCAGGGTCATGCCGATGGCCAGTACAGCCACATAGCCCGTTTGGTTCACCAGGTTCACCAAGTTGCGGGGCGAGATGAACAGCCGGTCTGTGACAATGGTGAACACGATAAAGATAACCGCCAGGGCCACATACATGGCATAATCGCGGATGTTGCTGACCAGCAGCGAACGGAGTTCCGCGCCCAGGCCACCTTTGGCAGTTCTTGGTGTTGCTTCGGCCGATGTCATGCCCTTGATCCCTCCGTTGTCTTAGTTGCCATGGCCATGATCTTCTCTTCTGTAGCCTCTTGGGCATCCAGCTCGCCGGTGATGGTTCCCTCGGACATGATGTAGATGCGGTCGCTCATGCCCAGGATTTCCAGCAGCTCGCTGGAGATCATGAGAATGCTCATCCCCTGGGCGACCAGCTGGTTCATGAGGGTGTAGATCTCGTACTTGGCCCCCACATCAATGCCCCGGGTAGGCTCATCCATAATGAGCAGGCTCGGTTCGGCAAAGAGCCATTTGGCCAGGGATGTCTTCTGTTGGTTGCCCCCGGAGAGGTTGCCCACTTTCGCTTTCACGCTGGGCGTGCGGATGTCCAAGGACTTGCGGTAACTTTCCGCCATGGCGATTTCTTCATGTTCGTTGACTACCACGCCCTCCTCCAGCTTTTCCAAGGATGGGAGGGAGATGTTGAACTTCACATCTTGGATCAGAACTAACCCGTTGAGCTTGCGATCCTCTGTCACATAGGCCACACCGCTGGAGATGGCTTCTGCGGGATGCCTAAAGTGCATCCGCTGCCCGTTAAGGTAAAGCTCGCCGCTGGTAATCTGGTAACCCGGCACGTTGCCGAAGATACTCAGGGCCAGCTCTGTGCGGCCCGAACCCATCAGGCCCGCCAAGCCCACAATCTCTCCCCTGCGCACGTACATGTTCACGTTGTGCAGGATCTCCCCGTTGGTGGAGGGGTCCTTGACGGTCCAATTTTTTATCTCAAACAGCACATCGCCGATGGTGACATTCTCCCGCTTGGGGTAGATGTTCTCAATCTCTCGGCCCACCATGTGCTTGATTATTTCCTGTTCACCCACCTGGCGCGCCCGGGCATCCAGGGAAGTAACTACCCGGCCGTCCCGGAGCACCGTGATGGTGTCGGCCACGGCCACGACCTCCTTGAGCTTGTGGGAGATCAGAATACAGGTCACCCCTTGGCCCTTCAACTCCTTGAGCAGGTTGAGGAGGTTCCTGCTGTCGTCTTCGTTTAAGGCTGCGGTAGGCTCATCCAAAATCAAGATCTGCACATCCCGGGAGAGGGCCTTGGCAATCTCCACCAGCTGCCGCTGTCCCACACCCAGGTCTTTGACCTTCCGGGAGGGATCCAGGTCTAAGCCCACCCGCTCCAGGATCTGCTTGGCCCGCACCTTGGTTTCATTCCAGTCAATAATTCTCCCCTTCATGATCTCATGGCCCATGAACAAGTTCTCGTAAATGGGGAGTTCAGGAAAAAGTGCCAGTTCTTGATAAATAATGGCGATCCCCTGCTTTTCACTGTCGGAAACATGGCGGAACTGCTGGGGCTGCCCGTTAATGATAATGGATCCGTCAAAGGTGCCAAAAGGGTATACCCCGGAGAGGACTTTCATCAATGTGGATTTGCCCGCACCGTTCTCCCCCACCAGACAGTGGATTTCTCCCCGGCGCACCTGGAAAGACACATTATCCAGCGCCTTTACCCCGGGGAACTCCTTGGTGATGGCTCTCATCTCTAAGATGAACTCACTCAAAGCCCAGCTCCTCCTTTCACGTCTGAGAAGGCCGGCCCGAAAGGGAGCCGGCCTTCCACTACTGAGCTGATTTAGAGACCAGTGAACTCTCCAGCGGCGTAGTAACCAGAGTCAATCAAAGCCTCTTTCACGTTGTCCTTGGTCACCACAAGCACCGGAGACTGCTTGGAAGGTACCTCGATAACCTGGTTGAAGTAGGTGGTATCGGTCTGGGGAGTCCTGCCTTCCAGGATGTCAATGGCCATGTTCATGGCATCGGCAGCCAGGACACGGGTATCCTTGAATACGGTCATGCTCTGTTTGCCGTCGATGATGTACTGCACAGAAGCCTTTTCAGCATCTTGACCGGTGATGAAGTACTTGGTCACATCGGGATCGGCCGCGAACACGTCGGCGATGGAACGGGAAGTGCCATCGTTGGGAGCCAAGATGTAAACCTGACCTTTGTCAGCGGCGGTCTTGGCCGTGAGATGGGCTTCGGCCTTGGATTTGGCCACGTTCATATCCCAGTCAGTGGTCACTTCACCGATAATGGCGGCCAGCTGTTCCCTGGAGAGATCCTTGATGTCCTTCAGAGCTTCAGCCTGGGCCGAATTCTTGATCACGAAGGTTCCATCCGCGATCTTAGGTTGGAGGATGTTCCAGGCACCCTGGAAGAAGAGGAAGGAGTTGTTGTCGGTGAGGGCACCGGCATAGAGATACAGCGGATGGCCCTTGCCGGTTGCGTTGTCCACCAGGTATTGACCCATGGCTTCGCCAACGGAGATGCTGTCAAAGGTTACATAGTAGTCGATGGCGGAAGTACCGGTGATCAGCCGGTCGTAGGAGATCACGGTAACACCTTCCAGCTTAGCCATTTCTACAGCGGCAGCGGCGGCAGCTGCATCATGGGCGCAGATGATAATCACCTGTGCACCCCTGGCGATGAGGGTCTCCACGTTGGTCTTCTCAGCGGCGGAGGAACCCTGGCTGAAGAGCACTTCCACTCTGTAAGGTGTCTTGCCAATTACCTCTTCAAAGCGTGCCACGTCTTGGAGCCAGCGCGGTTCGTCCTTGGTGGGGAGAACAATACCCACATCCACCCTCTGGGCGAAGACAGCCGCGGTGCTGCCCAGTAGAACAGAGAGAGCTACCAGCAGTACAAGAAATCTCTTCATGACTTACCACCTTTCCTTTTTGTAATTACTTAACCGTTCCCAACGGTTACACCATTATTGTAAAGGAAAGGGGGTGCACGGCTCCATTTAATCTCTTTCCTTTTCTTTTAATCTTTTTCCATGCGCCGCCGTTTAACTTTCTTTAGTGAGCCCTTCCCGGTACTCCGTGGGGCTCACGCCCACGGTGCGCCTAAACCAGGCACTGAAGTAGTAGGCGTCGCTGAAGCCAAGGTAGTCCGCGATCTCGTAGATCCTTTTGTCAGTCCCTTTGAGCAGTTCTTTGGCCTTCTGTCCCTTGAGGCGGTTCACATAATCGGAAAAGTTCTCCCCCACATACTCGTGGAACAGTTTGCTGAGCTGTGAGGGGCTCATGTTCAGTTCTTGGGCCAGAGCACCCAAGGTAACCCGGCTGCGGTAATGTTCATCCACGTAAGCCTTGATGGTAGCAATGAGCTGCTCTGCACCGCCCTGGCGTTTTGCTCTGATTAACTCGTTGATCTCCAGCAGGAAGCTGGCCACCCAGCGTTTCAGCTCCTCCAGCTGCTCTTGGGGTTCTGCGGGCAGGAGCTTGTTCATCACCTCAATGCCCTGTTGGACATCTAAATCTAAGGCCTTAAGGGCAGTCAAAGTGGAAAGGACGATATCGCTGAGGATAATCAAAAGGCTGTCGGGATTGGCCGCGTTCTGCTCCAAAGCCCTGTGCAGCACTGCGATTTCTTCTTCCAACTCCCTGTGGGTGCCAGTGCGCAGTACCTCCCCCAAGCGGTGGCGGATGGGCGTCTGGGCGTGCTGCAGCACGGACTGGCGATTCGCCAACCAGCCAAACACATCCCGCATGCGCCGCTCCAGGTTCTGCTGGGCCAACTCCTCCTGGCGGCGCTGGTGGGCTTGGCGCTCCCGTTCCGCGGCGATCTTGGCCCTCGTCTTTTCCACCACATCCAAAAGCCTCTGGGTGCGGAAGGGTTTGAGGAGATAATCTTCCACCCCCAGGCGGATGGAGGATTGGGCCAGTTCAAACTCGGCATGTCCGGAGATGATAATCACCTTGATCTGGTCGTTGATGCACTTGGCCCGTTCCGTAAGCTCCAGCCCATCCATACCGGGCATGCGGATATCGGTCACCAAAATATCGATGGGTTCCCTTGCGATTATCTCCAAAGCTTCTTCGCCATCTTTGGCTACAAATAATCTATAACCTAGTCCCTCCCAGTCCACATTGGCGGCCACCTTATCCCGGAGGGACTTCTCATCTTCGGCAATCAACAAGTTACACATGGAGCTCCCCCTCCAGTGCCCGAATGGTGAGGATAGCTGTGGTTCCCTGGCCCAAGCGGCTTTCCAAGACCACACCGTATTCCGGGCCAAATCTCAGTTGGGCCCGTTTGTTCACATTGCGCAGCCCGAAGTATTCCCGCTCGTTGTTCAGGGGGCGCAGGCCCCGCAGCACCTCATTGATGTCCTCAAGTTTGGCAGGTTCAATACCCATCCCGTCATCGGCAATCTCAAAGACGATATCCCCGCCCCTTTGGCTGGCGCGAATGGTGATAGTTCCTTCCCGCCCTGCCCGGAGAATGCCGTGGTAGATGGCGTTTTCCACCAGGGGCTGCAGCAGCAGCCGGGGGATGTACTTGCTCAAGATCTCTTCGTCCTCGATGATGATCTCATAGCGGTACTCCCCGCCGTGGCGGAGCTGCTGGATAAAGAGGTAGTTGCGCACGTGCTCCACTTCACTGGCAATGGGCACGATCTCCCGGCCTTTGCTCAAAGACAACCGGAAGAAATTACCCAAGGCTTCAATGAGATAAGTCGCTTCTTCCGTCTTGTTGCTCTCCAGCTGACCAATAATCAGGTCCAGGGTGTTGTAGATAAAATGGGGCTTGATCTGGTTGTCCAGGCTTTCCAGTTCCAACTTGCGCAGAAGCTCCTGCTCCTTAACGTTTTCCGCCATAAGGTCCTGGATGCGGCGGATCATCTTGTTGAAGCTGTGGCCGAGCTGGGCAATTTCATCGTTGCCGGAAGGCTCGATATGCACGGAAAGCTCATTGTTGGCGGCCCGGTTGGTCAGATCCTGGAGTTCCTTGATGGGTCTGCTTAGGGCATGGGAAAGATAGGCTGCCAGGAGCACTACACCGATGAGGATCAGGGCAATGACCAGGTAAGTGATGCGCTGAATGGGGCGCAGTTCTGCTCCCAGTTCATCGGCATCAGCCACGCTCACCACAGTCCAGCCGGTGATGGGCGAACGGGCTGTGGTGAGGAAGTAACGGTCACTGCCCGCGCCGTTGAAGCCATCCACAGAACCTTGGGTTACTCCGTTTTGGAAAAAGGGGCTGAGAGTACCGATCTGCGCCCCATCAGGGTGGTAGATGATCCTCCCGGTATCGTCGGCCACGAACATATAACCGTTTTCCCCCAGCTTCACATCGGTTATGGAAGCCAGGCGGGCAAGGTCGATCTCCGCGCTGAGGTAGATCTCCCCCTGGGCTGTCGGTGCCGGGTAGGGCTTGACCATGGTCACCACGAGACGGTTGAGAAAGTTAGCTTCGGGCCCCAAGATGGCCACTCCATTTTCCCGTGCTAAACGGTGGTAATCAGCGAAGAAAGCCCCATAGTCTACCGTGTACAACCCGTAGCTGCTCAACCGGTTGCCGTTGGGGAAGATGATGGACAGCTCTTCCACGTCCGGCTTCACCCGCTGCAGGTTGCTTAAGTCTTCCCAAATGCGGAACACATACTTGCGGTTGTTGAAGTCATTCCCTTCTACCAGTTTAATCAGCTGATCCAAGTAGAAGTCCTGTTCCTTGGTGAGCAGGGCTTCGATCTAGGAAATACTCATCCAGCTCCCTGGCCATGCGGCTGACCACTTCCTGCGAATACTCGCTGACCCGGTACATGAGCCCGCGAAAATAGGTGTTGTACGAAAAGAGGGTCATAATGCTGAAGGGCAGCAGGGCCATGATCAAAAAGGAGATGATCAGTTTGGTGCGGATGGTGTGAATCTCCGCTTTTTTTACTAGTTTGGACCAGAACCTCTCCAAGCTTTTGATATGCAACGCCCCCTACTTCACCAGCCAGGGTTTGTGGATCTCCAGCAGCCGATCGATATTGCTTTCGTTGGCATGTTCCAGGCCCACTTCCACGAAGTCCGGAGGAACGTGGCCGTAGCGGATGTAGTTGACCAAGAGCTCCAAGCCCAATGAGCCCATGGTGCTCATATCTTGGCCGATGAGGTACTGAATCAAGCCCTCCTTCTGGAGCAAGAGGGCATCGTAAAAGAGGTCGATGCCCACGGCAATGCCGCCTGCCTGGGCCCAGCGCTGGAAGTTGGGAAGTGCCTCACTGGGCACGTAAAAGGGCCAGCCGCCTACGAAGAAGATCACCTCAATATCGGGGTTGTCGCGGACGTAATCCTCCAGCAGGATGATGGATTTTTCCACCGTGTCTTCGTTCTCCACGATATCCCGAATCTCCAGGTTGACCTGCCCCTCCGTGGCGGCCAGAAAGCCGCGGATGCGCTCTTCGTGATGGAAAGCTTCCCGCAGGCCGGTCATGATCATGGTGTCTAACTCTTTTTCAGCCAGGCCCCGCTTTTGGAGCACGCTAACTAAGGCCTGCCCAATGGCATACCCTGCCCGGTAGTTGTCGATACCGATGTGAAACAGGCGTCCGCTGCCCGGGCTGTCCCCGTCAAAGGTGGCCACGGCGATACCCTGTTCCCTGGCCTTCTGGAACACCCTGTGAATGGCCTCGTCATCGTTGACGCTGGCTAAAATGCCGTCCACTCCCCGGCGGATCAGGTTTTCGATCATCTCCACCTGAGCCTCGGAACTGAAGTCAAAGGGGGCGACCCACTCCAGGCGCACACCCAGCTCATGGGCTTTCTTTTGGGCTGCCTCAAAGGCATCGAGGAAAATGGGGTTGCCCAAAGCCCGAGGCAGAACCGCTATGGTGAGCGGTTCCTCGCCTGCCGCCAGAACGGCCGCGGAAACCCCCAACATCGCCACAAGTAAGCACGCAACCACTTGCAGCACGGGCGAACTATTGAACATTAGAATTCACCTCAAGGCCTTTACTTCGGCACAAGAACCCTGTTTTCCTGTACTATACCCCTGGAGATGCTTGGGCAGCCTCCCGCTCCAAGCCTTCGGCTAAGGCAAACTTGACCCACCGCGAACCTGAGGGCATAACCGTCCACATCCCGACACCTGCCCTGCACCTCTGCTGCCCATTTCTGTATAAAACTCCATGATTTGGGAAACATTGAAATGCCTGGCTTCGCGAAGCAATAAAAGAAAGAGGAGGAAAAGCAAATGAAAAGACTGCTTAGTTTGGTACTGACAGCTGTGTTGGTGGCAGGAGTGGCGGCAACAGGTCTAGCGCAGGGTAGTGTACAGTCCATCAGCGAAACCAAGTACATTCTTGTCGGACTTCAGATCTTACCCTTCGCGAAGATCACCTTTCCAACAGTTGAACAAACAATCCATTTCGGTATTGCCGATCGACCCGGCGTGTACAACACCAGCGGCTACTTGAGAGATGTGGAAAACCTCTTCGATGCTACATTCGTCAAAGATCCAGGGGACGAGGACTTCAGAGGATTGGAGTTCAGGCTGGAGTCCAACGTTGATGTCCGGGTTGATTTCTCCTTCGCAACCGCTTACCTGCCGCCCATTTTCACCTTCAGTTGGCCGGAGATTCCCACGCTGTTTGAAGTCCGCCGAGGAGGGGAGGAGGCTGTCTGCTTCTACGGTTACCTGGTTGATCTAGGGGACAGGCCAAGTTCATTCACCCACTTAAGGGCCGACGGAGAACAGGCGTTCTTCATTGACGGGGCAATCAGAATTGACTCCAAGGCTGCACCCGACTTGTACACAGGGGGATTGATCATGACTGTCTCGAGTGCTAACTAACTTGACCAGTGGGCTGTCCAAGTGACAGCCCACCTTTTCGCTTACCAACTAAGCCCAACTGAAGGTGATTTGTGGATTTGAGCGGTCGAGCCCCATCCCGAGAATAAAACTTGGACAAGTGCGTAAAATGACAATGACCAAACAGAAAATACCACTCCATGCATATACTGTCAGCATTGGGGAATGATCCGAACGTAAGCGCAGATCCAATAACTGGACCTTATTAGGGCAAAAGAGTTCCGGTGAAACCGCACGACGTCATCACCCCCGAACGGGGTGCATGATAGATGTCACTTAACCAGCAGCAACTTGACCAAAGGGGGTGGCTGCCAAGAGTCCTGTCAACATTTGAGAACCCTTTTTGTCGGTCAATTCACGAGTACATTGAGTCGTTGAAAGAGAAGAGGAGGAACTCCGAAATGAAAAAGACCGTAGTTCTGTCGCTGATCCTGGTCTTGATCCTGTCGGTAGGAGCGATGGCTGCCCCCAACGACGTGGCTCCAGGCTTAGATCCGGGCATCGGCTCGATAAAGGGTGACAAGAGCATCTCTGCTCAAGCGGACGTTACAGTGAAAATCGACGAGTATGCCAGGGTCTGGTTCGAACAAAACAAGCTCTTCCAGAAAAGTCTCCTGGGCCGCCCCGGGCTCTATGTCTCCAATATGGACACCGTGTACGAACATGCCGAAGCGTATTTTAGAGACCGCGGGAAGCTCGAATCATTCTATTGGCCAGAAGCGGATGAGGATTGGGTTTCCAAGGAAGAGGGCCACGCAGTTGGATCAGCCTACTTCAGGGTGGAAAGCAATTGTGATGCTACTGTAACTGTCGCATTCGACTGGTATGAGAATGAGGGGATGGAGTCGGACCTGGTTCTATTTGTCTACAATGGAGATAGCGGCCGGGCCGTGAACAACGGTTGGTACGATTCCTTCGCCACGGTAGACGAGACCCTCGAGTTCCTCCATCGTTTCGAATCGAAAGAGTTCGGAAAGGCGTACAAGATTGGTGGAGCTGTGTTCATCGACTACATCAGCCAACAGAGGGCCGGTGAGTACAAAGGGTTTATCACAATCACAGTCTCGGCTGCGCCAACAGCACTATAGGAAGGCGGAAAACTGCCATTAGCAGGTTGATGCCGAACACGTGTCTAGTGGAGTAAACCGAGTGGGAAATGGGGCCACGGCAAAAATCGCCTGTGGCCTCATTTCTGTGCGCCACGCACGGCGCGTCACTTGGCGGTGAGAGCCCGCTGTGGGGGCTGGCAGTTGCCAACCACTAGCCAAGCACAAGGGTGTCCATCGTGAATTGGAATCAGAAGGAAGTGTGATGAGCAAAGTCCCGGCCCGCGGAACAGGAACCACATTAGGCATCCGAACTGGGACGAGTCTGCAAGATAAGACGAAGTCCAATAAACTGCACGGACACGAGGAGCTAAAGAAACAAGGAAGGGCCGTTGGTGGATAGCCAACAGCCCCATCCTGCCTCTCGCCCTCTCCAACGAACGCTTTCGTCGAGTAGGATACCTGATTGGCCTCAACCAGACCCTAGACGCTGGCAGCCCCGTCTTGTTCAGTGAACCGCTACCTCAAGCATCTCACTCAGGATCGCCACTCCCCCATGGGCAACTTGGATTTCCACGTTATACAGGCCCGGCTCCAGGGGGTCTGTTACCGCCATCAAGAGTTTTGCCTCCTGGGGTAGGATCCACCGTTCTTCCTCCTGGATCTCGAAAACCACCCGGTCTACAAACACCATATCCTCATCATACAGCGCGGCACTCACCTGCGGTAGGAAGGCTACATTGCCGATGTTGGCTAGATCCAGGGAGAGATAGGTGCCTTCTTCAACCGTCTCCACCACTAGACTACGGACCTGCACCTCCCGCCTGTGCTCGGTTCCCACCAGGACGTCGATGGGAATCACCGCTTCGCTGAGCAGGTCCCCTGACACTCCACTGTAGATCCTAAAGACAGCTTTTCCATGGTAACTTCCATCAAGGGCATCTCTAGGTACGGCAATGGTCAGGGCTAGGCGCGTTTTGGACCTAGCGGGGAGGATAAACTCAAGCTGACTGCGGAAGTCCAGCCAGTCCACTAACGAGTACTCATAACCGGCCGTAACTTCGCCAAGGGCCACCTCTATTCTTACAGGCTCCGCGGACAGGCTTTCAAACTCGAAGATCTGGCTCTTCCTTTCACCTGCCCGGAGTTCATGGGTGACGGTTGCCGGGTCAACAATGATTGCAGCGGACTGGTCGAAGCCTGGGTAGACAAACTCTCCCGGCTCCACCACGATGGTTTCATTGCGGATGATCTGTCCGCTTTCCCCATAGCGCAGAAATGCCTGGAGCCAATATTCGCCCGGAGGAAGGGGACGGGTGATGCGGCCCACGAACTCGACTTCAGCTCCTGGATAGACCCTTGTGGAATCCAATCCGGCAGATGATCCCGCCGGGGACCGAAGTGTAACCCGTTCCACTAAGCGTCTGGCCTCATCGCGGATCGTAGCCTCGCCAGATACCAGGTAGTCAAGGGCAGAAGTATTGTGGAACCTGGCGGCGATGAGGGGGACTCCCTGGTCGTCGGGGCGAACCTGAAGAGAAGTGAGCTCGGCGGTGGGCCTCAGACCCATCCTCTCCACCATGATCCGCAGGCGTACTGCATAGCGAACCCTGAAGGTAAAGCCGGAAGGATCTTCTGGGGGCCTCGTTTCCACCATGACCACCACGGTATGTGACCCGGCTGCCGAAAAGGGCACCCGGACGGTACCCCTCACGCTGGTTTCCTGGCCCGGCAGCACGCGAACTAAGGTCTCTTCAAACGTAACCCAGCTCGTGGGGGAAAATGCAGGTTGCTCCGGTAGTTGGTACATCAATCCGCCGTTTAACTGCTGTACCGGTTCATACAACACCAGCTCCACCAGTTCTTCTACGGCGTCCGGGATCAGATCGATCACAAACTCCCTTTCATCCCCCGGATGGACATTCATCTCAATGACCAGAGGCCGCACACCGACCGCCAGCGCTGGTTCCCCACCTGCCACGATGCCCAGGCCCACGCACACCACGAGCAGGCCTAATGCTAGTTTCCTAAAAGACATGAGACATCTCCTCCCCATTTCATTCCTTTACCAAACAACGTAGACAAAGACCGTCCCCTTGTAGACACCCGCTGGATGCTTCCAAGTGGACTCCGTTTGCAGGTCTATACTCAGTGTGGTACCCCATCCATACACGCTCCGGGTAATCTCCTGCGGTCCCTCAGACAAAGGGACGAGCTTTTCGGGTTCGTCCACAGGTTTGACAAGATACAGTTCCAAAGGGGGGACATTTTCGTACTTGTCCCCTTGATAGTGCAGACCATCGGAGGCAATGGCCAGAACCCAATCCCCGTGGTTGGCCTCCACCTGTATTTCCAGCGGCGGAATCGTGTACCAGCCCGGACCTTGCTCCAAGGTCAACTGGATCTCCTGCGGGCTGGTGGTAACCAGGGTGTAGGGTAAGACCGTGATCTCAACGGGAATGTCCGGCCCATGGCTCGCTGACAGCGTTCCGCTGTATGTTCCCGCCCGCAGCTTAACATTACCGCGCAAACCGATCTGCACATGGGATTGCTTGTCCCCAGCAGCTAGAAAGCAGATCTGGGCATCAGAGGACCATCTCCAGCGGTCGCTGCCCTCGGTGAACGCCTGCCAATCTGAATCATAGGGCGTTTGGACCACCACCATGTCCCGGGGAAACCCCTCCGTTAGATCGATTAAGGAATAGTAGAGCACCGTGTCATCGTCCTCTGCCGTGCGGGTAAAAGTCAACCAGTGCGTGGGCACTTGTTCTCCAGGCCCATCGAGATCTGTAAAGCCCCTCACGGTAAAGCTTACAGGGCCGCCATCCACCACAATGCCCAGTTGACAGCTGGCCATCACGTTCCCCGCTAGAACCAGCAAGCTGCCGGCTAGCAGCAGCCACAGGCCACAGCGTTTAAGCTTCATCTGCATCAACACCCCCTTTTAATTATCAGAAACTGAATCGAACACCCGCAGCAACGACGTGCCGGTGCCGCTCGCTCCACATCCAGGAGAACCTAGCCTGTACAGGTTTGGTGCGGAACATTGTTACGCCTATCTGGTGTGCCACTTCCCCGGTGTCGTTCTGAGCTTGGTAGGAAAAGCTGTAGTCTCCCAGAAGAACCTCGGCCCGGAGCCGCCAGTGGAAGGCAAAGCCAAGCCCAGGTTCCCGCAAGGAAACCCTTATCGGCAAAACAACGGCCGACAGCTTGAAGGTATCGCCATATTGCAGTTCATCACGGAGACCCAGGTGCAGAGACGGGCCATCTCCGAGGTTGTTACCCAACTCTGCCACCAGAGACAACTCTTCATTCAGGGCGCCTTCCATGCCCACTGCATACATCATCTCAGGTACAGACTGGACGCGCCCGTACGCGGTCAGGCGGTCGGTAACAGGGGCGGACCCGTCCAAGACAACTCCCCACCGGCCAGCGCTGTAGCCTGCCCCCAGGCCGATTTCCATGGGGCGTGGGGGCAGCGGCTCGGCCATGACCTTCTGCATCCCCGCGATTGTACCCATGGGTATGAACAGGGCATCTTGGGGTATCAACTCATCGGGGATTACAGCCCCTGCCACGTACACAGCGAAGTACTGGTACTCTGTTCTTCTTCCCACATCCACTGCTCGGGTTACCACGGCGATGGGGCGCTCCGCCGTGGCGCCCACCCAGGTGGTGGTGTGCAGCTGAGATACGCTTCCCCTCAACGGTTCATAGACCAGTGTGATCTCAGACTCGATGTCCCCTGTCTCACTATCAATCCGGCGCGGGACAATAGTCACTGCCAGTTTCTCTTCTTTGTGCGTACTGGAACCAGTTGGCAGGCGGAAACTGGAGATGTCTACCCGCAGCGGCTCCCCGCTGCTGGTAATCAGCCAGGAATCATGGCTGGTCGAATGGGCAGCTTGTCCCACCCGCCCGTACAATCGACCGGTAAAGCGGAACGGGGTATCCAGCAGAACCCCGATCTGAAAATCATCTAGGTTAACCGCCCAGAGACTCGGGCTGTCCTCACCCTTCTCCAGCTTAAAGCCAGAACTTAAGCGCTGTACCATCTCTCTGTCCAACTCTAGGAAATGCAAACTGTAGCCCACCACCGGCTCCGCCGCTGGTGCGGGTACCTTTTCCCAACCTTCCGCCAGCAGCTGCTTGGCAATGTCCACACTCCACTCCAATGGTTCCTCCTGGGCCTGTGCAGAAAAGGCCAAAACAGTCCAGAAGGCAGCCACCACTAGGAGGGCCAGCATAATCCGTGCTCTGCCTTTTTCCATTGTCAACCCCCCATCAATGGATTACGGGAGTGACGAGAATTAGCAGTTCCTTTTCAGCTGTCCGCTCGGCATCACTTCTGAACAACCAACGAATAATGGGAATATCGCCCAAAATGGGCACTTTCCTGGTCTGGTCCCCTTCTTCTTGCAGGGTCATGCCCGCCAGCACAGCGGTCTGACCATCCTTCAGCCGTACGGTGGTGGAAACGGATGACTGCTTCACAACCAAGTTGCTCTTTGATTCACTCACGAAGTGACTCATCTCCGGTGCAATAGCCAGGACGATCTCATTGCCGATGATGCGAGGAGTCACTTTCAAATGCATGCCCACTTCCACCCGTTCCAGTCGCGTCGTCTTGTCGTTGGAGTCGGCCAATAAAAGGATCTGTCGGTCCCCCACAAAGAGTTCAGCAGATTGCCCATCGCCCACCAACACCCTGGGATCGGCATGGATGCTAGCCGCCTGGGCTTCTTCCAAGGCCTTGAGGTTCAAGAGGATGTTCCCCAGGATGTTGGTCTCCAAGGAAAAGAGGTTGTTCTGGAGTCCCAACTTGGCGGTCCAGTTTTCCTTGAACGCTTCGCCCGCACCGAAGACGGCCTCGAAAAGGTTGAGCCCCAGCTCCTTGAGGGCTTTGGTGGAGATCTCCGTGACGATAACCTGGATCTCCACCTGTCGTTGAGCTACATCCAGCGTTTCAATGAGCTCCAGAATGCGTGCCAGTTCCCCCGGCGGTGCTGTAATGGTCAGCGTACTGCCGTCGCGCTCCCCTTTTACATAGTTGGCCAGAAACGTTGGCAGAGCAGACATTATCTCCCCCGCGGTGACATGCTTGAGAACCACTATTTTCGTATCGGCCAACTCTCTGAAGGTTATGCTGCGGGGATCGGGCAGGCCTACGAAATAGAAATCATCGATCTTCCGGTAAGAGTAGCCGCCGCCGATAAGGATGATGCGCAAGGCCTGCTCCAGCGGTACATCCTGGAGATCTACGGTCACCCGGCCAGTCACTGTGGAATCGGGGATGATGTTCACTCCCGTCTGCAGCGAGACTTCACTCAAGGCATCACGAATACTTGACTCAAAGAGAAACAGATTCACTAAAGGCGGTTCCTGCACTTCTTGGGCTAATGCTGCGCCGCCCAAAGCCAGTAACAAAACAATAACTACAGCTGCCCCGATACGTTTACTCACGTTCAATCCCTCCATTGTTGGACTCTGTTTTGACCTGAGAATCAGGACTCATCGGGGACCACCGTAAACAGGATGTCGCCCCTATAGGTCTGGGCAGGATTCTCCCAATACGCTGTCAGTTGGAAATCCAGCTTGATTTCTAGTTTTCCTGGCGGGCCGCTCTGTACTGGCACTCTCTCGAGGGTCAGGGCTTGCATTTTTTCCTCTTCGTTTTGTCCATCAGCCTCCCGCTGGGACAGCCCCCAGGTTAACTGGGAGATATGGAGCAGATCCCCGCTTACCCCGATGAGATACTCCTCAGGTGCCGAGATGTACAAGGTATAGGGAACGTTGCCCTCAATTGTAACCGTTACCGCTTCCCTTTTTGTGGCTATGACGCCAACCTTAGTTAGACGTGCTGTGCCGAGAACGTAGTCGAAGTCAACCTCGTCAAAAACCAGCTCGGTTGCATCCAGCGTCATAATGATCATCTGTGGTATGCGGATGATCACCGGTATCTGCACTTGATCTTGAGCCTGTACCCCTCCTGCGCTGATCATGCTCAAGACAAAGATTGCCGTGATACAGATCAGCCGTTTCACTTCACCACCTCCTTTGTCCATAATTGTTCCCCAGATCTTTCCTCCTATTCAGAAATTTACATGTGCGCATACAGGCAGCCTTAGTGCCTTTTGGGACCGCGGCCAGGCAAAAAAAGAGAGCCCCCAGCATTACACTGGGAAGCTCTCCTAGTCCAGATTGGACCTATGCCCTATGCCCTGTATTTATCTAGCTTTGTCGCCTGCTTGCTGTCCGCTCCAGGCGGACCACAGGCTGGTCACAGCCCTCTGGCAGGTCCTGGTCTGGAAAACCGTTTACCAGGTGGCAGGCGACAAAGTGGTCCTGCTCCACCTCCACGTAGTCAGGTGGAACCGTCTTGCAGCCCCGCATGGCTTTCGGGCAGCGCTGCCAGAAGCGGCATCCAGGCGGAGGGTTGATGGGGCTGGGCGTATCGCCCGGCAGAATCTCGATTTCTTTCTGCTCACTAAAGTTGATGTCCAACACCGCCGCCATCAAGGCCTGGGTGTAGGGGTGCAGGGGCTTGGCAAAGATTTTGTCGCTGTCCCCCGACTCCATAATCTTACCCAGATACATCACAGCCAGGCGGTCGCACAGCTTCTTCACATCGGCCAGGTTGTGGGAGATGAAGACATACGTTAGGTTCAGCTTCTCCTGTAGTTCCAGCAGGAGGTTGAGAATCTGGGCATGGATGCTCACATCCAAGGCCGAAACGGGCTCATCACACACCAAAAAGCTGGGATTCAAACTGATGGCCCTGGCAATACCAATGCGCTGGCGCTGGCCGCCGGAAAAGTCGGAAGGGTAGCGGTACATGTCCCCCGCTGACAGGCCCACCATCTCCAAAAGTTCGGCGACCCGTGCTTTCATGGTCTCCTCATCGTCTTCTCCCCGGATAAACATGGGCTCGGAGACGATCTGATACACGTTAAAACGGGGGTTGAGGGAAGAGAAGGGATCCTGGAAGATCATCTGCATGCGCCGGCGGATCTTTTTGAACTCGTCCCGGGGCAGGCTGTTCAGATCCACCCCATCAAAGAACACCTGGCCCGCGGTTGGCTTGATCATACCCACCATGGTGCTGGCCAAGGTGGTCTTGCCGCAGCCCGATTCCCCGACTATACCGAAGATCTCCCCGCGGTGGATACTGAGGGAAACGTTGCTCACCGCCTGGATTTCCCCCTTTTTCAGGAAAGGCAGGGCACCCCGGACGGGGAAATGCACGGATACGTTCTGCAAAGTCATCAGCTCAGTCATGGCCGTTCCCCCCTACCGAAAGCGGATGGAAGCACCGCACTTCCCGATCTGGCCCCATGGACGTAAGTCTCGGCATCTCCCGGCGGCAGCGTTCTGTGGCGTAAGAGCATCTGGGATGGAAGTAGCAGCCGCTGGGTTTGTTGATGGGCGAAGGCACGGTTCCTGGAATCTGAGTGAACTTCTTCTTCTCATCGGAAAGCCTGGGCACCGCGGCCATGAGGCCCACGGTGTAGGGATGATGGGGTGCAGTGAAGAGTTCCTTCACCGGTGCCTTTTCCACAATCTTCCCGGCATACATCACATACACCCGGTCGGCGGTGCTCGCCACAACGCTGAGATCATGGGTGACCAGGAGCAGCGATGTGCCGCAGCCCCGCTGCATCCCCCTGAGGGTCTTGAGCACTTGGGCCTGGATGGT
>JAKOTU010000026.1 GCA_029776155.1 Bacillota bacterium | reverse complement strand
GGCGGGTACAACCAGAACCGGGGCAAACCTGGCCATCTGGAAGATGTACACAAAAGAGAACAGGGCGCTGAGAAAACTAGTTAGTACTGTATCGGAGAGCATCTCGGTAAGGGTATTGATGCTCATGGCCCGCCGGGCCGTTTCCCCGGCGGAGTAGTCTTTGAAGAACGCGGTAGGCAGTGTAAACAGGCGGGCCAGTGCTGCAGCTTGGACCGAATGGCCGATTCTGTCCCTCAAACGCATGAGGGCCAGGGTGCGGGTTGTGGAGAAGAGCGCGGAACCAATGGTGACTCCAAAGAGCAGGGCCGCCACCGGCAGAAGGTCGCTTTTGGTGCCCGAGGGTATGACGCTGTCGAAGATCTGCTTGTTCATATAAGGGGAAAGAGCCCTAAGAGGCTGACCACCAGGCTGATGGCCAGCACAAAGAGGAGATCTCCCCTGCTTAGGGAACGGAAAACAAAGGTGACCAGATCGAAAATGCCCAGCTTTTTGGCGGGCAGGGGCCGATAGAAGCAGAAAGCTTCCCGCTCCAGCAGCGGTGCGGTTCTGCTGTTTACCCGCACCCTTTTGCCCGTAGCCGGGTCCACGAAGTAGTAGCCCCAGATGGGTGCGGGCAGCAGGACCACCACATCTCCCGCCTTGGTGCTGCCCAGCAGGGGCCCCATGGTGCTCAGCCACCATCTGCCCTTCAGCTCCACTCTGCGCCGCATGGTTCCAGAGGGACGCAGCATGTACTCCAGGCGCAGGTCCAGCTCTTCCAGCTCTTCGGGAACCTGGGGAATGGGCACCGCCAGCGCGGACAAAACAGCCTCCATGGCGCTCCGTACCTGGGCTTCCTTTTCAGCAGCGACCCGTTCCCCAGGGGAGCGGCCCACCACGGACACCAGGTCAGCAAAGGCATCGGTCATGGCTTTGTGGTCGTAATCTAGCCGCTTATGCAGCTGCGTATCGAATGACACTGGGATCCCCCCAAGCTTACCTGTTCACCAAAGCGCTGTACTTTCCCCCAAGCTCCATGAGCTGCTCATGGGTTCCCCGTTCCACGACGCGTCCTTGATCCAGAACAATAATCTCGTCACAGTCCCGGATGGTGGACAAGCGGTGGGCAACAATGATCAGGGAAATCCCCTTCGCTTTCACCGCTTCCATAATCAGCTGCTCTGTCTTGGTGTCCAGAGCACTGGTGGCCTCGTCCAGGATGAGGATGGTAGGTTCTTGGGCGAGGGCCCTGGCGATTTCCAGGCGCTGCCGCTGGCCGCCGGAAAAGTTTTTGCCCCCTTCCCTAATCACGTGGGCATAGCCGCCTTCGCGCCCCATGATTTCTTCATGGAGCTGGGCGTCTTTGCAGGCCTGCATCACCGTGGCTTCGTCAATGGACTTGTCCCACAAGGTGATGTTATTGAAGATGGTGTCCTCAAAGAGCACAATGTCCTGATCGACCACGGCAATGGAAGCGGTAAGGATTCCCCGGGGGATGTCTTCCCTGGGCACCCGGTCGAAGAGTATTTGGCCCGACCACGGCTGGTACAAGCCCGCGATCAGCTTGCTCAATGTAGATTTGCCGCTGCCTGAGGCACCCACAAAGGCCACGCTTCCCCCTGGTTTTAGATGGAGTGAAAAGTCTGCAATGAGCGGAGGCGCCGTCTTGTTGTAGCCAAATGTTGCGTTTCTCAGCTCCACTTCTCCCCTGAGCTTGCGGACCGGGGGCTGGAGAGCTGTCTCCACCTCGGGCACATCTGGGCGGTAGTTGAATACATCCTCCACCCGCTCCATCTGGGAACGCATTTCGATGAACGCCTGGGACACACCCACCAGCTGCTGCACGGGACCAAGGAAGGCCGAGGTAAAACCCTGAAAGGCTATGAGCATGCCGATGGTAAAGGCTCCATCAAGGATCAAGTAGACTCCCATGATCAGGATGAGGATGTTGGCTCTCTGCTGCAGCAGGGGTGGGATCAGGCTGTAAAACTGGTTGGCCCGGTTAAAATCCACCATAGCATTGGTGTATTTGGCAAAGTAACCGGCCCAGCGTTGGAAAAAGGCATTTTCTGCTCCCGAGGCTTTGATCGTCTCAATCATCTCGAAGCCAGACATGGTGGCGCCCACCAGCTTGCCCCCGTCGCGCAGAGCTATCCGGCTCATATCCACCCGCTTTTTAGAAACCTGGCGCATAACTACCAGATTGAGCATAGCGGCCAGCACACCCACCGCGGCCAGCCAGGGGTTGTACCTGATCATGATCACCAGGTAGGCTGCGAGGAGTGCCAAGTTGACTAAAATGGGTGCCAGCCGGCCGATCAAAGTGGCTGCGATCTGCTGATTGCTCGTCTGGCGCGCAGCAATGTCACCGACAAAACGCTGCGCGAAAAAGCCCACGGGAAGCCGCAGTACATGCCACATAAAAGAAGCATTGGCCTCTACGGCCAGCTTGCCTTCGATCTTCAGCCAGTAGACGGCCTGCACCCCGCTGACCACGCACTGGAAGAGCAGGGCTAGGCCCATGGCCGCCAGCAGTGGTCCCAGCCACTGGGGATTCTTGCCAGAAAGGACGTGGTCCATGAAGATGCGGGAGAAAATGGGAGTGAGTATCTGGATCGCGGTGAGCAGCAAGGCGGTGAGCATGGAAAAGGCGATGGCGGGGCCAGTACCCTTAAGCCGCTTTTTGGCAAAGTCCCACACACTCCTCGGTTTGCCCGAGGGCACGAATTGGTCTGTCTTCTCAAAGCAGAGCACAACTCCGGTAAAGGACTGGTCGAATTCCTCCAGGCTCACTTCCACTCGCCCTTGGGCGGGATCATTGAGCACCACTCGGTTTTTCTTGAATCCGCACAGCACCACAAAATGATTGAAGTTCCAGTGGATGATGGCAGGCAGGGGAACATCACGCAAGGCCTCAGGCTCTTTGCGGTATCCCTGGGCCTTAAGCCCATGGGATCTGGCCACCACCACGAGGTTGCTGGCCTTGCTGCCGTCCCGGGATACGCCGCATTCTTCCCGCAGCTGCTCCCGACACGGGGGAAAGCACCAAAGATTTACTTTCGTACTCCGTTATGAGCTCAGCAATGAGCCTCTCATCAGGTACGGGGGCGCTTTTTTCCTCCGCGATTCTTCGGATCAGGTCCTCCTGGGGAATCACGGCGATAATCTGCCCAGCCTCCACGTAGTCGCCCACCTTAACCCGCATGTTGGTAATGCGCCCCCCTGCGGCGGGAACCACCTGGGCAACGCCATGCTCAGGAAAAATAATCCCGAAGGCGTGGACTGTGTCGGGAATGCTGCCGGAAAAGGCCCAAAAGCCCACGGCAATCAAAAGCACGAGACAACCCAGAAGAATACTCCACACCCCGGGATTGGTGATCTTGATATACTCATTAAGCTGCTCTGGAGAAGAAATCCTTTCCAGAGCCGTTTTGCGAAAAAGAGATGGATTCATGCTGCTTCGCCCCTGCCCCTAAACTCCTCAGCCTCTTCCACCCATATTTTAGTAATAATAATACAACAAAACAGGGGTGGGCACAACCCTTGTCCAGCTAAAGGTTACCTTGGGTAACTTCAGGTTACCTTGCCGTACTTCCCCCCGCCTCCAGGCTTGATGGTTAATTGGCCCGCCCGTAACCTGGCTAGAACCGAGGCGGCACGCTGACCCGCTGCGCGGGCGATTTCCTCCAGGGGAACACGATAGAGAATATCCAACTCCGTGGCTCCTTGGCTCAAGAGTTTGCGGCAGGCAGCCGGCCCGATACCCGGAAGCATGGCCAGGGGAACATGTACTTTGTAGGGCGGTCTTCCTTGGGGCGGGACCTCAAAATCGGCGATCTGCTGCACCCGGTCCCAGACGCCGAGCACCATTTCCCCGCCGCACCGGGGACAGTCCAGCACAGGAGCTTCCTCCGCGGCCAGCACTGCGCAGCGGGGGCAAAAGCTGCGGTGATACTTCCCTAAACGGGGATCCATGCCGTGCAGGGCCCTAATGCCAGCCCCTCCGTTTTCCAGGGCAGCGCGCCAAGCTTGAAAGGAAGGTCTCGGCAGCTCGTAGGCGGTAAACTCCCTGCCAATAGAACCTGGCGAGTGGGCGTCGGAGTTGGCCAAGTAAGCATAGCTGTGGGTGTCAGAAATGCACTGGGCCATGGCGGTATCGGCACTGAGCCCCAGTTCGATGGCGGCAAGTTTCTCGGGGTGCGCGAACATATCCCGGAGGCGGCGCACGCAGCTGCCGTACACTCCTTTGTGCGGGGTGAAGGCATGGGCTGCCACAGCTGCCCCTCCACTGGCGAGCACCGTTTCCAGCCAGGAATCGGCGTCCAGGTTGAGGCGCTGGGTGGAAAGGGACGGATTGGACAACCTAGGAGCTATGCGCTGGAAGTATTCCTGTACCGCAGCTAGCTGGGGGAAGAAGGCCAGAAAATGTGCCCCGCGGGATCCATGGGCAATCTCCACTTCGCTGCCCAGCAGGATGGTAACTTTCCCCCAGCGATACCCTCCCCCCTCCAGGGGTATGAGGGTTCCCTCTGCAGTCAGTTCCTCCAGGTCAGCCAGCACCCCGCTGCAGGCGGCATCCACGATGCCCACGAGCTGCAGTCCTTTTTGCTCCGCCGTCCGTACGATGTTCTTCAAGGTCAAGTTCGGCGAGGCGGTAATCTTCACTGGAGCCCCCTGGCTCGTCCTACCGATATGGATGTGTAGATCTGCGTACACTAGGCCCATGGCAGCTCCTCCTCAGTTCAGCAGTTCACGGCACAGAAACAGCGCTACTGCAGCTACACCATGAAAAAAGAGGGGATCCTTCCGCAGCCCGCGGCCCATGGTGGAAAAGGGCAACTGGGCTGTGAGCAGTTCGGCAAAGGCTTCTTCGGTGTTTTCCCACAGGATACGGTGCCTAAGTCCCCTGAGCTGTTCTTCCCAGTTGGGCAGGCGGCGCAGATGGACAGGTAGGGGCAGGAACACAGGCTCACGCACTATGCGCCTGAGCACAGTCTGGGTGTGGTGGCTCAAGCCCAGGTGCCGCCCGCGAGGGTCCTTCTCGCTCAAACGGGGAAGCGCCACAGGGATGCCCTCAAGGTGCATCACGGCGTTGAGGAAGATGCCTTGTTCTAGGGCGGTGGTACCCCACGTCGTGCCTGTGCCTACCACTCCAGGACCCATGAGCACAATGGCCAGGTCGGCACGGGCCGCGTGTTTGGCTGCCAAGAGGGCGCTGTAGATATTCACCGTTTCCAAGTCGCCCCCAAAGGCATGGCCGAAGGTGATGGTGGCAGCTAACAGGCCTTCCTGCTTCAGCTGCCCAACCGCCCGACTGAAAGCAAGGGGCAGCGCGCCCCCATCGCTCATGATATACACCAAGCGCAGGCCCGGGGAGCGGCGCGCCACCAGAAAGGCCAAAGGGGCCAGCATACTGTGGAGACTGCCCACCGCAACGGGCAATCCTTCCAGACTCTGAGCCCTGGCTAGGGCCGCGTGGTGGATGCTGTCGGGCTCTTCCGCGGCCAAAACGCGCCCTTGGAGAGGAGTGTAGCGCAGCTTCATGATGTGACCAGGTCCAGATGAAAGACTACGTTCCCGCCCTTTCACGGCGAGAACGTAGTGCCATCCACCAGTACCTAAGTCCAGATTGACCGCGGTGGTGTTGAGCAGGACCTCATCCCCCGGCTGGCATAGGCCGGTAAGTTCGGGATAGGCCACAGCTCTGCCTACTTCGTCGCCTAGGCGCACCACAAGTTGCTGATGGCCCGGACGGCTTACCACCTCCTGCACCACACCCCATTGGATAGAGCATTCCATACCGCCAGCCTCCTTACGGATTTGCTATTGGTATGCCCTGCCCCGCTCCAAAGCTTGCATATTCAACGGAATAAGGCCGTGGTGGCGCTCGGAGATAACCGCCTTTAAGGCCTGCTCAATGCTTGAGGTCTGCACCAGGCCCGTGGCTTGGATTAAGGCTCCCAGCATGACCATGTTAGCCACCCGGACATTGCCCAGTTCGTCCGCGACCTCATTGGCCGGAACGGAAATGGCCTTAAGATCGTCCCGTGTAGGTTTTCTGCGGACCAAGGAGGAGTTGTACAGCAGCAGTCCACCCGGTCTAACCGTCGGCTCGAAACGGTCGAAGGAGGGCCCGTTCATGATCAGGGCTATAGAGGGCCTGTTCACCAAGGGCGAGCCCACGGCTCCTTCCGTAACTACCACCGAGCAGTTGCAGGTTCCTCCCCGCTGCTCTGGACCATAGGAGGGCAGCCAGGATACGGACTTGCCTTCCAGCATACCGGCATAGGCGATTACCTGGCCCAAGACCAAGACTCCCTGGCCCCCAAAGCCAGCACATATGATCTCAGCCATCTTATTTACCCTCCTCTGCCGTAATGTCCTTGTACACGCCCAGGGGATAATAGGGAATCATGTTTTCTGCCAGCCAGTTCATGGCCTGAACCGGACTCATGCCCCAGTTCACCGAGCAGGTGGAAAGTACTTCCACCAGGGCAAATCCCCGGTGCTGCAGCTGCATTTCAAAGGCTTTCTTGATGGCTCTGCCGGCCTGCAGGATGTGGCGCGGATCATGGCTGGAGACCCGAGCCAGATACGCCGGCCCTTCCAAAGTGGCCAGCAGCTCACACATCTTGATGGGGTAGCCCATCTCACTTGCGGTACGGCCCCTAGGTGAAGTGGCCGTCCTCTGCCCCAGCAGGGTGGTGGGCGCCATCTGGCCGCTGGTCATACCGTAAATGGCGTTATTGATAAAAATCACTGTGATGTTCTCACCCCGGGCCGCAGCGTGGACTATCTCGGCCATGCCAATGGAGGCCAGATCGCCATCTCCCTGATAGGTGAACACAATGCGGTCAGGCAGCACCCGCTTTATTCCAGTGGCCACCGCTGGCGCACGTCCGTGGGCAGCCTGCTGCATGTCGCAGTTAAAATAGTCGTAGGCGAAAACGGAACAGCCCACACTTGCTATACCTATGGTCTGCTCCCTGATCCCCAAGGCATCAATGGCTTCTGCCACGAGGCGATGGATGATCCCGTGGGTGCAGCCGGGACAGTAGTGCATTTGGGCGTCGGTCATGGCCTCCGGTTTCTGAAAGACTGTTTTCATTGGCTGGTCCCCCCTTCCACAAGCTCGCGAATTTTGGCCAACACATCTTCGGGAGTGGGCACCATACCGCCGAGACGTCTGCACAGATGCACAGGGCTGCGCCCTTCCACAGCCAGGCGCACATCTTCGACCATCTGCCCGGCGCTCATCTCCACTGCCAGGAAGCGCCGGTATGGACCTGCCAAAGCTTTGAGCCTCTGCTCCGGGAAGGGAAAGAGGCTGATGGGCCTGAACAAGCCTGCTTTCAGGCCTTCTTTTCGAGCCAGCTCCATGGCCGACCTGGCAATCCTGGCACAGGTACCATACCCCACCAGGATGATCTCCGCATCCTCGGTGCCCTCTTCCTCCCAACGCACCTCTTCTTGTTTGATCCGCTCGTACTTCTCCAACAGCTGGAGTACCTTCTTTTCCAAGGAATCGGGGATAATATCCAAGGTGTTGATCACATTGGGGGCTCTGTTTGCTGCTCCCGTGGTCGCCCAGGGCTTTTCCACCTGGAGGGGCTGGTAGTTTTCGGGGAACTCCACCGGCTCCATCATCTGGCCCAAGATACCATCTGCCAAGATCATGACTGGATTGCGCCACTTGTCCGCGAGGTCAAAGGCCAGGACAGTGAGGTCCACCATCTCCTGCACACTGCCTGGAGCCAGCACAATGAGTCGATAATCTCCGTGGCCGCCCCCCTTGACCGCTTGAAAGTAATCGCCTTGGCTGGGCTGGATCCCGCCTAGACCCGGCCCGCAGCGCATGACATTCACAATCACGCAGGGAAGTTCGCCCGCGGCAATGTACGAGATACCCTCCTGCTTCAAGCTGATCCCGGGACTGGACGAGGACGTCATCACCCGGGCACCCGCTCCGGCAGCGCCGTAAACCATATTAATCGCGGACACTTCGCTTTCCGCTTGGAGGTATACTCCGCCCCGCAGGGGCAGCTGCTCTGCCATGTAACCGGGGATCTCGTTTTGGGGTGTGATGGGATAACCGAAGAAAGCTTGGCAGCCTGCCCGAATGGCAGCTTCGGCCAGGGCTTCATTGCCTTTCATCAAGACTTTGGCCACAGGATCACTTCCTTTCCGGAATCTCGCGTTGCACAGTAAGCACTAGATCAGGACAGATAACAGCACAGAGGGTACAGCCCGTGCATTTGTCGGGTTGATGGACCTCCACAGGATGATAACCTCGGGAGTTGATGGTTTGGCCGAGCCGCAGCACATCGTGGGGACACGCGGTGACGCACAGGCCGCAGGCCTTACACCGCTCTGCATTTATGAGAACTTGACCGCGCACCAGTTCACCTCCCTTCCTTCTGGTCCAGCACGTAGTCTTTAGCCTTCTCTTCACCTCGCAGAACCCGCAGGGCTCCCAAGGCCAGGGCTTCCAGTTCGTTTTCTCCAGGCAGAACTAGGACTGGCGCAATAAACTCCACCATGGGTTTGACCTCTGCCACCAGCTCTGGCGAGTGGGCGAGCCCCCCGGTGAGGACGATCTGATCCACCTTGCCGCAGAGCACGGTACTGGCTCTCCCAATTTCTTTGGCGATTTGGTAGCACATGGCTCCGAAATAGAACTGGGCTTGGGCATCTCCTTCTCGCATGCGTTGGACGATAGCCCGGCTGTCGTTGGTACCCAGGTGGGCTACCAAGCCGGCGCGACCCACAAACTGCCGCATAAGTTCGGCCTTGGTCCAGTTGTGGTCGAAGAAGTAGTTCACCAGAGCAGTGGTGGGCAGCGAACCTACCCGTTCTGGGGAAAACGGTCCTTCACCTGAGAGGGCTTGGTTCACATCCACTACCCGGCCCCGTCGATGGGCCCCCACGGAAATCCCTCCGCCCAGATGGGCTACAATTAGATTCAACTCTTCATAGGGCCTGCCCAGCAGGGCTGCAGCTTTTTTGCCGATGGCTTTGTGGTTGAGGGCGTGGAAGATGGAGATGCGCTGCAGCTTGGGATGGCCGCTGATTCTGGCTACAGGTTCCAGCTCATCCACCACCACCGGGTCCACAATGAAAGCTGGCAGGTTCAAGCGCCGGCTCAGATCAAAGGCAATGAGGGCACCTAAATTGGAGGCGTGTTTCCCGTAGCGGCCTTCTGCCATATGGCTTACCATCAGCACGTTAATACGGTAGGTGCCCCCCGGTATGGGCGCCAAAAGTCCGCCCCGGGCCACCAGGGCGGTAAGGGACTCAAGGGCCACACCCACCTCCTCCAGCCACTGGATGATCACCTGCTGGCGGAATTCTTTCTGCTCAGCGATGTCCCTAAAGGGGGCCAACTCTTCGGCGCTATGGTGCAGACTGGTTATGTGGACTGGCTTTTCATCCCGGTACACGGCCAGTTTGGTGCTGGTAGAACCTGGGTTGATCACCAAAATGAGATGCTCCATCTTGCGCCTCCCTAATCTGCCTGCAGACTTAAGCAGGCCACAGCGATGGAATTAAGCTTGGACTCGGCGCTGTCAGCCCGCGATGTGAGCACAATGGGGCAGGTGGCACCTGTAATCACTCCCGCGACGGAAAGGCCGCCAACGTACACCATACTCTTGTAGAGGATGTTGCCTGCAGTAATCTCCGGCACCAGGAAGATATCTGCCTCACCGGCCACGGGGCTGTTGATCCCCTTCTGCTGGGCTGCCTCTTTGGAATAGGCGTTATCAAAGGCCAGGGGACCGTCCACAATGGCCGGCTTGGAAAACTGGTTGCGGGCACCCATGAGGGCAAGGGCAGCGGCATCCAGCGTATCCTGCATCTGGGGATTCACCGTCTCCACCGATGCTAAGACCGCTGCCTTGGGGTTGGTCATGCCCAGCGAATAGGCAAACTTGATGGCGTTATCTAGAATCTGGGCCTTCTGGGGCAGATCAGGTTTGATGTTCATGGCCGCATCTGTGAGCAGGACCAGCCGCTTAGCAGGCAGTTCCACAATGGTAATGTGGCTGAGCAGGGGCTCTTTACGGATCCCCGTTTCTTTGTTGACCACAGCCCTCAGGATCACACTGGTGTTCAGATGACCCTTCATGAGTACATGCCCCCTGCCCTCCCTGATCAGGCGCACCGCTTCTGCGGCACCTTCCGCGGGGGACGAGGCTGGATGGAAAGTGAAGCCTGCAAGGCTCACACGGGCTTCTTCCGCAGCTTTCTGCACTTGCTCCGGCGGCCCGGTCACAATCACATCGGCCAAAAATCCGTGATCCAGCGCCTGCCGACAGGCCTGCAGCACCCCGGCATCAACGCCCCAGGCTAAGACCAGACTCTTGGCAGAGCGTCCCTTTAAACCCTCTCTCAGCTGCTCAAATCCCATAGAAGAACACCCCTTTAGTTTCGATTGATGACAGGTTCGTGGTTGCGGATTCTCTCGGCACCAGCCAGGAGGGCCTGCACACCCTGGCTGCCGGGCATTGCAATCAGCGGGGCGATAAAACTGACCCGCTGGTGTAAAGCGTTCCTGAAGGGCTCAAAGGCCACGAGTTCCCCCGCACAGACAATGGCATCAACCTGCCCGTGGAGCACCACTGCCAGGGCAGCGATTTCCTTGGCAGTTTGGTACACCAAGGCCTGCCGCACCAGTTCTGCCCCTTCGCCGTGCTGGGTGTAGAGGTCAGCCAGTCTGTCCACATGCAGATACCCTTTGAGGCCGCCCCGTTCCACCACTTCGGCCAGGGCTGCTTCCCTATTTCTCCAGGCGCTGCACAGATCTAAGATGCCATCGAAGGGCAGCCCTCCGCTGTGTCTGAGGGCGAAGGGGCCTTCATCGGCACTGGTTAGGCAGTCCCATACCCGGTCTTCTGCCACCGCCCCTAGCTGATGCACCTCATCCAAATGGGCAACAATGAAGCGCCCCGCGCCTTGCTCCAGGCCGCGCCTGAGGGCCCCCTGGCGGGCTAGATACTTCAAAAGGAAATGATCCGCCAAGCAGGCGCGCTGAATGGCAGGTATACCGGTGACCAGGGCGTGGGGGTGGCATTCTCCGGCGCTGGCGGGATCGACTAGGTAGATAGGACAAGAGAACCTCTTGCCGAGCAGCTGGGCCAGTGCGCTGCCGCCCCAGCCTGGAACCAGCTGAAGGTGGGCGTCTAGAAGGTACACTCCCCTGGGCCCTTTTTCCTGCAAAGCACCGTTGGTTACGATGAACTCGAGGCTGTCCTGGGAGACTCCCGCTGCCTGGAGCCAAGGGAGGAGTTGCTGCGCAGCAGTGGTCTCAGGATTATTGGAGGAGAGGGCAAAGGCGGCTGTGGTTAGGTCCCCTTGCCTTTCCACACCCACCTGCACAGTGTTGCCCTGCACGTAGACAGCCAGAACGCCCATGCACATACCCCTTTTCTGTATGTAAACAAAATGAAAAAGCAGGTTGTTCTTTAGACCTGCTTTATTACGTTACTATTAACTTATTTCTATGTTACTACTTGAATTCCTTCTGCTCAGCGAGGGCTTCTTTGCGGGAGAGGTTAATTCTTCCCTGGCGGTCGATCTCCAACACTTTGACCAGAACCTCATCTCCCACTTTCAGCACATCCTCCACCTTGTTCACCCGGCGGTTCTCCAGCTGCGAAATGTGCACCAAACCTTCCTTACCGGGGAGGATTTCCACGAAAGCACCGAAGTTCATGATCCGTTTGACCACACCCAGGTAAGTTTCGCCCACTTCCACATCTTTGACGTAGCGCTCGATGAGCTGCTGGGCCTTTTTGCCGCCTTCTTCATCCGTGGAGGCGATGTAGACACGGCCATCATCTTCAATGTCGATCTCCACGCCCGTTTTGGCGATGATATCACGGATGATCTTGCCACCGGGTCCAATCACATCGCGGATTTTATCCACCGGAATCTCCATGGTGATAATCCGGGGAGCATAGCGGGAGAGATCAGGACGCGGCTTGGCAATGCAGTCTGTCATCTTCTGCAGGATGAACAGTCTGCCCCTGCGGGCCTGCTCTAGGGCTTCAGCCAGAATCTCCTGGGTAACACCGCTGATCTTGATGTCCATCTGCAGGGCGGTAATTCCCTTGTCGGTCCCGGCCACTTTGAAGTCCATGTCGCCCAAGGCGTCTTCCAAGCCTTGAATGTCAGTGAGAATGGTGTAGTGGCCGTCTTTCATAACCAAACCCATGGCGATGCCGGCAACGGGCCTTCTGATGGGCACACCCGCGTCCATGAGGGCTAAGGTGCTGCCGCACACACTGGCCATGGACGAAGAGCCGTTGGATTCTAGAACTTCCGAAACCAGGCGCAGGGTGTAGGGAAACTCTTCCTCAGTGGGGATTACTGGCAATAGAGCCCGTTCCGCTAAAGCGCCGTGCCCGATTTCTCTGCGGCCAGGACCCCTGATGGGCCTTACTTCACCGACGCTGTAGGGCGGGAAATTGTAGTGGTGGATGTAGCGTTTGCTCTCTTCCTCCGTAAGGCTGTCCAGCAGCTGCTCATCGGATTTCAGACCTAGGGTTACTGTGGTCAATACTTGGGTTTGTCCCCTGGTGAACAGGCCGCTGCCGTGTGCCCTGGGAAGAAGTCCCACTTGGCAGCTGACCGGCCGGATCTCATCGGGTTTGCGCCCGTCGGGTCTGACCTTATCTTTGGTGATGGCGCGGCGTACCTCTTCCTTCAATACCGCATCGAAGACGGCATCGATGTACTTACTCTGCTCCTCGTACAGCTCCTCGCCAAACTCTTCTTGGTAGGCTTCGTGGGCACCACCCCGAACTTCGTCCAAGAGCCGTTCCCTTTCCAGCTTCTCGCTGGCCTTCAGGGCCTGAACCAGTTCTTCATAGACACGCTCCCGCACCCAGCGATCCAGCTCCAGCTCGGGTTGGAACACGGGTACTTCCACTTTTGCTTTGCCGATTTGGGCACGTATCTCTTCCTGCAGCAGGCAGAGCTCCTTAATGGCTGCATGTCCAAAGCAGATGGCTTCCAAGATGACCTGCTCCGGGACTTCGTTGGCACCAGCTTCCACCATGGTTACCGCATCCTTAGTACCGGCAATGGTGATCTCCAGATCGGATACGGCCTGCTCCTCCAGGGTGGGATTGAGCACAAGCTTGCCGTTCACCAGTCCTACCTTAACTCCACCTACTGGGCCGTCAAAGGGTATGTCGGACACCGTAAGTGCTGCGCTGGCCCCGATTAAGGCCGCGATGGTCGGGGAGTTGTTTTTGTCCACCGACATGACTGTGGCCACGATCTGCACATCGTTGCGGAAACCGTCGGGAAACAGCGGCCGCAGAGGACGGTCGATCATACGGGCAGAAAGGATGGCTTCTTCACTGGGGCGCCCTTCCCTCCTTCCCCAACCGCCAGGAATCCGACCCGCGGCATACTGGCGTTCTTCATAATCGACCAACAAGGGGAAAAAGTCGATGCCCGTTCTGGGCTCTTTGCTCATGGTGGCGGTGACCAGAACAACAGTCTCTCCGTACCGGACCAAAACCGATCCGTTGGCTTGTTTGGCCACGCCGCCGAATTCCAGAATCAAGGGCCTTCCGGCTAGTTCCCTGCGAAACTCGGTCTGCATAATCTAACCTCCATTTTGATTGTGTTCAGCTACATAGTAGTATGGCCGTTCTCCAGAATATCTGCAGCCGGCACCATTCAAAAAAGAGCGGGATCAGTCGCCCGCTCATCTTTACCGACGCAAACCAAGTTCCTCTATAAGATTGCGGTACCGCTCAATGTCTTTCTTCATGAGGTAGTTCAAAAGACCACGTCTTTGACCGATCATCTTATAGAGGCCTCTTCTCGAATGGTGATCGTTTTTGTGCACCTTGAGATGTTCAGTTAGTTCTTGAATCCTGTGGGTCAAGATGGCTATCTGAACCTCAGGAGATCCTGTATCTCCTTCGTGACGTGCGAACTTCTTGATGATCTCGGCCTTCACTTCTTGAGAAATCACAGTTTCACCTCCAAATTCCGTTTCGAACCTCTTCCCAAGAACAACGCCGGAGGAACGCTGTTCCTAGCGAAGGGCTTACCGCGCCTGCCTTAACTGCTACAGGCACAATGCTATTTTAGCACAACTCTTGCATCTTGTAAACGATAATGACTCAGGAGTTGACGGGGCAGAAATGCAACTCTAAATGAAACGGATTTTCGCTCGTCTTCTCTCTGACTCAACGAAGGGTTTCTGTTCCTCGCTCGGCTTGGTTTATCCTGCTCGTGCCAGACTTTCCACCGCTTCCCATGCAGATATGCCGTTTAGAATCCTGCGAGGATAGGTGTTTAGCCAGGTCTCGATGGCCTTGAGCTGTTGATTTGTGTA
>JAKOTU010000048.1 GCA_029776155.1 Bacillota bacterium | reverse complement strand
CAAAGCCCGGCTCCATTACTCCGCACACCAAGTTTGAAGCGGAAGTATACGTTCTGTCCAAGGAAGAGGGCGGCCGCCATACACCTTTCTTTGAAGGGTATCGTCCCCAGTTCTACTTCCGGACCACTGACGTAACCGGCGTAATCCGCCTGCCCGAGGGCACCGAGATGATCATGCCCGGCGACAACACCAGGCTGATTGCTGAACTGATCACACCCATCGCCATGGAAGAGGGACTGCGCTTCGCGATCCGCGAAGGCGGCCGCACCGTCGGCGCTGGCGTGGTCACCAAGATTCTCGAGTAGGCGCCGCGCCAAGTTTTGGCTCTTAAATCCGCTTGTTGTTTTAGGGGGAAGACTCCCCCTTTTCTTCTGAAAATGTGACAGCCCAAGCACAAACCCCAGATAGACACGGTTGGCGGGGGTATTGACAACCCCCTCCGAAATGTGTTAAATTCTAGGGGTATTTCGACTGTCTGGAGGTGGCGGCTGTGCGTGTCGGTATCACACTAGAATGCACCCAATGCAAGAACCGGAATTACCGTTCCACGAAAAACAGGAAAAACGATCCGGATCGCATTGAGCTGAAGAAGTTCTGCAAGTTCTGCAGGACCCATACCGTTCACAAAGAAACCCGCTAGGGTGAGAAGGAAGTGAAGAATTTGGCAACAGTCCAGAGCAAACCCGCCCTTTGGAACAAGATCACGAAGTTCCTGCGCGAAGTTCGTTCCGAGATGCGCAAGGTGTCCTGGCCGAACCGCAAAGAGCTCATCACTTATACCATCGTAGTACTGGTCACTGTTCTCATTGTTGCGGTCTTCACAGGTGTGGTTGACGTGATCATCACTGCGGTCTTGAACCTACTGGGTCGTATAGGAGGGTAAGACCAGCGTTTTGGTCGCAACGCCATGACTGAGAAGCCAACTGGAGAAAAGAACTGGTATGTGGTGCACACATACTCGGGGTATGAGAACAAGGTGAAAACAGACCTGGAGAAGAGGATCCAATCCATGGAGATGGAAGACAAGATCTTCCAAATTGTTGTGCCCATGGAAGAGGTCGTGGAGTACAAAGAAGGCAAGAAAAAGGTCTCCAAGCGCAAGGTCTTCCCGGGTTATGTTTTGGTGGAAATGATCATGAGCGACGATTCATGGTATGTGGTTCGCAACACTCCAGGCGTAACCGGCTTCGTGAGCAGCGGGGTTAAGCCCATCCCCTTGGAAAAACACGAAGTAGAGATGATTCTGCGCCAGATGGGCATGACCAGGTCCTCGAGTGTTTTTGACAAAGGGGATGCAGTGAGGGTTGTCTCAGGCCCGTTGCGGGATTTCACCGGTACCATTACCGAGGTGAATCCAGACAAGGGGAAACTGTGGGTCAGCATTTCCATGTTTGGACGGGATACCCCTGTGGAACTGGATTTTGATCAAGTAGCAAAGCTGTAGGTTTGCAAGTGGGAGGACGAAAAGTCCGCCATAACCACATTATATTAAGGGGGTGTATGCGCCGTGGCAAAGAAGGTAAGTGCCCTGATTAAGTTACAGGTACCAGCAGGCAAAGCCAACCCGGCGCCGCCGGTAGGACCGGCATTAGGTCCACATAGTGTCAACATTATGGAGTTCTGTAAAGCGTTCAACGAGCGGACGGCGAATCAAGCCGGCATGATCATCCCAGTGGTGATCACCGTCTATGAGGACCGCACGTTCACCTTTATCACCAAGACTCCGCCGGCAGCAGTGTTGATCAAAAAGGCTATGGGCATTGAACGCGGTTCCGGAGTGCCGAACCGGGAGAAGGTAGGCACCATCAAACGCAGCCAGATCAGGGAGATTGCTGAACTGAAGATGCCCGACCTGAACGCGGCTGACATCGAAGGTGCCATGCGTATGGTGGAAGGTACCGCCAGGAGCATGGGCGTTGTAGTTGAGGACTAACCGGAAGCGCTGTGAAGAATAGTGGGAGGATTAAATCCGTTAGCACCACAAAGGAGGAAAGAACTGTGGCCAAACGAGGTAAGAGGTATCAAGAGGTTGCCAAGCTCGTGGATCGCCAGAAATTCTACTCGCCTACAGAGGCCATTGCCCTGGTGAAGAAGTGTGCAACCGCCAAATTCGACGAGACAGTTGAAGTTGCTTTTAAGCTTGGTGTAGATCCCCGGCACGCGGATCAACAGGTGCGGGGTACCGTTATTCTGCCCCACGGCACAGGCCGTGAAGTGCGGGTTTTGGTTTTTGCCAAAGGAGAGAAAGCAGAGGAAGCAAGGCAGGCCGGCGCCGACTTTGTGGGCGCGGAGGATCTGGCTGAGAAGATCCAGGGCGGCTGGACTGATTTTGATGTGGCCATTGCCACACCCGATATGATGGGCGTGGTCGGTAAGCTCGGTAGGATCTTGGGCCCCCGGGGCCTCATGCCTAACCCCCGGACTGGCACCGTGACTTTCGAAGTTGCCAAGGCGGTCCAGGACTCCAAGGCTGGTAAAGTGGAGTTCCGGGTGAACAAGGAAGCTGGTATGCACGTGCCCATTGGTAAGGTGAGCTTTAGCGATCAGCAGCTCTATGAGAATTTCGTTGCCCTCATGGACGCCGTGGTGAAGGCCCGTCCCGCTGCTGCCAAAGGCACGTTTATCCGCAAGGTGCACCTGTCCAGCACCATGGGACCTGGCATCCGCATCGACGCCCAGGAAGCTGTAACGGCAAGATAGTGCCGGTCGCGGGTTGACCGCACCCCCGGCACATGCTATACTAGTCATGCTGCATAAGTAAATATCTAGACCGTAGACAGTTGGTGGCGTCACCCGACGCCTTAAAGCAGCACAGCTGCGCCCACCGAGGTCGGAGAGTAAGTCCTGTTAACTTGTGATCTATACAAGGGATCTCCGCTTCGGCTGCGGCAGGTCCTTTTTGTTTTGCACGGGGAGGTGAAATGATGGCACGACCTGAAAAGGAAGCAATGGTGCAAGAGATCCAAGAGCGTCTCTCCAAGGCCCAGGGAGCAGTGCTGGCCGATTACCGCGGCCTGAACGCCGCCGAGATGACCCAGCTGCGCAAGGAGGCCAGAAACGCCGGGATTGAATTCAAGGTTTTGAAAAACACCCTGACCATCCTGGCAGCCCAGTCCTTAGGCATGGAAGATCTGGTCCAGTATCTCACCGGTCCCACCGCTGTGGCCTTTGGCTATGAGGACCCGGTTGCTCCCGCCAAGGTGCTCAGCGAGTTTGCTAAGAAAAACAAAGCGCTGGAGATCAAGGCCGGTATCGTTGAAGGGAGAGTAATCGGGGCGGAAGGTGTGGCCAACTTGGCTGACCTGCCCGGCAGAGAAGAACTGCTGTCCATGGTGCTCCGGGGTATGCAGGCGCCCCTTGCCGGTTTGGTCAACGTTCTGCAGGGCAATATCCGCAATTTGGTTTATGCCTTAGAGGCAGTTAGAAAACAGAAAGAAGCAGCAAGCGCATAACTGATCCTGAAGGAGGTTATTCAAATGACAAAAGAGCAAATTTTGGAAGCTATTGAGAATATGACCGTTTTGGAACTGAGCGAACTGGTAAAGGCTTTGGAAGACAAGTTTGGCGTATCCGCCGCCGCCCCTGTGGCTGTGGCAGCCGCTGCCCCCGCAGCAGCCGCTGAAGCTGCCGAAGAGAAGACCGAGTTTGACGTAATCCTCACCAGTGCTGGCGACAAGAAGATCAACGTAATCAAGGTCGTGCGCGAGATCACCTCCCTGGGCCTCAAGGAAGCCAAGGACCTGGTGGACAACGCTCCCAGCCCGGTCAAGGAAGGCATCTCCAAGCAGCAGGCTGAAGAGATCAAGGCTAAGCTCGAAGAAGCCGGCGCAACTGTGGAAATCAAGTAGTTCTGGAAACAGAGAAAAAAGGACTTCCTCCAGGTGGGGAAGTCCTTTTCTTGGCATAATTGGAGACAAACATCGATATACATTGCTTGACAACAGAAAACCCCTGTGGTATCATGGACTAGTGTTACAATCCATGACAGAGGGGGAAAATCCTCCTGCTTTGTGTTTATTCAACATAGAGGTGCGGAATCCTGCTGTCTTAATGAATATTTTTAGAAGGTTAGCCTGGAAAGCGAATAATGAAGCGAGGGACATCACCCTTGCTTTTCGTCATGTTTTCTAGGATATCGTAAGGAGGAGAGGGCCCTTGGTAGAAGCAAAGCACGTGGGAAGACGGGAGCGCTACAGTTTCGGGAAGATCAATGAGATCCTGGAAATGCCCGACTTGGTGGAAATCCAGCACAAGTCCTACCAGTGGTTTTTGCAGGAAGGCTTAAGGGAAATGTTCGACGATGTGTCGCCCATCCAGGATTTCACTGGCAACTTGGTCTTAGAGTTCCTGGACTACGAGTTTGGGGAACCCAAGTATGATGTGGAGGAATGCAAAAACCGCGATGTTACTTACTCTGCTCCCCTTCGTGTGCGGGTGAGGCTGGTTAATAAAGAAACCGGCGAAGTGAAAGAGCAAGAGGTCTTCATGGGTGACTTCCCCCTTATGACAGAGAACGGGACTTTTATCATCAACGGTTCCGAACGTGTGGTGGTCAGCCAGCTAGTCAGATCCCCAGGTGTTTACTTCAACTTCACTGTAGATACCAGCGGCAAGAAACTCTTTTCGGCGAACATCATTCCCAACCGCGGCGCATGGCTCGAGTTTGAAATGGACTCCAACGACGTGATCTGGGTGCGCATTGACCGGACCCGCAAACTGCCGGCCACAGTTCTGATCCGCGCCGTGGGCTTAGGCACAGACGCCGCCATCCGGCAGGCGTTTAATGACGCGCCTGAAATTCTGGCCACCTTGGAGCGGGATAACACCCAGTCTGAAGCCGAGGCCCTGATTGAGATCTACAAGCGCCTGCGTCCAGGCGAACCTCCCACCGAAGAAAGCGCGCGGGGGCTCTTTTCCACGCTATTCTACGAGCCAAAGCGCTATGATCTGGCCAATGTGGGCCGTTACAAGATCAACAAGAAACTGCGCCTCACCGAGCGGCTGGTGGGCAGGGTAAGCGCTGAGAATATCGTGCATCCAGAAACGGGCGAAGTGATCGTGGAGCGCGGTGAGAAGATCACCCGGCGCCAAGCCGAGCTCATCCAAAAGAGCGGCATCAATGCTGTGCTGGTTTCCACCAGGGAAGGCCGGCAGATCAGGCTGTTTTCCAATGAGCAGCCCGAAGAGACAGTCACTGTGATCACCCCCGGCGATATCCTGGCCACCGTCAACTATATGGTGGGCCTGGTTGCCGATATTGGTTCCGTGGATGATATTGACCATCTGGGCAACCGGCGCCTAAAGAGTGTGGGCGAACTACTGCAGAATCAGTTCCGCATCGGCTTAAGCCGCATGGAGAGGGTTGTGCGGGAGCGCATGACCATTCAAGACGTGGACGTGATCACTCCCCAAGCCCTGATCAATATCCGCCCTGTAGTGGCGGCCATCAAGGAGTTCTTCGGCTCCAGCCAGCTGTCCCAATTTATGGATCAAACCAATCCCCTTTCCGAGCTGACCCATAAGCGCCGTTTGAGTGCGCTGGGCCCTGGAGGCCTGTCCAGGGATCGGGCTGGCTTTGAGGTGCGGGACGTACACCATTCCCACTACGGGCGCATGTGCCCCATTGAGACTCCTGAAGGTCCCAACATTGGACTGATCGGCGCGCTGTGCACCTATGCCCGGATTAACGAGTACGGCTTCATCGAAACCCCCTATCGGGTGGTGGAAAATGGAGTAGTGACCGATGAGATCCGCTACCTCACCGCGGACGAGGAGGATGTGTTCCGTATTGCCCAGGCCAACGAACCCACCACGGAAGACGGCCGCTTTGTCCGCTCGAAAGTGACCGTGCGGGAAGGCGAAGAGATCAAGATGGTTCCCGCAGAAACGGTGGAGTTCATGGACGTTTCGCCCAAACAGATCGTCAGTATCGCCACCGCACTCATTCCCTTCCTGGAGAACGATGACGGGGCCCGGGCCCTCATGGGCGCCAACATGCAGCGCCAGGCCGTCCCCTTAATCGAAACGGAAGCCCCCATAGTGGGCACGGGGATGGAATACAGGGCCGCGGTGGACTCGGGCGCCGTGGTGCTGGCCAAGAACGACGGTGTGGTGGAAAGGATCACCGGCCGGGAGATCGTAGTCAGAACTGCCCAAGGCGTGGATCGCTACAGATTGAAGAAGTTTGAGCGTTCCAACCAGGGAACCTGCATCAACCAAAAGCCCATCTGCTACGTGGGCCAGCAGGTGAAAAAGGGCGATGTGCTGGCCGATGGACCCTCCACAGACAACGGCGAGTTGGCCCTGGGGCGCAACGTGCTGGTGGCCTTTGTGCCCTGGGAAGGCTACAACTATGAGGACGCCATCCTGATCAGTGAAGAGCTGGTGAAAGACGATGTCTTCACCTCCATCCATATCGAAGAATACGAGGCCCAGGCCCGGGACACTAAGCTGGGGCCCGAGGAAATCACCAGGGATATTCCCAACGTGGGCGAAGACAGCCTCAAGAACCTGGATGATCGGGGCATCGTGCGTATCGGTGCCGAAGTGAAGCCTGGAGATATCTTGGTGGGCAAAGTGACTCCCAAGGGTGAAACGGAGCTTACCGCGGAAGAGCGCCTGCTCAGGGCCATTTTTGGGGAGAAAGCTAGGGAAGTAAGGGATACCTCCCTGCGGGTACCCCATGGAGAAGGCGGCATTGTGGTGGATGTGCGGGTCTTCAGCCGCGACGAGGGCGATGAGCTGCCCCCCGGGGTCAACCGTCTGGTGCGCTGCTACGTGGCCCAGAAGCGTAAGGTTTCCGAAGGGGATAAGATGGCGGGCCGCCACGGGAACAAGGGCGTCATCTCCCGGATCATGCCCGTGGAAGATATGCCCTTCCTGCCCGATGGTACTCCGGTACAGATTGTGCTCAATCCCCTGGGTGTACCTTCCCGGATGAACATCGGACAGATTTTGGAGACCCACTTAGGGATGGCCGCCAAGGCTTTGGGCCTGCATGTGGCCACCCCCGTGTTCGACGGCGCCAGCGAAATCGAGGTTATGGATATGATGGAAAAAGCTGGTTTGTCCCGGGATGGCAAAACCATCCTCTATGATGGCCGAACCGGCGAGCCCTTCGACAATCCAGTTACCGTGGGCATCATCTACATGGTGAAGCTGGCCCACTTGGTGGACGACAAGATCCATGCCCGTTCCACTGGTCCCTATTCGCTGGTTACCCAGCAGCCCCTGGGCGGTAAAGCCCAGTTCGGCGGACAGAGGTTTGGGGAGATGGAAGTGTGGGCGCTGGAGGCCTACGGAGCAGCCTACACCTTGCAGGAAATCCTCACGGTCAAGTCCGACGATGTTGTGGGCCGGGTGAAGACCTATGAGGCCATTGTGAAAGGCGAAAATATCCCCGAGCCTGGAGTGCCTGAGTCCTTCCGGGTGCTGGTGAAAGAACTCCAGAGCCTGGCTTTGGATGTGCGGGTGCTGGGCGAGGACGAGAGAGAGATCGAAATCAAGGAAGAAGATGAGGATATCAGCGAAATGGCCAGGGAACTGGGGATTGATATCCAAGGTGCAGGTCTGGGCGCCAATGCCCGTGCAGCGCAGGACGGCCGTGCCAAAACGAAACAGGCTGATGAAGAGGAGCCCGGTGAGGAAGATGAAGGGGAAGATGACGATTCCTTCCTGGCAGAAGACTCTTCCGACGATGAAGACCTGGTAGAGGACGAAGATTTTGCCGGAGATTTTGACGAGGACGATCTGGAGTTCGACGACCTGGATGACCTGTCTGATGAGGAAGATCTCTAGCGCTGCGGAGCGTGCGCAATTAGCGGATAGACAAGAAGGAGGGACAGCCCTTGCTGGATATCAACTATTTCGATCGGATTCGAATTGGGCTGGCATCACCAGAACAGATTCGCGCTTGGTCCAGCGGTGAGGTGAAAAAGCCGGAGACCATCAACTACCGGACCTTGAAACCTGAGCGCGAAGGCCTTTTCTGTGAGAAGATCTTTGGACCCACACGGGACTGGGAATGCCACTGCGGCAAGTACAAGCGTGTGCGGTACAAAGGGATTGTGTGCGACCGCTGCGGCGTAGAAGTCACCCGGGCAAAAGTGCGGCGTGAGCGCATAGGCCACATCGAATTGGCCGCCCCCGTTTCCCATATCTGGTTTTTTAAAGGCATACCCAGCCGCATGGGCTTGATTCTAGATATGTCTCCAAGAACTTTGGAGAAAGTGCTGTATTTCGCATCTTATATTGTCATTGATCCCGGCGATCCGGCCGTGACTGGGCTCACCAAACAGCAGCTGCTCAGCGAAGCCGAGTACCGGGAGTACCGGGACAAGTACGGCAATGCGTTTGAAGCTGGAATTGGGGCAGAAGCCATTAAGAGGCTTCTGCAGCAGCTGGATCTTGATGAACTCAGCGCCGAGCTGCGCAAGGAAATTGCCCAGTCTTCCGGCCAGAGGCGGGTGCGGGCCGTGCGGCGCCTGGAAGTGGTGGAAGCTTTCCGCCAGTCCGGGAACCACCCCGCCTGGATGATTTTAGATGTGATTCCCGTAATTCCCCCTGAGCTCAGGCCCATGGTCCAGCTAGACGGCGGAAGGTTTGCCACTTCCGACTTAAACGACCTGTATCGGCGGGTGATCAACCGCAATAATCGCCTGAAGAGGCTCTTGGAGCTGGGCGCGCCGGACATCATCGTGCGCAACGAAAAGCGCATGCTCCAAGAAGCGGTGGATGCCCTCATCGATAACGGCCGCCGGGGCCGGCCGGTGACCGGGCCGGGCAATCGCCCCTTGAAATCCCTCAGTGACATGCTCAAAGGCAAACAGGGCCGTTTCCGCCAGAACCTGTTGGGCAAGCGCGTAGACTACTCGGGCCGTTCCGTGATTGTGGTGGGCCCCAAACTGCGCATCCACCAGTGCGGACTGCCCAAGGAAATGGCCTTGGAGCTGTTTAAGCCCTTTGTCATGAAGGAACTGGTGGAAAAGGGCATTGCCCATAACATCAAGAGTGCCAAGAAGATGGTGGACCGGGTCCGTCCCGAGGTCTGGGATATTGTTGAGGAAGTAATTAAGGAGCATCCCGTGCTGCTCAACCGGGCGCCCACCCTGCACAGGCTGGGCATCCAGGCCTTCGAACCGGTCTTGGTTGAGGGCCGGGCCATTCAGCTGCATCCCCTGGTCTGCCAAGCCTACAATGCGGACTTCGATGGCGACCAGATGGCGGTGCACGTTCCCTTGTCCGCTGAGGCACAGGCGGAAGCCAGGCTGCTTATGCTTTCTACTAATAATATTCTGGTGCCCTCCAGCGGCAGGCCCATTGTCACCCCCAACCAGGATATGGTTATCGGCATGTACTACCTCACTTCGGTGAAGGAAGGGGCTAAGGGGGAAGGCCGCTACTTCGGCTCCATGGAAGAAGTGCTGCACGCCTACAACGCCGGCTCCATCAGCCTGCATGCCAAGATCATGCTGCGCTTAGATGACGAGCAGCGGACCCGCCTGGAAACCACCTGCGGCCGTTTGTTGGTGAACAGCATCCTGCCTGAAGACTTCGGCTTTATCAATGAAGCCCTGGACAAAAAGAAACTGGCCAACTTGGTTGACCGCTTGTACAAACAGTACGGTGCCCAGGAAACGGCCCGGATTCTGGACAAGATCATGCAGCTGGGCTTCCACTACAGCACCCGCTCCGGCACTACAGTGTCCATTGCCGACATCGCCGTTCCCCCCACGAAGAACGAGCGCATCCGGGCGGCGGAAGAAGAAGTGGAGCAAATCGAGCAGCAGTACCGCAGGGGACTGCTCACTGCGGAAGAGCGCTATCAGCGGGTGTGCGGCGTGTGGACCAGGACCAAGGAACAGGTCACCAAGGATATGCTGGAGAACTTCGACCGGTTCAATCCTGTATACATGATGGCCATTTCCGGTGCCCGGGGTAACGAGTCCCAGATCAGCCAGCTGGCCGGCATGCGCGGCCTGGTGGCCGACCCCACGGGCCGTACCTTTGAGATCCCCATCAAGGCCAACTTCCGGGAAGGCCTCACCGTGCTGGAGTTCTTTATTTCCAGCCATGGTACCCGCAAAGGACTGGCTGATACCGCCATCCGCACCGCGGACTCTGGTTACCTCACCAGAAGGCTGGTGGACGTGGCCCAGGATGTGATCGTCCGGGAGAACGACTGCGGTACCGAGGATTACATCACCGTGGGCGCCATCAAGGAGTTCTCTGGTGACAGCGAAGCCATCATCGAGCCCCTGTGGGAGCGTCTGCAGGGCCGCGTAGCCGCAGCAGATGTGGTGCATCCCGAAACGGGCGAACTGCTTGTGGCCAAGGGCGAGATGATCAGCGACGATGCAGCCAGGGCCATTGACGAAGCGGGTATTGAGGAAGTCAAAATCCGTTCCGTCTTGGTGTGCAAGACCCGCCACGGCGTGTGCGTGCAGTGCTACGGGCGCAACTTGGCCAACGGCAGCCTGGTGGATGTGGGTGAAGCAGTGGGTATCATTGCCGCCCAGTCCATTGGTGAACCTGGTACGCAGCTCACCATGAGGACCTTCCACACCGGCGGCGTGGCCGGCGACGATATCACAGCCGGTCTGCCTAGAGTGGAAGAGCTCTTTGAGGCCCGCAAGCCCAAGGGCCAGGCCATTATCAGCGAGATTGCCGGTACGGTAAGCATCGTGGAGAGCAAGGGAGTAACTAAGGCTGTGGTGCGCGGCCCCGAGGGAGAAGCTTCCTATGTAATACCCTACGGTGCCCGCCGCCGGGTGAAGGATGGCCAAGAGGTCCAGGCTGGGGATCGCCTCACCGAAGGGCCGGTTAACCCCCACGATATCTTGGCGGTGCAGGGAGTATTGGCGGTGCAGAAATATCTGGTCCAAGAGGTCCAGGAGGTGTACCGCTCCCAGGGCGTGAACATCAACGACAAGCACATTGAGGTTATCGTCCGCCAGATGCTCCGCAAGATCAAAGTGGAGGATTCCGGTGACACACCCATGCTGCCCGGATCCCTCGTGGACATCTTCGAGTTTGAAGACATCAATGCCCAGGTGGAAGCGGAAGGCGGTCAGCCCGCGGTGGGCAAGCCTGTCCTCCTCGGCATCACCAAGGCCTCTTTGGCCACGGAGAGCTTCCTGTCGGCGGCTTCCTTCCAGGAGACCACCAGGGTGCTCACGGAAGCTTCCATTAAGGGCCGAGTTGACCGGCTGCTGGGCCTCAAGGAGAACGTGATCATCGGTAAGCTCATTCCCGCCGGCACAGGCATGGCCCGCTACCGCCGCATTGGCATTGCTGTGGAAGGCCAGGAAGGCGAGGCGGCCGTCGAAGCTGGGGCGGAGGCGGAAGAGGTGGAACTGGTTTCGGGCTAAGACCCGTCCTAAAAGGCGCCTCTGTAAGATTTTATTGACAGAGTGGGCTCGAGATGATAGAATTAGCTGTGTTGCCCGCAGGGGTCTCGCACCCCTGCGGGATCTCTGAGTAAAGGGGAGGACCGAGATGCCACACAGACTTGCGACGGCGAACCGCGTAGTCGGTACTAAACAGACTATGAAAGCTATCCAAGCTGGGAAGGCGGAATTGGTCTATTTGGCCCAGGATGCAGATGAGCATGTGATTGGTCCCGTGCGCAGAGAATGTACAGTCCGCGGGATCGAGGTAGTTGAAGTGGGCACCATGGCAGAGCTTGGCAAAGCCTGCTCCATTGAGGTGGGTGCTGCGGTGGCTTGTGTCATGAAATCTACAGAGAATTAGACGGAAGGGAGGTTATCCAGCGTGCCAACCATCAATCAATTGGTTAAGAAAGGTCGCCGAGTACAAAAGTCTAAGAGTTCCGCCCCTGCGCTGGGCTTTACCCAGAACACCCTGCGTGGTGAGGTGATTTACAATCCCAAAGGGGCACCCCAGAAGAGAGGCGTCTGCACCAGAGTGTACACAGCTACGCCCAAAAAGCCCAACTCGGCCCTGCGGAAAGTAGCCCGTGTAAGATTAACCAATGGTATCGAGGTGACTTCCTATATTCCCGGGGAAGGCCACAATCTGCAGGAACACAGCGTGGTCCTGATTCGTGGCGGTAGGGTGAAGGACTTGCCTGGTGTACGTTACCACATCATCAGAGGTACACTAGATGCAGCGGGGGTAGCCGATCGGCGTCAAGGCCGTTCGAAGTATGGTGCCAAGAGGCCGAAGTAGGAAATCTTGGAATCTCTATGGAGAAGGGGTGAAAACCAATGCCTAGGAGAGGAAACGTTCCCAAACGGGATGTGCTCCCTGATCCGGTCTATGGCAGCAAGTTGGTCACCAAGTTCATTAATGCCATCATGCGCGACGGCAAGCGGGGTCTTGCTGAGAGGATCATGTATGATGCGCTGAAGTTGGCGCAAGAGAGAACGGGTACCGACGCCATGGAACTGCTGGAACAGGCAGTGAATAATGTTATGCCAGTTGTGGAAGTCAAACCCCGCCGTGTAGGTGGTGCCACCTACCAGGTGCCTGTGGAAGTGCGGGCAGATAGGCGGCAAACTTTAGCTCTGCGCTGGCTCGTTCAGAACGCCAGGCTCCGTGGTGAAAAGACCATGGTGGAAAGACTAGCCGGCGAACTGATGGACGCTGCCAACAATCAAGGCGGCGCAGTAAGAAAGAAAGAAGATACTCACCGTATGGCGGAAGCGAACAAAGCTTTTGCTCATTACCGTTGGTGATTCGCTGCCAAGGGAGTGGGCCGTTTGACACGGGTGCTCTAGCGACAACGGGGTGGTGAGTCTACTCGGCTAGGAGGAGAAAAAAGTGGGTAGAGAGTTTGCGGTTGAGAAGACGCGAAATATAGGTATCATGGCGCACATTGATGCGGGCAAAACCACGACCACTGAAAGAATCCTCTTCTACACCGGGAAAGTTCACAAGATAGGCGAAACACACGACGGTGGAGCAACCATGGACTGGATGGCTCAAGAGCGTGAAAGAGGCATCACCATCACCTCGGCTGCGACGACCTGTCACTGGAAGGGTTATCGAATTAACATTATTGACACGCCCGGCCACGTGGACTTTACTGTGGAAGTGGAGCGGTCCCTGCGCGTGCTGGACGGAGCAGTGGCAGTGTTTTGTTCAGTAGGCGGGGTGGAGCCTCAATCAGAGACGGTTTGGCGCCAGGCGGACAAGTATCATGTACCACGGATTGCCTATGTCAACAAAATGGACCGTGTGGGAGCCAACTTCCAGCGGGTCATGGACATGATGGTGGAGCGCCTGGGTGCTAATCCCGTGGCGGTGCAGTGGCCCATCGGTGCCGAAGACACCTTCCGCGGCCTGGTTGACCTGATTGAGATGAAGGCCCACATCTATGTGGATGACATTGGTAATTACGAGGTGCGGGAGATACCGGAAGATGTGCTTGAGGAAGCGGAGCTCGCCCGCCAGCTGCTGGTGGAGCGGGTGGCCGAAACAGACGATGAGCTCACCAATAAGTACTTGGAAGGTGAAGAGATCACCGCGGAAGAGCTGAAGAGGGCACTGCGCAAGGCCTGCATTGAAGTGAAGCTCATTCCTGTGCTCTGCGGTTCTTCTTTCAAGAACAAAGGGGTACAGCCGCTTTTGGACGCGGTGATTGATTATCTGCCTTCCCCCAGCGATCTGCCGGCGGTGGCCGGAATTAACCCAGACACGGGTGCGGTGGAATACAGGGAGCTCAAGGACGAGGAACCGTTTGCGGGATTGGCCTTCAAGATTATGGCGGATCCCTATGTAGGCAAGCTGGTATTCTTCAGGGTTTACTCCGGGACCCTGCGCTCAGGCAGCTACGTGTTGAACGTAAGCACAGGCAAGCGGGAAAGGGTAGGGCGCATTTTGCTCATGCACGCCAACCACAGGGAAGATGTGGACCAGGTCTTCTCGGGAGATATTGCAGCCGTCGTAGGTTTGAAAGATATTTCCACCGGTGATACCATCGCCGATGACAAGCACCCCATTTTATTGGAGTCGCTGGAGTTTCCTGAGCCCGTGATCAACTTGGCAGTGGAACCGAAGACCAAGGCGGATCAGGATAAACTGGGCTATGCCCTGCAGCGTTTGGCGGAAGAAGATCCCACTTTCAGAGTGTACACCGACCCAGAGACAGGGCAGACCATTATTGCCGGCATGGGCGAGCTGCACCTGGAGATCATTGTGGACCGCCTGCTGCGTGAGTTCAAAGTCGAAGCCAATATCGGCAAACCTCAGGTTGCTTACCGCGAAACCATTACCAAGGCCGTAAAGGCTGAAGGCAAGTTTGTGCGCCAGACCGGTGGACGGGGCCAGTACGGTCATGTGGTTTTGGAGGTTGAGCCCAACGAACGTGGAGCAGGGTTCGTGTTTGAGAACAAGATCGTGGGCGGCGTGGTACCGAAGGAGTACATCGCCCCGGTTGAAGCGGGAATCAAAGAAGCCATGCTTACAGGCGTTGTGGCGGGGTTCCCCGTCGTGGATGTAAAAGTGACTCTTGTGGATGGTTCCTATCATGAAGTGGATTCCTCGGAATTGGCCTTTAAGATTGCTGGTTCCATCGGTTTCAAAGAAGCATGCCGCAAGGCTGCGCCCGTGATTTTGGAACCTGTCATGAAACTGGAAGTTGTGACACCCGATGACTTTTTGGGTGATGTGATGGGCGATATCAACGCCAGGCGCGGTAGAATTGAAGGGATGGAACAGCGGGGCAATACGCAGATTGTTCGGGGTTATGTACCGTTGGCGGAGATGTTCGGCTATGCCACTGCACTGCGCTCCATGACCCAGGGCAGGGCGCAGCACACCATGACCTTCGCCTATTACGAACAGGTGCCGCCCGCTTTAGCAGAGGAAATCGTCCACTCTGCAGGTATCTAACACAAAACTACTTTCCCAAGGAGGAACAAAAATGGCTAAGCAAAAATTTGAAAGGACCAAACCTCACGTTAACGTGGGCACCATCGGCCACGTTGACCATGGTAAAACCACCACCACAGCTGCCATCACCATGCTGTTGGCCCAAAAGGGTTTGGGACAGGTCCGCAAGTTCGAGGAAATCGACAACGCTCCCGAAGAGAGGGAACGGGGCATTACCATTAATACGTCCCACGTAGAGTATCAGACCGAGAAGCGTCACTACGCCCACGTGGACTGCCCGGGCCACGCCGACTACGTAAAGAACATGATTACCGGTGCTGCTCAGATGGACGGAGCCATTTTGGTTGTTTCCGCTGCC
>JAKOTU010000041.1 GCA_029776155.1 Bacillota bacterium | reverse complement strand
TCTAGAACTCTGCTGCAGGACCCGACTTGGCGGCACGTTTGTATTCCGAGTTTGAACGGGCCGACTCGGCCGTGGAAAATCGCGCTTCGGGCATTAGCTGGCCTGGCCAGTACCTAGAAGCGCAACCGCCCCATCCTGGTCTTGGGTCCGTGAAACAAGCAACTGCGAGGTCTCAACCTACTAAACGTTGACACTTACTTTTTGGGTCAATAGTTTGCACTTTTGCCCCATTTTGCTTATAATAAGTGCATACAGAGACGTACAAAGGATGGTTGATGTATTGACTCAGATATTGCGCCTTAGAGATAACGATCAGGCTCAGGCCCTGAGCGGGTTGCGCGATGAGTACCTGAGGCTTTTGGAGGAGGCCTTTGGGGTGACCATAGTGGCCCGGGGGCTGGATCTGATCATCAGCGGTTCGGATGAGGCCATCGCCAAGACCAAGCAGGCCCTGGAGAACTTGGCTGAACTGGGTTCGAACCTGACTAATCACGATGTTTACTACGCCATTAAGCTGAGTGCCAACGGCGATTCTTTACCTCTCCACGAGCTCAATGCGGGGCTGGTGGTGGTTACCCATCGGGGCCACAGGATCCGACCCAAAACAGCAGGCCAGAGACGCTACATTTCTGCCATGGCCGACCATGATGTGGTGTTTGCCATCGGTCCGGCCGGTACAGGCAAAACCTACTTGGCCATGGCCCAGGCTGTGGCCACTTTGAAGAAAAAAGAAGTGGAGCGCCTCATCTTGACGCGTCCGGCAGTGGAAGCAGGAGAGCATCTAGGGTTTTTACCCGGGGATCTGCAGGACAAGGTGGACCCTTATCTGCGGCCCTTGTATGATGCTCTATTTGATATTCTTGGCCACGAGACTTATGCTAAGTATAGGGAAAAGGGAATTATTGAGATAGCGCCCCTGGCCTATATGCGCGGGCGCACGTTGGATGCGAGCTTCATCATCTTGGACGAGGCCCAGAACTGTACTCCGGCCCAGATGAAGATGTTCCTCACACGCCTTGGCTTTGGCTCTAAGGCCGTGATTACGGGGGACATTACCCAGGTGGACTTGCCCAAGGACAAGACCTCTGGTCTGATTGAAGTTCAGAAGATCCTCAAGGGCGTAGAAGGCATCAGCTTCTGTTTCCTAGATGAAACGGATGTGGTGCGCCATCCTTTGGTGCAGAGGATCATCCAGGCCTACGACGCCCATGATCAAGAAACCAGTAAACAGCAATCCTAGGGGGATAATCGTGAAGCGAAAAAGTAAAGGCAGGTTAGGGCAGGTCTGGCTGCAGGCCCTCCATGAAACTGCCGTGAGCAGGTGGGTGTTAGGGGGGCTGATTCTAGCCGCCATGCTGGCCATCCTCCTGGTGGACGCCGTTCCTGCCGGAGTCCAGTTTGAGGTGGGAGAGGTGGCCAAGCAGGACATCGTGGCGCCCATAACCGCCATCAACTCCAGCGCCACTGAACAGCGCAGGGAAGAGGCGGCCCGTCAGGCCCTGTTGGCAGCCTCCGAGGACCCTGAATACTACGCGATCAACCCAGCTGCAGTGATGCGGGTGGAGGAAAACGTGACAGGGGTGCTTAACCTGCTGCGGCAGGGTATTGCTCCTGAAGAACAAGGGGAAGGGCTGGAGCAAGAGGAAGCCCAACGACCTGAACAGCTGAGTATATCTGAGATTGACCGCCGCTTGATCCGAGATTGGCAGATCGAGATTCCCCAGCGGAATCTGGAAGCGGTCATTTCTTTGTCTTTGGCTCAATTTGATCAGTTTGCCCAGATTACCGCGGACCTGGTGCTGGCAGCTATGGAGCAGCGCATCAGCCAAGACGGGCTGCGAGATGCCCGGGATGCTTTTGAAGAAAGCGTGCGCAGAAGCGATCTGAGGGATGATCTGCAGCAGACAGCAGTGCTTCTGGGCCGCCAGCTCATCCAGCCTAATCTGGTGCTGAACACGGAGAAAGTGAATGAAGCCCGGGATCGGGCGGTGCAGGCCGTGGAGCCTGTGCAGATCATGCAGGGCGAAATCATTATCCGCAAAGGGGATGTGGTTCGCCCCGAACACATCAGCCTCATGCGCGATGTGGGCCTGCTCAGGGCTGGCAGGGACTATGGCGCACTAGCCGGGCGCACCCTTCTGGTGTTGGCCATGGTTGTGCTCATGGGCGTGTATCTGCACCAGAACCACAGGCAGGTTTTGGACAATCTGGCCCTTTTGGGTCTGGTGGGTTCTGTGGTGGTTACGGTGCTGCTCTTAGGGCGCCTGTTCAGCCTCCTTTCCTGGCCGCAGGCGGTTTACCTCAACCCTTCGGCCCTCGTAGGGCTGCTCCTTACCTTGCTCATTGAGGCCAAGGTAGGCAGTATGGCTGCGGTGATTACCGCGGTCCTTCTGGGTGCAATCAGCGGGTTCAGCTGGCCGGTGGGGGTCTTTGCCCTGGTGGGCGGGCTTACCGCTGTGTTGAGTGTCTCCAAAGTGAGCCAGCGGGGCGATCTGATGCGCGCAGGTTTTATCGTGGGCGGAGTAGGTTTTCTGCTTATGCTGGTTCTGGGGCTGGCTGCCAAAGATTTCAACCTGATCATCCACAGCTACCTGGGCCTGATCAGTGGCGTGCTGGCCTCTATTGTGGCCATTGGGGTGCTGCCCTATTTGGAAAGTGCCTTTAAGATCACTTCCGCGATCCGCCTGCTGGAGCTGTCCAATCCCAACCATCCCCTGCTGCGCAGGTTGATGCTGGAAGCCCCTGGCACCTATCACCACAGCATCCTAGTGGGCAACCTGGCCGAGGCAGCAGCTGAGGCGGTGGGTGCGGACGGCCTGTTGGCCAGGGTGGGCGCTTTTTATCACGACATCGGCAAGCTGAAGCGCCCGTATTTCTTTGTGGAAAACCAGGTGGGCAAGGACAACCCCCATGATAAGATCGCGCCCAGCCTCTCCACCTTGATCGTAACGTCCCATGTGAAGGACGGTTTGGAGCTCGCGGGCGAGTATAAACTCCCAGAAGTGGTTACCCAATTTATCGCCCAGCACCATGGAACGGATCTAGTGCGCTTTTTCTATCACCGGGCCACGGAAGCCAGTGATGACAATTCCGTGGATGAAAAGGACTTCCGTTACCCCGGGCCCAAACCCCAGGGGAAGGAAGTGGCCATCGTCTCTTTAGCCGATGCAGTGGAGGCGGCGGTGCGTTCGCTGTCCAAGCCCACTCCTGGCAAGATTGAAGGTCTGGTGCGCAAAATCATCAAAGACCGCCTCAACTCCGGAGAGCTGGATGAAAGCGATCTGACCTTTCACGATATGGATAAGATCGCCAATGCGTTTGTGAAAGTAATTATGGGTATGTTCCACACCCGGGTGGAGTATCCGGAAAAGATCACGAAGGAAGAGATTGAGGGGAAGAAGGGGAAAAATGGAAATCCTGTTCAACAATGAACTTGCCCAGGAAGACACCTCCCGTTTCGAAGAGTTGATCGAAGGTGGTTTTGCCTTGGCGGCGGCCCTGAAGGGGCTGCAGGAGCCGTGGGAGGTGAGCGTATCCTTCGTGGATGACCGTACCATCGCATCATTGAACGCCCACTATCGAGGCATCTCTGGTCCAACCGACGTCCTGTCCTTTCCCCAAGATGGAGATGACCTCTTCGGCAGCGCGGAGGGGCTCCCCCGCCTGCTGGGCGATATTGTCATTTCCCTGGAAAGGGCTAGAGCCCAGGCCGCCGAGTACGGCCACTCCCTGGAGCGGGAAGTGCTCTTTTTGGCTGTCCATGGTTTTTTCCATCTCCTGGGCCATGATCACCATACCCCTGAGGAAGAGCAGGAGATGCGGACCTGGGAGGAACGGGTGCTGAAGGAGCTGGGTTTAGGGAGAGATTAGGGTGAAACGGCGCAGTATCCTCATGAGCTTCAGCAGTGCCGTGCAGGGCATTGCCCAGGTTGTGCGCTCTGAGCGCAACATGCGCATCCACTTGTGCATCGCCCTGCTGGTTGTGGTGTTTGCCTCGGCTGTGGGGGTAACCCGGCTAGAACTAATGGCCCTGGTGTTCGCCATAGGTCTGGTGTTTACCACAGAGTTGTTCAACACCGCAGTGGAAGAGGTGGTGGATCTGATCACCCCCGATTTTCACCCCCGTGCGGGGATGATCAAGAACATAACCGCGGGCGGGGTGTTGGCGGCGGCCCTCACGGCCGCGGCCATTGGTTACCTGGTGTTCATCGATTACCTGCTGCGCTTGGATGAACTTCTGCTGCGGGGCAAGATGCCCCTGCCCTGCCTGGTGGCGACGGCGGTGGCAGTGGTGCTGGTATTCGTTTTTGGCTGGAGGGGGCTGGCCCGGCGCAGCCGGCCTTCTGGACATACCGCGGTGGCCTTCGCCTTGGCCGCGGCCATTTGGGAGACCAGCCGGGGAGTGCCCGTTGTGGCTGGTCTGCTGCTGGCTGTGGTTGTGGCCCACAGCCGCCTTGAGGGCGGCAGGCACAGCTGGGGGGAAGTGCTCACAGGCGCGTTGCTGGGCGCTTGTTTATCCTTACTGTTCTTTCAACTACTTGCCTAAAGGAGGGTGAGCTGGCTAATGACGGAAAGGGAATTGATGGAACTGGCCGTTAAGGCCCGGGAAAGGGCCTATGTGCCCTACTCCCGCTTTCAGGTCGGGGCTGCTCTGCTGGGCGCGGATGGGAAGGTTTACTTAGGCTGCAACATCGAAAATGCTGCCTTCAGTCCTACGAACTGTGCCGAACGCACCGCCGTGTTCAAAGCGGTATCGGAAGGTGTGACCAAGTTTGCGGCCCTGGCCGTTGTGGCCGCTACCGAAGAGCCCGTCACGCCCTGCGGAGTGTGCCGCCAGGTTTTGGCCGAATTCTGCGATCCGGAGATGCCCGTTTACTTAGGCAACCTCCAGGGAGCCGTGGTGAAAACCACGGTGGGTGAGCTGCTGCCCGGCGCTTTCACCTCCCAGGCCCTAAGGTCGGGTGACCAAGATGAGTGAGGGCTTTAAATCGGGCTTTGTGGCTGTAGTTGGGAGGCCGAACGTGGGTAAGTCCACGTTGATGAACGCCCTGCTGGGGCAGAAGGTGGCCATCGTTTCGGACAAGCCCCAAACGACCCGCAACACCATCCGGGGTGTGCTGACCCTGGAGCACGCGCAGATTGTCTTCCTGGATACACCTGGTCTGCACAACCCCCTGCACAAATTAGGCGAGTACATGGTTAAGAGCGCCTTTCAGGCCCTGGAGGATGTGGATCTGGTGCTGTGGCTGGTGGAAGCTGGGGTCTGGGCACCTGCGGACAACCACATTTTAGGTGAGCTCTCGACCGTAAGGCAGCCGGTGATCCTGGTGGCCAACAAAGCAGACCAGATCTCCCCCGCGGAGAGTGAGGACTTTCTGCACGAGGTGGAGCAAAAGCGGGAGTTCGCGGCCTCCATAGCCGTTTCCGCCCTGCAGGGGACCAAGCTCAGCGAGCTCATCGAGCTCATTGTAGAGCGGCTGGAGGAAGGTCCCAAATACTATCCCGATGATTGGCTCAGTGATCAGCCGGAGCGTTTTATTGTGGCCGAGTTCATCCGGGAAGAACTGTTCCTGCGCACGGAACAGGAAGTACCCCACTCCATTGCCGTGGATGTGGAGGAGATTAAGGAGGATGCGGAGAAAAATCTGGTGAGAATCAGGGCAACCATTTACGTGGAACGGGACAGCCAGAAGGGGATTGTGATAGGCCAGGGAGGCCGGATGCTCAAAGCAGTGGGCACTGGGGCCCGGTTGCAGATCGAACGCCTGCTGGGCACCCGTGTCCACTTGGACCTCTGGGTTAAGGTAAAGAAAGACTGGCGCAACAAGCCTGGGGCTCTGAGAGAGTTTGGCTATGAGTAAGTGCCTGGCGCGCCTGGCGGCAGCCGCGACGGGAACCCTCATACCTAGTTGCCAGTTAGCGAAAATTGTCAAGGGAGGTTAAGCCATGACCACGACGCATGCCCATAAACCAGATGAACGCGGTCAGCTCGCAGACTTGGTAGCTAGGGCCCAGGCCGGCGATGGCAATGCACGCGAACAGCTTCTCCAGGATTACCGCCCTTTTTACCTGCGGGTGGCGTCCAATTGCTGCCGCAAGTACCTTGTGCTGGGGCGCGACGATGAGGCCAGTATTGCCATGATCGCATTTAACGAAGCCATCGACTCCTTCGACAGCGCTGGGGGAGCTTCTTTCCTCAGTTTTGCTGAAATAGTGGTCAAAAGGCGTATGGTGGATTATTTCCGGCGGCAGAGCAGAAAGTCGGAGGAGATTCCCCTTTCCACTTTTGAAACGGAAGACAATGAGGATGGCATCCTGCAGAGAATTGAATCGAAGGAAGCCCACACCGTTCTCCAGATTCAAGAAGAAACGGAGCAGCGCCGGGAAGAGATCTTCCGCTTGGACCAGCTGCTCAGCCACTACGGCATTCGTTTCTCCGAACTGGTTAAAATATCGCCGAAACATCAAGACGCCCGGGATCGGGCCCTGCAGGTAGCCAGGACCTTGGTGGGAGATCCAGAGCTTTTGGCCTATCTCACCCGCAAGAAGTCGCTCCCCCTTAAGGAGCTGGAATCAAGGGTCAAGGTGAGCCGCAAGACTCTGGAGCGGCAGAGAAAGTACATAATCACCCTGGCTTTGATCCTCATTGGCGATTTCTATCATCTGCAGGAATACTTGAACCGTCCAGAGTGAAAAGGAGGTGGACAGAAGGTGAGACATAAAGGGATTGTTGTGGAGATTGCTCCCAAGGGCAAAGTGATCATCCTCACTCCTCAAGGGGAGTTTCTTAAGGTCCCTTTCCGCAAGCATGTGCAGGTGGGGCAGGAGATCCGCTACACTCCCCGTAGGGAACGTCTCAGTGTCTGGCAGCTGGCTGCGGCCGCGGTGCTGTTTCTAGCCCTTGTGGGCAGCTGGCCTATGCTCAGCGAGCGCCTGGTGCCCCAACCGGCTGTGCCCGCCTTCACCGTCACTCTTGATTTGGATTCCAGTTTTGAACTGACTGTCAGTGCAGATGGCAGGGTCTTGGGTGTGGAAGGACTCAACCGCAGTGGACGCGAGCTGGCACAAAACGTGGATGTACTGGGTACGAACGTACGTGATGCCATCTTGACCCTGGCCTCGCGCTCCGGGGGTACACAGGCGGTGGTGACTGTAGCCGCCCAGCAGGATGGCGGCGCAGCTGAGGTTAGGGAAAAGAACGCAGGGCTGTACACCGATCTAGAGCGGACGATTGTGGAGGCTTTGCGCGCTGCTCAGCTGGTTGATGTGCGCATCTGGGAAGTGCCCCGCTCTTTCCAAGCAGAGGCTAGACTGGCGGGTATTGTGCCCAGCAGATACCTGGCCATTCAAAGGCCGGCGAACCCCGTTGTTCCCCTCAAGATTGAAACTAGGCTGACCATGACCGATGATGTGCCGGTAGTTGAAGAGGTGAGCACCCAGCTCGCAAGTGCGGGCCCAGTGCCTACCAAAGTGATGGAGCCCCCCAGGCCGGCCCTGACCCCTGCTAGGTGGACCAGGCAGGCCGGAGAGGCTACCCCGGCGAGCATTTATAACGTGAGTTTTCCCATTGCAGCAGCTAAAGGAGATTACTGATTCCATCCATGCGCGTCGACGAGTTTGATTTTGAACTGCCCCAAGAATTGATTGCCCAAAAGCCCCTGGCTGTACGCAGTGCCTCGCGGCTTTTGGTTGTGCATAAGAGTACAGGAAGCTTGGAAGATAAGCAATTTACGGATGTTCTGCACTACCTGCGGCCTGCCGATGTTCTAGTGATCAATGATTCACGGGTTCTGCCCGCGAGACTTTTTGGCAGAAACAAGCGCCGCGCCGGTCTGGTGGAAGTGCTGCTCCTGCGCCCCTATGAAAACGGGAAGTGGGAGGTGCTAGTCCGCCCGGGGAAAAAGGCCCGGCCAGGCGCGGAAATCGAGTTTTCGCCGCTTCTGTCCTGTGAGGTTCTGGAGATCACTGCAAGCGGCGGCCGCTTGGTGCAGTTTCACTTTGCGGGGGATTTCGAGGCGATCCTGAAGGAACTGGGGGAAACCCCGCTTCCCCCGTACATCCGCGAAAAACTAGAAGATCCGGAGCGCTACCAGACGGTGTACGCCAAGCATGCAGGCTCAGTAGCAGCCCCCACGGCTGGGCTGCATTTTACGCCTGAGCTCTTGGACGAGATTAGGGGGTTGGGCGTGGCTGTGGTGCCCCTGACACTCCATGTGGGTTTGGGTACGTTCCGGCCGGTACAGGTGGAGAACGTGGAAGACCACCGCATGCACGAGGAGTTTTTCCAGCTCACTCCGGAAAGCGCGGATGTGATCAATGCCCGGCGCCAGGCGGGCGGGCGGATAGTCGCGGTGGGCACCACTTCTGTGCGGGTGTTGGAGACTCTAGCGGACCGTGACGGTACCATTCAACCGGGTTCAGGCTGGACCGACATCTTCATCTACCCAGGCTACGAGTTTAAGGCGGTGGATGCCCTCATCACCAACTTTCATCTGCCCAAGTCCAGTCTGCTGATGCTGGTGTCGGCCTTCGCTGGTAGGGAGACTATTCGGCGTGCCTATGAGCACGCCGTTGCCCAGCGCTACCGCTTTTTTAGTTTTGGCGACAGCATGCTGCTTTTGTGAAGGGAGTAAGCTGGTGGCAGTAAGATTCGAAGTTACTAAAGAATGTCAAAGGAGCAGGGCCCGCCTGGGCCGTCTGTACACAACCCACGGCGTGATCGAAACGCCTGTTTTTATGCCCGTGGGCACCCAAGCCACGGTGAAAACCATGGCCCCCCACGAACTGGAAGAGCTGGGAGTAGAGATCATCCTCAGCAACACCTATCATCTCTATCTCCGCCCCGGCAGCGATGTGGTGCAGGAGGCGGGGGGATTGCATAAGTTCATGAACTGGCCGCGGCCCATCCTCACTGACAGCGGAGGTTTTCAAGTGTTCAGCCTCGCGCCCCTGCGCACCATTACGGAAGAAGGGGTGGAGTTCCGCAGCCACCTAGATGGTTCCAAGCACTTTTTCAGCCCCGAAAAATCCATGGAGATCCAGATGGCTCTGGGAGCCGATATTATCATGGCCTTTGATGAATGTGCGCCGTACCCGGCGGACCGCAGGTACGTCAAGGAATCCAAAGATCTCACCACCCGTTGGGCTAAACGGTGCAAGGATGCGCACAAAAGGACAGATCAGGCCTTATTCGGCATCGTCCAAGGCGGCGTTTTTAAGGATCTCCGCCGAGAAAGCGCCCTGGAACTCATGGAGCTTGACTTTCCGGGCTATGGGATTGGTGGTTTGAGTGTGGGTGAACCCAAGGAGCTTATGTATGGGGTGCTTGAGGACCTGGTCCCCGTGCTGCCCAAGGACAAACCCCGTTACCTTATGGGCGTCGGTTCCCCCGACTGCTTGGTGGAAGGGGTGCTGCGGGGTGTGGATATGTTTGACTGTGTCTGGCCCACCCGCTTGGCGCGGCACGGGATGGTGATCACCCGGCGGGGCAATCTGCCCATTCGCAATCTGCCCTATGCCCGGGATTTCGGGCCCATAGAAGAAGGGTGCGGGTGTTACACCTGCCAAAACTTTTCCAGGGCCTACATCCGCCACCTGATCAAGGCCAATGAGATTCTGGGCATTAGGCTCACCACTATCCACAACATTTACTTCCTCACCCGATTGATGCGGGACATCCGGGCGGCCATAGCCGCGGACAACCTCCCAGAGTTTGCCACTGAGTTCCTCAGCGCCTTTACTGGAGAAAAATAGAGGAACCTGGGTTTGGAAGTAGAAATTTAGTGTGGTAATGCGCATTAGTGGGAGGTGAAAGAGATGTTCTTGCAGATGTTCCTACAGACAGCGGAAGCGCCGCCGGCGCAGGCCAGCATCTTCAGCCTGTTCCTGCCCATCATTTTGCTGGGCGTGATGTTCTATTTCATGATCTGGCGCCCCCAGCAGAAGCAGCAGAAGGAAAGAAAGGCGATGCTCGATTCCCTGAAAAAGGGCGATAAGGTGGTCACCATCGGCGGAATCCACGGCGAGTTGATCAGCCTGAAGGAAGATTATGTCATGCTGAAAGTGGCCGATAAAGTGGAGATCAAGCTCTCCCGCAGCGGCATCAGCCATGTGCTGAAGTAAGCAGTACCGCAGACCCTGGCTTAAACCACCGTTTCGGTGGTTTTCTTCTAAACTAGTGAGCAGAGGAGGGATCGCCGTGCGCAGAGTATTGACTGTGGGAGTACTCATCTTCGCCCTGTTCCTGCCGGTTCAGGCGGCTTGGGCCGGCACCTTTTACCTACATGATCATCCCAGCTATTGGTGGTACGTGGTGGATGATCCCGCCTTTAGTGTCATTGTCCCTTCCAAGGGCCAGAATTACATTGAGCGTTCCATCTTCGGCATGCAGAACCTGCTCATTACTTTCCAAGACGGGGCCATCACCATGGAGGTGAACTGGCAGCCGGGGAGCAACGTGGAAGCGGTGCGCAGCAGCCTCGAGGCGCGTTATAAGCCCCTCTTGAAGGATGTGACCATCCTGGCCAACCAGGAGATCACCACCTCCAACAACCTGAAATGCCATTTCTACGCCTATGAAGCAACGGGCGCCAACGGCAGACGGGTCATGTTCCGGTCGGTGTTCTTCCAAAGGGGCGGTTATATCGTTTACCTCACCTATTTCCTCGAAGCGGATAAATTCAGGGATGATCTCCGCGAATACTGGATCAGGGCCGTCAACGGCTTTGAATGGAACTAGGTTGATCGCATGGAAGTGCATGTTGATGTGGCCAAAGTGGGTAAATACGCGGTGGGCGTGAGCGGCGACTCGGTGGAAGTGGTGGAAAGGCCCGGTGGGGGGATTTCCATTATCATCATTGATGGCCAGGGACATGGCAGGGCTGCTAAGCGCATGAGCCACATGATCGCCAACCAGGCAGCCAGGTTGATCGAGGATGGCGCCAGGGATGGCGCGGTCATGCGGGTGATCAATGACCACCTCTATGCTTTCCGGGACGGACAAGTCTCTGCCACGGCTACTCTGCTCTCGGCGGACCTAGCCCACGGCTGTCTGGTGGTCTCCCGCAACTCCAACACTCCGGTGCTGGTAGCGGCTCAGGGCCAGGCCCGGGTATTAGATGCACCCGTTGAGCCCATCGGTGTGCGGCGGCTGCTCAAACCATCCCTAACCCATCTGGAGCTGCTCGAGGGTACCGTGCTGGTGGGCTTTACCGACGGAGTGATCCATGCCGGACGCGCCCGGGGCGCGTCCTTCTCCCTGGAGTGGGCGTGCCAGCTCTTGACTAAGGATTTAACCGCCCGGGAGCTCGCTGATACGGTGCTTGAGCATGCCCTTGATCTGGAGGAGGGCCGGCCCCGTGATGATATGGTGGTGGCGGTGCTGAAGGTGGCGGGAAGCGAAAACAAGCTGGGGATCAGGAGGATTTCGGCCTCCTATCCGCTGTGAGGTGAGGTGGGTGCAGCAGGATCCGCTAATTGTGATCGTGGGGGTGTGCGCCTCGGGCAAGACCACTCTGTCCCGGGGGCTGAAAGCCCTTGGCTACAATGTGCGCACCTTTGCCCAGGAGCATTCGGTGAGCAGGCGCCTGTGGCAGCGCCTGGATCCCGATTATCTTATCTACCTGGAATGCAGCTATGAGACCATTAGGCGCCGGAAAAGGGTCTCCTGGGGAGTGCGCCGCTACCAGCGCCAGCTCCGCCTACTGTCCGATGCCCGGTCCCAGGCGGATTTCATGGTGCGCACCGACGGGTTTTCCCCCGAGCAGCTGGTCAGCTTCGTCCACAGGCACTTAACAGGACTGGGAATAGGGAGGCGTGAACATGGCAGTTGAATTGGCCCATCTGGAAAAACACCCTGCCATCAGGGCCTATATCGAGCAGGCCGATGCCAATCTAGCGGCCATGGGCTTTACAGAACACGGTTTCCGCCATATTGGCCTGGTCTCCTCCATCGCCCGCCAGATTCTGCTGCGCTTATGCTATGAGCCGCGCCTGGCAGAGCTGGCGGCTATCGCGGGCTACGTGCATGATCTGGGCAACTGCGTGGGCCGGGTAAACCACGGCGCAGCGGGAGCCCTTTTAGTGGAACCCATCCTCAGAGAACTGGGCATGCCGCCCCAGGAGGTGGCGTTGGTGCTCAGCGCGGTGGGCAACCACGAGGAGGAGGTGGGCGAGCCGGTGAATGCAGTGGCCGCGGCCTTGATTTTGGCCGATAAGTCTGATGTGCACCGTACCAGGGTGCGCAATCCCGAAATCTCCACCTTTGACATCCATGATCGGGTGAACTACGCGGTGAACAGGTCTTTTTTGGATGTAGACGAAAAGGAGCGCCTGATCACCTTGAATATAACCATTGAAACAGAATACACGCCCATTATGGACTACTTTGAAATCTTCCTGGAGCGCATGCTCATGTGCCGCCGGGCAGCTGCTTACCTGGGCTGCCAGTTTAAGCTGAGGATCAACGATGTGCTCCTGCTGTAGGGCGGGGATTTCAGGCGAAGAAAGAACTGGCGCTGGAAGGCAAGCGCCAGTTTCATTTAAGCCTCTTGGATGAACTCCTTTCTGGGCACAAAAATGAAGGGAATATTGCGGTACAGCTGTTTGAAATCAAGCCCGTAACCCACCAGAAATTCATTGGGCACTTCAAAGCCCACATAGTCGATGGGGATGTCCACGCGGCGGTTGGACGGCTTGTTCAGCAGCGTGCAGATGCGCAGGGAAGCAGGATTCCTGCTGTGCAGGTTGTTCACAAGATAGCTGAGGGTGAGCCCAGTGTCGATAATGTCCTCCACAATGAGGACGTGTTTGCCCTCAATGCTTTCTTCCAGGTCCTTCACAATGCGCACCACGCCCGATGATTCGGTGGCATCTCCATAACTGGACACGGACATAAAATCGTAGGCCACAGGTACCGTGATGTGTTTGGCCAGGTCACAAAGGAACATGAGCCCGCCTTTGAGCACGCAGAGCAGGGTAATAGTCTTTCCGGCATAGTCCTGGGAAATGGCTGCCCCCAGCTCGCGCACTCGCCTTTGAATGTCTTCTTCACTGATGATGATGCGATCGACTAGCTCCACCGGTTCCACCGCCATTCGTTTTTCTATTAATGATACTATTATGGTTATAGACGGTCAAGGGGGGCTCCAGGTAGGAGGTCCTTTGCAAGCCGTCGAACTACTTGATCTGGAGGACTGCCTATGGCGAAAAAACAGTGGATTCTGCATCGGCAGCACGGAAAGCTGGCCCAAGAACTGGCGGCCGGGTTGAACATCACCCCGCTGGTGGCCCAGATCCTGATCAACCGGGGAATCACCACGGTGGAGGCGGGGAGACAGTATTTGCAGTGCGATCTGGCGGCTACTCCGGATCCTTTTTTAATGTCGGGAATGGAAGCTGCTGTACACCGCATTCAGCGGGCCCTCGCCGGACGGGAGCGGATTGTGGTGTACGGGGACTACGATGCCGACGGGCAGACGGCCACGGCGCTTTTAGTGCGGGCCCTGCGCCGTTTGGCCCAGGATCCCACCCTCATCACCTATTATGTACCGGATCGCTTTGACGAGGGGTACGGTTTGAATGCCCAGGCTGTGGCTGCCCTGAGCCGCCAGGCCGACCTGCTCATCTCCGTGGACTGCGGAATCGTCTCCCATGCTGAAGTGCAAGAAGCCCAGACTCGGGGGCTGGATGTAATCGTCACTGATCACCATGAACCTGGCGCCCAGCCGCCTCCAGCCCTGGCCGTGCTCAATCCCAAGCAGCCGGGGTGCTCTTATCCTTTCAAAGAGCTGGCTGGTGTAGGGGTGGCCCTCAAACTAGCCCAGGGGCTTGGTATTCCCGGCTGGGAAGACCTCTTGGACTTGGCTGCCCTGGGTACGGTGGCGGACCTTGTGCCCCTGCAGGGGGAAAACCGCACCATCGTGCGGCGCGGGCTTGAGCAGATGCTCAGCACCAAGCATGTGGGGCTGCGGGCCCTCCTGGAAGCGTCCCAGGTGGCGACGCCTAGTGCCTACGATTTGGGGTTTCGCTTGGGTCCCCGCCTCAACGCCGGGGGGCGCCTGGGTGACTCCACCAGGGGAGTGCGCCTGCTCTTGACAGAAGATGAACTGGAGGCCAAGCGCTTGGCGGCGGAACTGAGCCAGGAAAACGCCAAGCGTCAGCAGGTTGAACTGGCCATTTTCCAGGAAGCGGTGGAGTTAGTTGAGAGATACGAGCTGCAAAAGCGGTCCGCGATAGTGGTCTGGGGCGAGAACTGGCACCAAGGTGTGATTGGGCTTGTGGCTTCGCGGTTGGTTGAGCGTTATTACCGCCCCACTATTGTGATCAGTCTCAGGGGCGGGGAGGGAACAGCTTCCGCCCGCAGCATCGCCGGGCTGCATCTCTTTGCAGCCTTAAGTGAATGCGCCCCGCTCCTGACGAGGTTTGGCGGCCATGCCATGGCCGCGGGGCTCAGCCTGCCCCGGGAGAATCTGCAGGCTTTCCAGGAGCTGTTTGAGCAGCTCTGTGCCCAGCGGCTCCAGCCGGAGGATTACATCCCGAAACTGTACGTAGATGGGCAGGCGGAGCTGGCCCAGGTCACCGAGGACTTGGTGGAGGAGCTCGCCTTGTTAGAGCCCCACGGGCTGGGTAATCCCGGTCCTCTGCTCCAGGCGGAGGTAGCTGTCCTGCGCACCCGCCGGGTGGGCGCAGAGAACCAGCACCTGCAGCTGGCGGTGCATGACGGTACGGTGGAAGAGATGCCCGCCATCGCCTTTGGGGTGGGCCCTGAAGAAGCAGAGGTACAGAGGTACGCGGAAGGGGTGGCTTTGGCCTTTGTGCCCCAGATTAATGAATGGCAGGGCCGGCGCACCGTGCAGCTCCAGGTTCGGGATTGGCAGGAGGCCCCCAGGCGGGCTGATTTCGTGCGCCGCTGGATGGTGGACCGCTATCCCTGGCGCCTGGGGCCTTCCTTCCGGCAGAGCGCAGCTCTGCTCCTTGATCAAAAGGAACTGCCGGCCATATCCTGCCACAGCGTCGTTGACCTGCGGGGTACGTATGACAAAGCTGCTGTTTTGCTCAAGCGGCGCCTGGGGCAGCGCACCTTGATTGTGGTGAACAGGGCAGCCTCTGCCTTGGAGGTGTGCCGGGAGCTGCGCATTGCCGCGGGCAGAGACGGGGAGCTCATCGGATTTGCCCATGAGTGGCTGACTCCCGAGGAGCGGGACGAGCTGGAGCAGGGTTCGTATACCTGGCTCGTATCCACAGGGCTTGGACTGCCTGCGGGCAGCTGGCCCTCGGTCTGGCTGTGGGAACCTCCCCTTACTCCTGCCACGCACATGCTGTGGTGTTCGCTGGTGGCAGAAGGCGGCGAAGTGGTGGCCATCTTTGGTCCCAAAGAAGTGCGGGAGCTCCAAGTGCACCTGCACCAGGAATATCCAGACCGCAGGGCTTTAGCTCGGGTTTACTCCTTCCTGCGTCCCGAAAGCGGAGCCATTTCCTTGGGTGAGGCCGCGGCCAAGCTGGAAGGGGTGGGGCTTGGGGGCCTGCTCCCTTCGGCCTTGGCTATCTTCTCTGAACTGGGGTTGTGGCAGGTCCAGGCCGACAACATCTTCTATCTGCCGGAGCCCGAGCACAAGCTAGACTTGCAGCAAGCAGTTTTGTATAATACGATAACAAAGATACGCGAGCAGGCTGCAGTGTACCTTAAGCGTTGTTTGGAAAGGGGATTTTTCCAGGATGGACTTACAAGAGAAAATTAGGGTGATACCAGATTTTCCGCAGCCTGGTATCAGTTTCAAAGACATAACCACCCTGCTCAAAGACGGCGAAGCCCTGAGGGAAACGGTTAGGCGCATGGCCAGCCACTTTGCCGACTCGGGGATTGAGATGATTGTGGGCGTTGAATCACGGGGCTTCATTTTGGGAGCACCGCTGGCTTATGAGATGGGCCTGGGTTTCACCTTGATCCGCAAGCCGGGCAAACTGCCTGGAGAAGTATTGGCGGTAGAATACGAGCTGGAGTACGGCACAGACCGCCTAGAAATCCATGCCGATGCCTTTGCGCCCGGCACCCGGGTGCTGGTGGTAGATGATCTGTTGGCCACGGGAGGCACCATTGCCGCCGCCATCGAGCTGATTAAAAAGCTCGGTGGACAAGTTGTGGGTCTGGCTTTTCTCATCGAGCTCAGCTACCTGGGCGGCAGAGAAAGGCTGAAGACACTAGGCGACTACGACATTTTGGCCCTTGTTGACTACAAAGAGTAACTGCCGCTAGGGGGGAAGGAGGGGGGCGCTGTGAATCTGCAGTATCTCATTGATCGCATCTTAGCTTATTATCCCAAAGCCAATGTGGAGCTCATTGAGAGAGCTTACCACTTTTCTCAGCGCGCCCATGAGGGGCAGTTCCGGGAGTCGGGCGCCCCGTATTTCGAGCACCCCTACGAAGTGGCCTTGATTTTGGCAGATTTGGAACTGGATCTGGAGACCATTGCGGCCGGACTGCTCCATGATGTACTGGAGGATACTCCGGTCACCAGGGAAGAGCTGGCTGCAGCCTTCGGCCCCAGTGTCCTTATGCTGGTGGAAGGCGTTACCAAGCTGGAGAAACTGCCTGTGCACAACCGTTTTGAACGGCAGGCAGAAAACATGCGCAAGATGATCTTTGCCATGGCGGAAGACGTGCGGGTGATCCTGATTAAGCTGGCGGACCGCCTGCACAACATGCGCACCCTGCGGCATATGCCTCCGGAAAAGCAGATGCTCATCTCCCAGGAGACTCTGGACATCTTCGCTCCTCTGGCCCACCGCATGGGGATCTGGCGCATCAAGTTCGAGATGGAGGATCTGGCCTTCCGCCACCTCAACCCGGAAGAATACTACCGACTGGTGGCTGAAATCGACCGCAAGCGTCAGGAGCGGGAAGCGGATCTGCAGGAAGCCATGAACATTATCATCGAGCGCTTGGCTGAAATGGACATGGCCTGCGACATTCAGGGACGCCCCAAACACCTGTACAGCATCTGGCAGAAGATGCAGAAGCAGAATAAGAGCTTGGACGAGATCTACGACTTAATGGCCATCCGCATTATTGTAGATACGGTGCGGGACTGCTATGCTGTGCTGGGAGTGATCCACGCCCTGTGGAAGCCCATCCCCGGCCGTTTTAAGGACTACATTGCCGTGCCCAAGTCCAATCTTTACCAGTCGCTGCACACCACCGTGGTGGGCCCCAGGGGAGAGCCTTACGAAATTCAGATCCGCACTTGGGAAATGCACCGTATCGCGGAAAAGGGCGTAGCCGCCCACTGGATGTATAAGGAAGGGACCCGCAAACCAGGGGATGAGGCAGCCAAAATCGGTTGGCTGCGGGAAGCGGTGGAGTGGCTGCGGGAGATGAAGGACCCCCAGGAGTTCATGGACACCTTGAAGATTGACCTCTTTGAAGATGAGGTGTTCGTGTTCACTCCCAAGGGCGATGTAAAGACTCTGCCCAGTGGGGCGACACCCATCGACTTTGCCTTCGATGTCCACACAGATGTGGGCCTGCGCTGTTTTGGAGCCAAAGTAAACGGCCGGATCGTTCCCCTAAACTATGTCTTGAAAAACGGGGATTTCGTGGAAATCCTCACGAACAAAACGGCCAGCCCATCCGCGGACTGGCTGAACTATGTTAAAACCTCCAAGGCCCGCAGCAAGATTCGGGCTTGGCTCCGGGAAGAGCAGCGAGAAGAAAACCTAGCCCGGGGTCGGGAGCTTTTGGAAAAAGAGTGCAAGAAGCAGGGAGTCGATCCCAAGACCCTGCTTAGCGAGGAGAATCTGCAGCCCCTGGCCCGCAAGTACGGGGTGAGCAACCCTGAAGAACTAATCGCCAGTGTGGGATCGGGGCGGATTACCCCGGTCCAAGTGGTGCAGAAGCTCACGGGCCAGGAACCTGGTGAGCGCAAGAAGCTGCCTGAACCGAGCAAGAAGCGCAGGAGGGATACGACCCGAGGCGTGGAGGTTATTGGCGCCGACAACCTTTTGGTGCGCTTTGCCAAGTGCTGCAACCCGGTGCCGGGTGATGAGATTACAGGTTACATTACCCGCGGCCGGGGGATCTCGGTGCACCGCGTGGACTGCCCTAATGTGGCCACTTTGGCTGCTGAGTCCGGGCGGCAGATTGAGGTCGTGTGGAATGTGACCAAAGATGATGCCTATCCTGTGGAAATAGAGATTGAAGGTATTGACCGACCCAATTTCCTCACGAGTATCATGCACACCCTCTCTGAGCGCAAAACCAACGTGGATGCGGTCACGGCCCGGACCAGCAAGGACGACTCGGTAATCGTGCAGCTCACTTTGGAGATCCACGATGTACACCACCTGGACAATGTGATGAGCGCTTTGCGGCAGATCAATGGTGTCCTAGGTGTGCACAGGGCCAACCCCACCTAAGGTTAGAGCAAAGGATGATCTATGTGCGAGCAGTGGTCCAGCGCGTTAAGCAAGCCAGCGTTGCCGTGGATGGAGCGGTGGTGGGCGAAATTGCCCATGGGCTTTTGGTTTTTTTGGGGGTAGGGCAGGGCGATACCAGCGCCGATGCCAAGTATCTAGCTGGTAAAATCGCGGGGCTCAGGCTCTTCTCCGATGAACAGGGGAAGATGAACCTGGATGTGCGGGATGTGGGAGGAGCCGTCTTGGCCGTATCCCAGTTTACCTTGTACGGCGACTGCCGCCGCGGGCGGAGACCCAGCTTCAGCGGGGCTGCAGCTCCCGATGTGGCGCAGGCGCTGTACGAAGAGTTTGTGGCGGAGCTCAAGGCCAGCGGGGTTCCCGTGGCCACCGGTAGGTTCCAGGCCCATATGGAGGTAAGCCTGGTGAACGATGGTCCGGTGACGCTCCTGGTCAGCAGCGAAGGAGAATAGGCATGCAGATTGAGCGATTCGTGTTCAACTCCTTTTCCACCAACTGTTACGTGGTATACAGTGATGGGGAAGCGGTAATTGTGGATCCAGGGGCTGATGCCCAGGCTGTCCTCGATTTTTTGGCACAGCATCACCTGCGCCCAGTGGCCATCATCAATACCCATGGCCACTGCGACCACATTTTGGGCAATGCCTGGTTAAAAGCAAAAACGGGAGCACCCCTGTGCATTCATGAAGCGGATGCCCCCTACTTGGACGATCCCAACCTGCACCTGGGCCCCCAGGTGCGCATGGATGTTCCACCCGTACAGGCAGACCGGTTGTTGAGGGATGGAGATGAGATCCAGGTTGGCAGCAAGCACCTGCAGGTGATTCACACCCCAGGGCACACCCCTGGCGGAATCAGCCTCTATGGAGAGGGGATTCTGCTCAGCGGCGATACTCTGTTTAGATCTTCCGTGGGGCGCTGGGATTTTCCCGGGTCCGATGAGCAGGCCCTGCGGCAGAGCCTCAAGCGCTTAACGGAACTGTCTCCGGAAACGAAGGTTTATCCGGGCCACGGGTTCAGCACCACTTTGGCTCGGGAGCTTTTAGAGAACCCTTTTTTGAACTCGCTGTAGGGAAGTGAAGAGCGATAACTATTCCTTTTTATTTTGGCCACGAAAGCTATGATATTCAGGCCGCGGACTTCCTGGCCCCCTCCATGGAAGTAGCGGTGAAATCCCTGGCCCCCAATGCCTCCTTTGGACCTGGCAAGGTCCTGCAGGCCCGGTACGCCTGGGAAGATGGCGCGTTGGTGGTTTTTGTCAGTCTCGAAGGGGAGGAGTGGACGTATCGGGATACGGAGATTTTGGATGCCCGCTATAACCAAGCGGATCGGGAGCGCCGTATTAAGGAGCGGGTCCGGCTGGGTATTCGCCGCGTCTTTGAACGGGTCTACGGCCTAGCGGAAAGCCCCTGGGGGATTCTCACCGGGGTGCGTCCCCTGAAGATGGTCCACTCCATGCTGGACCGGGGTTTTCCCCCCGAGGAGCTGCGGGAAATCCTCTTGGAGGTGTACGCCCTCAGTTCCCGCAAGGCGGATCTGCTTCTGGAGGTTGCTGCCAGGCAGCGCCCCTATTTCCATCCCGACCCCAATAACCCCGTGAGTATCTACGTGGGCATTCCCTTCTGTCCCACCCGCTGCAGTTACTGCTCCTTTGCGGCCTATCCCCTGGAAACCCACGGACATTTACTGCCCGACTTTCTCAAGGCCCTGTATGTGGAGATTGGGCAAGTGGGCAGTCTCCTTAGGGAGCTTGGCCTCCAAGTGGAAGCGGTGTATCTAGGTGGAGGAACCCCCACTACGGTGCAGGGAGACCAGCTTGAGCAGTTGCTCCAGGCGATTCAAAAGTACCTGGTTACGGCAGGAACCAAAGAGTTCACCGTGGAAGCTGGCAGGCCGGAGACACTGTCCCGTGAGACTTTGGCAATCCTCAAGGCCGGAGGGACTCAGCGGATCTGCATCAACCCCCAGACCATGCATGAGCCCACCCTGCAGCTGATCGGACGCCGCCATACAGTGGAGGATGTGCGCCGGGCCTTTACCCTGGCCCGGGAAGTGGGGATTCCCTTAATCAACATGGATGTGATCATGGGGCTGCCCGGCGAAGAACTCTCCCATGTACGCAGCACCCTGGAGGAGTTGGCCAGATTAGGGCCGGACAACCTCACTGTGCACAGTCTGGCCCTCAAACGGGCTTCCAGGCTGAAGAAGGATTGGGAACGGGAGCGCATTGCCCAGGAACAGGGTGAAGCCATGGTGGAGCTGGCCCGGGAATACGCCTTGGGCTGGGGTATGAGCCCCTATTATCTCTACCGGCAGCGCCATATTCTAGGCGACCTGGAGAACGTTGGTTATGCCCGGGAGGGCACTGCCTCCATCTACAACATTCAGATGATGGAAGAGCGCCAGAGCATCATCGCCCTGGGGGGAGGGGGCGTTACCAAGTTGGTGGCCTCCGATTTAAGCCTAGTGCGCCAGGCGAACCCCAAGTGCCCAGCTGCCTACGCTGCCCAGATTCGGGAGGGTCTGGGGGAGAGATTGGAATGGCTGCGCCGGCACTTCTCTAGCAGGTATTGACTGCCCAAGCAGAACTTGTGCGTTTGACATAGAACCGCATTTCAAGTACAATTAGCTTGTTGGTCTTTCTTGAATGGAAAGGGTTGGTTGCCATGTTCCGCAAAATGAGGAACCAAATGAAGTTCGTGATTATTATTGTGCTAGCAGCCATGCTCGGCGGCGGTCTATGGGCAGCGGGGGTTTCCCTCTTTGGCGGGTCCCAGAGCATCCCTGCGGAGGCGGCGTTAGCGGTGGCCAAGGTGAACGGCCAGACCATTTCCCTCTACGATCTTTATCTGACTCATCTGCGCTTTGCCCAGCAGATTGAGCAGCAGCAAGGGCCCCTCACTGGGCGCATGCATGAAGCGCTGCGTTATCAAGCCCTGGAAGCCCTAATTGACAGTATTTTGGTGCACCAGGAAATCGACAAACGCAAGATTACCGCTTCCAAGACTGAGGTAGATGCGGAGCTGCAGCGAATTGTCGATCTCTTCGGAAGCCGCGAGGACTATGAGGTGCAGCTCAAGAATGCAGGACTCAGCGAGGAAACCCTAAGGCGGCAGCTGGAACACCAGATCCAAGTTGATAAGCTGCAGGAGCAGGTGCTGGCCCATGTGCCTGTGACTGAAGAAGAGCTCCGGTCCGCCTATGAACGGGTGCGCACCAGCCATATTCTGATTCGTCCAGAGGATGACACCGACGAGGCTTGGGCCGCTGCGGAGCAGAAGGCGTGGGAGGTCTATGCCCAGGTCACAGCGGAAAACTTTGCGGATATGGCTGCCACTTATTCCGATGATTCCACCGCAACCAGCGGAGGAGAGCTGGGCTACATCTATCGGGGCAAGACGGTGCCCGAGTTTGAAGAGACCGCCTTCTCTTTAGCTGTGGGTGAGATCAGCGAACCTGTTCGTTCCACCTACGGGTATCATATTATTACCGTAACGGACCGCATCGAGCCGGAAGGTGAAGAGTTCGAGCAGGCCCGTGCTGAGCTGGAAAAGGAGCTCCGGCTGCAGAAGGGCCAGGAAGAGTTGGAATCCTGGCTGGAGCAGCTGCGCGACGCTGCTAATATCGTGCTGATGGAGCACCGCCTCAATGCCTTCAAAGAAATGCAGGCCGGCAACTTTGAAAATGCGGTGCACTACTATCAACTTGCCCTGGAAGAAGAGCCCGATAATGGCTACTTGAACTCCTTCCTGGGAGATGCCTACCACGGGCTGGGCGATCTCGATGCAGCCATTGAGCAGTACAAGCTGGCTGCAGAAAAGGAAGCCACCGACTATACTCTGCTTTACAGTCTGGGCAAGTTGTATGAAGAAGCTGAAGATATCGACCGCGCCGTGGAGCAGTATATCAAGGCAGCGGAACTGGTGCCAGGCGACATCTTTGCCCTCCTTACCCTTTACCACAGCGTAACTTCCCTGGAGCGCTGGGAGGATGCGAAGGCCATCGAGAAGCTCATCGAAGAGTTCCAGGAGCAGCAGAACGCTCGACTCCAGGAGCAGGCGCAGGCTGAAGCTGCTGAAGGGGAAGGGGAGCAAGCGCCCGCAACGGTGGAAGCAGAACCCGCCGAAGAACCAGTGGAAACAGCAGCTGAGCCGGTTCCGGAAAACTAGAACTCAGGCGAGTGGTGGTTACCATCACTCGCTTTTTGCCAACGCCTAGGGGGTGGAGAAATGACACTGACTACCAGGCCTAGGGGCACTAATGACGTGGGCCCCGGCGAGATCGAACTGTGGCATCAGCTGGAGGAGAAAATCAGGCAGGTGTGCGCTGCCTATGGGTACCAGGAGTTGCGCACCCCCCTTTTTGAACATACGGAACTCTTTCAGCGGGGCATCGGTGAAGCCACGGACATTGTGGAAAAGGAGATGTACACATTCTTGGACAGGGGGGAAAGGAGCCTCACGCTGCGCCCTGAGGGCACAGCCCCCGTGGTGCGCGCCTTCCTCGAGCACAATCTGGGCGGAGGGGCCTTGCCCGTGAAGCTCTACTATTACGGCCCCATGTTCCGCTATGAGCGCCCGCAGGCCGGACGCTACCGCCAATTTACCCAATTTGGCTTCGAAGCCCTCGGGTCCCAGGATCCTCTGCTGGATGTTGAAGCTATCATGCTGCCCTTAGAGCTGTACAAAGCCTGTGGGTTGAGTGGGTTTGAGGTGGAGATCAACAGTATCGGCTGTCCTTCTTGCCGGCCCAGTTATCGCCAGGAGCTGGTGGAGTATTTTGAACCCCGGGTGGACCAGCTGTGCAGCAGCTGCCGGAGCCGTCTGCACCGCAATCCCCTGCGCCTTTTGGACTGCAAAGTGGAAAGCTGCCAGGCAGTGCTCGCCGGTGCCCCCCGCATGGAGGCCCACCTCTGTTCCGAATGTGCCGACCACTTTGCCCAGGTGCTCGCCTACCTGGATGAACTGGGCGTTGCTTACAGACTCAACCATCGTCTCGTGCGGGGCTTTGACTACTACACCAAGACCGTATTTGAGGTAACGAGTTCGGAACTGGGCGCCCAGAACGCCATCGGCGCTGGCGGGCGCTACGACGGGCTGGTGGAGGAGCTGGGGGGCAAAGCAACCCCGGCGGTGGGGTTTGCAGTGGGCGTGGAACGGCTGCTCTTGGCCCTGGAGGGGCAGGGTAAGCTTCAGGTACAGCAGGAAGGTCCCCGGGCCTACCTCGTCCATTTTGGCGGCGCAACCAAACGCAAGGCAGCCCAGGTGGCCTATTTCCTGCGCGGCAAAGGGATGTGGGCCGAGTTGGATTACCTGGACCGCAGTATCAAGGCCCAGATGAAAGCAGCTAACAGGTTGGGCAGCCGCTATGTGCTCATTTTCGGTGAGGAAGAGCTCAGCCGCAATCGTCTGATTGTCCGCAACATGCAGGATGGACAGGAACAGGAGCTGGATCTGGAGGATCTAGAACGGCTAGCATACATCTTAGGAGAGTGTGGGAAATGACGGACTGGAAGAGAACCATCTGCTGCGGTGAGTTGAGGAAGTCCCATGTGGGTGCCGCCGTAACGCTCAATGGCTGGGTGAACAGAAGGCGCGACCTGGGACAGGTGATCTTTGTGGACCTAAGGGACCGCTCCGGCGTGGTTCAGGTTGTCTTTGACCCGGAAACGCTGGGCGCGGAGCAGTTTAGGGAGGCGGAAAGCCTGCGCAGCGAGTTTGTCATCGCAGTGCAAGGCAGGGTCGTGGCCCGTCCTGAGCAGCAGGTGAACCCCAAGATGGCCACAGGTGAAGTGGAGGTGCAGGCGGAGCGGCTAGTCATCTTGTCTGAAGCCAAAACGCCGCCGTTCCATATTGACCGAGCCGAGGAAGTGGATGAGGCCATTCGCTTGAAATACCGCTATCTCCACCTGCGCAGCAGGGAACTCCAAGAAGCGATTACCCTGCGCCACCGCATCACCGCCAGTGTGCGGTCCTTTTTGAACAGAGAAGGCTTTTTGGAAATTGAAACCCCCATGCTGATCCGCTCCACCCCTGAGGGAGCCCGGGACTATGTGGTGCCCAGCCGTGTCCATCCCGGAAACTTTTACGCGCTGCCCCAATCGCCGCAGTTGTTTAAGCAGTTGCTGATGATCGCCGGTTTTGAACGCTATTACCAAATCGCCCGCTGCTTCCGGGACGAAGACCTGAGGGCTGACCGGCAGCCTGAGTTTACCCAGATCGATGTGGAGATGTCCTTTGTGGATCGGGACGATGTGATGGACATGATGGAAGCGATGATCCTCCATGTCCTAGAAGAAGTGAAGGGCGTTAAGATCCCCTCACCTATTCCCAGGCTGAGCTACAGGGAAGCCATGGACCGCTTTGGTTCAGACAAGCCGGATACCCGTTTTGGCCTGGAGATCTGCGATGCCACAGCTGAACTCAGCGCCAGCGGTTTCAGGGTGTTTGCTGAGACGGCTGCGTCCCAAGGAGTAATCAGGGGGATCAACGTTAAGGGGGGAGCCAGCTTTACCAGGCGGCAGCTGGATCAGCTCAGCGAGCAGGCCCAGGGCTGGGGAGCCAAGGGTCTGATCTGGCTGGCTGTGGAACCAGATAAGGTGCGCTCGCCCATAGCCAAGTTCCTCCAAGAGGAAGAGCTGGAAGCAATCAAGAGGGCCTTTGCGGCCGAGGCGGGGGACCTCATCTTGATGGTGGCTGGCAACTATGATCTGGTGTGCGACGTTTTGGGCAGGCTGCGCCTGGCATTAGGTAAAGAGCTGGGCCTGATTGACGACGATGCCTACAACCTGCTTTGGGTTGTGGACTGGCCCCTACTTGTCTACGATGAAGATGCGGGGCGCTATGTGGCAGCCCACCACCCCTTTACCGCTCCCCTGGATGAAGATGAGCATCTGCTGGAGACTGATCCTGGGAAAGTAAGGGCTAAAGCCTACGACATGGTGCTCAATGGAGTGGAGTTGGGGGGAGGAAGCATCCGTATCAGCAACCGGCGCCTCCAGGAGCGTATGTTTGCTGCCTTGGGCTTCACCATGGAGGAAGCCCGCAGGCAGTTCGGGTATTTCCTGGAAGCTTTTGAATATGGAGCTCCCCCCCATGGCGGCATCGCCTTTGGCTTGGACCGCTTAGTCATGCTCCTGGCCAAACGGCAGTCCATCAGGGATGTTATTGCCTTCCCCAAAACAGTGAGTGCTTCCGATCTGATGATTGAAGCGCCCGCGCCCATCAGCGAGGCGCAGCTGAAGGAGCTGAAAATTAGCTTGAAGAGCTGAGTGTTTTCGCCAGGTCATGCACAATGTTTGCTCCCCGGGAGGTGACAATCCCTGTCACCAGATAATCAAGGAGCACGTTGCGCACAGGTATGTCCAGGGTGCTCAAAAGACCCACGCCGCTCACCCAGGCCAGACAGACGCCCAGCACCCCTGAAATCAAGGGCAGGTGGCGGCGGTTTAGGTCCGGCAGCAGCGCTTTGATGGTGTTGGTGAGCACTTCGATCACAAAGGCGATGGCCAGCACTTTGCCTAGAAGCTGATCCATGTTGCCAATCCCTCCTCTGCTAACCTGTATGTCTACGGTCAACCGAGTAGAACCGGAAAAATCGGGAAAAACCGGTACAAGCAGAGTACTTGAATCGCGGTAGAGACTGTGCTATGATCGACCTAGATGATGCACCCCTGCTGTGCTCGCGATCAATCTGGCCTTGATATGAGCCAACACCAACACAAAGGGAACCTGAGCTCGCAGCAGCTAGGGCATGCCCCTGCGAGGGGACGCTCGAACTGGTGCGGAGGGTACCCACCTGCCGAGGCAGGTTCATTCGGGTCAGCACTAGCGGTACGGTGGGGGGCGGATCCGGATACCCCTTACGGGGTATTTTTTTTGGAGGAAAAGCATGGAACATAGATTTGTCCGGACGGAACTGGTCTTGGGAGCGGAAAAACTCCAACGCCTGCAGAGAGCCTCGGTGGCCGTGGTGGGCTTGGGGGGCGTAGGTGGACATGCCGCCGAGGCCCTGGCCCGCTCGGGAGTGGGGAGGCTCATCCTCATTGACCACGATGTGGTAGCCATCTCCAACTTAAACCGCCAGATTGTGGCCCTCGAAGCTACCCTAGGCCGGCCCAAGGTGGAAGTGATGGCGGAGAGAATCGCCCAGATCAACCCGGAGTGCCAGGTGTTGCCCTGCCAAGCCTTTTACAAACGTGAGAACCACAAAGTGCTGCTCCCGGCAGGGCTCGACTTTGTGGCCGATGCCATTGACAGTGTGCAGGCGAAGGTGGATCTCATCGAAAGCTGCCTTACGGAAGGCATTCCCATCATTTCGGCCATGGGTGCAGGCAACAAGCTGGATCCAACGCGGCTGCGCATCGCAGATATCTCCCAAACCCATACCTGCGCCTTGGCTAGGGCGGTGCGGGGAGCCCTGCGCAGGCGGGGGATCGGGCGGGGACTTACCGTGGTCTTTTCCGATGAAAAGTCCGTGGGGAGCAAAGCGGGCTCCACTCCAGGCAGCACAGCCTTCGTTCCCGGCGCCGCGGGTTTGATTATGGCCAGCTGGATTGTGAGGAAGATCTGCGGGGAGGTTTGAGCATGGATTTGTTTGAGCAGAGCCCCTTGCGGCACGAACAGGCGCCTTTGGCGGTGCGCATGCGTCCCGAATCCTTGGAGGAGTATGTTGGCCAAGAGCACATTTTGGGCCCGGGAAGGCTTCTCAGACGGGCTATCACTGAAGATATCCTGCGCTCCATCATCCTCTACGGGCCGCCCGGGTCAGGCAAGACCACTTTGGGCTATGTGATCTCCAAGACCACGCAGGGTGTGTTCATCAACGTGAGTGCCACCACCACTGGGGCCGCCGAGCTCAAGCGGCTGGCGGAGGAAGCCAGGGATCGGCGGGCCTACCATGGCGAACGCACCATTTTGTTCGTGGATGAGATCCAAAGGCTGAACAAAGGGCAGCAGGATGTGCTGCTGCCCGCGGTGGAAAAGGGGGATCTGATCCTCATCGGCGCCACCACGGAGAACCCCTACTTTGAAGTCAATGCTGCTCTGCTCAGCCGTTCCCAGATCTATCAGCTCAAACCCTTGGAAGAACACCATCTACTTGCCCTGGCCAAGCGGGCTCTCCAACACCCCCGGGGCCTGGGCGAGGTGCCTTGCTCTGTGGCAGAAGATGCCTTGCTGCACTTGGTGCGCATTGCCAATGGCGATGCCCGGGTACTGCTCAACACTTTGGAGTTTGCCGTGCTCACCGCGCCCCCCAATGAGCAGGGAGTGCGGGTGGTGGACTTGGCTGTGGCGGAAGAAGCGGCCCAGACCCAGCGGGTACGATACGATAAAGCGGGAGATCAGCACTACGATGTTATCTCTGCCTTCATAAAGTCTCTGCGGGGCAGCGATCCCGATGCTGCCCTGTATTGGTATGCCCGCATGGTCTACGCCGGGGAAGACCCTCGCTTTATTGTGCGCCGGCTGTTGGTGCATGCTGCGGAAGATGTGGGTATGGCCGATCCCACCGCGCTGCTCATGGCCCAAGCCGCGGGCTTTGCCCTGGAGTGGCTGGGCATGCCGGAGGCCCGCATTCCCATTGCCCAGGCCATAATCTATATTGCCACAGCCCCGAAGAGCAACTCAGTGATCAAGGCCGTGGATGCCGCCCTGGCCGCGGTGGAGCAGGGGGGAGCTGAACCGGTGCCAGCGCATCTGCGGGACGCCCACTATGCTGGGGCAGCCAAACTTGGCCACGGCAAGGGGTACAAATACCCCCACGATTATCCCCATCACTATGTGGTTCAGGATTATCTGCCCGAGAAACTGCGCGGTTTTCAGGTGTATGAGCCCTCGGAACAGGGTCGCGAAAAGGTGATTAAAGAACGCCTGGCCTATTTCGCCCAGTTGAAGGCCAGAAGCAAGCCCCAACAGCCCTGAGGGGCTTTTTTGCTTTTTCAGCGTTGACGCCCCCTAACCCCTGTGCTATGATCAAAATGAATTCAATCCCGACAAAATTAGTCGGAAATGAGGGGAGGCGGATGCATGCGCGTATCCACGCGGGGCGAGTATGGAGTCCGTGCCATGTTTGATCTCGCCCTCAACTACGGCAGCGGCCCCATTCCCTTGAGGAGCGTAGCTGAGCGCCAGCTGATTTCCGAGACCTACCTGGAACAGCTCATGGGCGCACTCCGTAAGGCGGGATTGGTGGCGAGCAAGCGGGGGGCTCAGGGAGGCTATGAGTTGGCCCATCCCCCGGAGAGGATTACCATTGGTCAGATCATCCGCGTTCTCGAAGGGCCCATCACTCCCCTTGACTGTCTAGACTCTGATTCAGGCACAGGCCCTTACTGCGACCAGCCAGAACAGTGCGTGCTGCGGGGCTTATGGAAGAGACTGCAGGACAGCATGGAGCGGGTGCTGGACAATACAACTCTGGAAGACTTGAGGCAGAAGGCCATAGGATTAGGGGTGGCAAAAGGATAATGAAACGAATTTACATGGATCACGCAGCAACCACGCCAGTTCGACCGGAAGTGCTGGAGGCCATGCTTCCGTACTTCAACAGCGAATTTGGCAACCCCTCCAGCGTGTACAGCTGGGGGAGAGCCGCCCGCAAGGCGCTGGATAACGCTAGAGATCAAGTGTCCGCCCTTCTGGGTGCTTCACCTAGTGAGATCGTATTCACCTCTGGTGGTTCGGAGGGAGCCAACCTAGCCATCAAGGGTGTGGCCTGGGCAGATCAAAACCGGGGCAAACACATCATCACCAGCGCCATCGAGCACCACGCGGTCCTGGATGCCGTGCTGTGGCTGGAAAAACAGGGTTTTGAAGTGACCATCCTCCCTGTGGACGAGTACGGCTTAGTGAGCCCCGCCCAGGTGGAAGCAGCCCTGCGGCCTGATACCATTTTGGTATCCATTATGCATGCCAATAACGAGGTGGGCACCATCCAGCCCATCAGTGAGATTGGTGCCATCGTGCGCAGGCACGGCGCGAAATTCCATACCGACGCGGTGCAGACGGCTGGCGTTTTGGATCTGAACGTTGAGGCGCTCAACGTTGATCTGCTTTCCATCTCTGCCCACAAATTCTACGGACCCAAGGGCGTAGGTGCCCTTTATGTGCGCAAGGGAGTGCGGCTCAGCCCCCTGATTCACGGCGGCGGCCAGGAAAAGAGGCGCCGCGCGGGTACAGAGAATGTGGCCGGGATTGTGGGTTTGGCCAAGGCCTTTGCCCTGGCCCAGGAAGAGCGGGAGCAGGAAAACGCCCGCCTGATCAAGCTCCGGGACCGGCTTATTTCCGGGCTAAGCAGGATTCCCCATACCAGGGTGAACGGCCACTTAGAGCAGAGGTTGCCCAACAATGTAAATGTCTGTTTCGGGTTTATCGAAGGCGAGTCCATGCTGCTCAATCTGGATCTGCGGGGAATAGCTGCCTCCAGCGGCTCAGCCTGTACATCGGGTTCTTTGGACCCATCCCACGTTCTGTTGGCCATGGGGCTCAGCCATGAGATCGCCCATGGATCGCTGCGCTTGACGCTGGGGCGGGAGAACACAGAGGAAGATGTGGAATTTGTGCTGCAGGAAATACCGGGCATAGTGGAGCGGCTGAGGGCCATGTCCCCGCTGTATCAAGGATAGGAGGAAGATCATGTATTCGGAAAAGGTCATGGACCACTTCACCAATCCGCGCAACGTGGGTGAAATCCCCGATGCGTCCGGAGTGGGCGAAGTTGGCAACGCACGCTGCGGCGATATTATGAAGATGTGGATCAAAGTGGAAAACAACATTATTACCGATATCAAATTCAAAACGTTCGGCTGCGGTGCCGCCATCGCCACTTCCAGCATGATCACAGAGATGGCCAAGGGCAAAACGCTGGAAGAAGCGGAACAGATCACCAATCAGCAGGTAGCAGAGGCCCTGGAAGGACTGCCGCCCGTGAAAATGCACTGCTCGAATTTGGCTGCAGAGGCGTTGGGAGCCGCCATCGCCGACTACCGGAAGAAAACAGCCCCCACTGCGTGAGGTGAGCATGTGGAGGAATCGACACCGAGAGGTAATCTCGGTGTTTTTTTTGCCCGATCTGGGGAAGCTAGCGGTAGAACTCCAAACGAGGTGATGGATGTGGCCAATGGCCGAAATATGCTGCTGATGGGTTTGGCCGGTCTTGCTGTGGGCATCTATGTGGGCAACACCATGACCAAAGGTTCTGTGACCAGGCAGCTGCGCTCCACAGGCCGCAGCCTGCTGCGCAGGGCCAGGGGCACTGTGGAGCAGCAGTTGAGCAACTGGATGGATTGAGGCCTGTGTCCCGACGCGCTTGGTGGACACTGCTCTTTTTGGGGGTTTTGCTTTTTCTGTATCGGGTCAGGGCTGTGCTGACCCCTTTCTTGTTTGCGATCCTTTTGGCGTACGTGGTCTATCCCCTGATTGTCGCGGTGGAAAAACGGGGCGCTTCGCGGGTGGCAGCCATCCTCATTGTCTATGCCCTCTTTGGCGTGGTCTTTGGGCTGTTACTCAGCCTTACCCTGCCCAACTTGCTCAAAGAGCTGGAAGAGATTGCCCGCAAGCTCCCTCGCCAGGCCGTGCAACTGGAAGAACTGGGGCAGGACGCAGTGGGTTTTCTTAGGCGCCTTAAGCTCCCGGCCACACTGCAGGAGGCCTGGGACACGCTTTTGGCCCGGATTCAGCTGGCCTTAGAGGGCCTGGCGGGCAGGCTCATACAGGTTTTGATGGCTCTGTTCACCAACCTGCTCGCCCTGCTCATCTCGCCTGTCTTGGCCTTTTACTTCCTGCGCGATCACCAAGCCATGCGGGAGCGGGCCCTGCGTTACATACCAGCCCACTACCGGGGGGATGCCCTGTTCATTTTGGGGGAAGTGAATAGTGCCCTGAACGGGTTTTTCCGCGGGCAGCTTTGGATCTGCTTGTTTGTGGGCCTGTTTGTGTACGGGGGTCTGTGGCTTTTGAAGATACCCTATGCCTTGTTTATTGCCCTGCTTGCGGGCCTGTTTGATATTATCCCTTACTTCGGCCCTGTGCTGGGCTTTCTGCCTGCGGCGGCCCTGGCCCTCTCCAAGTCCCCGGTGACTGTGCTCTGGGTGTTCGTGCTGTTTGTGGCGGCTAACCAGATCGAAAACAGCCTGATCTCCCCCTGGCTCATTGGGGATCGGGTGGGTCTGCACCCCTTGGTGGTGATCTTTGCCGTGCTGGTGGGTGGACACCTCTTGGGGCTGCTGGGCCTGCTAATTGCCGTTCCCGCCGCGGCTATTGGACGGGTGCTGTTGGACTACTTTCTTCTGCGCCGTCCCCAGCCCCGGTGAAGCTGGCCAGGGGAGCCAAAAGGGCAGCACAGCTGGCCCTTTTTCATTTTGGGGGACGATCCGCCCGGAGAAAGCCCCCGGCGTTCCAAGTTGACAAGGTAACCTCACTTGGATAATATTGTGTTAGCGAAAAGAGAGTGTCTGGCTTTAGAAATGGGGGGAACCGCTTGGAGCGGCACTTTATGAAGAACTATACAGTGGATCAAATCCGGACCATGTTTTTGGAGTTTTTCCAGAGCAAGGATCACCGTATCTTGCCCAGTGCTTCGTTGATCCCCCACGGGGATCCCACCTTACTGCTCACGGTGGCTGGGATGGTGCCTTTCAAACGTTATTTTCTCGGTCTAGAGAAGCCCGTTTCACCGCGTATTGCCACTAGCCAGAAGTGCATCCGCACCGGTGATATTGACAGCGTGGGCAAGACAGACCGTCATGCCACTTTTTTTGAAATGCTGGGAAATTTCTCCTTTGGTGATTATTTCAAGAAAGAAGTGATTCCCTGGGCCTGGGAGTTTGTGGTGGAGCATTTGCAGCTTCCTCCCGACCGGCTCTGGGTTTCCATCTACTTAGATGATGACGAGGCCTTTGAGATTTGGAACAAAGACGTGGGCCTGCCTGCGGAGAGGATCGTGCGCCTGGGCAAGGAAGACAACTTCTGGGAAACCGGTTCGGGACCTTGCGGTCCCTGCTCCGAGATCTACTTAGATCGGGGGCCCGAGTTCGGTTGCGGTCAGGCTGACTGCAAGCCCGGCTGCGACTGCGAACGCTTTCTGGAGTTCTGGAACCTGGTCTTTATCCAGTTTCATCAGGAAGGGGATACTTATACCCCGCTGCAGGCGAAAAGCATCGATACGGGCATGGGTCTGGAGCGGGTGGCTGCACTGCTCCAGGGCAAGACCAGTATCTTTGAGGTGGACAACATCCGTCCTATCCTGGATGCTGTGGGCAGCCTAGCGGGCGTAGAATATGGGGCCAGCCCCGAGACGGACATGTCTCTGCGGGTGATCACGGATCATATGCGCGCGGTTACTTTCCTGGTGGCCGACGGTGTACTGCCCAGCAACGAGGGGCGGGGCTACGTCTTAAGAAGGCTGCTGCGGCGGGCTGTGCGGCACGCGCGCCTGCTGCATATTGACCGGCCCTTTGCTGCCCATATGGTGGATGTGGTGGTGCAGCAGATGAAGGGAGCATATCCCGAGCTGGTGGAACGTCAGGAATATGTGCGGAATGTGGTCAGGCTGGAGGAAGAGCGTTTCAGCGCCACCTTGGAACAGGGGCTGAGGCTCCTCCAGGAACTGGCGGAAGATGCCCGCAAGGCCGGGACAAGTGTGATTGCCGGAACTGATGCCTTCCAGCTCTACGATACCTTTGGCTTCCCCCTTGACTTAACCAGGGAGATCTTGGCCCACGAGGGGCTCACCGTGGATGAAGATGGTTTCCGCCAGGCCATGGAGGCCCAAAGGGAGCGGGCCAGACAATCCCGCACGGCCCATGGTTATCTGGACAGCCGCCTTGAGGCTTATAAAGAGCTGGCGGGGGCTGTGACCACTGAGTTTGTGGGTTATGAATGCTTTGCAACCGAGGCTAAAGTGGTGGGGTTGATCGTGGATGGCCGCAGCGTGGACAGCGCCCAGGAGGGCGCCGAAGTGGCCGTGGTTTTGGACCGCACTCCCTTCTATGCAGAAGCAGGGGGCCAGATTGGAGATCAGGGCGTGATCGAAACTGCCACGGGTGCGGTCCGCATCAGCGATGTACGCAAACCGGTGGAAGGGCTAGTCAGCCACTTCGGAGTGGTGGAAAAGGGTTACATCGCGGTAGCCAGCCCGGCCAGGGCGGCTATCTCCGAGGAACTGAGAAAAGAAACGGCGCGCCATCACACCGCCACCCACCTGCTGCATAAGGCCCTCAAGGACATTCTAGGCGACCATGTGAACCAAGCCGGCTCTTACGTCGGTCCCAAACGGCTGCGCTTTGACTTCACCCATTTTCAGGCCGTAACCGCTGCTGAGCTGCGGCAGATCGAACAGGCAGTAAATAGGCAGATCCTGCGCAACCTTCCTGTGGTGCCCACCATAACAGATCTGGAGAGCGCCAGACAGCAGGGTGCTGTGGCCCTCTTTGGTGAGAAGTACGGGGATGAGGTACGCATGATTCAGGTGGGGGATTACTCCTTGGAGTTGTGCGGGGGTACCCACGTGCAGGCTACCGGTGAAATAGGTCTGTTTAAAATCCTTTCCGAGGGCAGCGTGGCCGCGGGCGTGCGGCGCATTGAGGCTGTTGTGGGCACAGAAGCCCTGGCCCATGTCCACGCGCAGGAGGATGTGCTGCACCAGCTCCAGGCTAAGCTGCAGAGCAAAGTGGAGCAGCTGCCGGAGCAGGTAGAGCGGCTCCTGGAGGCGAACCGGGCCCTGGAGAAGGAACTGGCCGAGCTGAAGCGCCAAAACCTCCTAGGTTCCCTGGATGAGCTCCTAGCCGGTGCAGAGCAGGTGGGCCAAGCCTTCCTGGTTGTGGCGGAAGTTGCGGCTCAAGATCCAGAAGAGCTGCGGGAGCTAGGCGACCGGATCAGGGACCGGCTGAACCCTGCGGCTATCCTCTTGGGAAGCAGAAGTGGCGAGAAGGTTCTTTTTGTGAGTATGGTGTCCAAGTCACTGACCCAAGCCGGTGTTCATGCGGGTCAGGTCGTGAAAGCTGCGGCCCAGATCTGCGGCGGCGGTGGCGGAGGCCGGCCCGATATGGCGCAGGCAGGAGGACGCCTCCCCGAAAAACTGCCCACTGCTTTGGAAGAAAGCCGTCGGCAGTTAAGGCAGCTGTTGGAGGGAATTGCTCTGTAGTTACAGAATAAGCATAGAGAAAACGGTGCAGGGGAGGGATACCATGAACGATGCCCACGACAAGACAGCGTTGTTCAGCTACAGGGCCTGGGAGGATGACGCCTCGGAGGTTAGAACCATCCTGCAGCAGGTGTATGAAGCCCTGCAAGACAAAGGGTACAATCCTTTTGGTCAAATTGTGGGCTATTTGATGTCGGGGGACCCAACGTTCATTACCAGCCACAAGAATGCCCGTGCCCTCATATCGCAGCTGGAAAGGGATGTGATCCTGGAAGAATTGGTCAAACACTATCTTCAGAGGAGCTGAGCTCGTTACGTCCCAATTCATTGGTTTCCGACACGGCAAAGGAGTGTTAAGGGTTGACACGGATTAGTGCGGATAGTACTTGTGACCTTTCACCGGATTTAGTGCAGAGTTTAGGCATCAGCATTACTCCCTTGAGCATTACCGTGGATGACGAGGTTTTTAAGGACGGTGTTGATCTAACTCCGGCGGAGCTGATTGCCCATGTGGAAGCAGGCCGGCACTGCCAGACCGGGGCGGTAAATGTCTATGAATACCAAGAACACTTCCAGAAACTCACAGCCCAAGGGGATGAAGTGGTTCACATCAGTTTAGGTTCTGGTTTCTCTTCTTGTTATAATAACGCCTTACTAGCCGCCCGGGATTTCCCCGGCGTGAAAGTGGTGGATTCCAGGAATCTGTCCACAGGCAGCGGTCATTTGGTATACGAAGCGGCTCTCCTGGCCCAAGGGGGCGGAACGGCCGCAGAGATCGCAGCCGAACTAGAGCGGCTTGTGCCCAAAGTGGATGCCAGTTTCATCATTGACCAGCTCGATTATCTGGCCCGAGGGGGCCGCTGCTCTGCCATTACCGCCCAGGGCGCTAAGATTCTGCGCTTGAAGCCCTGCATTGAAGTGCGGGATGGAGCAATGATCGTGGGACGCAAGTATAGGGGCAACTTCGAGAAGGCGGTCAGGCTTTACGTAGAAGACCGCTTGGCGCAAAACGGTGGTCTGGACCCCTGCCGGGCGTTCATCACCCATGTGGCCTGCAGTCCGGAAGTGCTGAACATGGTGCGTTCCCTGCTGGAGGACACGGGGCATTTTCAGGAGATCATCATCACCGAGGCCGGCTGCACCATCACCAACCACTGCGGCCCCAACACTTTGGGAGTGTTGTTCAGACGCTTAAGCTGAGGAGATCGGGATTGAAATACACAGAACTCGGCCAAACTGGCCTCACTGTTTCTAGACTCTGCTTCGGCGCCCTAACCATAGGTCCTCTCCAGCGCAATCTGGCACCTGCAGAGGGAAGCGAGGTGCTGCTGAGGGCCTTGGAGCTGGGCGTCAATTTTGTCGACACCGCGGAAATGTACGACACCTACGAACACATTCGCCTGGCCCTGGAGCGCTTTCCCCACCGAGAAGAGGTAGTAGTGGCCACCAAAAGCTATGCTTACACCCGGGAAGGGATGCTGAAGAGCTTGGAGCGGGCCCAGCAGGGCTTGGGCCAGGAGGTGGTCCCCATCTTCCTCCTCCACGAACAGGAGTCCAGCCATACTCTGCGAGGGCACTGGCCAGCCTTGGAAGTGCTGCTGGAAGCCAAAGCAGCGGGGCTGGTGAAGGCGGTGGGCATTTCCACCCATTATGTTCAGGCGGTTATGGCCGCCACGGCCATTCCGGAGATTGATGTGATTTCGCCCCTGATTAACATAACAGGTATCGGCATCCAGGGCGGCAGCCGGGAAGATATGCTGGCTGCCATCGTTAAAGCTGCCCAAGCGGGGAAGGGGATCTACGCCATGAAGCCCCTGGGCGGAGGACACCTACTGGCACAGTGGGCCCAGGCCTTGGACTATCTTCTGGCCATCCCCGTGATCCACTCTGTGGCGGTGGGTATGAAGAGCATTGCCGAAGTGGAGCATAACGTGGCCTTCTTCCAGGGGCGCCGGGATCTGCCTGCACCAGAGCCTGCCACTAGAAAGCTGCATATCGACGCTTGGTGCACCGGCTGCGGGAAGTGCGTTGCTGCCTGCCCCAACGGAGCTTTGGAGCTTAGGGACGGGCAGGCTGCCATCACCATGGGCGAACAGTGTGTCTACTGCGGGTACTGTGGAGCCAGCTGCCCGGAGTTCGCCATCAAGGTGATTTAAGGGGAGCGGAAGATGCGGATACTGGGATTGGATCTGGGCGAGAAGACCATTGGTGTTGCGGTGAGCGACCCCATGGGCTGGACCGCCCAGGGGCTCGAAGTAATCAGACGCACCAGTCTGCAACAGGACCTGGCCCGGCTGCGCTATCTAGTGCAGGCCTATGACGTGGAAAAGTTTGTGCTGGGCCTGCCCCGCAGGACCGATGGCAGCTACGGACCCGAGGTGGAGAAAATATACTCATTTGCCGCGGAATTGGAAAGGGAATTCGCCCTCCCAGTAGAATATTGGGATGAACGGTTCTCGACCGCGGCCGCCCAGCGGGTCCTCATAGAGGGCGATGTGAGCCGAGCTAAGCGCCGTAAAGTGATCGACAAGGTCGCGGCCGCCGTCATTTTACAGGCATATTTGGATTGTAGGCGGTCAAACTAGCATTCAAAGGAAGGAGTTGATCTTATGGCGCACAGACACGGCCACGATGATCACGATCATGAACATGATCACGAGTTTGAGGAAATCGTTGTGCTGGAAGATGAAGACGGCAACGAGCATGAGTGTGCCATCTACGATTTCGAGTTTGAGGGGCGGTCCTACGCCGTTCTGTTCCCCTTGGACGACCCAGAAGACGGTGGACTTATCTACCGGCTGGAACTAGACGAAGCTGGTGACGAAGTTCTCATGGAAATCGAGGATGACGAAGAATTTCAGCGGGTGGTGGCGTTTCTCGAAGCGGAAGACGACAACTAACGGCACCAACCCCTAAGCGTTGTTGGGGGTGCGTCTATGCCCGATGCTGTGCAAGCAACGTCAAAACGGACCGAAGGCGGCATGGTCCGTTTTCTGTTCTTGTTCATTATGCTGTGCTGTGCTGTTGTGGCTGCCTTTTTTGTGGTGAGCAACCAACCCCTCAGCAGGGAGGACAACGCCCTGAGCAAGGTGGTGCGCATTGAACAGGGTATGGGCACCAGGCAGATCGCTCAGCTCTTGGAAAGGGAAGGGATTATTGCCAACGCCAGAGCCTTTGCCCTGCTGGCCAAGGTGGAAGGTGCAGAGCACGAGCTGAAAGCTGGGGCTTATCTGCTCAGTCCGGCCATGCGGCCCTTGGAGATCATCGAGCAGATCCGCTCAGGCCGAGTGCAGACTGTACGGGTGGTGATCCCGGAGGGGTTTGAGATCAAACAGATCGCCGCACTCCTTGCGGAGCATGGACTTGCCGACCGCGAGCGTTTTATGGAGCTAGCCTTCAATGCCCAACTGGTTTTTGGCGACAAGTTGCCCCTTGAACTGCCCATCCCTTCCCTGGAAGGCTATCTCTTCCCCGACACCTATTACTTCACCGAAGGACAGACTGAAGAGGAACTGATCGGACAGATGGTGTCCCGGTTTGTCCAGGTGACCCAAGAACACATTATGCCGCTCCTTGCGGAAAGCCAGTTCACCCTGCACGAGGTGGTCACCCTGGCCTCCATAGTGGAGCGGGAGATCATGGTGGATGAGGAACGGCCCATTGTGGCCTCGGTGTACCTCAACCGTTTGGCAGTGGACATGCCGCTCCAGGCTGATCCCACGGTGCGCTATGTTACCGAGGAGGAGCGGCCAGTGGTGCTCTACCGGGATTTGGAGATCGACTCTCCCTACAACACCTACCGCTACCGGGGACTGCCCCCGGGGCCCATAGCCAGTCCAGGGCTGGCTTCTATGCTGGCTGTGCTGCATCCCGCCGAGACCAATTATTTCTTTTTCGTGAGCAGGCGGGACGGCACCCACGAGTTTACCGAAACGTACAGCGAGCATCTGCGCGCTAGAAGGATGTATGGTTACTAGGAGGGAAGCGGGATTGAAAATTCCCGAGCTGCTTGCTCCAGCAGGGAACCTGGAAAAGGCCGTTGTGGCCATGGAATACGGAGCGGACGCCATCTACTTGGCGGGTAAGGCCTTCGGTATGCGGGCTAAGGCCGGCAACTTCAGTACTGAAGAACTGCAGGAGGTGCTGGCTTTGGCCCGGAAACGGGGAGTCAAGGTTTACGTTACGGTGAACACCTATCCCCGCAACGAGGAAATGGACGAGCTCCCAGCTTATCTTAGGGAGCTGGAGGATTTGGGCGTGGACGCCCTGATTGTTGCCGATGTGGGTGTTCTGGCCCTGGCCCGTGCTTATGCGCCGAGCCTGCCGCTGCATTTAAGTACCCAGGCCAACACGGTGAACTATCAAGCAGCCAAGTTCTGGGAGGGCCTCGGGCTTTCCCGCTTGGTGCTGGCCAGGGAGCTCAGCCGGGAAGAAATCGCCCGGGTGCGCCAGGAAACCAGTCTGGAGTTGGAAGTGTTCGTGCACGGGGCCATGTGTGTGGCTTACTCCGGCCGCTGCCTGTTGAGCAATGTGCTCACGGGCCGTGATGCCAACCGGGGAGAGTGCGCCCAGAGCTGCCGTTGGCGCTATGCTGTGGTGGAGGAAAAACGGCCGGGGGAGTACATGCCCATAGAAGAGGATGGAGGCGGCACCCACATCTTCAACTCCAAGGATCTGCGCTTGATTGAACACATCCCCGCTCTGGTGAGCCTTGGGGTAGATAGCCTCAAGATCGAAGGGCGCATGAAAAGCGCCTATTATGTGGCCACAGTGGTGCGGGCTTACCGCCAAGCTTTGGATCTTTATGCCAGGGATCCGGAGGGCTACGAGCTGCCCCAGGAGCTGTTGGATGAGCTGGAGAAAGTAAGCCACCGGCCCTATTGGGCAGGCTTCTTTGCTCCCTCCGATGCGGGCATTTTCCGTCCCAGCAGCGCCTATATCCGTCATTTTGATGTGGTGGGTGTGGTGGAAAGCTACGATGAAACCCGAAGGGAAGCGCTGGTGGGCGTGCGTAACCGGCTGCCCCAAGGGGCGGAGGTGGAAGTACTGCAGCCAAGGGGTCCTGTGTTCAAGGCAGTGGTCAGCCGTCTCATTGAGGAAGATACCGGAACTGAGCTGGAGGCGGCCCACGCCAATTATAGGGTGCGGATTCCCATGGAGCAGGTGCAGCCCTACTCCATGTTGAGAATGAAGGTAGAGTGAGCATTAGGCCCGGGACCAGCAAGACTTGGTTCTGGGCTTTTTGAAGGAGGAATCATGAGCAGCTGGCGAGTTGGAGCGGAGCATGAACTGAAGATCACAGGCCTCTCCCATGAGGGCTCGGGAGTGGGGAGACTCAACAACAGGGTCGTGTTTGTCCCCCAGACGATTCCAGGTGATCGGGCGCGGGTGCGCCTGGTCCATGTGAAGGAACGCCTGGCCTATGGGGAGCTCCTAGCTATCCTGGAGCCCTCCCCGGACCGGCGCACCCCCAGCTGCCCCCATGCGCCCCTTTGCGGAGGGTGTCAGCTGCAGCACATGGCTTATCCGGCACAGCTGCGCTGGAAACGGCAGCAGGTGTTAGATGCCCTGGAACGGTTGGGCGGGCTGGAGGTTGAGGTAAGGCCCACCATCGGCATGGAGTACCCCTACCATTACCGCAATAAGGCCCAGCTCCCCTTGGGCCGGCGGAAAGAACGGCTGGTCATGGGTTTTTTCCAACGGGGCAGTCATGAGATTGTGGACATGTCTAGCTGCGAGATCCAGCATCCTTCCATAACCCGGCTTGCTCTGGCGGTGAAGCGGGCCGTCCAGGAACTGGGCATCGAACCCTATGATGAAGTCCGTCACACCGGTGTGCTGAGACATGCGGTGATCCGGGTGAGTTTTTCCCACGGCAAGCTCATGCTCATTTTGGTGACGCGCACCCGTGATCTGCCCCGCGGGGAAGAGCTCATCGCCAGGCTGAGCCGGGAAGTACCGGAGTTAAGCAGCGTTGCCCAGAATATCAATCCGCAGGTTACCAATGTGATCCTGGGGCGAGAAACCAAGATCTTGTGGGGTTCCGAGTATCTACTGGATACCATCGGCCACATGTCTTATGCTGTATCCCCCACTTCTTTCTTCCAAGTGAACCCCGTGCAGACCAAGGTGCTCTATGATCTGGTCCGGGACAGTCTGCCCCTTACGGGTGGCGAAACGGTTTTGGATCTATACTGCGGTGCCGGGACCATCGGGCTGTACCTGGCTGCCCGGGCGGGGAGAGTAATAGGGGTGGAGGCGGTTGCTCCAGCGGTGGACGATGCCCGGCGCAACGCTCAGCTCAACGGCATCACCAACGCCGAGTTTTATACCGGCAGGGCGGAGGAGGTGTTGCCGGGGTTGATCAAGAAGTACAGAGCGGTTGATGGGGCGGTGGTAGATCCTCCCAGGAAGGGCTGCGATCCCGTTGTGTTGGAAGCCTTGGCGAAGGTGGGTGTGCCCACTCTGGTCTATGTGTCCTGCAACCCGGCAACCTTGGCCAGGGACCTGAACTATTTGGCTGGTTTAGGTTACACTGCGGGGGCGATCCAGCCCGTGGATATGTTCCCCTGGACGAGCCATGTTGAGTGCGTCGTATTGATGTCAAAGGTTGAGAAATAAAAAACTGAAAAGCTTGTAAATAAAGGGTTTCCAGACATTTAGTTTTTCTCGAGGCCGATCTGCCGGATGTGGCAATGTTAGGAAACCCTTATTTTTATTGTTTGTGGGAACATATCAACCGTCGCGAAAATTAATAGTTGAGTTACCAGATTAGATAACCCCCTTTTTTATAGGGGGTTGAGGATACAGGATGGATGTAAATCAAATAAAAACTTATCAATAACTTATATCAATGCGATATATTATAAAAGTCGGTTCATATCTTCATCAAACTCTTTACGTCTTAAATCCCTGTTAAAGAAATGGAATCCCCAAATCCTGTAATTATTGTCGTCTGCAAATTTAACTATAGGAATCGCATTTGACTCAAG
>JAKOTU010000025.1 GCA_029776155.1 Bacillota bacterium | reverse complement strand
ATTCCATTTCCGTCAAAAATCTCCAATACCGCTTTTTGGACAACTTCTTGAAAGGAGGTCAGTAGGCTTTCATCGAATACTGCATACATAAGAAGATCTCACCTCTGAGTACTTAGTACTCGTCGCTGGACAGCAACGGTGGGATCTTCTTCTATTTTTTTGGAGCCAACTCCTGTCCTACAGTAACTTTATACTAGCGGCCCCCCTTAAGTTATGCACAAACTAACACACAATCATCCACAAGTAATCCACACAACTGTGGATATCTTAGGTAAACACATGTTCCCGGCAGTGATCTGCCCACCACAACAGCATTCTTTATCCACAGCCTGTGGATAACTTGGGGATAACCCCCTGATCCACAGCTGTGAAAAACTTCCCAAGGCCACCTGGAACTGGGCTTACAAATTCAACAGACAATTTTGCCACTTTTGCGCAAACCGTGCTGTGGTCAAGCTGTGCAAAACTCTGGGGATAAAAATTCCGTTGTCCACAGTAAGCTTTCCCAACGCGAAACCCCAGTTTTCTGTGGATAAGTTGTTGAACTTGTGGATAAATACCTGTATGATGGGTGTGGACAACCTTTCAGGAAGCGGCGAGTTGTGCATAACCTGCGCGTAACCTGGGGGCGGCTTCCCAGGACCCAAGGAGGAACCTGTGGATAAATCAAGAACTGTACACTAGGAGAGCGAGGCATCGGGAGGGTACGTCATGGATCAACTAAACCAATTGAGACTGGTCTGGGAAGAAGTGCTGAGCATTATGGCCGCTGATCTGCCCGAGCGGTCTTTTGACGCTTGGCTGAAGGACAGCCGTCCAGTCTACCTCGATGGCAATACTTTATATGTAGAGTTTCCCAACGAGTTCACCAAAGACTGGGTGGAGGCCCGCTACGCGAACCCGCTCACCAGGACCCTGCGCCAGGTTGCCAACAGGGATTGGGACATCAAGTTCACCATTCCCGAAGGCGTAAGAACACTGGGTTCTCCCGGCCACGGCGCGCCAAACACGCCGCCCACCAGAAGCTGGCCCGAAGCCAACCTGGCACCTCCCCCTGAGGAGAAGGAGGCCGCTGCCAAGCCCGCGCCCAAATCTTCGGCGCTCAATCCCCGCTACACCTTTGAAAACTTCGTCGTGGGCAACTCTAACCGCTTTGCCCATGCAGCCTCATTGGCGGTGGCGGAAGGCCCGGCCAAAGCGTACAATCCCCTCTTTATCTACGGGGGAGTGGGGTTGGGCAAAACCCACCTCATGCACGCCATCGGACATTATGCCCTGCAGCAGAATCCCAACATCTCAGTGGTGTACGTCACTTCCGAGACCTTCACCAACGATCTCATCTCTGCCATCGGCAAAAAGTCTATGGTTGATTTCCGGAACAAATACCGCAATGCGGACATCCTGCTCATCGACGATATCCAGTTCGTAGCTGGTAAAGAGTCTACCCAGGAAGAGTTCTTCCATACTTTTAACGCGCTCTACGAAGCCAATCGGCAGCTGGTCATCTCCTCGGACCGGCCTCCCAAAGATATTCCCACCCTGGAAGAGCGGCTGCGCAGCCGGTTTGAGTGGGGCTTGACCGCGGATATCCAGCCCCCCGATTTGGAAACCCGCATTGCCATCCTGCGCAAAAAGGCCAAGGATGATAATCTGGTGATCGATCAAGAAATCCTAAGCTACATCGCCACCCACATCCAATCCAACATTAGGGAACTGGAAGGGGCCTTGGTAAGGGTGATCGCCCATGCCAACCTGCACAATGCCCCCCTTACCTTGGAGACGGTGGCAGAAGCCTTGAAAGACATCCTCAAAACCCCGGCCTACCAGCCCGTGACCATAGAGAGCATCATGGAAATTGTGGCCGATTACTACTCCATCAAGGTTTCGGAACTAAAATCGAAACGGCGGACGAGAAACATCACCTTCCCCCGCCAAGTGGCCATGTACCTGGCCCGGGACTTGACGGAAAGCTCCCTACCTGAAATCGGACAGGCCTTTGGGGGACGGGATCATTCTACTGTAATCCATGCCATTGAAAAGATCGAAAGCGAACTCAAGCTGGATCCGGCCCTGCAGGGAACCATCACCGAGCTGATCAGCCTGATTAGGCGAGGCTGAGCATAAACTGTGGAAAAGCCTGAGGATAGTTTTTCCGGGTTTTTGGCCTGTGTGTGGGTTGTGGATAAATCGCGGCAGTGTTCAACAAGTTGTTTTTCGCCCAAAACACTACCCAGTCAAGACCAATCAGGTTTTCCACATTTGAACAGGGCCTACTACTACTCCTACTAACAAGATCTTTATTAACAGTAAAGAACGGCCGCGGACAAGTATTCCACAGGAGGTATATTTATGCATCTACAGATCAAATGTGCCGATTTATTAAGCGGTGTAGCCATTACCGAACGAGCCATTTCCACAAACGAGCAGATGCCAGCCTTAACCGGACTGCACCTTTCGGCTCAAGATGGTTTCCTAACCCTAACTGCCAATAATCTGCAAATCGCAGTACAGACCAAAGTGCCCTGCCATGTTTTTGAACCGGGCGAACACATTGTTAGCGGTAAGCTGTTCTGCGAACTGGTGCGCAGGCTCCCCGATGAACCTGTAATTGTGGAATGGCGCGAAGGCCAGGTCTTAGTCAGCGTAGACACCATGGAATTTGCCCTAAATACCATTGTGGACGATGAGTTTCCTGAATATCCCAGCTGCTCGGAGAAGGTGATGAGCTTAACCGATTACGAACTGGAGCGTCTGATCCGCAACAGTGTGTTCGCGGCGTCCAATGATGAACATAAACCCATTTTCATGGGAGTGCTGGTGGAGATAGCGGAGCAGAAGATCAATTTCGTGGCCACCGACTCCAACCGCTTATCTTTCGTACGGGCGCAGACAGGCCAGACCCACCTCGAACAAGGAGAATTCATTGTGCCCAAGGTGAACCTCATTGAGCTGGTGCGCTGTCTGCCCATGACCGAAGCCCCAGTGGATGTTTTCTACGGGGACAACCAGCTGGCTTTCCGCTTTGACGAAACCATTTTCACCACCCGCCTCATTGACGGCAAGTTCCCCAGGTACCGTTCGGTTCTGTACACAGAGCAAGATACTTCCATTGTGATTAACAGGCAGAAGTTCATCCAAGCGCTGGAGCGGGCCGCCCTGTTTGGGCGCGCCGATGAAGCCCCCGTCTTGATCCGCGTAACGGAAGGTATACTAGAAGTGGCCACCACATCCCGCTTGGGCAAATCCCAGGAGCAGTTCAGCGTTGAGCATCAAGGACCGCAGCAGCAGGCAGCCTATGCCCCCAAGTTTCTATTGGATATGCTCAAGACCATGGGAGGAGATCTGGTGGAGTTCCGCTTTGAAGGCACCAGACAGGCCCTATTGAAAGCCGTGGACAGCGATGATCACTTGTATGTGGTCATGCCCATGCGAATCTAGTGAGAGAAGAGGCTTGGTTACTGTGAAAGAGATAGTGGTGCACACCGAAACCATCCAGCTCGATCAGTTTTTGAAGTGGGCCCGCCTTGTTTCCACGGGAGGCGAGGCCAAACACCTGATCCAAGAAGGACTGGTAAAGGTAAATGGACAGGTGGAAAAAGCCCGCTCCCGCAAGCTGACACCTGGAGCGGTAGTGGAGCTTAACGGGGAGACTTACTTGGTTAGGTTGGAGAAGTGAATGCGTTTAGAGTCTCTGTCCCTCCAGGATTTCCGGAATTATGAGCAGGTCAGCCTGGAGCTTCATCCTGGGCTGAATGTTTTCGTGGGCGAAAATGCCCAGGGGAAAACCAATCTCTTAGAAGCCATCTATGTCCTGTCCCTCAGTAAGTCCTATCGTGCGGCACACGATCAGGACCTGATCCGGCAGGGAGCCCTGCGCGCCCAGGTTACGGGCCGGGTGAGAAAACTGGCCGCGCTGGAAGTGGGGTTTGTGCTCAGCCACACCGACAGAAAGCGCCTGTTGGTGAACGGTAAAACCACCACGGCCCATTACTTCGTGGGGAACTTAAACACTGTGCTTTTCAGCCCCGACAGCCTTCAGCTGGTTAAGGGATCACCCTCTGAGCGCCGCCGCTTCTTGGATATCCAGATCTGCCAGGTTGATCCTGTCTACCGCCAAACCCTCCTGGAGTACCAGCGGGTGGTGCGCCAGCGTAACAGCCTGCTCAAAGCCGCGCAGGAAAACCGAGCCCAGCTCAGTCAGCTCCCCGCCTGGGACCAGCAGCTGGTGCACTTGGGTACCAAGGTTATGCTGCGCCGCTGGGCAGTGGTGGCCAGGCTGCAGGAACACACCATGGCTATTCACGGGCAGATCAGCCGGGAGCAGGAAGAGCTCAAGTTGGTCTACCACCCCTTTTTTGCCCAAAGCGCGCCTAAGCAAGCCCAGCAGGATTATGGTGAGGAGGAGCTGAATGACATCTTTTGGCAGCAGCTCCAGTTCTGGCGCGCGGAAGAGCTGCGCCGCGGCTACACTTTAGTTGGTCCCCAGCGGGACGATCTGCTGTTTTTCGTTAATGGCCTGGACCTGAAAACCTTCGGAAGCCAAGGACAGCAGCGCAGTGCGGTGCTGGCCTGTATTTTAGCAGAACTTGAGCTCATGTATGGCGAAACCGGGGAGTATCCCGTTGTTCTTCTGGACGATGTCATGAGCGAACTGGATCAAGGGAGAAGGCTGCAGCTGCTGACCCTTTTAAATGCCAAGGCCCAGACCATTGTGACCACAACCAGCCTGGCCAGCTTTTCCCAGGATCTGCTGCAGCGGGCTGCGGTGTACACGATACAGCGGGGAAGAATTGTCTGAGAAGAGGGAGGGGCTATGTTCCTACATATTGGCGGCGATGTGATGATTCCTCTGCGCGATCTGATCACAGTAGTTGATCTGAGCGGCAGCCCATCCTCTGTGAACGGGGAGTTTCTAAAAACTGCTGAAGAAGAAGGTTTTGTGGTACAATTGACAGGGAAACCCGCTTCACTGGTGATCTGTACCAAGCAAGTTTTTCTTTCGCCCATCTCTACTCAGACGCTTTTCAAACGGGCACGCAGAATCTTCGAGCAAACCGAATAAGGAGAGTTGATAGTTTGGATAAGAATATGGCTCCTAATTATACTGCGGACCAAATCCAGGTCTTGGAGGGCCTGGAAGCCGTGCGGCTCCGGCCCGGCATGTACATCGGCAACACCGATGTGGGTGGTCTGCACCACCTCTTCCAAGAAGTGGTGGACAATTCCATAGATGAAGCCATGGCCGGCTACTGCGACCGCATCGATGTGGTGATCTACGAAGATGGATCCTTATCGGTTCGGGATAACGGCAGCGGTATCCCTGTGGAGATTCACTCCAAGACCAACATCTCCACCTTGGAAACGGTGCTCACCATCCTGCATGCGGGCGGCAAGTTCGGCCAGGAAGGGGGACACTACAAGGTGTCCGGCGGACTCCACGGCGTGGGTGTGTCCGTGGTTAACGCGCTCTCCGAATGGCTGGAAGCCCAGGTTTGGTATAACGGGCGGCACTACAGGCAGACCTATGCCCGGGGAGTGGCCCAGGGGCCGGTGGAAGATTTAGGAGCCACCGAGGAACGGGGGACCTTGATCCGTTTCAAACCCGATGCTCAGATCTTTAAGACGACCAATTTCCAGGCGGAGATCATCGTGTACCGCCTGCGGGAACTGGCCTTTTTAAACAAGGGTATCACCATGACCTTTGAAGATAGGCGCACCAAGCGCCACCACCGGTTCTTGTACAAAGGCGGCATAGTCAGCTACGTCAACTACCTGAACCGCAACAAGACGGTGATCAACAAAAACCCCATCTACATCTCGGGGACCCGGGATGGGGTGGAAGTGGAGGCCGCCATTCAGTATAACGACAGCTACACAGAAACCATGCTCAGTTTTGCCAATAATATCCATACCCACGAAGGCGGCACCCATCTGGTGGGCTTTCGCAGCGCGCTCACCCGCAGCATCAATGACTATGCCCGCCGCAGGAATCTGCTCAAGAACTCAGATGAAAATCTCACTGGAGATGATGTACGGGAAGGCTGCACCGCTTTGGTCAGCGTGCGGGTACGGGATCCCCAGTTTGAGGGCCAAACCAAGACCAAGCTGGGCAACAGCGAAATCAGGGGTATTGTGGAGTCCTTGGTCAATGAAGCCTTGTCCTCGTTCCTGGAAGAAAACCCCGCCGAGGCCAAACGCATCGTGGAAAAATGCATGCAGGCAGCCCGGGCCAGGCAGGCTGCCCGCCGGGCCAGGGAACTGACCAGGCGGAAGAGTGCCCTAGAAGTGTCCTCGCTGCCTGGTAAGCTCGCGGACTGCAGCTTAACCGATCCGGAACTCTGCGAGATTTTCATCGTGGAAGGTGATTCTGCCGGCGGTACCGCCAAGCAGAGCAGAGATCGGCGCTTCCAAGCGGTGCTGCCCCTGCGGGGCAAGATCCTCAACGTGGAGAAGGCCCGGCTGGATAAAATTCTCAGCAACGCGGAGATCCGTTCCATGATCACCGCCTTCGGTACAGGAGTCGGTGAAGATTTTGACATCACTAACGCCCGCTACCACAAGATCGTGCTCATGACTGATGCGGACGTGGACGGGGCCCATATCCGCACACTGCTTTTGACCTTTTTCTACCGTTACATGCGCCCCCTGCTGGAACAGGGCTATGTGTACATCGCCCTGCCGCCCCTGTATGGAGTGCGTAAGGGGAAGGACATCCATTATGCGTGGGATGATGAAGAACTGGAGCAGCTTCTGGAGCGGATTGGCCGTTCCGGCGTGATGATCCAGCGCTACAAAGGCTTAGGAGAGATGAACGCGGAGCAGCTCTGGGAGACCACCATGGATCCGGAAAAACGCACCATTCTGCAGCTTACCGTGGACGATGCCATTTTGGCCGATGATATCTTCACCACCCTCATGGGCGAAAAGGTTGAGCCCCGGCGGGAGTTCATCGAAGCCCATGCTGCAGAAGCAACCAACATTGACATTTAACCGAGGGGTGTGTCTATTTGAGCATCAATCTTAGCAGCGGAAAAGTAGTCCCGGTAAAGATCACCGAGGAGATGAAAACCTCGTACATCAACTACGCCATGAGCGTTATTGTTGAGCGCGCCCTGCCGGATGTGCGGGATGGGCTGAAGCCGGTGCAGCGCAGGATCCTGTATTCCATGTTGGAGCTGGGCAACAGGCCTGACCGGCCCCACAAGAAATCTGCCCGTATCGTGGGCGAAGTCATGGGTAAATACCATCCCCACGGGGACAGCGCCATCTACGATGCCATGGTGCGCATGGCCCAGCCCTTCAACTACCGTTATATGCTGGTGGATGGCCACGGCAACTTCGGCAGTATTGACGGGGATCCCCCCGCGGCCATGCGTTACACGGAAGCTAGGCTCAGCCCCCTGGCCATGGAAATGCTCAGGGACATCGATAAAGATACGGTGGATTTCTATCCCAACTTCGATGAGACCTTGGAACAGCCCGTGGTTCTGCCCAGCAAGTTCCCCAATCTTCTGGTCAATGGGGCCTCGGGTATCGCCGTGGGCATGGCCACCAACATTCCCCCCCATAACCTGGGGGAAGTAATTGACGGGTTGATTGCGCTCATCGATGACCCAGAAGTTGACGTCAAGGGTCTGATGAAGTATATCAAAGGCCCGGATTTTCCCACCGGCGCTATTATCCAGGGCCGGGAAGGTATCCGGGAAGCGTATCTCACCGGCCGCGGCCGCATCCGGGTCCGGGCGAAGACCCAAATTGAACAGCTCTCCAACGGCAAGACCCGGATTTTAGTTACGGAGCTGCCCTACCAGGTGAACAAGGCGCGCCTGATTGAGAAAATCGCCGAATTGGTGCGGGACAAGAAGATCGACGGCATTACCGATCTGAGGGATGAGTCGGACAAAACGGGCATGCGCATCGTCATCGAACTGCGCCGGGATGTCTCTCCCCATGTGGTGCTCAACCGCTTGTACAAGCACAGCCAGCTGGAAGACAGCTTCGGGGTGATTATGCTGGCTTTGGTGAACAACGAGCCCAAGGTGATGAACCTCAAGGAAGTGCTCAGCCACTACCTGGAGCACCAAAAGGAAGTTATTATCAGGCGCACCCGCTTCGAACTGCGCAAGGCGGAGGAGCGGGCCCATATTCTCGAAGGCCTGCGCATCGCTTTGAACAACATCGATGAGATTATCGCCATCATCCGCGCCGCCTACGACGATGCCAAAGAGCGCCTCATGGCCCGCTTCGGTTTGTCTGAGCGCCAGGCTGTGGCGATTTTGGATATGCAGCTGCGCAGGCTGAGCGGGCTGGAGCGGGAAAAAATCGAGCAGGAGTATACCGAGCTCCAAAAGACCATTGCCCGCCTCAAGGCCATTTTGGGCGATATGAGCCTGGTCTACCAGATCATCAAGGATGAGCTTACGGAAATCAGGGAGAAATACGCGGATCCCAGGCGTACGAAGATCGGCCTGGCCGTGGGGGATCTGGAGGATGTGGATCTCATCGCCGAGGAAGATATTGTGGTTACCCTCACCCACCACGGGTATATCAAGCGCCTGCCCGCCGATACTTATAAAGCCCAGCGGCGGGGCGGCCGGGGCATTGCGGCCCTCAACACCAAGGCCGATGACTTTGTGGAGATGCTGTTTGTGGCCAGCACCCACAGCTATGTGCTCTTCTTTACCAATAAGGGGCGGGTGTACCGCCTGCGGGGCCACGAAATACCAGAAGCGGGACGCAATGCCCGGGGATATGCTGTGGTGAACTTGATCAGCTTTGAGCCTGGCGAGCGCATCCAGGCCACCATACCCATCACCGACTACAATGATGACCGCTTCTTGGTGATGGCTACCCGCAACGGAACGGTGAAGAAGACCGCCCTAAAGGAGTTTGAAACCAACCGCAGTGGAGGCCTTATCGGCATCACTTTGGCGGAAGATGATGAACTGGTGGGCGTGCAGCTCACCGATGGCAGCTCCGAATTGATCCTGGTAACCAGGTACGGCCAGGCGATCCGCTTCGATGAAGAGCAGATCAGGCCCATGGGCCGCACAGCGCAGGGTGTGATGGGCATCCGGCTCGACGAGCGGGATCAAGTGGTGAGCTTGGCTGTGGCCAGAGATGATGCGGATCTGCTGGTGGTCACGGAAAAGGGTTTCGGCAAACGGACCCCCATCAGCGAGTATCCGCTGCAGAACAGGGCGGGTAAAGGTGTGATCACCCTCAAGAAGAACGAGCGCACCGGACCCATTGTCGGTGCCCAGGTGGTCCGGGAAGGAGCGGAAGTGATGATCCTTTCCATTGAGGGCATTATGATCCGCCTCAAAGTCGCGGAGATTTCCCGCCAGGGTAGAAACACCCAAGGTGTGGTGCTCATGCGCCTGGACGAAAAGGACCAGGTGGTTGGCATCGCGGATATCGTGGGCAAAGAAGAGGATGAAGAGGACTCCGCAGAGTAGCTGGTGCTCAGGTATGGTTTTTTCCAAAATTGCTAAATAGAGGCGTTGACAGAGGAGCAGTTTCTGTGGTAAGATAACCTCGCTGTCCACCGAAAGCGTGTGACAGAGCACCTTGACAACCAAACAGAATCTTGAACACAGCTCTGTGTTTGAAGAGGATAAGCCACAGTTTGTGCGCTCTTGACAATTCAGCTAGTTTCAAGCTTTTCACTGAGGAATCGGCCCTGGGAATCCGGGGAGATAGATTTTTCACGGAGAGTTTGATCCTGGCTCAGGACGAACGCTGGCGGCGTGCTTAATACATGCAAGTCGAGCGAGGTTACTGGAGTGGAGCCCTTCGGGGTGAAGCTGCTTTAACCTAGCGGCGGACGGGTGAGTAACGCGTGGGTAACCTACCCCAAAGCCCGGGATAACAGCGGGAAACCGCTGCTAATACCGGATGACTTTACCTTGGGGCATCTTGAGGTAAAGAAAGGTTAACGCTTTGGGATGGGCCCGCGTCCCATTAGCTAGTTGGTGAGGTAACGGCTCACCAAGGCGACGATGGGTAGCCGGCCTGAGAGGGTGGACGGCCACACTGGGACTGAGACACGGCCCAGACTCCTACGGGAGGCAGCAGTAGGGAATATTGCGCAATGGACGGAAGTCTGACGCAGCGACGCCGCGTGAGCGATGAAG
>JAKOTU010000014.1 GCA_029776155.1 Bacillota bacterium | reverse complement strand
GCCGAGGTTCTGACACCCCCACTCTTTCTCTTGGGTGTCATAATATTGGAAATACGTGCAGGTTGAAGTCGCCACCACAAAGCCCCGCAGCAGGTGGGGGGTGGTGCCCCTCTGGACTTCGACGTACTTGAAGAAATAGGGCTCGCCCCCCCAATAGACGGGCACGTGGCTAGAAAGCTTGCGAAAACCGGGGAACCGCCGCAGGCCGCCCGTGTAACGGCCGTCCACGCCGGTGAGCACCGGGCAGAAGCCGGGCCGAACCAGGGCGCGTCCCGTGCGGAAGTCCCCGGCCGGCAGATCAAACGGATAGTTCCAGGCCCGATCCGACATCACACTCCTCCCGGCTTACTCCTCCAGTGGCATCTCCAAGGGGGCGTCCAGATCGGCCTGCTCTTCGAGCGTCCAGGTCTGGTCGAACTGGAAGGGCCGGCTGCGCATCAGAGGATCACCCCGCAGGCCGCCCGTCCAGCCCACCCGCGTCCCGCCCCGAGGCAGGTCGGGCAACCGGGGTGTAGTCGTGCTCTTCGCAGGAATGATCTCCATACGACCCCCCTATGCGGGCAGCCTGGGGGACCCCTGAAGGAGCCCCCCAGTCCCCGCATGTGTTAAGCTACCCAGCGGTCGTCGTACATTGTCCGCGTGTCGAAGTGGTCCCCTGTGATATTCTGCATCTTGGACAGTTGCACCTGCACGGCCCGCTTCACCTTGGCATGCTGACGTTCGAGCAGGGCATGTTTCTTGGTCTGCCACGCCGACGCCATGATCTGCTCCGCACAGTGCAACGCCACCTGGGCCTCGATGAGCCGTCCGTAAACCGGCACCACCTCATAGTTAACGGCCCCATCCAGGGCCGGATCAAACGCCGGACTCACCGTGCAGGTCCGCGTGGTGCGATCATAAGCCGTGATAGTCCGCTCCTGGATGTAGGTGCCGAAGGTCCGCAGCACCGCCCCCACGTAGGCATTCTCACGGGTGTCCAGCTCGCCGGCCGCAGGAGCCTCCGCCAGCACGAACGAAGTCGGTGTGGCCAGGGCCGCCGTCCCCGATCCATAGTGCAGCCGGAAGTCCCCGTTGGGAATATACTCCAGCTCCACGTCGAACGCATCGCCTGTCCAGGGGGGGTCCAGCCGCAGCAGCCGGCCCTCCAGACGGAACGAACCGCCCCGCCAGCAGGACTCGGGGCGCTGCACCCACTGGCTGGAGGGGAGGCCCGTGCTGTTGTCCAGCTCGGCCAGCCTGACCACCTTCTCCACCGAGGGAGGCAGCAGATACACCTGGGTCCCGCTGACAATGCT
>JAKOTU010000006.1 GCA_029776155.1 Bacillota bacterium | reverse complement strand
ATGGGGATGAGGAACCAGCTGTCGGAGTTGGAGCATCTGGATCTGCAGGCCGCGCAGGACAAAATCCGTGAGCTGGAAGAAGCCCTGGCTTGGGAGCGGAAGCTGCTGCGGACCATCATTGACAATCTGCCCACGGCCATTTACGCCAAGGATCCGGAGGGGCGCAAGATTTTGGCCAACCGGGTGGATCTGGAAAATCAGGGACTGACCGATGAAGCCCAGGTGCTGGGCAAAACGGATTTTGATTTCTACCCGCGGCATATTGCCGAGCAGTTCTGGCGGGATGATGCCGTGGTTTTAAAGCAGGGCAAGGCCATTATCGACCGGGAAGAACTGCTTTCCGAAGAAAACGGTCGGGAGAGGTGGCTGCGCACCTCCAAGCTGCCCATTGTGGGCGAGGACGGGCGGATCCTTGGTCTGGTTGGCTTCGGGCAGGATATCAGTGTGGAGAAACAGCTGGAGAAGGAAAGGGCTGAGGCCGCTGCCAGGTTCCGGGAACAGGAACAGATGGTGGAGGAGATGATGGCCGATCTTGCCAAAATCCCGGAGAAGATCGGCGAGCTGGTGAACGCCATTACCTATATCGCCCGCCAAACCAAGATGGTATCCATTAACGCCACCATCGAAGCCGCCAGGCTCGGGGATTTAGGTCGGGGTTTTGCTGTGGTCGCCGAAGAGGTGGGGCAGCTCTCAGACCGCTCCAGCCAAGCGGCCATTCAAGTCAAGGAGGCCATCAGCGCGGTGGAAACCCTGGTTGCTTCCATCTTGGAAGTGTGGAAAACGAGGAATGGGGTGAAGTGAGCCTAATAGATCCGTAACAGAACACCCCCAAAGATTTGACCTGGGAGCCGTTGACTCTCTGTCGGCGGCTCCTTTATAATAAGGTTGTTCGTGAAAAAAATAACGAAGTCCAACTAAGGATCCTGGGGGAAGGGGGGAGATGCAGGAAGACCCGGCAGGGCGCAAGGGAAGTAGTAACTCAAATAGTAACTCTGCGCAGAAAACAGGAGCAGGAATGCTCCCATACCCATAGTAATCGTTAAGGATAAACAAACTTTGATATACCTGCGCAGCCTCGGCTGGCGGCGGGTGAAAACGGTCGAAGGAGTTGAAAGCATGGCGTGCATGTGCGGTCAGGACAGAGAAAACTTGCAGAAGTACCTTCAGCCCCTGCACCAGATCTTGAGCAGATACGCCGGGGAAGAGCGCTATCTAGTGCCCATCCTCCAGGAGGCCCAGGAGGCTTATGGCTACCTGCCCCGGGAAGTGCTGCGGGAAGTTGCCCGTAAGCTGAACATCTCCTTCAGCAAGGTGTACGGTGTGGCCACCTTTTACGCGCAGTTCCATCTCCAACCTAGGGGAAGACACGTGATCAAGGTGTGCACCGGAACCGCCTGCCATGTGCGGGGCGGCGGGGAGGTGCTCAAGGCTTTCCAGAAAGAGCTGGGCATTACCCCGGGGCAGACCACCGCAGACCTGGAGTTCACATTGGAGACCGTGGCTTGTATCGGGGCCTGCGGGCTGGCTCCTGTGATCATGGTGGACGAAGATACCCACGGACGGGTAAGCCCAGAGAGCGTAAAGGGCATTTTGGACAGCTACCGCAAGGGGACTGAAACGGAGGTGGCCGCAGGATGAAAAACGCTGCGGAACTGCGCGAACTGAGGACGGCCCTGCAGCAGCAGGCCCAAAACGGAAGGGCCAAGCCCAGGATCGTTGTGGGCATGGGCACCTGTGGCATTGCCGCGGGCGCGAAGGACGTGTTCAACGCTGTGGTGCAGGAAGTGGAAAGCAGGCGGCTGGATGTGGTTGTGGCCCAGACAGGCTGCATCGGCATGTGCCAAAGGGAGCCCCTCCTGGATGTGGAACTACCCGGCGGGCCCCGGGTTACCTACGGCAATGTCGCGGTGAAGGACGTTCCCCGCATTATTGCCAGCCATGTGCTCAACGGAAGCATCGTGGAAGAGCTGGCCGTAGCCCAGTTCCCAGCGGGAGAGCTGCGGGCGGAGAATGTTCCCAGTTATGATGAGCTTGACTTCTACAGAAAGCAGCGGAGACTGGCCCTGGCCAACTGCGGCCGCATCGATCCGGAAAACATTGAGGAGTACATAGCCGCTGGCGGCTATGAAGCCTGCGTTAAGGCCCTGACCGAAATGACGCCAGAAGAGGTGATCGCGGAAGTTAAGCGCGCAGGGCTGCGGGGGAGGGGCGGCGCCGGCTTTCCCACGGGCCTGAAGTGGGAACTGACCCGCCAGACCCCCAGCACCAAAAAGTACATTATCTGCAATGCGGACGAAGGCGACCCGGGGGCCTTCATGGACCGGAGCCTCTTGGAGGGTGATCCCCACCGGGTGATTGAAGGCATGATCATCGGCGCTTATGCCATTGGCGCCGATGAAGGCTATATTTACGTCCGAGCCGAATACCCCCTGGCCATCAAACGCCTGGAGTTGGCCTTGCAGCAGGCCAGGGAGCGGGGCTTTTTGGGCGAGGACATCTTCGGCAGCGGTTTTAGTTTCAACCTGCAGATCAAAAAGGGCGCAGGGGCGTTCGTGTGCGGCGAAGAAACGGCGCTCATGGCGTCCATTGAAGGCAAGCGGGGCATGCCCCGGCCCAAACCGCCGTTCCCGTCCCAATCCGGCCTGTGGGGCAAGCCCACCAACATCAACAACGTGGAGACCTTTGCCAATGTCCCCGAGCTGATCCGCTTAGGGGCCGCAGGGTTCAGCAGCATCGGCACCCAAGGGAGTACGGGCACCAAGGTCTTTGCCCTCACGGGTAAGATCGCCAACACGGGGCTGGTGGAGGTTCCCATGGGCCTCTCCCTGCGGGAAGTGATCTACGATATCGGCGGAGGGGTACCGGGAGGCGGCCAGTTGAAGGCGGTCCAAATCGGCGGCCCCTCGGGGGGATGCATCCCCGCGGAACTGTTGGATCTGCCCATTGACTATGAGTCCTTAAGGTCAGTGGGGGCCATGATGGGCTCCGGCGGCATGGTGGTCATGGATCAAAGTACCTGCATGGTGGACGTGGCCCGCTTCTTCCTCCGCTTCACCCAGCACGAGTCCTGCGGAAAATGTACCTCCTGCCGGGAAGGGACCAAGCGCATGCTGGAGATTCTGGACCGCATCTGTTCAGGGGAAGGCCGGGAAGGGGATCTGGAACTCCTGGAGGAGCTGGGGCACCATATCCGGGATACCTCCCTCTGTCAGCTGGGGGGCTCGGCGCCCAATCCGGTGTTGAGCACTTTGCAGTACTTCCGGGCTGAGTACGAAGCGCATATCAAGGACAAGCGCTGCCCCGCCAATGTGTGCGCGGGCATGGGTGCTCCCTTTGCCATCGATGGACAGCTCTGTATCGGTTGCGGGCTGTGCATTCGGGCCTGCCCTGTGGGCGCGGTGAGCGGAGAGCGCCGCAAACCCCATTCCATTGATCCGGAGGCTTGCATCCTGTGCGGCGCCTGTGCAGCCAAATGCCCAGTTCACGCCATTGCCCAGGGCGCTTAAGGCGGAGAAAGGAGATGTGCCATGAGCAGAATCACCCTAACCATAGATGGACAGACTATCCAGGTTGAACCGGGAACCACCATCCTCGATGCGGCCCGAGCGGTGGGCATCGAGATTCCCACCCTCTGTTACCATCCGGATCTGTCCTTGCGCGGTTCCTGCCGGGTGTGCATGGTGGAAGATGTGCGCACCAAGAGGCTGCTTGCCTCTTGCGTGACCGAGGTTATCAACGGCATGGAGATCAGTACCCGCAGCAGCCGGGCCCGCCTGGCGCGGCGCAGGAATGTGGAGCTGCTGCTGGCCAACCACCCCCAGGACTGCCTGAGCTGCTACCGCAACGGCAGCTGCGAGCTGCAGGAGATCACCTATAAGCTGGGGGTGACCAAGGAAGATGTGGAACGCCTGCGCGGAGAGCAGCGGGATCTGCCCGCCGATGAGAGCGGTCCCGCCTTGCGGAGGGACCCCAACAAATGCATCCTCTGCGGCCGCTGTGTGCGGGCCTGCGAGGAGATTCAAGGCGTCTCCGCTTTGGATTTCGCCGGCCGGGGCTTTTCGTCCATCGTGACCACCGCCTTCGATCTGCCTTTGAGCGAAATTAACTGTGCCAACTGCGGTCAATGCGCCGCGGTGTGCCCTGTTGGGGCCATCACTGAGGTGAGCGAAATCGACGCGGTATGGCGGGCCCTGGAAGACCCCGAGAAGTTTGTGGTGGTGCAGACCGCCCCGTCCATCCAGGCCACCATCGGCGAAGAATTCGGCTTGGAACCGGGGACTGTGGTCACCGGTCAGTTGGTTACGGCCCTGCGTATGCTCGGCTTTGACGGGGTCTTTTCCACAGAGTTCAGTGCCGACCTCACGATTATGGAAGAGGGTCGGGAGTTTATCGCTCGGATTCAAGGGAACAAGAGCCTGCCCCATATCACCTCCTGCTGCCCAGGCTGGGTGAAGTATGCTGAACACAACTACCCCGATCTGCTGCCCCACCTCTCCTCAGCAAAATCGCCGCAGCAGATGTTCTCGGTCCTGGCCAAAACGTACTATGCCCAGAAGAGGGGGCTGGACCCGGAGAGCCTTTTCACCGTGTCCATCATGCCCTGCACAGCCAAGAAGTTCGAGAAAAACAGGGAAGAGCACAGGGACAGCGGCTTCCAGGATACGGATGCGGTGCTCACCACTAGGGAACTGGCCCGCATGATCAAAGAAGTGGGCATCGACTTTGTCCACCTCCCCGAGGGCCACTACGACACCGTTATGGGCAATCAATCTGGCGCGGCCACGATCTTCGGCACAACCGGTGGGGTGACCGAAGCGGCCCTGCGGACAGTTAAGGAAGTGCTCACTGGCGAGCCCCTGGACCGCCTGAATTTGGGCTTTTTGGGCACCAAACGGGCCGAGGTGGAAATCGGGGGCCGCACGTATAAGATCGCGGTGGTGAGCGGTTTGGCCGAAGCCTCCCGTATTCTGGACGAGGTGCGGGCGGGCACCAGCGACCTGGATTGGATCGAAATTATGGCCTGCCCCCACGGCTGCGTAGGCGGCGGCGGACAGCCCCTGCCCAACAGCCGGGAGAACAGGGCCAAACGGGCCAAGGGTCTGGCCCAGATCGACCGGCACAAAACAATCCGCAAATCCCACGAGAATCCCGATATCGTTCAGCTCTACGCTGAGTTCTTAGGTGAACCCTTAAGCGGAACATCCCATGAACTGCTGCATACCACTTACCAGGCTCGCCCAAGGTAAGTGCACCATAGTCGGGGAGGGAAGTCCATGCGCACCAGATTCCAATCGTTACTCCTCATCTGCCTTGCGGCTCTGTTACTGGGCTTATCCGGAGGGGTTTGGGCCCAGCCCATCAAAGTACGCATTCAAGGCCCCCCGGCCGCGGGCCTGCTGCCCCTGCTCTGGCTGGAAGAAAGCGGTGCCTTGGCTGAACAGGCTGAATTGGAGTTCTTCATCTCCCAGGACCATCAGCGGGGTATCTCCCTGGTGGCCACCGGTAATGTGGACTTCTTGGTCACAGGGGTGAATGTGGGAGCCAAGGCCTACAGCAAGGGTTTGGACCTTAGGCTTGTGAACACCAACACCTGGGGCATTGATTACCTGCTGACCAGGGGCTTCCAGGCAGCAAGCTGGCTGGATCTGGAGGGCAAGTCCCTCTGTTTGCCACTCCAGGGCGGTCCCTTGGATTTTCTGGCCCGCTACTTCTTGCAGAAAAGTGGGGCGGATTTAGATCTGGTGGACTTTGTGTACCTGCCCTCCAACAATGGGGCGCGCACGTTCCAGCTGGGCAGGCTGGATGCCATCATTCTGCCAGAGCCTTTGGTAACCATTACCCTCAACAGCTATCCTGAAGCCGTCCTTTCCTTAGATATTCAGGCGGAATGGGGCAAGGTTCACGGCGGCGAGGAGCGCATCCCCTTCGTGGGCCTGTTTGTGCGGGGCGCCTTTGCCCGGGAACATCCCGAGCTCACAGCCCTGATCGGGGAGGGCTACCGGGCCGGTGCAGTTTGGGTGAGCGAACATCCCCATGAGGCTGCGGCCTTGGCTGCCAAGTACTTCGGGCAGCCTGCCGAGGTGGTGGAAGAGTCCCTGGGCCGCATCCATCTTCAGGTGTACCCCCAGGAGGAGGCCAGGGGGCTGATTGAGCTCTTCTTTGGCGAGATTTTGGAACTGTATCCCGAGATGATCGGTGGGGAGCTGCCAGATGACCACTTCTACTTTTAATCCCCCATCCAAACTGCAGCAGAGGTTGGCGGGGGCCTTGGGGCTTGCCCTCCTGCTTGTCCTGTGGGAACTGGCATCCCGCCGCTTGCATCCTCTGATTCTGCCCTCGCCTAAGGAAACATGGCGCGCCCTGGAGGGATTGTGGCGGGATGGGAGCTTGACCGCTAACCTGGCCCTCACCCTGGGGCGCACTGTGGGCGGTTTTGGCCTGGCTTTGTTGGCTGGCTGCGCCTTGGCTGCTCTGTCCCAGAGCACGTCCCTGGTGCAGGCGCTGCTGCGCCCCCTGGTTGCGGTGGTGCAGATCATCCCCCCGGTGGTGTGGATGGTGCTGGCGGTGATCTGGTTTGGCATCGCCAGCGGCCGGGCAGCAGCGTTCCTCATTTTCATAGTCACCCTACCCCTAACTTTTGCCCAGAGCACCGCGGGTCTGGAGGGCATCGACGTAAAGCTGGTGGAAATGGCCCGTGTGTACCGCTGCAGCCCGGGGCGCATTCTGACCCACATTTACCTTCCGGCACTCCTGCCCCAGCTGGCAGCTGCTGTGGGGGTGGGCTTTTCCTTTGCTTGGAAGGCGGCCGTTTTTGCCGAGTTCATGGGCAGCAACAGCGGAGTGGGCTTTCTGCTCAGTACCGCCAACAGCAATCTGGAGACGGATAAGGTGTTTGCGTGGGTGTTAGTGCTCATTGCCGTGATGCTGGCGTGCGAATACGGCCTGCTCCAACCACTGCGGAGGCGGGCGGCGAGGTGGTCCGGTTGAGGGAGTACACTCTGAAACTGCAATGCGTATCTAAAGAATTTAAGGGCGCCCAGGGCGCGCTTACGGTGGTGGAGGGCTTTTCCTTAACGGTGGCCCCTGGGGAGGCAGTCGCGCTCATGGGGCCGTCGGGCTGCGGCAAGACCACCCTGCTTCATCTGGCCGCGGGCATCCTCAAGCCCACCAAGGGCGCGGTGTTCTGGGCCCACGGCCTCCGCATCGGCTGCGCCTTTCAAGAGCCCAGGCTGCTGCCCTGGAAGACGGTGGAGGATAACATCCGCTTTGCCCAGGACAGTTTCCTAGCCCCGGAACAGGGAGCAGAGGTGCGCAGGCGCCTTTTGGCTCAGATGGGTCTGGAGGGTTTCGAGAGAGCCTATCCCCGGGAGCTCAGTGGAGGTATGAAACAGCGCGTGGAGCTGGCCCGGGCCCTGGCTGTTGTGCCCCAACTCCTGCTTTTGGATGAGCCCTTTCGGTCCTTGGACGGCGCGCTGCGGGATCAGCTTGTGGCTGTCCTCCAGGCTGAGCAGAGGCGGCAGGGATTTGCCATGCTGTTGGTTACCCACGATCCCCAGGAAGCGGTGCGGCTTGCGGATCGGGTGTTGGTGCTCACTGAACGTCCGGCCAAAGTGCGCGGGGAGCTGGTTTTGGCCACGGCACCCTCTGGAGAGGCAACTGTGGAAGAAATCGAGACACTTCTGGAGGCAGCGGGTTGACCCCTGCCGCCTAGCATATTATCCTCCTGCCCTGGGAAACTAGTAGGGAGAACCCCAGTGGAAAGGAGGAAAGGCTATGTCAAACAACTTGCAACCGCCCACACCTACCCGGCAGGATATGGAGATTGTGGCCCAGGACATGAAGGCGTTTCACGGCCGCTTTAAGCTGGACAGATACGGGTTTGATCCCCAGATGCCGGGACATGCCACGGAGCACAAGATGATTGTGCGTCAGGAGCCCCGCACCGCCAAACAGCCAGGCTGCGGGATCAGCCTGCCCCTGGAAGTGCGGCAGGAGATCGGGCTTATGCTGGATGAGCATCAATGCGCGCTCACCGTTGCCCTGCACCAATACAACAAGCACCACTGGCTGAGCGAGGGTGCTGAGGGCTTCATCAGCCTGCACCACCTCTTGGAAGAACACATCGAAAAAACCATCAAGCACATTGATGATATTGGTGAGCGGGTGGCCAGGCTGGGGATGGTGCCCACTGCCCATCCCGTGGCCCAGCACGAACTGTCCTACATCAAATGCGAGCCTGAGGGCAGGTATTCCATCCGGGACTTTCTCCGCAACGATCTGGAACACGAGCTGAAAATTCAGCAGATGCTGCGCAAAACCATTGAACGGGCGCATCAGCTCAAGGACTACGGTACGGTGGAAGTGTTGGAGGACATTCTAGTGGAGCGGGAAGATCTGGGTTATCACCTCTACAGTGTGCTGGAAGATGACACGCTGGTGCGGGGAATGGAGCATTTGATCTCCCGATCCGGGAACATCGCGGGTGACCGCCCCTTGCCTCCTAACACTCCCCTCCAGTAAGCGAAAACACCCCAGGGCCGCTTTCCAATCTGGATAGCGGCCCTGTCTTGTGCGCTTGGAGAGCTTGTTCCCACCTCTGAAACATTTGAAACAAGGCAGGGGAACGGGGGGAGATAAAGAAGAGACTTAGTGAAAAAAGGTCAGACTCGGGGAGAAGCTCATGGCTACAATGAGAGAGATAGCCCTGCGCGCTGGAACTTCTCTGGCCACCGTGAGCCGCGTGTTGAACGGGCATCAGACGGCCAATGCCGCCGTCGCGGCTCGGGTTTTGGAGGCCGCGGCGGAACTGGGCTACGAGAAAAGCAAGGGAAAGAAATTGAACCAAAACCTCGCGGTGCTGGTCACCTGGCCCAGTACCCACCCCACCCAGACCCTGCGGGACAGCCAGTACACCATGATGTTTCTGCACTCCATTTACGTAGCTGCAGAACGCCTCGGCTATCATCTGGTGTTTCATTTTGGAACACCGGAAGGGAAGCTTTCCCCTTTCCTGCGCTGGGAGATCGCCACGAAGCAGTTTGAAGGGGCGCTCATTGTGGGCAGCTACTGCACCATGGAGAGTACCTACGTCAAGCACCTGCGCACCGCGGGCATCCCCTTTTTCCACCTTTCCATGCCCCCCGTGGATGCCGATGGCCCCTTCAGCTATGTGGCGGTTGATGACTACGCGGGTGGCTACCGGGCAGGGGCGCATCTGGCTGAGCTCGGCTGCCGCCGCCTGCTCCATATCGCTGGGCCGAAAAATGCCCGGGACGCCCTGGAGCGTCAAAAGGGCTTCTTGCAGGCCTGCCGGGATCACGGTCTAGCCGACCGCCAGATCACCGTGTTTCAAGGAGATTTCCATGAACCTGCCGGCGAGCGCTGCGCCGAGTACCTGCTTAAACAGGGGAAGCTGCCCGATGGGATCTTCGCCGCCAACGATATGATGGCCATCGGGTGCATGCGGGTGCTGCAGCGCCATGGGGTGAGAATACCTGAGGATGTGCGCATGGTGGGCTTTGATGATATTGTCCTCGCGGCCTATGTGGAGCCGAGCTTGACTACCATTCGGGTTCCCTATGAGGCCCTGGCGCGCACGGCCACGGAAGAGCTGGTGCGACAGATCGAAAACCCAGTGCGCAAGACCATCAAGGTGAGGCTGGAGGCAGAACTGGTGGTCAGGCGTTCCTGTGGCGGACAGGCCCACCTAGATTGATGCTGCGGGGAATCTTCCGGTTGAGGGTTCTGCCTGTTTGTGGTAGTATAGCAGTAATTTAGGGGACAACTTTCTGGAGGAGGGTAACCCATGCCGTGGCATCCATCGTTGTCAGTAGGTGTTGAACTCATCGATGAGCAGCATAAGGAGTGGTTTGCAAGGGCGGAGCGCCTGTTTGAAGCCGGCAAGCAGGGACAGGCCAGGGAGTACATTGGGGAGCTTTTGGAGTTTCTAGACAGTTATACCAAAAAGCACTTTGCCGATGAGGAAAAGTACATGCGGGAGCTGAACTATCCAGGCCTGCCTGAACAGCAGAAGGCCCATGCCGATTTCATCGGCCGCTTGGCTAAGCTGCGGGAGGATTATGAAGCCTCGGCGGGCAGCATCTCGGTGATCATCAATGCCAACCAAATGGTGATCGACTGGCTCACCAAACACATTTCCAACCTGGATCGCCAGATCGGCGAGTTCGTGCGCAGTAGGAAGTAACTGGGCTGTAAGATAGGGGGCGCGGGGCGTCCCTTCTTTTTTTGCCCTTGCAGGCTGCCCAGCGCCCCGGGGAGCAGGACTCTCCCAGGGAACATTTAATACCTATAGGCAGGAAGAATCCAGATCAAGGCCAGGGGTGAATGAGATGAGTGGGCCTGTCCAGAAAGCAGTCCGCGGCTGTATGCTGGCAGTCGTCCTAGTAGTGTTCCTGCTCAGCGGCTGTACTCCCCAAAGTGTATCAAGCCACAAGCTGGTGTACATTCCCATATTGGCTGATGCGTCCTGGCTGTTTGCCGATGGGGCTTTCATCAGCGGCGTGGAGCTGGCGGTGGAAGAGCTGAACAACGCCTATGCGGAGCGGGGATTTGTGTTTAAGACCGAGGTGATTGACGATCAAGCCAGCTACGAGGAGGGTGTAAAAAACGCAGCCCAGGTGGCGGCTAATCCCGAAGTTACCGCCGTCTTGAACCTGCAGAACTTCGATGTAACCAAGACTACTGCGGACATGCTTGCCGAGGCAGGCAAAGTGGTGTTCTTCCCCTACGGGGCCTATGACAGCCTGTTTACCCGGGACAACCCTTTCCTGTTCTGCGGAGTCCCTTCCTTTGCAGATCTGGGAGAAGCCATGGCCCGCTATGTGGTGCAGATGGGCTACAAGCGCATCGCCATCTACTACAACGGCGTGCAGTCCCAGGAAGAGCTGGTGACCGCCTTGGAGCTGTCCCTGCTGGGCAGCGAGTGCAAAGTGGTGGATTATGTCTCATCCATCATCTCCCCCAGCCAGTTCACTGCCATCGATGCCCGCTGGAGGGCCCTGGGGGTGGAGGCAGTGGTGATTGCCCAATACGGGCTGGATCCCGCCTTCAAGGTGCTGGAGATTATCCGGGGCGCCAACCGTGAGCTGGCGGTGATCGGTGAACCCATTTTCAACCGGGCCATTGCCCTGGCCAAGTACAAAGACATTGCTGAAGGCATGGTAGTTCCCTCAACCTTGGTGCTGGAGGAAAGCGAGCGGCTGGCGGCTTTCCGGAAGCGCTACCGGGAAAAATACGGGCATGAGCCTGATACGTGGGCGGTGCAGGGTTATGATCTGGTACGCCTCATTGCCGACACCTCAGTGCAGCTGGACACCACCGACCCGGCCCGCTTGGCCGAGGCTTTCCATGCTGAAGAGGGCTACCAGGGGGTGGGACGCCTGATTCGGTTTGAAAAGGGCGGAGCGCTGGTGGTGGATGTAAGCAAGCTGCCCATGCTCACCTGCAGAGACGGGCAGTTTCTCTAAATCGAAATGGGAGGCGGAGAACCTATGAAGCGACAGGTGCTGGCAGCAGCTGTGCTGGTTTTTGCTGTGGTGCTGCAGAGTTCAAGCCCTCTGCTGGCTGGGGGGCTGGAGCGGGCCGTGAAGTACACGCTGTACATAGGCCTGAATGACAAGGACACTTATCAGCAGGAAATCAGCACCGCAGCCGCGGAAGCTTTGGTCATGGAGATTGCCCTCAGGTATGTGGACGGCTTTACCATAACCTCAGCCAGGGGCGTGTACACAGATGATGTGGGCGTTGTAACCGTGGAAAACACCTTGGTCTGCGAGTTCCTCTTTGCCTCAGAAGAGCAGATCCTAAGGATCATGGATGAAATCCTGGCCGCCTTGAACCAAAACTCCATCTTGGTGGAAAGGCAGGAAGTTGACTGCCAGTTCTACTTGGGAGCGAGGATGCCGGCAGCGGCAGCTGCCCCCTGAGGGTAGAGCTCGCTTCACCCTCTTTTTTGTGCCGGCTCGGGAGATATGCTACAATGACCGTAACTGATTAGGTACAGGGGATGGAATGGAGTGGCAGAAAGCAGACTTTGGAGCAGCAACTACTTCGCAGCAGTCATGGCCGTTTTGGCCTGCATTTTGTGGGGCAGCGCCTTTCCCGTGCTCAAGCTGACCTACGCCGAACTATGCTTGGAACCTGGTGATATCGCAGCCCGCATGCTCCTGGCCGGCGGCAGGTTTTTGCTGGCTGGGCTCATGGTCTTGGCCGTGCAGAGATTCCTTTTCCGGGAACAGCTGGGGCTTCCTAAAAGGCAGTTTGGCTCTTTGCTCCTGTTGGGAACTGCCCAGACGGGCCTACAGTACTATTTCTTCTACAACGGCATTGCGCTGGTAAGCGGAGTGAAGGGCGCTATTTTGAACGCGGTGGGCAATTTTTTCGTGGTTATCTTCGCCCATTTCATCTACCGCAATGACCGCCTGAATCTGGGGAAAGTGCTGGGGTTAGCCGCGGGCTTTGGCGGAGTTGCCCTGGCCAACTGGCAGTCGGGGGACGCGCTGAGCTGGCAGTTTAGCTTACGGGGCGAGGGATTTATGATCTGTTCCGGACTTACCAGCGCTTTTGGCACCTTCTGGGCCAAGCGGCTGGGGCGAAGCCTGAACCCTGTCACGGTGAACGGCTATCAGCTTACCCTAGGCTCGCTTGTGCTGCTGCTTTTGGGACTGCCTGTGCTCTTTGAGGGAGGGATACGCCCAACGCCCCTGTTTTGGGGGCTGTTCATCTACTCTGCTTTCCTCTCGGCGGCGGCTTTCTCCATCTGGTATACTCTGCTGAAATACCACAAGGCCGGGGAAATCACAATCTACCGGTTTGCGATCCCCATTTCTGGTTCTCTCCTTTCTGCGCTCTTGCTGCCCGGGGAGCAGCTTACCCTCTCCATTTGGGCAGCCCTGGCCCTGGTGTCTGTGGGGATTTTCGCGGTGAACGCTTGGGAAAACCGAACCTGCCGGTGTAGGGGGGAGTAGTGTTGGCCTGTTTGCTGCCTGGTTTAGAAATCCAAAGGCTAACCCTGGAGGATCTGGAGGGGGCCGGAGTGGTCTTCGAACAGTCCATTTCCTCTGCTTTCCAACGGGAAGGCATAGCTGAGGACGCACCGGCTGAGATCGAGTTCAAAAAAGGGCTGCTGCGCAGTTCTCTGCAGGAGGGCAGCAGCCTAGTCTTTTTCGTGGCCAAACTGGCCGGCAGGGTGATCGGCACCATTTCCTTCGGGCCCTGCGGCGAGGACATCAGAAAGGGTACCCATGGTGAGCTGGCCGAGCTGGGTGAACTGGGCAGCATCTATGTGCTGCCCGAATTTCAGGGCCGGGGAGTGGCTTCCGCCTTGATTGCGGCCATGGCCGCCTACCTGGACAGCCAGGGGGTGCGAGAGTTCACCTTGGACTGTGGCCTTAAGGAAGCGCAGCAGAAGTGGCGGCAGAAATTTGGCCAGCCCTTTAAGGTGGTCAAGGACTACTGGGGCCAAGGCGCAGATCACTTTATCTGGCTCTGCCGGACAGCAGATTATACAGATGGGAGGAAGACAGTGTACTTACAGGACCGGGAGCTTGTGATTCGCACCGCCACCATGGAAGATGCGCCGCAGCTCTGCCAGTGGTGGAACGACGGAAAAGTGATGAAGTTTTCTGGTTTTCCCATGGGTTTGGGTCTCAGCATTGAGGATGTTCAGAAACTTTTGGCAGGGGATGACCACAGTCAAGGGCGGTTGATCCTGGAAGTGGATAACCAGCCCGTGGGCGAGATGAACTACCGCAGCTTGGATGGGGGCACAGCTCAGATCGGCATCAAAATCTGCAGTGCAGACATGCGGGGCAGGGGGTATGGCACCAGGTTCCTGCGCCTGCTTATCGGCTGGCTTTTCGGGGAAAAGGGGTATGCCCGGATGATTTTGGATACCAACGTGAAGAACACCCGCGCCCAGCATGTGTACGAGAAGTTGGGTTTCCGGAAAACGGGCACTAGGATCGACTGCTGGAGGGACCAGCTGGGCGAGCTCCAGTCCTTTATCGACTACGAGCTGACACCGGAGGATTTCAACCGTGCAGAATGACTCAGCTGCCGCCCATGCGGCCCGCCTCACCTACTTAACCTTTGCGGCCCTCTTGGGGGTTTGGATTGGAGCCTGGCTGTTGAAAATCCGCCTTGGGGAGGTGTATGCCTGGTTGTCGGGGGGATGGGGCAGCTTTCTGTACTGGACCACAGCCAAGCTTGTCATCTGGATCGGACCGGCTGTATGGCTGCTCAAATGGTCTGGGCGTACCCTTGTCGAGGTATTCAACCTCCCCAACTGGCGCGGCTGGCTGCTCTGGGGAGGGGGTGTGGGGCTGGCGGTTGCCTTGACCGGGATTATCCCCAATTACCTGCAAGGCAGGGCCGTCCTCCCTTCCCAGTTGGACTTCGGTCTGGTCAATGTGCTGATCATTGCCCCCATCTTTGAGGAGCTGCTCATGCGGGGAGCTGTGCAGGGCAATCTGGAGAGGCATTACCCGTTTTGGGCAGCCAATGTGATTACCTCGCTACTGTTTGTGCTTCTCCATGTGCCGGGCTGGTACTTTATGGGAGTATTGTGGGATAACCTTACCCGCCCCGCGGGAGGGGCCCTGTCCATTTTCCTGGTGAGCTTGGCCTTCGGTTTCGCGGCCCAGCGCTCCCGTTCGGTAATGGGGGGCGTTTTGGCCCACTTCCTGAACAACCTGTTTTAAGGCAGGGAGAGGATTTTTACCCAGTCGCCAGAATACTAACCGCTAATCAACGCATCCCGCAGCCCAGGCGGGGCTGTTCACCAGGAGGTCAGATATGGATCTTGCCAGTTATGTGCAAAAAGTGTATCAAGAGCTCCACGCCCATCCTGAGCTGTCCTCTCAAGAGGCGTGGACCGCATCGTATGTCGCCCGGGAGCTGAAGCAAATGGGTTTTGCCATATCCACCCAGGTGGGGGGACACGGAGTTGTAGGCTTGCTTGATGCGGGGCGCCCAGGCCTTACCCTAGGCCTGCGCAGCGATATGGACGCCCTGCCCATGGGGGAAGAGACCGGGGTGAGTTATGCCTCCCAGATTCCCGGTGTAATGCATGCCTGCGGCCATGACAGCCATATGGCCATGGTGCTCGCAGCCTGCCGCTATGCCGCGGAAAACAAGGAGCGCCTGCAGGGGAAGCTGTTGGCGGTTTTCCAGCCTGCGGAAGAGGTGGGGGACGGTGCCAAGGCCATGCTGGAGGCGGGGGTTTTTGCCCAGGTCAAGCCGGACCGCTTTGTGGGAATCCACAATTGGCCCAGCCTGGGTGTGGGTTCTTTAGGCCTGCAGAGCGGCCCCCTCACGGCCAATACCGACTCCTTTACGGCAGTTTTCCGCGGCGTGGGGGGCCACGGGGCGCTGCCCCACCGTACCAAGGACGCCATCGCCATGGCCACGGCCGGGGTGCAGAATGCCTTTGCCCTCACCCAGAGGTATACCGATGCCAGTTATCCCCAGGTGGTTTCCTTTGGAGTGATCCAGGGCGGGACTACCTTCAACATCATTCCCGAGACAGTTACAGTGGCGGGGACCGTGCGCACCATGCGCCTGGAAGACCAGGAACAGATGATCCGCCTGCTGCACCAAGCTTTTCGGGCTGCTGCAGACCTCTATGGAGGCTCCTACGGGCTTGATTACGCCAAGGGAGTCCCGGGGGTGGTGAATGATGCCCAGGTGGCGGCGGAACTGGCGGAGTTTTTCGCAGCTCAGCTCCCCGATGTTCGGGTGGTTTCTGAAGGCTTAGCCAGTCTGGTGGGGGAAGATGTGGGTTATTTCCTCCAAGAGGTTCCCGGGGTCTTGCTCTTTGTGGGTTCGGGCAGGGAAGGGGCAGTGAATGAGCTGCACAATCCCCGCTTTTTGGTGCCTGCCGAAGCTCTGGTCACAGGATTCAGGGCTTTGGTCAGCATTATTGAGGGGTACCTTGCTTAGTGCCCTACGACTATTAAATGGGAGTGAACGCAGTGGCTAGAACCAAAACCTCTTCCTTCGGCACCTCCAGCAGGGAAGGGCACGATGCCTCGGAGTTTTACAGCCGCAACTTATACAGCCATGACCTATCCACCGTTTTTGCCCAGCTGCAGGATGTGCTCGCGCCAAAGGAACCCAGGGTGGTGGCGGCGCGCCCCCGGGAAGAGTGGGCGAACCGCATCTACTGCCACAGCTCCGAGGACATGCACCACGTGCCCAGCAATTCCGTGGGTTTGGCCTTTACTTCACCCCCGTACAATGTGGGTAAGGAGTTCGATGCAGATCTAGGCTTGGTGGAGTACCTTACCCTCATGGCCAAGGTGGGCCGGGAGGTGTACCGGGTGCTCCGGCCTGGGGGGCGTTATGTGATCAACTTAGCCAACCTGGGGCGCAAGCCCTACATCCCCCTCCATGCCTACTTCTACGGTATCCACATGGCCCTGGGCTTTCAGCCCCTGGGTGAGATCATCTGGCAGAAGGGCCAGGGCATGAACAGCAGCTGTGCCTGGGGTTCCTGGATGTCAGCCAAGGCGCCGCGGTTGAGGGATGTGCACGAGTACCTCTTGGTCTTTGCCAAAGAAGATTTCAGCCGCCCCGATCAAGGGGAATCGGACATCTCCCGGGAGGAGTTTTTGGCCGCTACCCTCTCCATTTGGAACATCGCCCCCGAATCGGCAAGGAAGGTGGGCCATCCGGCGCCCTTCCCGGTGGAACTCGCGGAGCGGGTGATTAGGCTTTTTTCTTATACCGATGATGTGATCTTGGATCCTTTCTGCGGTTCGGGGACGACTTGCCTGGCCGCGGCCCTCAGCGGCCGGCCCTATGTGGGTTACGATATCGTTCCCGAATACTGCGAGCTGTCCAGAAGACGCATTGCCGAGGCCCTGGCCCAGCCGGGGCTGCCCTTTGAGCAGTAAACAGACCTACTGCCTGCGCGTGAAGTGCACCCCAGATGTTAGACAAACAGTCTAGCCTTTGGAGGTGCTTAATTTTATGCCTGGTAGGGGGCCTGCCGAGCCAAAGAAGGTAACTCCCAGTATCCAGGAGTTGACCAGGCCCCGTGGAAAAAGTGCGTGATCCTGGAGGAAGCGAGCCCGCTCTACTGTGTGGAGGTGAGGGGGAAAGGAAGGGAGCGGCTGTTCAAAGCGTACGCACAACTGCTGGAAAAAAGTGGAGGTGAATGCTGTGTCGAAACATTGGGGATGGCGCCTACCCCTGGTGTTGGTGCTTTTGCTGGCCGTCCTCCTGTCCGGGTGCGCGGGCGGCAGCAAGACGCCCAAGGTGTAGGAGATCGTGGTGCAGGTTACACCGCCGCTGGCAGGAGTAGAGATCAGGGATCAAGCCACGGGGAAAGTCCTGCAGACCACAAATGCCGAGGGCATTGCCGAACTGAAGGTGGCCTCCGGTACGGTAATCGAACCCTTCCATGAAGGGTATGAGTTCAGCCCAGCAGAGCAGAAGATTACCGGACAGGGCTCCTATCCTTTTACCGCTCAGCCCAAAGCAGTTGATCCCGAGGAGCTTGTAGCTGAGCTGGAGGCAACTCCGCTTCCCGAGCATTATGAGCAGTACCTGCTGGTGGCCGAGCGGTTGAACGCAGCCTACGATGCAGTGGAAGGGTTGATCGATTACGGGCGTAAGGCTGAACTAGGAGCCCGGGTGGAAAGCTTCAGGAAGAGCCTGTACCAGCACCTGGAAGCCTTTGTGAGCGGGGTGAACGGGGCGGCCTCGGAAGAGGAGCTTTTAGCGGCCCTGGCTGCTTTCTGGAACGTAGATCCGGAACTTTCCCCCAGTTATTGGACCATTTTTGTGATGCTGGAGCCCAAACCCACCGACGTGGATGAGGTGTTCAGAGAACTGGTGGAGGCGGCCCGGACGGCCGCTGCCGAGGAGCTTGCCGTGCAGCGCCTGTTCGCGGCAGCTCTAGACAGCAGCGAGGCGTTTAGGGAGGTCTTGGCCGAGTATACGGGGATCTGGTTCACCAGGGTCAACATGGCAGATCCGGAAGTGGTGGAGGCCTACCGGGTAAGGCTTACGGAACTGGTGGTACCTGCTGCCGTGGAATCGGGCGCGGCACTGGTACAGCAGGTGATCGATGAGGTGAATCTGGAGTTCTTCCAGGCAGCTTGGGATCCTGCCCAGGCCGGCCTGGAGCGCAGCGCCTGGCTTAAGGTGTGCGAGTTTTGGGAGTACCTGCCCCCTGCCGAAAAGGAAGCGTGGGAGCTGCGCATAGCCGAGCTGGGACTTCTGATCACCATCGGCGAAGCGGCCCAGGCCCAGGATTACAAGGTGCTCCTGGAAGTTCTGGCCAGTCTGGAACTGGATTACCTCAACTACGAACTGGCGGAGCGGTACGCTGCGGCGCTCCTGGCTGCCGCACCCGGGGAGCGCAACCAGCCCAGTAAGATTCAGCTGATCATCAACACCGCCAATGAGCAGTACGTCAAGGACATCCTGCTCGACCTGGCCGGCGTGGACAGCCGTACCCCGCCGGGCATCGCGGAAGCGTACCTGATTCAGCTGGATCAAGCCACACCCATTCTGGACTTGGCCGTGGGCAGAGAAGTAGACTTCGATCTAGGCTCTGCTGAACTCCTGTACACCCGGGACAACCTGGAGAACTACCGGGACGAGCTGGCCCGCTTCAGCTATGATCCCCAGGAGCCGGTAACTCCCGCCATCCGGGCCGTGGAAAAGGCTATCATGGACGGCAACGGGTTCGCCGATGAACCGGGGTACGTACTTGCGGTGGAGGAGATCAGCGCGCGCTTGCTGCCCGGCGAGCCCCTCACGGTCACCCTCACCGTGTATGCCCAAGATTTAGTTGGCGGGCCGCACCGGGGGTTACACGGCCAACAGGTGGAGGCCCAGCTGCGTGTAACAGACGTGGGCCTGCCCCCGGCTGCGCAGGGCCAGTTTGTGGGCAGCCGGTTGGATCTGCGCTTTACGGATGTACCTGTAGATCAGGTTGGAGAGTATGAGACTGAGCTTATCCTGCACATCGGCGATGCCCAGAGCACGACACTGCTCGTGGTGCTCACCGTTACGGCCCTGCCCAGTGCCGAGTTTTCCACGGTGCAGGCAGATCGGGAGCAGTACCGCTCCAGCCAGAACATCCGCCTGACCATCACCCTGAACTACGGGGCGGATGCACGGCTCACAACTGAAAACGGCGAGTATGGGGCGACCATTGTCATCGGTGAAGACATCTACCACAGGCTGGTGACCTTCCGGGAGGGAGTGGCCCGGGTGTCTGTTCCCGCCCGCACAGCGACTTCACCAGGCATACCCGACTTCTTCCCCGATGAAGCCGCACCTATACAGGTGACCATCCACGGCATTTTACCCTGGTGGCAGGACCTGGCACTGGAAAACGCCGCTGGAGTGGTGATCGTCCCCGGCGATCCCCGCACCCTGCGCGCCGAACTGGAGCTGGACGATGGGCTCGAATGGGTCCTCCTGATCGTTGAGGATGAAAACGGCAACCAAGTCTGGGCCTACGGTGGGCCCAAACAGGTGCGTCTCACGGCGGAGCCTGTGGAGCTGAGCCTGCAGAGTGTTCCTCGGCCCGAAATGCCCGATCAGGACGGGTACGCGGTGACTGATTTCACCTATGGTGTGGGGACACTCTGGCTAAGCGACTCGCCCTTAGTCACCAGCCTCCCTCCGGGCAGCTATGAACTGACCCTGCGGGTGCAGGATCAGTGGAGACTTAGGGCCGTAATCCCCTATGAGAAAACGAAGTAGAAGAACAGACACTGCCCCCAGCCGCAGCCGGCTGGGGGCTTTTCCCTGCGCGGCTGGGCCCGTGGCCTAGTACCGCGTTTTTTTACCAAAAAAAGGGTTCGCACCGCTGGTCTGGTATGCTACAATTCACGAAGAATAATCAGGTGGATGGGAAAAAAGGAGAATGGGGTTGAAAACGTGACCAGATTCGTCTTTATCACAGGCGGTGTTGTCTCGGGCCTAGGCAAGGGTATCACTGCGGCCAGCCTCGGAAGGCTGCTCAAACAGAGGGGGCTGAGGGTGGCCGCCCTCAAACTGGATCCATATATGAACGTGGATCCGGGCACCATGAGCCCCTATGAGCACGGGGAAGTGTTTGTAACTGATGACGGAGCAGAAACGGACCTGGATTTGGGCCACTACGAGCGGTTTATGGATGAAGACCTGAGCGAGTTCTCCAGCTTGACCTCGGGCAAGGTCTTCTGGAGTGTGCTCAGCAAGGAGCGCTCCGGGGGCTACCTGGGCAGGACGGTGCAGGTCATCCCCCATGTGACGGGGGAGATTATGAACTTCATCTACCGCGCTGCGGAAAAGAGTGGGGCGGAGGTGCTGATCACCGAGATCGGGGGAACGGTGGGTGACATTGAAAGCCAGCCCTTCCTGGAAGCCATCCGCCAGATCTCCCTCAAGGAGGGGCTGGACCGCTGCCTGTTCATCCACGTAACACTGGTACCCTTTTTGAGTTGGGCCGGGGAACACAAATCCAAACCCACGCAGCATTCTGTGAAGGAACTGCGCTCTTTGGGCATTTCCCCCAGCATTATCGTGGCCCGTACCGATCGGCCCTTGGATGAACAGATTCGGGCCAAAATCGCCCTCTTCTGCAATGTGCAGCCCGACTGTGTCATTGAAAACCTGACCCTGCCCAACCTCTATGAAGCGCCCCTGATGCTGCACCGGGAGGGATTGGATCGGGTGGTCTGCCGGGAATTGGGGCTGGAAACCCAGGAGCCTGACCTGGCCGAATGGCAGGAGCTGGTGCACCGCATCCACTCCCGCTCCGGCCGGGTGGTCATTGCCATGGTGGGGAAATACACCAAGCTGCACGATGCCTACCTGTCTATTGTGGAGAGTCTAAACCACGCGGGTTATGCCGCGGGGGTGCATGTGGAGATCAAGTGGGTGGACAGCGAGGGAGTGACCGGGGAAAACGCCGGGGAAAAGCTGAGGGGGATTGACGGGATGATCATCCCCGGTGGCTTTGGCGAACGGGGCATTGAGGGCAAAATCGCGGCCTGCCGCTGGGCCCGGGAAAAGGGGATTCCCTTCCTGGGCATCTGCCTGGGCATGCAGGTTGCGGTGATTGAGTTTGCCCGCCATGTATGCGGCTTAACCCAGGCCAATTCCGCCGAGTTCACCCCCGAATCGCCCCAGCGGGTGATCGACCTTATGGAAGAGCAGAGGGGCATCACGGACCTAGGTGGCACCATGCGCTTGGGGGCCTACCCGTGTCAGATCCAACCCGGCACTCTGCTGCGGCGGCTATACGGTACCGAGTTGGTGAACGAGCGGCACAGGCACCGCTTTGAGGTGAACAACGCCTACCGGGAGGTTCTGGCCAGCCACGGCCTCATGCTCAGCGGCACCTCCCCCGACGGCAACTTGGTGGAGGCAGTGGAGCTTCCCACACATCCCTTTTTTGTGGGGGTGCAGTACCATCCCGAGTTTAAGAGCCGCCCCAACCGGCCCCATCCCCTCTTTTTGGGCCTGGTGCAGGCGGCAGTGGAGGGACGACCATGAGAGATTATCAGGCTGAACTTAAGCACAGGATCGCCTTTATCCAGGACTGCCTGGCCTCCGCGGGGGCCCAGGGTATCGTGTACGGCAACAGTGGCGGCAAAGACAGCGCTTTGGTGGGCATTCTCTGCAAACTGGCCTGCCCTGATACGGTGGGGTTGATTTTGCCCTGCCGCTCCCAGCGCAACTATGAACAGGACCTGAGGGATGCGCAAGAGGTGGCCGCGGCCTTCGGGATCACCACTCGGATCGTAGATCTCCAGGCGGTCTGGGCAGAACTGGAAAGAACTGTGCGCACCGCGACTGCCCCCACCGAGGCGGCCCTGGCTAATCTGGCTCCCCGTCTGCGCATGACCGTACTCTATGCCGTGGCAGCCAGCGAGGGTAGGCTGGTGGCGGGGACAGGCAACAGAAGTGAAATCCACCTGGGCTACTTCACCAAGTGGGGAGATGGCGCCTGCGACTTTAACCCCATCGCCGATCTCACGGTAACCGAGATCTACGAGTTTCTGCGCTTTTTAAACGCTCCTGCCTGCGTTTTGGAGAAGGCTCCTTCTGCTGGGTTGTTTGACGGCCAAACCGACGAGGGAGAACTGGGGATCAGCTACGCCAAGGTGGATACTTTCCTTCTGGGCGGTTCTGTGACGGATGCAGAACGGGCCTTAATTGAGCGGTACCACAAGGCCAGCGCCCACAAGCGCAGCCTGCCTAAGATGTATGGAGGACAGTTATGAGGATCAACCCCGGTTTTCTCAACTTGCAGGACCGCTATCTCTTTGCCCTCATTGGCCAGAAGGTGCGGGAGTATAAAGGGCAGCACCCAGACCAGGACATTATCAGTCTGGGCATCGGCGATGTGACGCTGCCTTTGAGCCCTGCTGTGGTTGCCGCCATGCAGCAGGCGGCTGCCGAGATGGGCAGGGCAGAAACGTTTCGGGGCTATGGAGAAGAGCAGGGTTATGCCTTTTTGCGCCAGGCCATCTGCCGCTACTATGCCCAAAAAGGGGTAGACCTTCTGCAGACAGAGGTATTTGTCAGCGATGGGGCCAAGAGCGATCTGGGCAACATCCTAGACCTGTTCGCGGCAGATAACACCGTGCTCATCCCTGAGCCCGCTTATCCTGTGTATGTGGACACCAATTTGATGGCGGGGCGGAAGATAATCTTCCTTAAGGGCGAAGCCCAAAACGGCTTTCGGCCCCTGCCCCCTGCCGCTCTCCACGCTGACCTGGCCTATCTCTGCTCCCCCAACAACCCCACGGGGACAGTGTATACCAAAGATGAGCTCCAGTCTTGGGTGGACTGGGCCCTCAGGCGGGGTGCGGTGCTCCTTGCCGACAGCGCCTATGAGGCCTTCATTCAAGATCCCGAACTTCCCACCAGCATTTACCAGATCCCAGGGGCCAAGGAGTGCGCCATTGAGTTCTGCTCCCTTTCCAAGACCGCGGGCTTTACCGGGGTGCGCTGCGGCTACACGGTGGTGCCCCAGGCCTTGGTGCGGGAAGGCGTTTCATTGAACGGGCTGTGGCTGAGGCGCCAGACCACGAAGTTTAACGGTGTATCCTACATCGTGCAGCGCGGCGCAGAGGCGGCCCTTTCCCCTGAAGGGATGGCCCAGAACCGGGAGAGCATCGCCTATTACATGGAAAACGCCCGCCTGATCGCATCTGCTCTGCAGGAGCTGGGACTGTGGTTCACCGGGGGGCAAAACGCCCCCTACATCTGGCTGCAGTGCCCGGGGGGCATGAGTTCCTGGGAGTTTTTTGACTTCCTTTTGGAAAGGTGCGCGCTTGTGGGCACGCCGGGTGTGGGTTTTGGTCCCAGCGGCGAAGGCTATTTCCGCTTCACTGCCTTCGGCCGTCGGGAGCAGCTCCTCAAAGCCATGGAGCGCCTGCGGCAGCTGCGGCTTTCAAGCCTGTAGGTGATCTTGACAGCCCTTGAGAGCTGATGTTACTATTAGACCAGATGGTTTAGACCATCTGGTCTAAGTGTTTTTAGGGAATGGGGAAGCTGGGGAGGAGAACATGCGTATACGGGAATTCAACTACCGGGCGCTGGTGGGGGAGGCCAATCCCCTCTTGCGCTATCCGGAACTGAAGGAGGCGGCCATTGCCGAGTTTGCCCTGAAAAGCTACGAGGATGCCTCGCTGAACGACATTCTCAAGCAGGCGGGCATGAGCAAGGGCAGCTTCTACCACCACTTCGGCGACAAATTCGGGCTTTATGTTGCGCTGATGGACGTGATCGCCCAAAAGAAGCTGTCCTACTTTTACCCCCTTATGGAAGAGGGCCTGGACAGCAGTGATTTTTTCGGGGTGCTGAAGCAGGTGATGCGGGCCACTACCGAGTTCATGCTGGCCGACGAACGGCTGCACCATCTTTCCAACAGGCTCTTGGCTGAAAGCGAGGAGCTCCGCAGCCGTCTTTACAGTATCTTTGGAGTAGATTACTACCAGTCTTTCAAAGCCTGGGTACACCAGGCTGTACAGCAGGGTCAGATCGACAGCCGCTACCCCCCGGAGTTTGTGGCCGGGCTGGTGGAGATCCTCTTAGCCAATGTGCACAAACTGGTGGCCGCGGCCGGTCCCGAGGGCCTGCTCCAGGCCGCGCTGCAGGTGGTTGATGTGATTCAATTCGGGATATCTCGTCCAAGACGGACAACAGAGGAGGAACGGTGATGGGGGCAGCATTTCAAGTGGAAGACCTGCGTTTCAAGTATCCTTCTTCCCCGGAGGATACCATCAAAGGGATCAGTTTTGAGGTGCGGGAAGGGGAGATCTTTGGACTTTTGGGGCCGTCCGGGGCTGGCAAATCCACGACCCAAAAAATACTGGTGAAGCTTTTGGACGATTATCAAGGCAGCATCCAGTATTTTGGCCGGGATTTGAGGGCCATGGGCCATTCCTTTTACGAGGAGATCGGGGTTGGCTTTGAAATGCCCGTGCATTTCACCAAACTCACTGGACTGGAAAACATGGAGTTCTTTGCCGGCTTTTACTCCAAGACGGCTGACATGCAAGAACTCATGGAAAGGGTGGGCCTGTGGGAATACCGCCACGTGAAGGTAGGCGAGTATTCCAAGGGCATGAAGGTGCGCCTCAACTTTGTGCGGGCCATGCTCAACAGACCTCGGGTGCTCTTCCTCGATGAGGTGACCAACGGGCTGGATCCCAAAAACGCCCGAATTATCAAGGACATGATCGCCGAATACCGGGATCAAGGGGGTACCGTGTTTTTGACTACCCACCTGATGAATGATGTGGAGCAGCTCTGCGATCGGGTGGCCTTCTGCGTCAATGGACGTTTGGCCGAGGTTTCCACGCCCCGGGACTTGAAGCTGAAGTACGGGAAGCGGGAAGTAAAAGTGGAATACAGGCAGAACGGACGGCTGACCACTGCGGTCTTTCCCCTGGATGGGATCGGTTTTAACGAAGAGTTTCAGAGGCTGCTGCAGACGGCAGAGGTGGAGACCATTCACAGCGGAGAGACTTCCATGGAGGAGATCTTTATCATCGTGACAGGGGTGAAGCTCAATGGGCAAGCTGAGCAGGCTGATTAAGGGCGAAGTGCAGCGGCTGGTCAAGTACAAAATACTGCCCGTAAGCCTGGTCACCGCGGTGCTGTGGATCGCCTTGTTCCTGGTTCTCTCTCCTGATGAAGCCCGCAGCATCGCCCCTTTGGTGATCTTTGTGGATGTGGCCGCCATGTCCATCCTACTGCTGGGTGCTTCCCACCACCTGGAAAAACAAGACGGCACCATGCGCACCATGCTGGTGCTGCCCGTATCGGTTGGCCAAATCCTCGCCGCCAAGACCGCGGCTGCCCTGGTGCTGGCTGTGGAGTCGGTGCTTGTTACCGCAGGGGCGTTGTATTTCATCCACCAAGTGACCTTCAACTACGCCCTTTTGTTCTGCTTTGTGCTCATCTCAGGGACAGCCCACGCGGCCATAGGGCTTACGCTTTCTTTGAAAAGCCGTGACTTCACGTCGATGCTGGGCCTGCTTTTGGGTTATATGCTCATCTTCACCCTGCCCTCCCTGCTGTTCAGCTTGGGAGCCGTCCCGGAGCGGTATGAGTGGCTGTTCTTGCTTTCACCGTCCCATGCAGCCAGCCATCTGATCAGCTCGGCGGTGCTGGGCAGTTTTCAACCGGAAATGGCCGCGGCAGCCTGTGCGTATCTAGCGCTTTTGGCTGCTGTCCTTTTCAGGTTTGTCGTGGGCCCGCGGTTTAAAGACAATGCCATGAGGGGGTAATCTGCTTGGGCAAGTATGCAGCTCTTTTGAAATATGAGGCGAGGACTATCTGGCGCGATCCCATCAACCTGTATATGTGCGCCTTCCCCGTTATCATGCTGGGCTTGGCGGCCTTTGTGTTTCCCCTGCTCTTTACGTCCACGGACGTTCTGCAGGGGGCCATGCTCAGGGCGGTGATGCTGCTCCTGGTGGTGGTGATCCTGGCTTTCGGGTCCTTTTTCTTGGCGGCCATGGCCGCGTTTTTGCTGGTGGAACAGAAGGATGAGCACACCCTGCACACCATCGCCGTTACCCCCGTGGGGGTCTCAGGTTATCTGAAGTTCAAACTAAGCTACATCTACCTCATGTCTGTGCTGGGGAACATCTTGGTTTTGGCTGGCACTAAGCTGCTCGCGGGGGACAAATACTCCATCTTCGGGGTATCCCTTTTTGACCAGATCCATCTGGGCCACATGGTCTCCTTTGCGGCAGTGAACTCCCTGTTCACCCTGGTGCTTGGCCTCTGGCAGGGGGCCCTGGCCAGAAACAAGGTGGAAGGTTTTGCCCTGATCAAGGGCACCGGCATGCTCGCTCTGCTGCCGGCCTTGACGGTGCTGGAGGTTTTTCAGGGGAAGCCGCAGTATGTACTCGGTGTGTTCCCCAATTTTTGGGCGATCAAGGGGATGCTGGTGCAGTTCATGCCGGTAAGAGCGGAGGGGGATTTGAGTTATGCCCTCTACCTGCTGGTGGGTACAGCCTACAACCTGATGCTCCTGGCCGGCGCCTACAAGGTGTTCCTCCGCAAAGCCCAGTACTAGCTGGGATGCGGAGAAGGTAAGTATATGTCCAATTGGAGGAGGCCAGGCAGCATGGGTGAGAGTCAGGCGAAAATGCGGGAGTTTGTCTATTCACTCATGGACCCCAAACCCCAGATGAGTATCCTGGGGCTGCGGCCTGGCCGAGGAGGACCAGTTTTTCTGCAGCATTGCCATGTATGTCTATGTTGGGCAGAAGTAGAAGTAAGGAGCCTGGCTCACTGCCGGGCTCCTAGCATTTTCGGTTACTAGAACAGGCGCTGCAGCAGGGCTTGCATGCCCAAAGCTACAAAAACCACCGAAGTGTCAATGGCTACGCCCAAGGCCATGGGCTTCCAGCCCACACCCTTGACTTCCTGGAAACTTGTTTTCAGGCCGATGGCTGCCAAGGCCATCAGCATAAACAGCTTGGAAAGGACAGCCATGCCCGCAGCTGCCTGCTGGGGAAGAAGACCTGTGCTCTTCAGTGCCACCATCAGTAAAAAGAGCAGCACAAACCAGGGGAAGATGGAGGCAATGCTTACCTCGGCCGACTTGGCTTCTTCGGCTCTACGCAGTTTGCGCCGGGCGTGGGTGAAGGAAAAGGCTAGCACGATGGGGACGATAAACAAGGTTCTGGTCAGCTTCACAATTACCGCAAAGCTGCCCGCGGCATCGGAGAAACCGTAGCCCGCGGCCACCACGGAAGAAGTATCATTGACAGCTGTACCCACCCACAGGCCGTAGCTCATATCGGTGAGGCCGAGCAGGCGTCCGATCCAGGGAAAGAGGATCACGGTAAGCAGATCAAAAAGGAAGGTGGCCGAGATGGCATAGGCAATGTGTGTATCCTCCGCTTCGATAACTGGCCCCAAGGTGGCCACCGCGGTGCCCCCGCAGATGGCGGTGCTGGCCGAAAGGAGACTTGAAAGTTTCCAGTTCACCTTAAACAAGCGGCCCAGCAGATACCCTCCTCCGAAGGCGGTGGTAAGGGTGCACAGCATGAGCAAAAGCGCGTAGCGTCCCACCGTGAGCACCTGGGAAAAACTCAAAGAGATGCCCATGAGAACAATGCCCAGTTTAAGCACGGTTGTGGAAGCAAAGTGCACGCCGGATGCAGCCTGGGGGAGCCTTTTCATCAGGGGATGGCAGAGCATGCCCAGAACCAGCGCTAAAATGCTGGTCCCAATTACATCGCCGGGAACCAGGCTGTTGAGTAAGGCGGCCGCGGCAGCTAGAAGTAAAGTCAACAGCAGCCCTGAACTGCGGCTTTTTAGTTTGGTAAGCATATAAAAACCCTTTCCTCGATGATATACAGCAGACAAGGTTGATTATAGGGGTTATCTGGCATAAAATCAAGTTATTGAACCTTATGGAGCCATAAACAAGGATTATAGGTGATCGCCATGCTTGATTATCGGCACCAGACTTTTCTGGAAGTGTACCGACTGGGCAGCTACACTAGGGCGGCTGAAGCTCTGAACCTAACCCAGCCCGCGGTGAGCCAGCACATCCGGGCCCTGGAAAAGCATTACGGCTGCAGGCTCTTTGTCTATGCCAACAGAGCCCTCACCCCCACTGAGCAGGGCAGGCTTCTGTACCAATTTGCCTCCCGCATTGCGGCGGACAGTGATCTTCTAACTGCCCGGCTGCGCCACAAACAGCGCTCCCAGGTGCGGCTGCGCTTTGGGGCTACCCTTACCATCGGCCAGTACATCCTGCCTGTTATCCTGCAGGGGATCCTGCGCGAGAACCCCGGGGCGGCTGTCTCCATGCTGGTGGAAAACACCCAACATCTCTTAACCAGGCTGGAGCGGGGGGACATCCAATTTGCCCTTATCGAAGGGCTCTTTGACAAAACGGCTTATCACTGGGAGCTGTTGGCCCGGGAACCGTTTATCGGCGTGTGCGCCCCTGGGTCCATTTGGGCCGAACGGGAAGCAAGCCTGGAAGAGCTCCTGGGTGAGAGGCTGATTGTGCGGGAAAAGGGGTCAGGCACAAGGGAGATTTTGGAACACCTGCTCCATGAACACAGCTTGTCGATAGCCAGTTTCGCCCAGGTCACGGAAATAGGGAGCATGGAGGCCATCAAACAGCTGGTGCAGGCAGGATTGGGGATTACCTTTGTCTATCAAGCCGCGGTCCGCAAAGAACTGGCCGCGGGAGATCTGCGCCCGCTCGCCCTTGCTGGTTGGGAAACGCGTCGGGAGCTCAACTTCGTCTTCCTCAAGCACAGCCAGCACGCCCAGGACTACCTGCACTGGTTTCAGATTTTCCAGGAAGGCTACCGGCAGGCTTTTCCAGGGACATGCTGAACTAAACGCTTATTACCCCAAAAACGGAGGAGGGCGTTTCCATGGTCGGAGTAGAAATCGATCTGATCGTCAAGGACAGTTTGGCCGCGTTGGAGCTTTACGAGCAGATCTTTGAGGTGGAGCGGGTAGAGGTAACAAACTTCCCCCGGGGACAAAATGAAGCTGTGTTCACCATCTATGGGGTGCGCTTTCACCTGCTGGACGAGAACCCCGAGTTTCAGCTGCAGGCGCCAGGGGAAGAGGGCATTAGGTCTATCTGGTTCAACGTGTTGGTGCCCGATATTGAGGAGACCTTTGCCAAGGCCCTTAAAGCTGGTTGTACCCAAGGCCAGCCCATCACCCCTATACCCGAGTTCGGGGTGTCCCATGCTTCCTTTTTTGATCCCTTCGGCTATCACTGGCTGCTGCACCAAGTGCACCGGGAGGTCAGCTTCGAGGAAAGGGTCAAGCTCCTGGAAGAACGCGCCCAGGACAAGGAGAAACGCTGAATCAAGAAATCAAGAAAGGAGAAGGAGTCCCCCTGGTTGATAACGAATATCAGTCCCATTATGTTAAAGCTAGAGCAGCGGGGTGAATACGGTGAAGAAGTTGAGAGGCGCAGCTGCGCGGATGGGTCTGCGCGCTAAGTTGTTTGCGGTAATTATCATTGCCCTGGTGCTGTCGGTTGCTTTAGTGGGCATGTTGGTTTTGGGCAATCAGCGGCGTCTGCTTGAGGCCATGGTAACCGACAGCCTGGAGGCTGCGGAGAGGGCAGTGGAGAACAAGCTCAGGGGCACCGCTGAACAGGCCATGGCCATCTCCCTCGCGGTGGCGGGCATGCCCGAGATCATCGCCGCTGCGGCTGCCCAAGACCGCACGGCCATAGTGGACACAGTTGTGGGCATCTACGAGGAGGTCCATGCAGCCTTAGGCGTGGATGTGCTCCATGTGCGGGCCCCCTACGACACCTCCCTGGTACGGGGGCAGAACCCCGGCGCGTACGGAGATGTCCAGAGCCGCGGCGGCATTTTGGATGCAGGTCGGCAAGGCCGGACCCTCTGGGGTTTTGATCGGGGCCCCTACGGCATGGGCATGCGGGGCTGGGCGCCCATTAAGCAGGGGAACAGGGTGGTAGGCACCGTGGAGACCAATATCCCCTTTACAGAGCAGCTTCTGCAGGAAATCCACGTGGCCGCGGGGGTGGAAGTGGCAGTGTTTGTCCCCAGCGAAGGGGGCTACACCGAGCTTACCTCCACTCCTGGGGTCAAAAAGTGGTCTGAGCTGCAGCAGCTGAGGCCTGGGGCGCAGATACTCCGGGGGTCGGGACGAGGCTGGGCCTATGCCTTCATGCCGGTACTGAGCTACGATGGCGAGGAACTGGCAGTGGTGGCCATTTATCAAGACACTTCAGAGTACCAGAACATGATTCGGCGCCAGAGCGGGCAGGTTGTGGTGAGCCTGGGACTCGGCTCGGCAGTCTTCATTGCCCTCTTACTCTACATGGTCCGCCGGATCCTCTCGCCGCTGAAAGCGGTGGGCCAAGCCGCGGACGCCATAGCCCGCGGGGATCTCACCGTGGAGCTGCCCGAGATCAGCAGCCGCGACGAGGTGGGCAGCCTCATCGGCGTCTTCCGGGGCATGGCCGTCTCCCTAAAGGAAATGATGGGCTCCATCTCGCGGGCGGTCGACGAGATGAGCTCCGCCAGCCAGCAGCTTGCTTCCTCCACTTCCCAAGCCAGGATGTCCATGGGGCAGGTTTCGGAGACTGCAGATGACTACGCGGCCGCAGCTGCCGCCATGGAGAACATCACTACCGCGGTAAGCGACATAGTGGGGGCAGCCCAGGAAGGAAGCGCCGTGGTGGACCAGGCGGTGCGGGGTACCGAAGAACTCAGGGGGACCATGGACAGGTTAACTGCTTTCATCCAGGCCCTGGCCCGGCGGTCGGAAGAAATCGGCCGCATCGTGGAAGTGATCAGTGGCTTGGCCGATCAGACCAACCTTTTGGCCCTTAATGCCGCCATTGAAGCGGCGCGGGCCGGTGAAGAAGGGCGCGGCTTTGCCGTCGTGGCGGAAGAAGTGCGCACCCTGGCCGAGCAATCCGCCCGGGCCGCCAAGGAAATCAGCCAGCTGATCCAAGCTATCCAGCAGGAGACCCAGGAAGCGGTAGTGGGCATGTCCCAGAGCGCTCAGCAGGCTGAGGAAACGTCGCAGCGCGTGCTCAAGAGCGGTGAGGCTCTGGAGAGGATCGTGGAGAACATAGCCAAAGTCACCAGCCTGGTGGAGCAGGCTTCTCAAAGTATCATTCAGCTCAATGCAGCGAGCCAAGAGATCAGCACCGCAGCCCAGGAGCAGTTCGCGGCGATGGACCAGATCGCGGATATAGCCCAGGCCCTCACTGAGATGGCCGACAGGCTCCAGGAGCTGAGCGGCAGGTTCAAGATTTAACAAGTAGGGACGGTGGCAAGAGTGGAGCTGAGCATCGCACGGATGCGCGTGATGGAGGAAGAACTTGTTCTGCACCTGTTCCAGGCTGCGGGAATGGAAGCGCGCGGGGCCAATGGGGCCTTCTTCCAGGATGAGGACAATATCCTGCTGGTGGCCAGCGTCGAGGGCCAGCCGGCGGGCTTTCTGTACGCTTATGTCTTGGAGGCGCCCCACTTGCCGCAACCTAAAATGTTTCTTTATTCCATTGATGTTTTCCCAGATTTCCAGGGGCGGGGTGTGGGCACCGCGCTCATCGAAAAGCTCAAGGGGATGGCTTTGGCCCGCGGCTGTTCGGAAATCTTCGTGCTCACCAACGCAAGCAACTCCGCCGCCAACAGGCTGTACCAGAAGACCGGTGGTATCAGGGAAAATCCCGACGATGTGATGTATGTCTATCTGCTCCAGCAAGAACCGCTGCTTGATTAAGCGGCGCAAGGGAGGTTGAGCAGCTGAACGTTCTCGAACAGATCCGGGCAGAAATCGCTGCGGATCCCATGAATGAGGAGTACACGCAGAGGGGCATCGGGCCGTTGTTCAGCGCCTCCCCGGAGGCCCGCTTGGTAATTGTGGGTCAAGCCCCTGGGCGGAGGGCAGAGCAGACCTGCCTGTTTTGGAACGACCCCAGTGGCGACCGCCTCCGGGAGTGGCTGGGGGTGACCCGGGAGCAGTTTTACAGCTCGCCCTATTTGGCCCAGCTGCCTATGGATTTTTACTTTCCCGGCAAGGGTCCAGGGGGCGACCTGCCGCCCCGCAGGGGTTTCGCGGAGAAGTGGCATCCCCCTCTGCTGGCAGCTATGCCCAAGGTGGAGACGATCATCTTGGTAGGCAGCTATTCCCAGCGCTACTACCTGGGCAGATGCTGCAAGCAGACCCTGACTGACACGGTGCGGAGCTTCCGCGAATATCTGCCGGGGTACCTGCCCCTGGTGCACCCTTCGCCCCGCAATTACGCCTGGCTCATGAAGAACCCGTGGTTTGAGCAGGATGTGCTGCCGGTGCTGCGGGAGATAGCGGCCAGGCTGCTGGAGCTGTAGTACAAAGGCCGGGCCCGCTCCATAAAGAGCGGGGCCCGGCCTTGCAGCGAGAGGAAAAAGCGCCGTTAGCGGCTGGGGAGAGCTTGGGTACAGACTTGTTTGAATCCCTGCGCAGTCAGGGTGTAGTAACGCTCTTGGAAAGAGCAGCCCTTAAAAGATGCGATGGTGAAGCCGCCTTGGGGGAAGCGGGTGTCTACACTATCGCGGAGCGGGGGGATCACCCGGGCAGGTATGCCGTTGTAGTTCTCCTGCATCAAAATGTGCAGGTGCCCTTGAAAAAGGGCACAGATGTGCTCAGCTTTGGCCACCGCTTCCCACAGGCGCTGGAAGTCTTTCACCTGTGCCTCCTCTTGATGGAGGGAAAAGTAGGGGTGATCGCTCACATCGTGGGGGAACAGGGGATGATGGGAGAGCAGGATTGTCGGTTCTCCTGCACCAGCATCCAGCTGCCGGCCCAACCAGGCCAGCTGCTCCTGGGATATTTGGGCTGGGTGCGGATCGGTTGAATCCAGCAGGATTACCCTGTACCCATTGACGGTGAACGCTTCGTAGCTCCCGCTTTTGTCCAGTACTTGATTGAGTTGTCCCTTGGGTGCGAAAATGATGTCGTGGTTGCCGTGCAGATGAACCACCTTATGGCCCTGCTCCGTGAGGACTGCCCGGAAACGCCGGGTCAGGTCCACATCCTTGGCAGAGCTTTCTTCTTGGATGCGATCACCCAGATCCACGATCAAGTCCACAGACTGTTCTCTAAAGAAATCCACCAGGGCGCGGAGACGTTTTTCGGTTTCGGTCCAGGAACTGTGCGCCACATGGCAGTCGCTGATCAGTGCCAGTGTTATCTGCATGGAGTATGCCTCCTTCATCCAAAGTGCGGCCCCAGGTGCTCCCAAAGCCATGTCTGCATGTTAGCTCTTCACCGACCCTCCAGTCAAGCCTTGGATCAGGAACCGTTGGCTGAAGAGGGCTATGGCTATGGGGGGCAAGCAGGTCAAGACACCGCCGGTTGTGACCAGGCCGTAGTCTAGTCCCGCGCCCATTTCAGTGCTGAACTCGGAGATCACCTTCGTGATCGTCTTAGACTGCATGGTGTTGGTAAAGATCAGGGCAAAGAAGAACTCGTTCCACGCGTACAGAAAAGCAACAATGGCCGCGGCAGCTAAACCGGGGGCCGCCAAGGGCAGGATGACCCGTACCAGTGCGCTCAAGGGCGTACAACCATCGATCAAGGCCGCTTCTTCAATGTCCCAGGGTACAGTCTGGAAGAACGCGGACATAATCCAGATCACCAAGGGGAGCATGAAAGATGTATAGGTCAGGATGAGCGCGGCTTTCGTGTTCATGAGCCCTAAAGCTCCAATGAAAATGTACAAAGGGATGATAATGGAGATGGGGGGAATCATGCGCACGCTCACCACCAAAAGGAAAATGGCTTTGCGTCCAGGGAACTTAAGGCGCGTCACGGCATAGGCGCCCAAGGTGCCCAGAACTAGGCTGATCAGGGTGGTGGTTGAAGCAACAACCAGGCTGTTGAAGGTACCTGAACGGAAGTTGCGCGCTGCATTGGCCAGGGCGATGTCCAGCCTGCTGGCCGTGGCATCCTCGGTCAGACCCAGGAGTGCTGCATAGCGGAAGAAAACCGGCTGTTTTGGTATCCACTGAGGAGGTCTCTGCAGCAGGTCCCTATCCAATGAGATACTGGATACGAACTGCCAGTAAAAGGGTGCAATGGAGACAAAGACAATCAGGGCCAGCAGGAGATAAAAGCCGATCCTTTTCAGAGTGTTAATCCGCATAGAGTTGTACTCCCTCCTTGTCAGTCAGAAGTGCTCAAAAGGCGGATATACGCCACGGCTAGAAACAGTACGCTGAGGGTGATGATGATCGATACGGCCGCTCCAGTTCCAAAGTCCATGAACCGGAAAGTCTGTTCGTAGGCGTAGTAGCCGATCACTTTCGTCCCATCCCCGGGCCCGCCGCCGGTGAGGGCGTAGATGATGTCGAACACCCGGAAGGTCTCGATGGTCCTGACCACCAGGATGACCAAAAAGGTGGGCTTGAGGAGGGGCAGGGTAATATGCCAAAGCTGCCGGAACCAGGAAGCTCCATCCACCCGGGCCGCCTCGTATAAAGACCCAGGGATGCCCTGCAGGCCGGCTAAAATAAGCAGCACGTAAAAGGGCGTCATGTGCCAAGCGTCGGCCAGGATGGTCATGTTCATGGCCAAAAACGGCTTGGCCAGCCAATTCTTGTAGGAATCTATGATGCCCAGCTGATACAACAGCCCGTTCAGCGCGCCGAAGTTAGGCTGGTAAATCCAGCGCCACAGCACGCCGTTGACAATGGTGGGTATGGCCCAGGGGATGATGATCAGGGCGCGGATTAGTCCTCGTCCTTTGAAGTTTTCATTAAGCATGAGGGCAACAATCAGTCCCGAGAGCATTTCCAGGGAGATGGAAACGACAACGAAGTAAAGGGTGCGCAGAAGGCTGGCCTGGAAGACTGGATCTTTGAGCACCATCCGGTAATTCTCAAGCCCGTTGAACACTACTCGGGGAAACAAGAGGTGGTAGCGGAAGAAACTGATATACAGCGAATGGAGGATGGGGTAAATATTGACTCCAAAAATAATGATCAGGCTGGGCAACAGCAGGAGATATGGGAACGAAAACTTCTTCCACTTTACTTTGACTCTGGGTTGAACCACGTTGGATACCTCCCCATGTTGAGATAGGCGGGGCATAGGCCGCCCCGCCATCTAGATGACTAGAGATCTCCGAATTGCCGCATGAGCCTTTCTACTTGCGCCTGTGCATCCCGGAGCGCTTGGTCAAGGGATTTGCCATTTGTCAGAGCCTGGTGGATTTCGCTCTGCAGCATGCTGGAGAACTGGGGATACCAGGCCAGTTTGGCCCTGGGATAGGCATAGGCTTGCTGTTCAAACATGCTGGGATACGGTTCCTCCTGCAGAGCTTCGTGGCTCATCAGTTCATTTAGGGTGATCCGCAGGCTTTTCAGTTCCGTCAGGTAGGCCAGCTGCACTTCGGGCAGGTTGAAGGTTTCGATGAACTTCCAAGCCAGATCCTTCTTGGTGGATGTGGTGAGAATGGCAGGGCCGCTGCCTCCGCCCGTGGTGGAACTGGCTTTCTTATCTGTACCGGGGATCAGGCCCACTCTGGTGGCATCGATTACCCTGGACTGGGCGGGATCTTGCGACCAGGTCCAGCCGAAGTCCCAGTTGATCACAAAGGCGATGTCTTCGTTGAGGAATAGGCTCATCACTTCCCGGTCGGTGAGTGAGGTGGAAGCGGGATCGGCTATGCCGTGGGTGTAGATGCTGTCGTACATAAACTGCAGGGCTGCCCTGGCTTCAGGTGTATCCAGAACGATTTTCCCATCATTATCGAAAAACTCTCCGCCAAAGGAGTTGAGGATGATGGTGTAGTCGCAGATTAGCCCTTCGGCCTGAGCCCACCCCCAGGCGATGCCGTACTTTACGATACCCTTTTCCTGCATAACCTTGGACATCTCCACCAGCTCATCCCAGGTGGCTGGGGGAGCTTGGAAGCCGGCGCGCTCTAAGAGCTTTTCGTTGTAGTAGAAGTACTTGTAGTTGTAACCGCCGCCCAGCGCGTAGGGCACCCCATCGTAGGAGAGCATATCCAGCGAAGAAGGGGTGTGCTGAGCGAAGAACTCGGGCGGGGCGAAGTTGGTTAAGGGCTCCACAATCCCTGCTAGGGCGTAGTTGCTTACGTAGATGGTGTCGATGGCAACCACATCAAAGCCCGAGCTGCGCCCAACAGCCGCAGTGACAATCACTTCGTGTGTTTTGTCATAGGCTTGGCTCACAAGCTGCACCGGGATGCCATAACGTTCCTCGAACACTTTCGCTGCATACTCATAGACGGGGACATGGCTATCGATTGTCACCACAACGAGCGGTTCTTCAGCGGCACATACTCCCACGAGTAAGAACACAGCAAGCAAACTCAAGAGTATCTTTCTCATCACAGTTGTTCCTCCTTGTATTTAGTCTTGTTAGTGGAACGCGACAGGAAACGGCCTTTCAACTTCCCTCCCTTCCCCTTTGTTCGTCCAGGATTCTAGCTACCGTGGAGTTGATCACGTCCAAAACGTAGATTTGCGCGACCCGGGCATCAGATGCCTCAGGGCCCACGGGAGTGTCGGAGGAAACATACTGCAGAGCTATGTTAGCCGCTCTGCCCACAGGTGAACGGACGTTAGTTGTGATGGCTACCGCCAGCCCGTTCAGGCGAGAACAGATCTCCAGAAACTCAACCACGGATTGGGTGTTGCCCCGATGAGACAGACCAATGCACACATCTCCTGCCTTCACCGTCTGGGCCACAAGGGGCATAATCGAGCTTTCTGTGCATACCTGGGCGCTGATCCCCAGGCGGAGCAGGCGCTGCCGGGCGATTTCACCGCACGCTCCGGAGCCGCCGATACCGCTGATGATCACCTGGTTGGCGCGGGCAATGGCCTCTGCCACCTTGCTGATGAGGTGCCCATTCAGCAGGGCGGTGGTGTCCTTCAAGGACGAAAGGATCCGGTTGAGCAGCGCTTCCGTGAGCTCTGGAGCGTTCTCGGCCTTTAGGTAGTCGTACACGTTGCGGGAAGGCTTGGCGTAAGTCTGGGCGATGAGCAGCTTCAAATGGGAAAAGCCGTCTGTACCGATCCTCTTGCAGAACCGGACGATGGTGGCTTGGCTGACATCCGTCAAGGCGGCAAGCTCACTGATGGTCAGGTTCACGATGTGGCTGGGATCCTCTAGGATATACTGGGCTACCAGCACTTCCCGGGACGTGAGTTCAGGCAGTATGCTTCTAATGCGCAGCAGGACGTCGTTCATGGGCTCATCCCCGATCTCGTTTTTTGCACAGGTGAGTCTATTGGGTTATTACCATCTCGAAACAAAATTTCCTTCCGATCAGAGAAAAAAAGAAACGTTCCGTCGAGGAACGCGAAGAAAAATTTCAATGGACCGCGCCAAAACTTACGGGCGGGGGCTTCCTAACAGGTCAGTTAAATCGAGAATTCAGGCAAAGCCTAAAGCGCTGATATCTACTTTGCGGTAAGCAGGATGGCGTTTCCAGCAGGATCTTCCACCAGAAGACTGCTGCCCATCCGTTGGGGGGAGGCGGACAGTTCCTGGAGGCGCTGCACTGCTGTATCCAGCTGGTGTTGGTCCGGGAACACCAACGTGAAGTAATCAAGCCCGGCGCTGTTTTGGGCAGGGCGCGGCGCATTCACGCCATTCCAGGTGTTTAAAGCAATGTGGTGGTGGTACTGGCCTGTGGACAGGAAAAGGGCGCTGTCCCTGTATCGGGACACCACTTCAAAGCCGAGCCCCCGGGTGTAGAAAACCTCTGCCTGGCGGAGATCAGAAACGTGCAGGTGGATGTGGCCGATGATGGTGGATGGGGGGAGCCCCGTCCAGCCCTGCCCTACGGCGGCTGCGGCGGCCAACAGATCGTCAAAATCCAAGGGCACCGTATCTATGCTCACGCCGCTTTCCCGCCAGTTCCAGGTGGCGGGGTCCGTGTCCACATAGACCTCGATGCCGTTATCTTCGGGATCATAGAAGTAGATGGCCTCGCTGACTAGGTGATGGGAAGCGCCGAAGCGGACGCCCCGCCGGGCGAGGTGGCGGATGAACAAAGCAAGCTGGGACCGCTCAGGCAGCAGCAGGGCGAAGTGGTAGAGACCCGTGGTTTTGAGCTGCCGGGGAAGAACCTGGGCCGGCTGCACCAGTGATAAAAGAACGCTCTGCCCATCGGCGGTGAGGGCAGCCGAGTTAGCGTCCCATTCGAGGATTCGGAAGCCCACTACCTCACAGTAGAACTGCAGGGCCTGTTCGAGGTCAGCTGTCTTGAGCTGGAGGCTGCGCACGAAAGTGGCGGGCGCGTCGTGAAAGTGCATGCTTATCCTCCTTATGAGTAGGTATAATCTGTGTATTCAGGATAATTGGGCAGTTCCCTGCTGCCCTTCTCGTTTTCAGCGCGGGCCGACCTGCCCGCCCGGATTTCTTGGGCGTATTTCTCCACCTTCGCTGGGGAATTATAGTAGACAGCCAAGCTACGGGGAAGGGGCTGGGGGAGTTGGCAAACCTCACCGTGACGGATTTGTTCTACCCTGTCTTTGTGATCATGACCCTTGTGTTCACCTTGATTTTCATCCCGCGGGACCAGTACAGAAGGTACCTGATCTACGGGCTGCTCGTGGGTGGACTGGGGGATGTTTTGGCGGTGACTTTGTACCAGAATTTGCTAAAGGTTATGTGGTTCCAAAACCAAGGACTCTTTTATGTCTTGGGCCACCATGCCCTCTCGCCGGTGGCCTGGACCCTGACGGTCATGCTCTTTTTGTACTTCCTGCCCGGGCGGCGGGGCTTTCTCTATCCCTATGTCTTGTTTTGGGCCGCTTGTAGTCTGGCCTACGGGTACATAGTCCGTAATGCCCGGCTGTTCGATTTCAAAGATTGGTTCTATCCAATACCCGCCTATCTAACCTTTCTGGCATGGTGGACCTTTGCCGCCTGGTTTTTCTTGAAGACAGGGAGATCCCCTGATAGACGTACGGAGAACGAGTAACTTCGGGCAAGGCACTTGAAAGAGGTAAAAGAGCCAGCGCACGCAGGCGCTGACTCTTTTTTTATGCCCAAGGGGCGCCTCTGAAGTAAACCTTTAGTTATTTCTAAGTTGGGAGTTGATAAATTCTTCCTTTTCAGGTGGTACTTGTTTGTTTTCAACTTTAACTTGCTGAGAGGGGGTGTTAATATATATAGTGAGCGTTTATGCGATGGCGCACACCCACAAGATCATCACCGCCACTAGCTGGAAAAAGTCTGTAATACTTTAAGGAGGAAGTGTATTGACATGAATTGGCTGGTATTAGTGTTCTTTGCTAGCGTCCTAGCGATAGCTTTCGCAGCCCTGAACTTCTATTCGGTGAAGAGGCTGGAGGAAGGCACGAAGGTAATGCAGGACATTGCAGCCCGTATCCGTGAAGGGGCGGCCGCTTTCCTCAGCTATGAGTTCCGTATTATTGCCATGATTGCTCTAGTAGTTGCTGTTCTGATGGGTGTGGCGGTTGGGTGGTATGTGGGGGTAGCTTTTGTGCTTGGTGCGACCATGAGTTCACTGGCCGCCCTAGTGGGTATGCGCATCGCAACATATGCTAATGTCCGGGTTTCCAACACTGCCAGGACAACGAAGAAGCTGGGCCAGACTCTTAAAGTTGCCTTTAGGGGCGGATCGGTCATGGGCCTGTGTGTGGGCGGTTTTGCCCTGCTGGGCCTAGTCATTGTGTACGTGGTCTTTGGGCTCTGGCTCAAGCAGCTGTCCTTGGAGAACATCTACCTGGTGCGCAACTGGTTGGGCATTGAGTTTTCGCCCTTTACCATGACCATCTCCGGGTATGCCCTGGGCTGCTCTATCGTGGCTATGTTCTTCCGGGTGGGCGGTGGAATCTACACCAAGGCAGCGGATATGGGAGCTGACCTGGTGGGTAAGGTGGAGGCGGGTATCCCTGAAGACGACCCGCGCAACCCCGCGACCATCGCCGATAACGTTGGCGACAACGTAGGTGACGTGGCTGGACTGGGATCCGACCTGCTGGAGAGCTTTGTGGGGGCCATCTCCTCCGGTGTGATCCTGGCCTTCCATCTTTTCCTGTCCAGCGAGGCTAGAAACGGTGGCATTACCCCTCGCCTTCTTGAGAAGATGTTCATGTACCCCGTGGTCCTGGCTGGCCTCGGCCTTTTAGGCTGCATTGTTGGTATCGCTTATATCATCTTTAAAAAAGAATTATCTGAAGATCCTCACCGTGAGCTGAACATGTCAACGTGGGTATCAGCTGGCCTCACCGTTGTGCTGACGGGTATTGCCGGTTGGATCATGTTCGGCGCTGAAGATCTCACTGGCGTCCAGTTCAGCCTTGGCGCCATCTCCCCCTGGGTTGCCGGTGTTTTGGGCATTGCGGCAGGGGTGGTCATCGGCCTAATCGCTGAGTACTACACCAGTTACGATTACAGACCAACAAAGAGCATCGCCGCGGCCAGCGTGGAAGGCCCGGCTCTCACCATCACCCAGGGTATGTCGGTGGGTATGCGCTCTACCATGGCTCCCGTTCTGGTTCTGGGCGCAACGATGATCGCTGCCTACGGGGCAGCGGGCATGTACGGCATTGCCATGGCTGCAGTGGGCATGCTGTCTTTCGTCAGCACCACAGTGACTGTTGATACCTACGGCCCCATTTCCGACAATGCCGGCGGTATCGCTGAAATGGCTAAGCTGGATCACGATGTCCGGGCGATTACGGACAAGCTCGACTCGGTGGGCAACACCACGGCGGCCATTGGTAAGGGATTCGCCATCGGTTCGGCGGCTCTGGCAGCTACATCCCTGATGGTGGCTTATATCTTCTCCTTCTCCCCTCCAGAGGTGGATCCCATCCTGGACATTATTAACCCTCTAACGCTGGTGGGCGCGATTGTGGGCACAGCCCTGCCTTATCTCTTCTCTGGGATGCTCATTGAGTCTGTTTCCAAATCGGCCCAGAAGATGGTGGACGAAGTGCGGCGCCAGTTCCGGGAGAAGCCGGGCATTTTGGACGGTACAGAGGAGCCCGATGTCAGTTCTTGCGTATCCATTGCCTCTGAAGGCGCGCTGCAGGAGATGAAGCTGCCTTCGTACATCGCTTTGGCCTTCCCGCTGGTAGGAGGGTTCATCTTCGGAGCCAACTTTGTAGGCGGGATTCTCATCGGCGCCATCATGTCCGCGATTATGCTGGCTCTGTACACCGGCAATGCCGGCGGTGCCTGGGATAACGCCAAGAAGTACATTGAAACTGGGGCGTTGAACGGGCACGGCAAGGGCGGCCCAGTACATGCCGCGGCTGTTGTGGGCGATACCGTAGGCGATCCCCTCAAGGATACGGTGGGTCCCTCCCTGGACATTCTGATCAAGATCATGTCCACCATCTCCCTAATCGCGGTGGCCATCTTTGCCAAGTACAACCTGTTTTCTTGGCTGTCCAGCTTGTTTTAAGAATTAGACTGTCCTCAACCGCCGATGCACTTGAGCATCGGCGGTTTTTCTTTGCCCGCACCCATGGGTGCCGGCCTTAAAAAAGGTCACTCAAGAGGTTACTCCTGGTGACTGCACATAGGGAGGATCGTTCTTCCCTGTATAGTACTGCTCTGTTGAGGGAAGCAAATCTTGGCTTTTCTGGTGCTGCCCGGACACTGGGTCCGGGGCGGCCCAAAGGAGGTGCGAGGGATGAGACTGCTCAGTCTGCTTGGCCGCCTGCCCAGCGACCGGGAAGAACTGCTGTTGGCGGCTGTCCAGTGCGCAACCGTCGAAGAGCTTTCGACTCTGGCCCGCGCCAATGGCATAGAGCTGACACCCCTGGAAGCCGGGGAGCTCTTTGAGTTCATCCATCCACCAGGAGGGGAGCTTTCCCCAAGTGAGCTGGATCTGGTGACTGGAGGGGCAGGGGACGACAAAGAAGAGACCAAGGCCTGTCCCCAGTGCAGTTGGGAGATGGAATACCGGCTGGAACGGCCCTGGTTGCATTGGTCGTGTTCCAATCCGTCCTGCGGATACGAAACCAAACAGTTCATCCCCTTCTAATTCCGGGCCGGGGCGGGGGATGCTTGCGGATGAGGCGGCTGGAAGGAGGCGTTGCAGATGAAGCCGGGCGGGAGCCCTGGAGACGAGCCCACAAAACCTGGGCAGTGTAAGACGGCAGAAGAACTCATGAAACTGGTGGGCAAATACAACATCACATTAACGGAAGAGGAAGCCGCCGCGCTCCTCAGGCTGATGCGCCCCCCGTCGGCGAGCTGGGGGAGGGGGAGTTGGAGGAGGTAAGCGGCGGTATCCACGGCAGTCCGGGTATTTGCCCTCACTGCGGAGTCTGGTTTGACTGGATGCGGGTGAACGATTTCTACTTCTGCCTCAACTGCGGCTTTCGAAAAGGCCCTTAGGCCCCTCTCCACGCGGGCATCTTGCTAAGGAAAGCCCACCAAAACAGGTGGGCCTTTTCAGGAGACTCCTGCATCTTGGCGGAAACGGTCGTTGACAGCCTGCGGTAGCTGAAATACACTTGAAGTACTGGGCTCCAACTGAATACTAAATAGAGACTTATCGAGAGTGGGGGAGGGACTGGCCCTATGAACCCCGGTAACCTGCACTCTGTGTAAGGTGCCAAGTCCTGCAGGTAACCGGAGAAAAGCCTGAGAGATAAGCTGCGTTTTGGCCTTCCCATGGTTATCTGGGAAGGTTGTTTTTTCGAGGAGGGAAAGTATGGAGTTCCTAACAGACATCACCACCCAATTTGTGCGGGACCGGATCAAAGAGACTTCTTGGGCAGGGCGTTCTTACATCGCCGATCTTTACAACATCGAGAGGTTGATCAAGCAGGGCGGTATCAAAAGTGTTATGCAGGGCTACATGTTTAAAGCCCTGAGCAGCAAGTATCCTGTGGAGTGGGAGTGCATCAAAAAGGAGCTCACCACGGGCGAGTTGACTTCCCCCGAGGAGTTCGTCACGGTCAAAGGGGAACGGGCTCGGCAGGCCGCCGCGGAGGAAGCGGCCCGCGCTGAGCGTCGGGCGGAAGGGGAAGGGCGCAGCCTGGACCTGTGGCTTAGGATGGGCGGAAGGCCCTAGCGCCCAAGGCTTTTCCCCGGCCTATCTGCGCTGAGGCACCCGGCCGCTCTGAGAGCAGATAACGCTCCTCTGCCACTTCCGGCGAAAAAGGCTTGCGCTTGGCTGTAGCTAGAGAGGATTCTGCCGGTTTCCGAAGTAGTAGTCTTTGAGGATTAAACGCGAAGGGGTTTGAAAGTTATGGCCAGGAAGTCTAGGTACCTTTCCTTAATGCTTGGTCTGCTTCTGCTTGTTCTTGCCATGAACGGCTGCGCTCAGCGCAAGGACGCGCCTGAAACCGGTACAGTTTCAGGGCGGGTCATCCTAGGGGAAGACCGGGATGGGGGCTTGGCCGGAGTAACCCTCGTGCTGGTGGACGGAGCGGACTTTTTTGTAGAAACAGATGCGGAAGGGTATTTTCAGACAGCTGCCGTAAGCGGAACGGTCATTGTCCCCCGCAAGAGTGGCTACCGTTTTGTGCCAGAGCGGCAGGTTGTGGAGGAAGGGGATGGGCTGGTTTTTGCCGCTTATCCCTGGACAGAACAGGAGTTTGCCAACTGGGGTGTGCAGTTTGCCTTGGTCAGCCACCTGGATCGGGTTGACTCTGTGGTGTTGTCTGCGGATGATGAACTTATGATCACCGGCAGCAACGATAGGACCATCAGGATTTGGAGAAAGAACGACGGGCAACTGGTGGGTATGCTGACAGGCCACACAGGCGGGGTTAAATTAACCGCCCTTTCGCCCCAGGGCAACTATCTTGCCAGTGGAACCAGCGGAGGGGAAGTCAAGATCTGGGATTGGCAGGCAGGGCGCCAAGTCCAGTCCATGCGCGTACCCACCGTTTTGCTTACCGGCCTGGCTTGGTCGCCAGATGGCAGCAAACTTGCCACTTCCAGCTGGGATGGGCAGATCAGGATCTGGGACTGGGAGCAGGGAACAGAACTAATCTCCTTCAGTGCCGCGGACTGGGTAAGGGACGTGGTCTGGTCGCACGATGGCGCTTTCTTGTACAGCGCCAGCGACGATCTGAAACTGAAGGTCTGGCAGGTTGAGCTGGGAGAGCTCCATGCTGAGCATGCAGTGGAGCAGAGGATCATGGGCCTGGCTTTGGACCCGCAAGGCTCCCTTTTGGCCATGTCTCTGGAGGGCGGCGCGCTCAAGCTCTTTGACCTGGCAACGGGGGAGACAATTATGCTGGCGCAGTATCCTGCTGGGGTTAACGCTCTGAGTTGGTCGTTTGATGGGAGTCTGCTGGCAGCGGGCACAGACCGGCTCATTGACGTTTGGGATGTGGCAAGGCAGGAGAAGCTGCGGAGCATCAACACGGGAAATACCGTACTGTCCCTGGCCTGGGGTAACAAATCGCATTTACTGGTGAGCGGAAGCTATCGGGGCATAGTGGACCTCTGGTCGGGAGAATCAGGGGAGAGCCTGCTCAGGATTTCGGGGCACACCAGGGCGGTCAAAGCTTTAGCTTGGTCTCCCAGTGGAGAGTATCTTGCTTCTGGCGGCGATGACGGGACAATCCGGCTGTGGGATCTGGAGGGCAGGAAAGAGTGGACGCAGCTGCGGCCGGGCCACAACGGGACCGTGGAAGTTCTGGCCTGGTCCCCTGATGGCGCCTACCTGGCCAGCGGAGGGCACGACTTGCTGATCCGGGTTTGGAACATGTCCGATTTTGAGTACGTGGGCGAGTTTACCGAACGCCTTAAGGGGCCGCTGATCCGCCCCGACGGTTTTTCGTTTGCGGTTGAGAAGAAGAATGTGAGCCATGAAGAAATCGTGCTGGATTTGAGCTGGGCGCCCAACGGCCGCAGGCTTGCCAGCGCCAGCTGGGATAAGACGGTTGCCACCTGGGATGTGCCGGCAGGTACGCAGATAGTGGGGGTGAAGAACCCCGAGGGCTGGATCGCCGCGGTGGCCTGGTCTCCCCGGGGTGATCAAGTGGCCTTTGGCGGTTACGACCAAGCGGTTCATATCTATGACGCCTCTTCTGGGGAGGAGATCAGGAAACTGGGGGGGCACACCGCTTGGGTGCAGTCACTGGCCTGGTCCCCCGATGGGAAGTATTTGGCCAGCTCGGGTTATGACCAGAGGATCTTAATCTGGGATGTGGGAACAGGCCAGCTCGTGCACACCCTGGCTGGGGGGGATCACGTTGTTACTATTGTGGAATGGTCCCCGTGCGGGCGCTACTTGGCCGGGGGCAGTTACGACGGCACTGCGCGCATCTGGGATCCGCACTCCGGTGAGGTACTCTACACCCATCCAGGCAGGATGCTGGGCCTGCAGGCCCTCGCCTGGTCGCCCCTGGGAGATCAGCTGGCCATTACGGAGTACAATGCCATCATCATCCTCGGCGCGGTTGATTGATGCCCAGTTGGGCGAAAAGAAGAGAGGAGAAGGCCGATGAGCTTGGTTTCGCACATTATTGGTATTGCTGTGGACTGCAGGGACCCTGATGCCCTGGCCGATTTCTACGCTGAACTCCTAGGACTCAAAAAGACCATTTCCAACCAGCAGTGGGCAGGGATCCACACTCCCCAGGGGATCATCCTGGCCTTCCAGCGGGTTGAGGAGTATCTTCCGCCCGTTTGGCCGTGGACAAAGGGCGAACAGCAGCAGATGCTGCACCTAGACTTTAAGGTTGATGATCTGGAGAAAGCCGTTGAGCACGCCGTGAAATGCGGGGCAAGGGTAGCGGACACCCAGTACTACGAAACCTCCAGGGTGCTGCTGGACCCCGAGGGGCATCCTTTCTGTCTGTCCACGGCGGAGTAATTGTAGTGAGACGTTGAAGGGAAGGGCCGATGTGCAGTAAGTAGCATCGGCCCTTTCATGCTTCGTGGTGGAAGGAAGATTCTATGCATCCTTTTACGCCATGGTCAAGTTGAGGGTGTCTATCCCCCAACACCTCATTGGCCTGGGTTCGTGCTGTAAAGCAGCTGATCATGTTCACACTTGGGGTCTGCGGTAACGGGCAGCGGACGGCGCGGCATTCAACTCCATTTTTGCCAGCTCAAACGTTTGAGGTTCAGGCAACAGTGGTAATTTGCAATACTATAACTTGCACTTGCAACGTTCTTCTGATATCTGTTTGGTAAATAGCGGTATACGTATACCGCTACCGATACACAAGGGAGGAGAGGCTAATGCCGCGCAAGACGATCTACATCCGTGATGAGGACCTTCCGATCTTTGAGCGAGCCCGCAGGGAACTTGATGCGCCTATTGGCACCATCGTAATCCGGGCGCTGCAGAATGCTTTGGCAGAGAAAAATGAACTCTGGCACAAAGCGTTTTGCCTTCAGATGATTCGGCTGGCTGACATGCCTATTCTCAATGAACTGGTAGATCACAGGCTCCAGGATATGCCGGAAGACATTCGCCAAGAAACAGGACGCTTGGCTCGATTGGCCGTAAGGTATGACCCGAGACTCATCGATGCATCATGGTGCGATTCCCATCCTCAGCCCCTTGATGCTATACTCTACGGCTCGGGCTATGCTGACGAGGCTTTCGCCATCGCATTGGAGGCGGCGCGCAAGGCCGAGAGGTTCATTGAAGAAACACGAAGGGCATGGCTTCTTGCGGCGGATCAGCGTGCAGACTTTCCTAAGTACCCTGTGAAGGGAATAGCCAGTCTCCGGGAGCTCACTGGGTATTCTGCCGAAATACTGAGGGCTGTTATAGAGGCCGGAGGCAAGCAGCTAATAGATTTGCTGATGAACGCGATTAGGGATGGGGAAGGGGGAGATTCTGCGCCGGAACTAGGCCCACTAGCTGAGTGTGGGGTCGAGGGTGGGCGTGAAGATGAGAACGAGGATGGCTGCTAACTGGTGAACCGACCCGCTCGTCTATGGGCCAAAAGTGATGGCCCGGCATCTGGAGACTGACGGTGAGAATCATGTCTTGGGACAATAGTGCTTCGACAAGAAGGTGGTGTTTTATGCTGACACTTGAAGAAGCGCATGCAGGTTTCATCACTGCGCTAGAAGCCGAGCTTGAGGCTGCAAGAGCGGATGACATGACATTTGATTATGTGCCGACTCAACAACTGGCGGAGGGACGCAGCCATGTCTATCTAGGTACTCTGGAGGAAGAGGTGCAGCTTCTCGAAGGATCTATTGTCAGAATAGTGGATCAAAGTGGTCGAACCGCCCAAGCAGAGGTTGTCGCCGTGGATGATTTTGAGTTAGTACTCGCCAGCGAAATGGTCTTGCGACTTGGCGCTACATACACGATAAAATATAACCTCAAATGGCTTTTAGAGGCTCTATTGGATTGGATTAGAGGCATAGATGTTAGCGTGCCCCGTCCCATTGCAGAGGGAGTAATAAAACCTGGCAGGGCTTGCTCAAGGGAAGAATTCAGGTATAGGCCTGAGTTGTCAAGGGAACTCAATGAGTACCAAGCAGATGCGATAGTGCGCGCGTTAGACAGTAGGTTGACCTTCATATGGGGGCCTCCTGGCACCGGGAAAAGCCGAACGATATCAGAGTTGATCACCCAGTATTTGATCGCCGGGAAATCTGTCTTATTCCTTTCCGTTAGTAACTTGGCTGTAGACATTGTTTCCAAACAGGTCATTCAGAATGAAAATCCGACCATTCAACAACTCAAGGCTCGACATCTGTTGTTGCGTACCGGTTACCCGAGAATGCAGCCCGTGGAGCAATGGCAGGGCGTTCTTCCTTACGAGATAGCCCTGGAAGAAACCCCAGAATTGAAGCGCCAGTTGGATAAGCTCAAAACAGAACGAAAGCGACTCATCCAGAAGTAAAGGCAAGGGGAGAACGTCGCAGGACAACTAAAGAGCAATCGGGAAAGGATGGAGTTGGTTCGAGCGGCCGTTCGAGAAAAGGTGTACGAGTTGGAGATCAAGGCGAGGTTTATCGCAACAACTCTAGCCAAAGCAAGTGTCACACAGTCGATCAAAGGTAGGCGGTTCGATGCCGTTGTCATCGATGAAGCCAGCATGATGAACGTCCCCGCCGTTTTTGCTGCTCTAACACTGGCCACGCAGCACGGTGTCGTTGCTGGAGATTTTCGTCAGCTTCAACCGATCCTGGTGAGTTCCCACGCCAAGGCAATAAGATGGCTTGGGCACAGCGTGTTTGTCAGTAGCGGAATAAGGGACGCTGTCATGAAGGGGCACTGTGACGATCCCCGTCTGGTTGTCCTCAGACGCCAGTATCGAATGGCCGACGAGATTTCGGCAATGGTCAATGCCATGTTCTATGGTGGAATACTGGAAAACGCTCAACCGGAGGCGCGTCGGTTGATCCCAGTAAGCCAGCTATGGGAGCGGAGTCGTCTAGTCCTTGTTGATGTCAGCGGTCTGAGGACAGTATGCGAAAAAGACGTCCACAGCCATTCGCGGGTTAACCGTCAAATGGCCGCGGTCAGCAGTGACTTGGCCCGTCAGTATATGGACATGGGTGTCTCGGTAGGTATCGTTACCCCCTATCGAGCTCAAGCCAAAGAAATCAGGAAGAACTTCACCCGTGAGGAACTGCGCGATCAGGTTCAGGTAGCGACGGTACACAAGTTTCAAGGGTCCGAACGAGATGTTATCATCTTCGAAGTGGCCGATAGTCGTCCTGTTAAGCCCAGCAGACTCATCACCGGATCCAAAGACACGTTTCTTGACCCAGAACCAAAGAGTATCTCATCAACCCTGCCTTTGGTCAATGTTGCCCTCACCAGGGCAAAAAGCCAAGTCATCTTGGTTGGAGATCTCAACTACATACAGGATTATCTGAGTAAGGCCAACATCCTGAGGATAGCAGCAAAGCACTTCGTGGAGATGGGGACCGTTGTTAACCGCCTAACGGGGGAAGTGACACGCCAACGCAGACCAACACGGGCAGCGACCACGCCATCAGCCCGAGGGACCGATGCCGAATCAGCTGCCGCATTCGATCAGTCAAAGGCAAGGAAACACCTCCAGTGCACCTGTGGAGGAAATCTAGTTGTACGACAAAACCGTTACGGGGGTTACTTTTAGGTTGCAGCAGCTATCCGCGTTGTACGAACGTGCAGGGGTTAGATGATGGATTACTCCTCAGCATTGTCGCGTTTTTGCAGCCTAGATGCCCAAGTTGCGGTCAACCGGTGATTGGGGTGGTCAAAAAAGGATGGCCTTTTCTAAACTGTGTTGTCTGCGGTTACCAACTAAGTAAGCAGCAAGTCAAGGAGATTATGCTTCAGTACCGCTAGACTCGCTGCAGAAGGAATCCAATATGAACGTATGTCGCCGCGAGCCCCCGTAGGATCTACTCTCAGAGGGCCTAAGCCAGGACGTCGATTATAGAACCCAAATGGGGGTTCGCTTTCAGATTGGGTATCTGAGCGGACTCTAAGAGCTTGACAACGGCCGCTCCCTGATCCTCTACAGCATCCAGGGCCGTCCTCGTCAATCTCATGCCCACATCCATGACAAGCTGCTGCTGCCGCCATGCGGTGGCCAAAGCTGCTATGCTGTTGGACATAAGGCGACACCACCTTTCATGCCGATCGCCGCCCTACAGTAACTGCGTTGCCGGCGCAGAATCGGCTAGTTCGCGCCGCTAGTGCAGCACTCACCCAATTATCCCAGAAAACCTAAGACCTGTCCATCACTTTCCTGATCGGGGGGCGGGAGGGGATCCTTTCCGGGGCAAGTCGGAGAGTTCCTGCATCCTGAGGTCCCCAGCAGCGCTGAATATGCAGGTATAGTCCAAGGGATCACCGATGAGCTTGCTAATATGTACGACCGCAACCGAACCGCCTTTGAGGGTCGACATGCTGGCCTAGCAAAAGGGGAGGAATAAAAAATCCCCAGCTTTGCTGGGGTTCTTTGCCTAGATATGGTGCCGAAGGTGGGATTTGAACCCACACGGGCTTCTGCCCACTGCGCCCTGAACGCAGCGCGTCTGCCGTTCCGCCACTTCGGCCCGACGTTTTATACTTTAGCACGGCTCGGCGAAAAAGTCAATCGCTTGAGCGGGGAAAAGCTCGAAATTTCTCCAGGGCAGAAAGTGGAGGGCTGCTGGCTAGGCCGGCAGCCCTCAGTGCGGTCGCTTAGTCTTTTACTACAAAGCCCTTGGGCTTGCCCGTATCGGCAGAGGTACCGGCCTTGCGGGCCAGATAGGCTTCGCCCAGGTTTTGAATATGCTGATCGACGTTGGAGAAATAATTGTAGTGCTCCTGTTCGTGCTCGATCATCTCTTCAAACAGGTTGGCCGAAATGGTATCCCCATATTCCCGGCACAGCTTGGCGAACTCAGTATAGGCGTCAATTGCTTTTTCCTCTTCCTCGGCATCGAAGGGGAAAATCTCTTTCACAGCCTGTCCCTTCACTATAGGGCCGGCCAGATCGCTGGTGGGCTCGCCGCCCAGTTCCTTGATTCTCTCACCTAAGGCCTCGGCATGGCGCATCTCGTCAATGGCGATCAGCTTGACGTTCTTGGCCAGTTCGCCGAAGTCCTGGTCGTCTAGTTCAAAGTGCTGGTGCATGTATTGGTGCGCGGATTGAATCTCCATGGCCATGGCCTTGCTCAGCATCTCGATAACTTTGTCCCTGTGCTCTTCTTTAACCAAAACAATCCCTCCTTAGATCAGTTACCATTATTTTACCACAAGAGTGGGGGGCGGACCAGGTCCCTTTCCCCGCCAGGACGGCTGTTTCAAATTTTTCACGAAAAGCCGCGAAAAGGCGGCCTACATGGTTGACATCAATTGTGCGAAAATATATAATAAACACTATACGGAAAGAGTTTTCTGCGAACAAAGAGAGGAGAACAGGAATGCTAGAACGAATGGCGCAATATCTACAGTTACTGCAGCAAATGACGTCTGATGTGGATTTCCATGAGCTGTCGGAAGCCTTCCGGGATGCCATGGGCCAGGGCAGCAGCGTGTATGTCATCGGCCGCAAGGGTCGGGTACTTGGTTATGCTTTAGAAGAGGGATATGACAGTACTCCTTTCGATGCGGACTGGCTTGCTGATGGAGTGGCCTCCAACCAGATTCAAAGCATGGCCAACAGAGTGGCTGATATCAGCATTCAAGAAGGCCCCAACGGCGAAACGGTCATGATCGTGCCCATCATCGGCGGTGATGAGCGGGTGGGCTCGGCTCTGGTGGTGCGCACCGGCGGCGAGTTCACCGATGAGGACATGGACATCGCCCAGATCGTAGGGGTCACCTTAGGGATGATCATCTCCAGGGTAATCTATGAGAAGCAGGAAGACAAGGCTGCGGAAGCGCGGGCAGCGCGCAATGCCATCAACAGCCTGTCTTACTCTGAGATTTTGGCCATGCAGCGCATTTTTGAGGAATTGGACGGTGATGAAGGCCTGCTGGTGGCCAGCCGCATTGCCGACGAAGCGGAAATCACCCGTTCTGTCATTGTCAACGCCCTGCGCAAACTGGCCTCGGCCAACGTGATTGAGTCGCGTTCTCTGGGCATGAAGGGGACCTATCTGCGCATCCTCAACCCCGAGATTCGCAAAGAGTTCGAGAAGCAGTGGTTTTCCAATCCCAAGTCGTAAGCAGCACAAGGAAGCTTTTGGGCCTGTGTAAGCGCAGGCCTTTTTTCATTGCCTAGATTCCTCCTGCTCGCCCAGGAGGGTACGGCCCTTGGTAATCGCGCCCCGGGAGAACTTTTTGTTGATGGCATCCATCACTTCCGTGATCCGGCTGGAGGGGCTGGCCTCGCTCCCGAACAGGGACAGCTGGGCCCCTTCTGAAAGGCTGCTCACGGCAACTCCCAACAGGCGCACCGGCCTAAGCTTGACCTGTTCTAACAGGTGCAGAGCTTCCTGGAAAATGGTATCATCATCATTGAAGGAAGAATCCAGGGTGTGGGAGCGGGTGATGGTCTTAAAGTCGCCGAAGCGCACTTTGATGGACACGGTGCGGGCAAAGAGGCCCTGCTGCCGCAGGCGCCAGCCCACCTTTTCGCTCATCTTGGCCAGCTGCTGGCGGAGGAAGGCGAAACTTTCCTGGTCCTCGGGGAAGGTGATCTCATGGCCGATGGATTGCACCTCCCGCATCGGCAGAACCGGACGGTCATCGATGCCCCGGGCCAGATTGTACACCTGGGCGCCCAGGGCAGTTCCCAATTTTTCTTGCAGCGAACTGAGGGAATGGGGTAGAATATCCCGGATATAGTATAATCCATGCGCGTTGAGCAGGGCCTCCGACTTTTTGCCCACGCCCCACAGCTTGCTCACGGGTAGATCCCCCAGGAAATCCTGGACCTCGTGGGGGCGCAGCACAAACAGGCCATCTGGTTTGCGGAAATCGGAGGCAAGCTTGGCCAAGAACTTGTTGGGGGCGATGCCCACAGAGGCGGTCAAGCCTGTCTTTTCCTTGATCCTCTGCTTGAGGCGGAGCCCCATCTCTTCCAGGCTGGAGTAGAAATGCTCGCAGCCGGTCATATCCAAAAAGGCTTCATCAATGGACAAGGGCTCAACCACAGGGGAAAACTCAGGGAAGATGCTGTGCACCTGCTCGGAAACTTCCTGGTAGCGGTGCATGCGCCCGGGGATGAAAATCCCGTGGGGGCAGAGCAGGGCAGCACGGCTGAGGGGCATGGCGCTGCGCACCCCGTATTTCCTCGCCTCGTAAGAGCAGGTGGAAACCACTCCCCGGGGCGAGTCCTTGTAGCCGCCGATAATTAGGGGTTTGCCCGCGTATTCGGGATGATCCAAGACCTCCACAGCGGCAAAGAAAGCATCCATGTCCACATGCATAATTGTTCGCATGGCAGTTTCCTCCCCTGCATTCTTTTCCAGACATGTGCAGGAAATCCTTCGAGAAATGAGGTGAGAAGGCCATGACGGAAAAACAAGCCGGCAAGAACGCTTACCTGGTGGCCCTGCAGCAGAGCTTCCAAAGCGATTGGGAAGTGCAGGAGAGCCTGGCGGAACTGGCGGAACTGGCCCGGGATGCGGGCCTTAATGTAATAGAGACTATCGTGCAGAAGCGGAGTTATCCAGACCCGGGCACGTTTATCGGCAGCGGCAAAGCCCTGGAAATTGGGGAAATGCTGGATGAGGACGCCATTGTCATCTTCGATGATGAGCTCACCCCAGCCCAGCAGGGCAACCTCGCGGATCTGATGGACGCCCCCGTCATTGACCGCACCCAGCTTATTTTAGACATCTTCGCCCAGCGGGCCCGCAGCAATGAGGGCAAAATCCAAGTGGAGCTGGCCCAGCTCAACTATCTTCTGCCCCGCTTGACTGGCCAAGGCGCGGCCCTTTCCCGTCTGGGCGGCGGCATTGGCACCAGGGGCCCGGGTGAAACGAAACTGGAGACGGACCGGCGGCGCATCCGCAAGCGCATCGCGGATCTGCGCAGGGAGCTGCAGAAAATCAAGCAGACCCGCAGCCTGCAGCGGCAGAACCGGGAGAGCAGGGAAGTGCCTGTGGTGGCCTTGGTGGGCTACACCAATGCCGGTAAGTCCACTCTGCTGCAGGCCCTCACCGGCTCGGAAGTGTATGTCGCCGACCAGCTCTTTGCTACTTTGGATCCCACCATCCGCCGCTGGGATTTGACCGATGGGCGTTGGGTGTACCTCACCGATACGGTGGGCTTTATCCGCAAGCTGCCCCACACTTTGGTAGCCGCTTTTCAGGCTACTTTGGAAGAAGTTGTGTACGCCGATCTGCTGCTCCATGTCATTGACGCCAGCCATCCCCAGTCCCGGGAACAGAAGGAAGCGGTGGAACAGGTGCTTAAAGAAATTGGTGCTACGCAGCCGTTGATCGCGGTGTATAATAAAGTGGACTTGGTGGACCATCTCCTAGAGGTTAGGGAGCCCGATCAGGCTGTATCCGCCAAAACGGGGTACAATCTGGAACGCCTTACCAAGGCCGTCTACGAGTTCTTTGCCCGGGAGTACACCATCCGGGAATACTTCTTCCCCTTTAACCAGCTGGGGAAGGCCAGCATCCTCCGGGAGCAGGCCGCCGTTTTGGGCGAGCAGTTCACCGCAGAAGGGCTGGTAATCAAAGCCGAAGTGGATGCCAGGCTGGAAATGCTCCTCAAGCCTTTCCAGAAATAGCCGGCGGCAGGATTTCCCCTCGCGCTTAGAGAAAACCAACTTGTTATCCCCGTCATCATGATAGAGGTGAGATCATGCCAGTTCCCCATGCATCCTGGCTGGAAGTGATCGTAGGTTCCATGTTTTCAGGCAAGTCCGAGGAGTTGATCCGCAGAGTTAAGCGGGCTGCCATAGCCAAACAGAAGGTGCTGGTCTTCAAGCCCGCCCTGGACCACCGCTACGGGGTGGAAAAGGTGGCGGCCCACAACGGGCTTTCCGTAGACTGTATCCCGGTGGAACGGCCGGAAGACATTTTAGCCCATGTTGATCCGGCCACCGATGTGGTGGCCATTGATGAAGTGCAGTTTTTCCCGCCCACCATTGTCCAGGTCTGCCAGCGGCTGGTGCGGGAAGGGAAAAGGGTGATCGCGGCGGGGCTGGACCAGGATTTCCGCGGCGAGCCCTTTGGCTCGGTGCCCGTGCTGTTGGCCTTGGCCGAGCAGGTCACTAAGCTCAACGCGATCTGTGTGGTGTGCGGGAGACCCGCAAGCCGCACTCAGCGTCTCATTGACGGCAGACCGGCCCACTACAACGATCCCGTCATCTTAATCGGGGCCACCGAAAACTACGAGGCCCGCTGCAACCGCTGCCATGAGGTGCCGGGCCGGCCAGAAGGTGTGTGCGGCGGTGCGTAAGAAACTTGCCATTGTGTTTATTTCCGCCATGCGGGCCATTGTGGTGGGGGTAGCCTATTTCCTCGTCCGGGATCTGCCGGGCTTGACGTCTTCTTTTGTATCTATCTTTTCAGGCTTTCTGTCCTTTGACCTGATTGTGGCCATGCCCAAATTCTCCATCCGCCTGCGGCACCTCAAGGACCTTTTTGTGGTACTCCTGCCCCGTATGAGCGCCACAGCTTTGAGCCTGGCGGGCGGGCTGGTGGTGGGTGTGCTCTTTGGGGGCCTGACCAGGTTGGGCCTTCCCGTATTGGCCGGGGCTGTTTTGACCGTGGGCGTCTCCTACAGCTTCGCTTCCCAGGTCAAGGGCAGCATCTCCAGCTACGTGGGCTTAGTCTCGGCGGTGGAGATGTTTGACCGTATCGGGCGCATCAGCAGCTTCACCGACGAGTGGCTGCAGGATCTGGCAGGTGTAGCCGGCCAGCTGGTGTACGGCACATTTTTGGCCCTGCTCATGGGCTGGTTGGTGGGTATTATGATCGGCATTGCCACCAGGTTGTTTCTGCCCAGGGGCTACCGAACGGTAAAAAGCCCAGCCTACGCCCAGCCGCTGTGGATGCGTTCGTTTAAGGATGTGACCCACTTCGGCGAGGATAAGGTGCTGCTCCAAATAGAGCTGAGCGAAGATTCGCCCCTGGTCTACCACACCCTAGCGGAGGTGGGGTTGGGCCGGGATCTGGGCGTACAGGTCATTTCCATCATCCGCTCACCCCAGGAGATTATCTCTCCCCGGGGCAGCGATGTGCTGCTGCCGTTGGACCAGCTGGTGGTGGTGGCACCTTCCGCCCAGGCTCAAAACTTAATTTCACTTATGAAGGGGCGCGTGTTAAGTGAGTAAATTCAACTACGGCGGTCAAGCTGTCATCGAAGGGGTGATGATGCGCGGCCGGTATGCTGCGGCGGTGGCTGTGCGCAAGCAGGATGAGACCATTTCCGTTCTACACCAGGAGCTCAAGCCCTGGTCGGACCGCTTTCCCATTTTGAAAAAGCCGGTGATCAGAGGGGCCGTTGCCCTGGTGGAAACCATGATCATGGGCATCAAAAGCCTGAACTACTCTGCCGTTGAGTACGGCGGGGAAGAAGAGCAGCTCACCACCAAGGAGCTGGTTGTGACCATGGGTTTGGCCCTGCTCCTTACGGTAGCTTTGTTTGTGGTGCTGCCCGCCTTTCTCCTGCGCTTTGTGCAGAGCCATATCAGCTCCAACATCCTTTTGAACTTGGTGGAAGGCTTAATCAAGGTGAGCTTTTTCGTGCTCTATATCGCCGGGATCACACTGCTTAAGGACATCCAGCGGGTCTTTGCCTACCACGGCGCGGAGCACAAGACCATCAACTGCTATGAGGCGGGCCAAGAGCTCACCGTGGAGAATGTGGCCAGACACAGCCGAGTTCATGCCCGCTGCGGGACGAACTTCCTGCTTATAGTCCTGTTTACCAGTGTGTTTGTGTTTTCGTTCTTCGGGCGGCCCCCCTTTGTGCAGCGGATTTTGATCCACTTGGCCATCATGCCCCTGGTAGCAGGCCTGTCCTATGAGCTGATCCGCAAAGCAGGCCAAGAGGACTGCCATCCGATCTTCCGCTGGCTGGCCAAACCAGGCATGCTCCTGCAGGCCCTGACCACAAAGGAGCCCGATGCCAGCCAGATTGAGGTGGCCATTTCTGCCCTCCAGGCTGTCTTGGCCAGGGATGCGGCCCATCCCCAAGGGAAAAAGGTGGTTCCCTTCCCCAACAGCGAAACCACCGCCTAGGAGGAAAACTTGCATGCTAGATAAACTGCAGGCGTTGGAAGAAAAATATGAAGAGTTGACCAAACAGATGAGTGACCCGGGGGTGCTCAGCGATCCCAACACCTACCGCAAGCTGGCCAAAGCCCATGCCGATCTTGCGGAGATTGTGGGAAAATACAGGGAGTACAGACAGGTGGCCTCTGATTTGGAACAGGCCTACCTGCTCCGGGAAGAGCCCCAGGATGAGGAGTTTGAAGCCCTCCTGGAGGAAGAAATCGAAACGCTGGAGGCGGCGAAAGAGAACCTGGAGAAGGAGCTGCAGATCCTGCTGCTGCCCAAGGATCCCAATGACGAGAAGAATGTGATTATGGAGATTCGCGGCGGCACAGGCGGGGAAGAAGCTGCCTTGTTTGCCGCTGACCTTTTCCGCATGTACTCCCGCTACGCCGAGGAGCACCGCTGGAAGGTGGAGGTTCTGAGCAGCAGCCCCACGGAGCTGGGAGGATTCAAAGAAGTAATCTTCATGATTGAGGGACAAGGCGCCTATTCCCGCTTGAAGTTCGAGAGCGGCGTACACCGGGTGCAGCGCATCCCCACCACCGAGGCGGGGGGGCGTATCCACACTTCCACCGCGACAGTGGCGGTTTTGCCGGAGGCCGAAGAAGTGGAGGTGCACATCGATCCCAACGATCTGAAAATTGATGTGTACCGCTCCTCTGGTCCCGGCGGGCAGAGCGTGAACACCACCGACTCCGCGGTGCGCATCACCCACCTGCCCACTGGGCTGGTGGTATCCTGCCAGGATGAAAAATCCCAGCACAAGAACAAGGAGAAGGCCCTGCGCATCCTGCGGGCTAGGCTGTTTGAGAAGATGCAGGAAGAGGCACTGGCTGAGCAGGCTGCTGTGCGCCGCAGCCAAGTGGGCACGGGGGAGCGCAGCGAACGCATCCGCACCTACAACTTCCCCCAGGGCCGGGTCACGGACCACCGCATTGGCCTCACCTTGTACAAACTGAACCTGATCCTAGATGGGGATCTGGATGAGATTATTGAAGCCCTGATCACCGCGGATCAGGTGGAGAAACTGAAGGAGACAGCGGAAGTACACCATGGCTAAGCAATACACCATCGGCGAGCTCATCAACCTCAGCGCAGGCTACCTGGAAGAAAAGGGCTGCGCTTCGCCGCGCCTGGATGCGGAGGTGCTGCTGGGCCACGTGCTGGGGCTGGACCGCCTTTCACTGTATCTCAATTTCGATAAGCCCCTTACTTCCCAGGAAGTGGCCGCCTACCGGCAGCTCATCGGGCGCCGGGGGCAGCGTGTGCCCGTGGCCTACCTCACTGGGCAGCGTGAGTTTTATTCCCTTCCCCTGCTAGTCACCGAAGATGTGCTCATCCCCCGCCCGGAAACGGAGTTTGTGGTGGAGAAGGTACTGGAGCTTTTAGAGCCGGGAAGGCCGGCGCACATTTTGGATCTGGGCACAGGCAGCGGGGCCATTGCCGTGGCCCTGGCCTGTCAGGATCCTGAGTTTAAGATTACCGCAGTGGACATTTCCCCCGCCGCGCTGAAAGTAGCCAGGGCCAATGCGCAGCGTCTCGAAGTGGACGGGCAGATCACTTTTGTGGAAAGCGATCTTTTCCAGAACATATCTGGTACCTTCCACGTGATCTGCTCCAATCCGCCGTACATCAAGCGGGACGAGCTTTCTGGGCTTGCGCCGGAAGTGGCCGCGGAGCCTGCCATCGCCCTGGACGGGGGCGCCGATGGGCTGGACTTTTACCGCCGCATTATGAGCCAGGCCGCATCCTTCCTGGAGCCGCCTGGTTTTGTCGTTCTGGAAATCGGCTGGGATCAGGCAGAGGCTGTACGCTCCCTAGGCGAGGGCGCGGGCTTTGCCCATCTGGAGACGGTGCGGGACTACAGCGGCCAGGACCGGGTGGTGGTGTTCCAATGGCAGGGCTGATCACGGAGCTGCTGCTCCCTGGGCAGCTGGACCGGGCGGCGGAGCTTTTGAGCCAAGGAGAAATCGTGGCCTTTCCCACGGAAACGGTGTACGGGCTGGGGGCCAACGCCTTGGATCCCCTTGCTGTAGCCAAGATCTTCCAGGCGAAAGGCAGGCCCCAGGATAATCCCCTCATAGTGCACTGCACCGGGGTGGAGCAGGTGGAAGGTCTGGTGCGGGAGATCCCCCCTCAGGCGCTTCTTTTGATGGACCGCTTTTGGCCCGGGCCCCTGACCTTGGTGCTGAAAAAGGGAGAGATCATACCCGAGGTGGTCACCGCGGGTTTGGATACGGTGGCGGTGCGGGTTCCGGATCATCCCGTAGCCCTAGCACTACTGCAAGCGGTGAGTTTTCCTTTGGCTGCCCCCAGTGCCAACCTTTCGGGCCGGCCCAGCCCTACCAGGGCCGAGCATGTGCTCCAGGATCTCCAGGGCCGCATCCCTGCCGTTTTGGATGGAGGGGAAACGGGCTGGGGAGTTGAATCCACTGTATTGGACTGTACTGAATACCCCTTTCGTCTGCTCAGGCCGGGGGGCGTTACCTTGGAGGAACTGAGGGAGCTTGTGCCCGTGAGCTTCGGAGCCGCGGAGCCGGGTGAAGAGCCACCCCGCTCTCCGGGGATGAAGTACGCGCATTATGCCCCGCAGGCAGAGGTGTTCCTAGTCTCGGGGCCCACTGCCGCCGACAAAATCCAGGAGCTGAGCGAATCCTTTTTAGCAAAGGGACAGAAGGTGGGGGTGCTGACCTGGGACGAACGGGCCCGGCTTTATCCCGGGCTTACCGTGCTTTCCATGGGACCAGAGGGGGACCTTCCAGGTCTAGCCAGCAGACTGTACCACCTGTTGCGGCGCGCCGATGAACTGGGCCTGGAGGTGCTCTTTGCCGAGGGCGTGCCCGAGGAGCGGCTGGGCCTGGCCATTATGAACCGCCTGCGCAAGGCGGCCAAGGGCCGGGAGATCATAACATAAGGAGATCGGGGAGGAAGCATGGGCAAGTCCATTCTGTTTGTGTGCACAGGCAATACCTGCCGCAGCGTGATGGCGGAGTACCTGCTCAGGCATAGGGCCCGGGAAGCGGGAGCGGCCTTGGAGGTTAAGTCCGCAGGTTTGCACGCTTTCGCCGGCGATTCGGCCGCGGAAAACGCGGTGAAAGCCCTGGCAGAGCTGGGCATCGACGCGCGGGGGCACCGCTCCCGCCGGGTGCATCCCCAACTTCTGGCGGAGGCGGATCTGGTGCTGGCTATGACGGCCCGCCACAAAGAAGAACTGCTGCGGCTGGCGCCGGAGCACGCAGGCAAAATCTTCCTGCTGAAGGAATATGTACACACCCTGCTGCGCGGGGAGGAACAAGGGGACTTAGTGGAGAAAGATTTCGAGATACGCGATCCCTATGGGCAGTCGCTGGAGGTTTACCGCCAGTCGCTGGAGGAAATTGATGCGGCGGTTAAGCTTCTTTTAGCCCAGGGGATGGGGAGAGGAGGCAACAGCATGAGAATTGCCGTGGGAGCTGATCACGGCGGCTTCCAGGCCAAGCAGACCGTGATTGAGCATCTGCGCACCCAGGGTTTCCAGGTTGTGGATTTTGGCACACACTCTGAAGAGTCGTGTGATTACCCCGATATCGCCAAACCCGTGGCCCAGGCCGTAGTCGGCGGCGAATGCGATTTGGGTATTCTAATCTGCGGTACGGGCATCGGCATGTCCATTGCTGCCAACAAGGTGCCGGGCATCCGGGCGGCGCTCTGCGGGGACACCTTTTCTGCCCGCATGGCCAGGGAGCACAACGATGCCAACATCCTCTGCCTTGGCGCACGGGTAACGGGGATGGGGCTTATGCTCGAAATTATCCAGGCCTATCTGCAGGGAAGTTTCCTGGGAGGCAGGCACAAGACCAGGGTGGATAAAATCGAAACACTAGGCTGAGGGCCTTATCAGGATAGGAGATGATCAAGTGAGTCGGGTGCACTTAATTACTCACCCTTTAGTACAGCACAAGCTGACCATTCTGCGGGACAAGTCCACAGGGCCCAAGGACTTTAGGGACCTCTTAGAGGAAGTGTCTATGCTCATGGCCTATGAGGTAACCCGGGACATGCCCTTGGAAGAAGTGGAAGTGGAAACTCCCATGGGCAGCATGATAGGCAAAGTGATCGCCGGGCGCCAGGTGGGGATTGTACCCATCCTCCGGGCCGGCTTGGGCATGGTGAACGGGGTGCTGAAGCTCATCCCCGCGGCCAAAGTGGGCCATATCGGTGTGTACCGGGATCCGGACAGCCTGCAGCCGGTGGAGTACTACTGCAAACTCCCGGTGGATGTGGAGGAGCGCCAGGTGATTATCCTCGATCCCATGCTGGCCACGGGAGGTTCTGCGGCCGCAGCCATTAAGTTTGTAAAGGACCGTAAAGTGACGTCCATTAAGTTCATGTGCCTCTTGGCAGCGCCGGAAGGAATCGAGCTCCTGCAAAGGGAACATCCAGATGTGGACATTTTCACGGCCGCCATTGATGAGCGGCTCAATGACCACGGCTACATAGTCCCTGGACTGGGCGATGCCGGCGATCGCCTCTTCGGCACCAAATGACTTCGGGGCCGGAGGTGCGGCACGTGGCTAGGCCTTCCTGGGATCAATACTTTATGGACATCGCGGTTTTGGTGTCCACCCGCTCCACCTGCCTGCGCCGGCAGGTGGGAGCGGTGCTGGTGCGGGATAAACACATCATCGCCACCGGCTACAATGGGGCTCCCCGGGGAGTTGCACATTGCCTGGATGTGGGCTGCCTGCGGGATCAGCTGAACATTCCTTCCGGCGAGCGGCACGAAATGTGCCGGGGAACCCATGCGGAGCAAAACGCCATTATCCAGGCGGCCCTGCACGGGGTGAGTACAGCCGGGGCCACATTGTACTGCACTCATCAGCCCTGTATTTTATGCGCCAAGATGCTCATCAATGCTGGCGTAAAGCGGGTGGTCTTCCAGGGCGACTATCCAGATGCCTTGGCTCTGGAGCTCATGAACGAGGCCGGACTGGAGATCGAAAGGCGCGGCGCGGGGGAGGAGTAGGGATGAACATAACTCAGTTCGTTTCAGCATTTTTCATTTCCGCGGGTGTAACGGCGGCGCTCAGCCCCCTGGCCCGGAAAGCGGCTTGGAAATGGGGGCTCGTGGATGAGCCCAATCCCCGCCGGATCAACAAGGTTCCCATGCCCACAGGGGGCGGGTTGGCCATTTTCGGAGGCTTTTTAGCCGCCTCTTTGGTGGGCGGCCTTCCCGATTTGGGCATAACAGCCTTGACCGCGCTGTTCATTTTGGCCTTGGGCGTCTTGGATGACCGTTTCCAGCTGTCCGCGGGCGTGAAGTTTGCGGGCCAGTGCGCGGTGGTACTCCTCTATGTGCTGTGGGGGCCGCGCATTGAGTTTATGAGCAACCCCTTCGGAGGCATGTTTTACTTAGGGAAGCTGTCCATTCCAGTGACCATGCTCTGGGTGCTCACCCTGATTAACATTATGAACTTCATCGACGGCATTGACGGGCTTACCACCGGCATCAGCTTTATCGCCGCGGCCGCGCTGGCCTTCCTGGCTGTGCTCCTGGGGCGTTTCGACGCCGCCTTGCTCGCCGTGATCACCGCCGGTGCTGCCCTGGGCTTTCTGCCTTACAACTTCAACCCCGCCAAGCTCTATTTAGGCGACGGTGGCGCCATGCTGCTGGGCTTTCTCCTGGCGGCCATTTCCACCGAAGGGGCCCTTAAGGGTGCGGCCACCATCAGTATTTCTGTGCCTATTTTGATCTTGGCCGTTCCCGTAACCGATCTGCTCTGCGCGGTGATCCGCCGGGTGCAAAAAGGGGTGCCCTTTTACCAGGCCGACCGCTCCCATTTCCACCACCGCTTGTTGGAGCTGGGCTTTACCCAGAGGCAGATCGCCGGCGTAGCCTACCTCATTACCGGGCTTTCCGCCGCTATTTCCGTGCTCACGGCCCAGTTTTCCCGCACCACCTGGGTGGTGGCCCTGGTCTTGGGGCTCGTTTTCTGGTATGGTTCTCTACGGGTGGGCATGATCCAGCCCTTCGGATCACACAAAGGAGAAAACAAGGATGCTTAAACTCGCCATAGTGTTCGGAACCAGGCCCGAGGCCATCAAAATGGCCCCCCTGGTCAAGGCCTGCCAAGGAGTTGCCCAGTGGGAGACGCGGGTGATCATCACGGGACAGCACCGGGAGATGGTGGATCAGGTCCTGGAGATCTTCAGCCTGAAGGCAGATTACGATCTGAATATCATGAGCCACGGCCAGACCCTAAACGATATTGCCCGGCGCACTTTAGGGGGTATGGCCGGGATTTTCCGCGAGTGGCGCCCCGATTTAGTGCTGGTGCACGGGGATACCAGCACCGCCTTTGCGGCGGCTTTGGCTTCTTTTCATGAGCGCATCCCTGTGGGCCATGTGGAAGCGGGGCTGCGCACCCCTTCGGTGCAGAACCCTTTTCCAGAAGAAGCAAATCGCAGGCTCATCGACGTTTTAGCTACCTGGTATTTTGCCCCCACGGAGCGGGCCGCCCAGAACCTGCTCAGGGAAGGGGTAGATCCAGAACGCATTTTTGTCACGGGCAATACGGTGATCGATGCCGTGCTCTCGGTGGTGGAGGAAGGCTACCAGTTTACCACACCCGAGCTGCAGAGGCTTGATTTCAGCCGGCCAACGATCGTGGTCACCGCCCACCGCCGGGAAAACTGGGGAGAACCCCTGGTTGGGATCTGCCAGGCGCTTTTGGAGATCAGTGCCCGCAGCAGCGCGCAGATCCTGGTGGCCATGCACAAAAATCCGGATATTCAGGCAGTGATGAAGGGGCTGTTGGGTTCTGATCCCAAGATCACCCTGGTGGATGCCCCGGGCTACAAGGAGTTTGCCAACCTTTTGGCCCGCTGCACCCTGCTGCTCACCGATTCTGGGGGGCTGCAGGAGGAAGCACCTGCCTTACACAAACCAGTTTTGGTCATGCGCGAGGTTACGGAGCGGCCCGAGGCTTTAGAAGCGGGAACGGTGAGGCTGGTCGGTTCCCGCCCGGAGAGCATTGTCCAAGCCGTTTTGGAGCTGCTCAGTGATGGGGAACTTTATGAGCGCATGTCCAGCGCGCCCAACCCTTACGGCGATGGGACCGCCGCGCAGCGGATCTGCGCGATACTGCAGGAGAAATATAAGTAAAATGGGGGATAAGCTCTATGGCAATGCGACCGGATGAGATCGTAGCGATATTGAGGCGCCAGATCGAGGCGTTCGAAACCGAATTGCAGGTGGAAGATCTGGGTTCCGTCCTCATGGTGGGGGACGGAATCGCCCGCGTTTATGGATTGGAAAAGGCCCTGGCCGGAGAGCTCCTGGAGTTCCCCGGGGGCACCTACGGCATGGTTTTGAACTTGGAGCAGGACAACATCGGCGTGGTTATCCTCGGCCCCTACGAGCACATTAAAGAGGGCGACCCGGTCAAGCGCACCAAGCGGGTTGTACAGGTGCCCGTGGGCGAAGCCATGATCGGCCGCGTGGTTAACCCCCTGGGCCAGCCCATTGACGGCAAGGGACCCATCAAGACCGAGCGGTTTAGACCCATTGAGGCTAAGGCGCCGGGAGTAGTGGACCGGGTGAGCGTTAAAGAACCCCTGCAGACGGGCTTGAAGGCCATTGATTCCATGGTGCCCATTGGCCGGGGGCAGCGGGAACTGATTATCGGCGACCGCCAGACAGGCAAGACCGCCATCGCGGTAGATACCATCCTCAACCAAAAGGGCCAGGATGTGATCTGCATTTATGTGGCCATCGGGCAGAAGGCCTCTACTGTGGCGGCAGTGGTAGATACCTTGACCAAGCGCGGCGCCATGGACTACACCATTGTGGTTTCGGCCACCGCCAGTGAGCCGTCGCCCCTGCTGTACATCGCACCCTATGCGGGGGTGGCCATGGCGGAGGAGTTCATGTACGCCGGCCGAGACGTGCTTATCGTTTACGATGATCTCTCCAAGCATGCCGCGGCTTACCGGGAGATGTCCCTTTTGCTGAGAAGGCCCCCGGGACGGGAAGCCTTCCCAGGGGATATCTTCTACATCCACTCCCGCCTTTTGGAGCGGGCCGCCAAGCTCAATGACAAGCTGGGGGGCGGTTCCATCACCGCGCTGCCCATTATCGAGACCCAGGCCGGGGATATTTCCGCCTATATCCCCACCAACGTCATTTCCATTACTGACGGGCAGATTTACCTGGAATCGGATCTGTTCTACGCGGGTATCAGGCCGGCCATCAGCGTAGGCCGCTCCGTATCCCGGGTCGGCGGCGCTGCCCAGGTGCCCATGATGCGCAAGGTCGCGGGTACACTGCGCCTGGAGCTGTCCCAGTACCGGGAGCTAGCTGCCTTTGCCCAGTTCGGCTCTGATCTGGACCGCCAGACCCAGGCCCTCTTGGCCCGGGGCGAGCGCCTATATGAGGTGCTCAAGCAGGAACAGTACAAACCCATGCCCGTGGAAGAGCAGGCCGTGGCCCTTTACGTTGCAGTCAACGGTTACCTGGATAGTATTGCTGTCCAGGATGTGGTGCGCTTTGAGCGCGAACTTCTCGAATTTTTGCGCAAGGAGCGCTCCGAGCTGATGTCCAAGCTGCGCACGGAGAAGAAGTTCACAGAGGAGCTTGAAGAAGAGCTGAAAAAGGCCATCGTGGCCTTTAAGAAAGAGTTTGTCGGTTAGGGGGGGTGCACGTGGCGCGAACCAGTCGGGAAATCAAGCGGCGCATGGCCAGCATTTCCAGCACCCAGCAGATTACCAGGGCCATGGAGATGGTGGCCGCGGCGAAGCTGCGCAAAGTACAGGACAAAGTGGCTGCTGCCCGCCCCTACTTCGAGCGGGTCGCCCAGTCCCTGGCAGTGGTGCTCCGAGCTGCCGAGCAGTCCGGGGCGGATCTGCCCGTAGGTGCCCAGCAACGGGAGGGCGAGCGACACTGCCTGTTGGTGCTCTCCTCCGATCGGGGCTTGGCGGGAGGGTATAACGCCCACATTATCCGCAGGGCGGAGGCCTTTCTAAGGGAGCATCCGGAAACGGAGATGGTGATTGTGGGCAGGAAGGCCCGGGATTATTTCCGCCGCCGCGGCATCACCGCGCTGGCCGAGTATGTGGGGCTGGGGGATGAGCCCACGGCCAGGCAGGCCTCGGACATTGCCCAGGTGATTATGGATTTTTACCTGCACGGCCTCTTTGACAAGGTGACTATTCTCTACACCCAGTTCATTAACACGGTGACCCAAAGGGTTGCCCTGCGGGAGGTCCTGCCCCTCCCCAAAGACGTGGGCGAGGGAGGTCAGGCGGGCTCAGAAGCGGTTTACCTTTTTGAGCCCTCAGCCCAGGCAGTGTTGGAAGGGCTGATTCCGCTCTATCTCAGCTCAGCGGTCTACCAGGCGTTGATTGAGGCCAAGACCAGTGAAATGGCGGCCCGGATGAATGCCATGTCCCAGGCCACCGACAACGCGGAGGAGCTGCTGGAAGAGCTGAACAGGACCTTCCACCGTATGCGCCAAGCGCAGATTACCAAGGAAATCGCGGAGATTGTGGGCGGTGCAGATGCACTGCAGTCCTAACAACATCAGGGGGGTTTGCCATGAGTGCTAACATCGGGAAAGTGGTCCAGGTCATTGGGCCTGTTGTTGATATAGAGTTTGCGCCGGACAGGCTGCCGGATCTGCTCACGGCCATTCGGATCCAGGGCGAGGTGGAGGGCCAGAAGATCGATCTCATTGTGGAAGCCGCGCAGCACCTGGGCAACAACATGGTGCGCTGCGTGGCCATGGACTCCACCGACGGCCTGCAGCGGGGCATGGAGGCTGTGGACCTGGGCGGGCCAATTACGGTGCCCGTGGGGCCCAAGACTTTAGGCCGCCTGTTTAACGTTTTGGGCCAGCCCATTGACGGAGGCCCGGAGCTTGCCGATGCGCCCCGCTGGCCCATTCACCGCCCCGCGCCCAAGGTGGACGAGGTGGAGCCTGCCACGGTGATGCTGGAAACGGGGATCAAGGTAGTGGATCTTCTGGCTCCCTATCCCCGGGGAGGCAAGGTGGGCCTCTTTGGCGGCGCCGGCGTGGGCAAGACTATTTTGATTATGGAGCTGATCCGCAACATCGCCTACGAGCACGGCGGCTATTCGGTATTTGCCGGCGTGGGCGAGCGCACCAGGGAAGGCAACGACCTCTATTTTGAAATGAAAGATTCTGGCGTCATTGAAAAAACGGCCATGGTCTTCGGCCAGATGAACGAGCCGCCGGGGGCGCGCCTGCGTGCAGCACTGGCCGCTTTGACCATCGCCGAGTATTTCCGCGACCAAGAACGCCAGGACGTGCTGCTCTTTATTGATAACATCTTCCGCTTCACCCAGGCCGGTTCGGAAGTGTCGGCGCTTTTGGGACGCATGCCCTCGGCCGCGGGTTACCAGCCCACGTTGGCTACTGAGATGGGCCAGCTGCAGGAGCGGATTACAACCACCAAGTACGGCTCCATCACCTCCATCCAGGCCATTTACGTGCCCGCGGACGACTACACCGACCCCGCTCCCGCCACGGCCTTTGCCCACCTGGACGCCACCACCAACCTGGAGCGGAGCATTGCGGAAAAGGGTATCTACCCGGCGGTGGATCCCTTAGCTTCCACCAGCCGCATCCTGACGCCGGAAGTTGTGGGCCAGGAGCACTATGAGGTGGCCCGCGGCGTCCAGCAGGTGCTGCAGCGCTACAGGGAGCTGCAGGATATTATCGCCATTTTGGGTATGGATGAGCTTTCCGAGGAAGATAAGATCATCGTGGCCCGGGCCCGCCGCCTAGAGCGCTTCATGTCCCAGCCCATGTTCGTGGCCGAAGCGTTCACGGGCATGCCCGGTAAATACGTACCGGTGAAGGAAACGGTGCGCGGCTTTAAGGAAATCCTGGAAGGGAAACACGATCATCTGCCGGAGAATGCGTTCTACATGGTGGGCACCATCGACGAGGCGGTGGCTAGGGCGCAGGAACTGGCTAAGGAGAGTGCCTGATGGCGGTCTTTCACCTGCAAGTACTCACTCCCGAAAGGACTGTGGTGAGCACGGAAGTGGAATATGTGCGGCTGCCGGGTGTGGATGGTACCTTCGGCGTCTTGGCAGGCCACCAGCCCCTCATGGCGTCCCTGGACATCGGCGTGCTGGAGTTTGGCCCCTTTCACGGAAAGCGCAGGAAGATCGCCTTAGGGGGCGGTTTTGTGGAAATGCGCGGCAACCAGATGACGGTTATGGCCCGCACTGCGGAACTGGCGGAGGAGATTGACGTGCTCCGGGCCCGGGAAGCGAAGCGCCGGGCCGAAGAACGCCTGCGCTCCCGCCAGAGCGATGTGGATGTGGCCAGGGCCCAGGTTTCCTTGCAGAAGGCGCTGCTGCGCTTGAAAGTGGCCAATGGTGAGTGACCAAACCAAGAAATCCTCTGCAGAACAAGCTCCCGTTTACGGGGGCTTTTTTGCATAGAATCCAAATTTTAGGAGCATACTAGCGCCTAGGTGGTGATAGTATGCAAGTATGGCAGAGCTTCCGAGATCGATTGAAAAGGGCCTGGTACAGGCGGGAATACCGGAGGGTGATCACGGGGGTAGTCATCGGCCTTGCCCTGCTCGCGGGGATCGGCCTGGGCGCCTACCGCGCTTGGCCCCAGCCTCAGCCTGCGGCGGTTCCTCCTGTGACCAGGGAGGAGCTGGACGAGCTGGTGCAGGAGAAGGTGCAGAGCGTGATTGCCCAGCTTTATCCGTGGGTGCTGGACGGTCCCACCCAAGTGGTGATGGTGGAGCCACCCCCAAACCCCATGCCTGAGCCCACCGAACCCAGACCGGAGCCTGAGCCGGAGCCGGTGGTCTCCTTTGAGCGCTTGATCTGGCCCGTGCAGGGTGAGATCACTACTCCCTTCGGCTGGTACCGCCACCCCGTGTACGGCGATTGGCGCTTTAACGCGGGCGTGGAGTTTACGGCCACGGGTGATGCTGTGCGCACTGTGCTGCCGGGGAAGGTGGCTGCGGTCAATTCCAGCGGAGCCGAAATGGAGCTGGTAATCGAGCACGGCAGCGGCTGGGCCAGCATTTACCGTTCCATTACGGGTATTAAGGTGAGCGTCGGCGAGCAGGTGCAGCAGAACCAGAACATAGCCGCGCCCGCGAGCACAGGGCGGGTGTTTTTCGGCCTTACCCTCAACGGCCAGCCTGTGAACCCGGAGGCGTTTCTCCACTAGCCAAGCATAATGCAGGCCTCGCGGCATATACATGTATAAAAAGTGCTAGGGGGAAGCGCAGATGAGAGACTATATCCGCAAGCGGGTAGTGGACGTTAGCCTCTATATTGTGAAAACCAACGCCACTGTGCGGCAGGCGGCTCTGGTCTTTGGGGTAAGCAAGAGCACAGTGCATAAAGACGTGACCGAGCGCTTACCACGCATCAACAAGGAACTGGCCGAACAGGTGAAAAAGGTTCTTGAGATAAATAAATCGGAACGCCATATCCGGGGAGGCGAGGCCACCAGGCGCAAATATGGGGTGAAGAAAGCCAGCCGGGCTTCGTAGATCATCTGGTGAAAAAAGGATTTGCCCCTTCTGTGGCGAACACTATGGCAAGGAGTTATGCGTAGCGGCAGAGGGGGACAAATAGTGTTCGGTAAAGATATTGGCATTGATCTGGGTACTGCGAATATATTAGTACATGTACGCGGCAAGGGCGTTGTGATCCACGAACCCGCAGTGGTGGCGGTAGATGTAAATACACAGAAGATCTGCGCGATTGGTGAGGAAGCCCGGGAGATGATCGGGCGGACCCCTGGAAACATCCAGGCCATCAGGCCCTTGAAAGAAGGGGTTATTGCCGATTTTACAATAACAGAGGAGATCCTCAAGTATTTTATCCGCAAAGCAGCGGGACGGGGCTTTCGCCCCCGGGTTATGGTCTGCGTCCCATCGGGCATTACCACTGTAGAAAAAAGGGCCGTGATCGAAGCGGCCAACCTGGCTGGAGCGAAGGAAGTCTACCTGGTAACAGAGCCCATTGCTGCGGCTGTTGGCTGCGGGCTGGACATTGCTGCTCCCAGCGGCAGCATGGTTGTGGATATCGGCGGCGGTACAACTGATATCGCCGTAATTTCTTTAGGTTCCGAGGTGACAAGCCAGTCGGTGCGAGTAGGCGGCATCCATATGGAAGAAGCCATCAGCCGCCATATCAAAAAGGTGTACAACCTGGCCATTGGCGAACGCACGGCCGAGGATATCAAAATTTCCATAGCCAGTGCCTATCCCACCCCGGATCGCAAGATGAGCATTCGGGGCAGGGATCTGGTGACCGGGCTTCCCGCCACCGTGGAAATCAGCTCGGTGGATATCTACCCGGCTTTGGAGGAGCTTCTGGTGACCATCGTGGATGCCATCCGGGGTGTTCTGGAGATTACCCCGCCTGAGCTGGCCGCGGACATTGTGAACAAGGGCATGGCCCTCACTGGTGGCGGGGCTTTGCTGGACGGGATGGCCCGCCTGGTGCAGGAAAAAACGGGAGTGCCGGTGACCTTGGCCGATGATCCGTTAAGCTGTGTGGTACGGGGTACGGGCGAAATCCTGGATTCCCTGGATCGCACTGCCAACCGCAGCCAGTTTATTGCCAGTTACACCAGGGCGCGCTGAGCGCCCTAAAGTTTTTTGTCCCCATGCCGATAAGGTGATCAGGAAAGTAGGGGGGTGATCCTATACTCCGCGGAATTTACACAGCAGCATCGGGCATGTTGGTGGAAACCATGCGCATGGATGTGGCCAGCAACAACCTGGCCAACGTGGATACGGCAGGTTTTCAGCGGCAGACCCCGCACATTTACTCCTCGCCCCAGCGCCCATTGTACAAGGTCCATCAAGGGCAGTCCCACCTGCTGGGTGCCTTGGGCACCGGTGCTTTGGTGGAGGGCAGCCACACATCCTTCGCACCCGGCGTGCTCCGCACAACGGAGAACCCCTTGGACGTGGCCCTGGTGGGGGCAGGCTTTTTTGTCATCCAGACTCCCGAGGGCAACCGCTACACCCGGGATGGACGGTTTGCGGTGAACCCCAGCGGCCTTTTGGCCACCTTAGATGGGAACTTGGTCTTGGGTGAAAACGGCCCCATTTATGTGGGTGAAGGGAAGGTACTGTTCAGCGAAACGGGCGAGGTGCTGGTGGACGGCCAGGTGGTGGACAGGCTGTTGGTGGTGGAGTTCAATGACCGCAATGGGCTGATCCGCCGAGGAGCCAACCTGTTTGAAGCTACGCCGGAAGCCGGCGATCCTTTCCGCTTCCGGGCGGTAATCGCTCCGGGCATGATTGAACTGGCCAATGTGAATGTGGTTAGGGAAATGGTGAATCTCATCAACATCCAGCGGGCCTACGAGGCCAACCAGAAAGTGGTGCAGGCCTTCGATGAAACGCTGGGCAAGATTATCAACGATGTATAGCGGCAGGTAGGAAGCTGCAAGCACGAAAGCCTGAGGGGATCAGAGGCTGGACTGGAAACAGAAGCCGGGAAGCTATTGACCGACTGAGATAGCTTCATCCATACCCCTCTCTTAGGCTGTGCTTAAATTGCGGACAGCAAAAGGAGGGCGTTTTGTTATGATGCGCGCTTTGTGGACGGCTGCCTCGGGCATGACCGCCCAGCAGACCAAAATTGATGTCATCTCCAACAACCTGGCCAACGTGAATACCGTCGGTTTCAAAAAGAGCCGGGTCGATTTTCAGGACCTGCTCTACCAGACCGTGAAGTATGCGGGGACACCCTCCACCACGGGAGCCCAGATCCCCACGGGCATCCAGGTGGGCCACGGGGTAAGGACGGTGGCCACCCAGAAGGTGTTCTCCCAAGGTATGTACCAGCAGACGGACAATCCCCTGGATGTGGTGATTGAGGGGGATGGGTTCTTCCAGGTGCTCCTGCCCGATGGGACCATCTGCTACACCCGGGATGGGGCCTTTAAAATCGATGCCTACGGCCGCCTCACCACCTCGGATGGTTTTCCCATTGAGCCGGAAATTCAGATTCCCGAAGAGGCGGTGGAGGTCAGCATCAGTTCCGATGGGACTGTGGCCGTTATGTACCCCGGGGTGAGCGACCCAGAGGAGAGGGATACCATTATGATCGCCCGCTTTGTGAACCCCGCGGGGTTGCAGAGCGTGGGCCGCAACCTCTACCGAGCCACCGCCGCCAGCGGAGCGCCCATTGTGGGGCAGCCCGGCATGGATGGTTTCGGCACCTTGGCCCAGAACTTCCTGGAGATGTCCAACGTCCAGGTGGTGGAAGAGATGGTGAACATGATCGTGGCCCAAAGGGCCTATGAAAGCAATTCCAAGGCGATTCAGGCTTCCGACGAGATGCTCCAGGCCGCCAATAATCTGCGCAGGTAGTTTTTGATGATCGCCAGGAGGTTGGTGGCGTTGGCCGCACTGATCGCACTCACTCTCTGGCCCGGCCCCGCGGCCTGGGGGGCTGAGCAGGAGAGGGCGGTGGTGTTCCTGCCGGAGACGGCCAACGTGACCGGTTCAGAACTCCTGCTGGGGGAAGTGGCTGAGCTTCAGGGCCCCTCCGATCTGGTGCAGCAGCTCGCGGCCATCAAAGTGGGAGCCGCCCCGAGCATGGGCAGTTCCCGGGTATTGACCAGGGGCCATATCGAAGTCCGTCTGCGTCAGGGTGGGGTGCATCCCAGCCTGGTGGAGTTCCAGGGGGCCGAGAGCGTGCGGGTGTTCCGGGTGACGGAAGAACCGGCTGACAGCCCTCCCGCGCAGGGGGCAGACCGCCTAGTTCAGGAAGTGGTGGTGGCCGCCCGGGACCTAAGGCGGGGGGAGATTCTCACCGCGGACGATCTCCAAGTTGAACTGCGGGAGATCAGGGGCGGCTGGGGCGAAGGCCGCAGTTTGGAAGAGTTTCTCGGCCTGCGCACCACCAGGATGGTGCTGGCCGGTACTCCCCTCACCGAGCTCCATGTGGAGGCAGTACCCCTCATTGAGCGTGGAACTGCGGTTACGATCCTAGTGCACACCGGGAGCGTGACCGTAACCGCACCGGGCATCGCCCGCCAGAGCGGTGGTTTGGGGGATTTAATCGAAGTGGAAAACACCCTTTCCCGGCAGAGGGTGACCGGCGAAGTAATTGATGCCCACACAGTTCAGGTGCATACAAAGGGGGCAGGTATGCCGTGAGACGGTTCACCTTAGTTGCTATAGTCCTGCTGTGCGCTGCGGGGCTTTTGATGTTCAGCTCTGCATTTGCCTTAGCAGAGTCTTTGTTTCCAGTGGACCAGCCTTCTTCCCTGTTTGCGGATCGCAAAGCCAGGAGGCCAGGGGATCTGGTCACGGTGATCATTGTGGAGCAGGCCCAGGCTCGGCAGACGGCTACCACCAGCACGGGCAAGGATGCTGAAGTGTCCGTGGGGCCCGGCGGAGGTGTGCTGGCCGATCTCATTCCCCTGCTGCGTTTGGGGGGAGGGGACAGCTTCTCCGCGGACGGCGCCGTGACCAGGGGCGGGAGCCTTACGGCTAAGATCACCACTAGGGTGGTGGAAACCTTTGCCAATAACACCCTGCGCATTGAAGGCCGGCAGAAGATTGTCGTGAACGGCGAGGAACAGGAAATTGTGCTCACCGGCTTGGTACGCACTGAAGATATTGCCCCGGACAACACTGTGCTTTCCACCTTTGTGGCCGATGCGGAAATATCCTTCGTGGGCACAGGCATTGTGGGCGAGAAGAACAAGCCGGGGCTGCTCACGCGCCTGTTCAACTGGCTGTTCTAGCGGGATGAGGAGGAACGCAGATGAGGAGCAAACTTGCTTGGCTGGCTTTGTTGGCCATCCTGTTCGGCGCAGGCACAGCCTGGGCCCAGAGCGTGGAGCCCATCCGCTACGATACGCCCATAGTCCGGATTAAGGATGTGGCCAGGGTGCAGGGCGTGCGGGATAACCAGATCTTCGGACTGGGCCTGGTGGTGGGGCTGCAGGGCACGGGGGACGGTTCGGGCTCCCGGGCTAACGTGCAGATGATCGCCAATATGCTGGAAAACTTCGGGATTTCCGTATCTCCAGATGACCTGCGCATGCGCAACATCGCCGCGGTCATGGTCACAGCAGATCTGCCCACTTCCCTCAGGGCGGGGGACCGCATTGATGTGACCGTTTCTTCCATCGGCGATGCCCGCAGCCTCCAGGGAGGGTACCTACTGCAGACTCCCCTCCAGGCGGCCAACGGGCAGGTGTATGCCGTGGCCCAGGGCCCCGTATCCATCGGCGGGGTCGCGGGACGGGGCTCCGGAGCCCAGAGCACCCATACCACTGTGGGGGTGGTGCCCAACGGGGCCATAGTGGAGCGGGAGCTCCAGACGAAGGATCTGGCCGCGGAGGGCTGGGTTTCGCTGGTGCTCATGGAGCCGGACTTCACCACTGCCCACCGCCTGGCGGAGGTGGTGAACGCGGTGTTCGGCGCGGGCCTGGCCAAGGCCCGGGACCAGGCCACGGTGGAGATCCAAGTTCCTAGTGACTACTTGAGCAATGTGGTGCCCTTCATTGCCAAACTCGAGGAGCTGCCCATCCGTCCAGACAGCAATGCCCGGGTAGTGATCAATGAGCGTACAGGCACCGTAGTCATGGGCGCGCAGGTGCGCATTGCTCCCGCGGTGGTTTCCCATGGGAACCTCAAGGTGCAGGTGGGCAATGGAGAAAACCAGGATATGTTTGGAGGAACCGGGGGCTTCTTTGGAGAATTAAGGGGCCCAGAGCAGCGCTACGGCACCACCACCATGCTGGGCGGGGCGCCCAGCGTGCAGGAACTGGTGGATGCCTTAAATGCTGTGGGGGCATCCCCCCGGGATATTATCGCCATTTTGCAGGCTGTCAAGGCGGCAGGCGCGCTGTTCGGCGAGCTGATCATTCTTTAGGAGGGTCCCTATGCGGGTAAACTGGAGCCCTGGAGATCTTGTGGCCAGTAAGGCCGAAGAGCTGGGCAGACGCCAAGAAACCGCCTCCCAGAAGGCGCTGCGGGAGGCCGCGGAGCAGTTTGAAGCCCTGTTTGTGCAGATGCTGCTTACCGAGATGCGGCGCACCGTTCCTGACACCGATCTGTTGGGGGACCGGCGGGCGGAGAAGCTGTTCCAGTCCCTCTTGGATCAGGAATTGGCCCAAAACAGCTCCCAAGCCCAAAGCATTGGCCTGGCTAAGCTTATCTACGAGCAGATGTCCCGCTACCTTCCTGGGGATAAGGACTAGAGCCTCTAAACTCCACAAACCCGGCGTTGTGGAGTTTATTTTGTGGCAGGAAAACACCCTGCTGTCAAGAATTGTAATGGGTAAAGCAAGGGAGGATTGGCTGTGCAGTGGAGAGCGACTCCGCCGGCTGTTTTCTTATTATTAACACTTTTCACTGCCTTCTCTTCGGTACTGGCCGCGGCTGCCCTGCCTGAGGCGCTGGAGGTTTGGCCTCAAGAGGTTGTGCTCACCCTGCCCAAAGCGGGGGGACAGGAGTTTGCCGTAAGTTATACCTCCCATCCCATGAAAGTGATTGTGGACTCCAACCAGCCCCTTTCGGGCTTCCCCGCAAGTGCGCTGGTGGGGGATGTTGCCCTGCGGGAGCTGCGCTACAGCGAGGATGCGTCGGGCCCCTCGCGCCTGGTTTTAGAGTTTAACTACCAGCTTCCCCCAGGGAGCGTGCAGGAAGATGGGGACTATTTCCGCCTGGTGGTGCCCAAGACCTTCGTAGACACCACAACCCGGATTGTGGAGCCCGGGGTGGTGTACGGGCACCAGCGCAGGGCTGACAGTTTCGGTCCCAATGTGGTAAACTATTTGGAGATAGATCTGCAGCTCAACTGGGAAGTAAAGCTCGTTTTGGCCCAGGACCGCATCTATGGAGCGGAGCGGGTCAGTGATATGGCCAAGCGCACCGGGGCCATCGCCGCGGTCAACGGCGCCTATTTCGCCTCCAACGGGCGGCCTCTGGGCGTTTTCATGATCGACGGCGAGCTCATAACCGAACCCTACGCCAACCGCACCGCAGTGGGTTTAACGCCCCAGGGCGCGGTAATGGACAATGTGAGCTTCGCCGGGGAAGTGCGCCACGAAGGCAGGCTGCTCGCCCCAGTTTCGGGGCTGAACCGCCCCAGGCTGCAGGATGAGCTCATTGTGTACACAGAAGCCTACGGCACCAAGACCAACACCAACCGCTGGGGCCATGAAGTGGTGGTCGTGGATGGGGTGGTGGTAGCGGTGCAGCCGGAAGGGAACAGCACCATCCCGCCCGGTGGTTTTGTGCTTTCCGCCCACGGGGTGATGCGCCAGCACTTGGCCGAGCTGGAGCCCGGCGACAGGGTGGAGCTGAAGATCAGCTTGATGCCAGACTGGAGCGAGCTGGGGGTCAGGCAGATTATCGGCGGCGGCCCGCGGCTGGTGCGCAGCGGCGTGCTGGAGATTACCGGTGAAGCTGAGCAGTTCAAAGATGATATTCTCAAGGGGCGGGCTCCCCGCACCGCTATTGGGATTACAGCGGATCACAGACTGTTGCTGGTTACCGTGAACGGTCGGCAGCCCAATGTGAGCGTAGGCATGACTTTAGAAGAACTGGGGAACCTCCTAATTGAGCTGGGAGCGCTTGAGGCCATGAATCTAGATGGTGGCGGTTCCACAACCATGGTTGTCCGCAACCTGGTTTTGAACCTGCCCTCAGATGGAAAAGAGAGAGCAGTAGCAAATGCGATAGTGGTTGTTCCAGGTTCTAAGTAGAGGGTAGTGAAGGGGTGGCTTCATGCGAAAACTGCCGTTGTGGGTTGGAATTGCCCTTCTCGTGACGAGTATCGTTTCCTGTCCGGTTCTAGCGGTGGAATTGTTCCTCCCTGAAGAAGTGAGGCCGGGTCTGCGCGGCATCGGCAAAACGGTGATCTCTGGCAATACCATCGAGACTTTTGATGTGGAAGTACTGGGGCTGGTGCCCCAAAGCCCACCCTTGAGCAACCTGATTATGGTCAGAGTGAGCGGCGAGGCCATCGACCGGGCTGGAGGCATTGCCAGGGGTATGAGTGGGTCCCCTGTCTACATCCAGGATCGCCTCCTCGGAGCTCTGGCCTATACCTACCCCTATTCAGACCACCGTATCGGCTTAGTTACGCCCGCGGTGGACATGTTCAAGATTTATGATCAGATTGCCTTGCCCGAGCCTGCCCTGCCGGAGGATGTGGTCGCGGTGGCCTCTCCCCTGGTGGTGCAGGGTATGAACGAGCGCAATGTCAATTACCTCCTCCGGGCGCTGGGGGCAGAGCGGGTGCAGCTCATGCCGTCTTTCGCGGCTGCGTCCTCCGCTGGCCCCGCGGCCTTTGAGCCGGGCAGCATGTTTGGGGTCCAGCTGCTCCGGGGTGATTTTGTGGTAGCTACTTACGGAACCGTCACCCATGTAAAGGACGACGGCCGTTTTGTGGGCATGGGGCATCCCGTGTTCCACCGGGGGACAGTGGACTTCTTCGCCTCCGCGGCTTACGTGCACTACACCATCCCCAATATTGAAGCACCCATGAAGGTGGTTTCCTTGGGGGCGACGGTGGGCAAAGTCTCCCAGGACCGCATGGCCGGCGTAGGCGGAGTTTTGGGGACGCCTGTGGGTTATGTGCCCATCAGCATTACCATTACCGATACGGAGCGGGGCGTGCGCAAGAGCTACTACGTGGAGGCGGTTAAGGACGAGCAGGTCCTTTTGCCCCTGGTGCTCTCCAGTGCCTACCAGAGTATTGATGCGGCCTTGGACCGCATCGGCGATGGTACGGCCTATGTGCGGTTGGAGTTTGTATCCAAGGACTTTGGCCAGCGCATGATCAGGGAAAACCTGTTCTACAGCGACTCGGACATCGCTGTCTGGAGCCTGGTGGATCTGGTGTCCGGCTTAGAGCTGCTGCTCACCAACAACCTGCAGGCGGTGGATCTGCAGCAGATTAAGATCGAGGTGGAGGTATCCCGGGAGCGCAAGACGGCCACTATTGAAAAGGCCACACCCAGCACTTCCCATGTCAAAGCAGGGGACAGCGTGGATGTGGAGGTTTTGATCCGTCCCTTCCGGGGTCAGCTGGAAACCAGGACCCTGCGCCTGCAGATCCCCCCGGATACCGCGGAGGGACTGCTCACGGTAACGGTGCGCAGTGGGGCGGCGAGCTACTACAACGCCAAACCACCAGTACATACCAGCATCCTGGAGCCCAGTTCCGACGAAGAAGAAGAACCTATGAAAGCTTTTATTGCTGATGCGGACACTTTGGACGACCTGATTGAGGAATATATGGATGGGGAGAGGAGTAACGAGTTAGTGGCCGAGTTCTACCCTTTCCTGGAGCAAAACGTGGAGCAGGGGGATGAATCCGTAGAGGATGAATTCTCCGAGCTCGATGCCCTCGGTTACTACGCCTGGGCCGAGCCGGTGGAGCCTGTGCTGGTGAGGCTTTCCACGCAGTTTGTTTTGGACGGCATGGCCACCTTCGACCTCAACATTTACCGTTAGGCTGGTTTTTTCTGTCATTCGTCCCCGGACTTGGCAAGAGGAATCTGTCCAGGGTGGGCGAAATAAAGGAAGAAGATTGAATACTACTATGTGGGAGGCAGGACAATGAGGCAACCTTCAGCCAGGGTGGTTATGGCGCTGATCCTAGTGGGCGTGCTCCTGGCGGCGCACGGGGGAGCAGTGCCGGCCCGGGCCCAGGAACTCGGCACCGTGAGGCTGATTACCATCAAAGGCAACAGTATTATCGACACCGAGACCATTAAAGCCGCCATCTTAAAGACGCGGCTGGGTGAGCCGGCGGAAGAGCAGAAGATCATCGACGACATTCGGGCCATTTACGATCTGGGCTTCTTCGAAGATGTGCAGGCCACAATTGACCCTGCTTTGGGTGGAGTAGAGGTAGTGTTCCACGTCGTGGAAAACCCCATTGTGCGGGAAGTAACCTTCTCTGGAGTGCCGGGTGTGGCCTTTAAAGACTATGCCAAAAAGATGAAAACCCAGCCTGGGTATATCCTCAATGCCCACGATCTGTGGGAGGATCTGGATGGCCTCTGGAAATGGATTCTGGAAGAATACGGGTACCTGACCCGCATAACCTCCCTGAGCGCTGACACCGATGGATACATCACCATCGAGCTGGCCCAAAGCATCCTGAAGGAGATTGTGATCACGGGCAATGAAAAGACCAAAGACTTCGTGATCGAGCGGGAGCTCAGCTTTAAAGTGGGCGAACCGGTGAACATTCAGGAGATCGATCAGAGCCTGCGCAGGCTGCTCATGCTGGGCTTTTTTGACGAGATCAGCAGAGAACTTGCGGAAGAAGAAGGCACGGACCAGACTGTGCTCACCATCAACCTCACCGAGCGCAAAACCGGCGCAGCCACCTTCGGTGTAGGCTACAGCACCGCAGAAGGTCTAGTGGGCTTCATCCAGGTGTCCGATGACAACTTCTTTGGCCGGGGCCAGAGAATCAAGGCCAACGTGAGCCTAGGCAAAAAGACCACCTCTTACGAGTTTGAGTTCTATGAGCCCTATATCACCAAGTCCGGAATTTCCCTGGGCACCAGCCTGTACCGCCAGACTGGCAATGAGAAGGCCAAACATCCCGAGACCGGCGTGGAGTATGAAAGCAAGCGTACCAGCCTCGGTGGCAGCCTGACTTTAGGCAAGCCCTTGTCCGAGTTTACCCGCGGCCGCCTCACCTTTAAGCTGGAGAACAACGCCTATGATTACCTGGAAGAAGGCCAGGCCTGGAAGCCGGATGATTCTAAGACGCGCAACATCGGGATCGGTCTGAACACCAACACGGTGGATCATCCCTTCTTCCCCACGGAAGGTTACAAGAACGATATCTACCTGGAGCTGGGTACCACCCTGTTCGGCGGCAGCAGCAACTATGCCAAGCTGCGCCTGGAGCACAGCCGCTACTTTGAAGTGCGCGACGGCGGCTATGTGCTGGCCGTGCGGGGCATTGGCGGCCGGCTCTTAGGCGGCGAGCTGCCCGGAAGCGACAAGTTCCGCATCGGCGGAGCAGATACCCTGAGGGGTTACAGCTACGGCGACCCGTCGCAGGACCTGGTGGGGGACAATATGCTGGTCATGAACGCGGAATTCCGCTTCCCCATCGTGGAGAAGATCCAGGGCGTAGTCTTTACCGACTGGGGCACCGCCTGGGACCGGGGTGAGACGCTGTCGCTGCAGGATCTGAAGAACTCCTTCGGACTTGGCGTGCGCCTGGATACGCCCCTGGGACTCCTGCGCCTGGACTACGGTTGGGGCAAAACTGCCGACCAGACCCGCAAGGGGCAGTTCTACTTCGGCATCGGCCAGACTTTCTAAGATCACAAATCAGCCAGTGGGCAGGCTTTTGGCCAGCTCACTGGCTTTTTTTGCATTTGTTCCCCTGCCCGGGTGTTGTTATAATGACACCAGAAAGAGGGGATGAACTGATGCGGCAGCTAACAGGGCTGATCGGCCTGGCTTTGCTTGCGGCTCTGCTCTCGGGCTCCGCACTGTCTTTGGGTGCAGGGCGCCAAGGGGCTCCTGGCGGATTGGGCTGGAGCGCGGTGCAGCTCTATGCCCAGCAGGCTGAGGGGGCCAACTATGAGCAGGAACTGCTGCAGGCGGCGGAGGAGCTGTTTGCTGAAAAAGGGGGAGAGCTCAGGCGGGAACAGGCCCAAAAGCTCCATGATGCCGCTGCTGCCCTCAGAGAAGAGCTGCAGGCCCGGGCCGCGGCTGAGCAGCAGGATTTGAACAAAGAGCTTTTAGGACTGCAGCTAGAACTCCTTTTTGTCTCCCTTGCTCCCCAGGAAGAGGAGGAGAAGCTCTTAGAGCTGGCCGCTGTCCAGGAGGAGCTGCGGGACCTCCAAGACCAGCTGGAGGCGGAGTATAAGGAACGAATGGAAGAGCTCCAAACTATCCACGAAGCAGAGCTCGGAAGACGCCTCGCTGCCTTGGAAGTAGAACTTTTCCAGGCCGTCCAGGAGGAGCTCGCCCTCTACCGCCTCGCTTTGTCTAGGGCCCAGGCAAATGGGTCATACTAAGGTGGAACGACGCTCAGCCTTAGGTAAGGTGGTGAGGAGATTGAAGTATCTGCCTTGGGCTCTGGCCGGCCTTCTGGCCCTGGCTTTGGTTTGGGCCCTGCTCGCGGGGCCGACCGGGCAGGCAGTGGGAGTTGTGAACCTGATGCGGGTGGTGGATGAAAGCCCACGGGCCCAGGAGCTTAATGAACTGCTGGCCCAGCGCTACCAGGAACTTTTAACCCGCTTTGATCTGGAAGATGAGCCGACGGAAGGGGATGTGGACCGGGCCGCCAGGGAGCGGCAGGCCTATGCCGAATACCTAGCCTATCGGCAGGAGTTGGAGCTGCAGTTGGAGCGGGAAGTGAACGCTGCGGTTAAGGAAGTGGCAGAAAGAAAGGGCATTTCAGTCGTGTTGGATAGCGATGTGATCCGCTACGGGGGAACGGACTTAACCGATGAAGTAATCAGCAAATTGAAGTAACCGCCGCCAGGCGGTTTTAAAATCCACCAACTGCCAAGACCCTTCTGGCAGGTAATCATTCCGCTAGGGGAGAATTACAAGGTAAACGAAGGAGATGAGGTTGCAGTGATGAGGAAAATTCGCAGCGCAATTTGGAGCATAATTGTACTTCTGCTGATCTCCACAGGCTCAGGCCAGGCCGCACAGATCCTGGCCATGCCCACCGCCGATGCCGTGCAGGCTGGGAGCTTGCAGCTGGATTATGCCTATCACCGCGGCCGGCATACTGTCCGTCTGGAACTGGGGCTGCATCCCCAATTCAGTGCCGCGGTGCAGCAGGAGATTGGGGGTAAGCTCTCTGCCGCGGTGAAGGCCGTGCTCGCCGAGGAAACGGAAGAGTGGCCTGCCCTGGCCTTGGGGGGCGAGTTCTCCGCCGGCCGGCAGGATCTTTACGCTGTACTTTCCAAACAGCTGGGCGCACCCCACGTGCGGGGGCACCTGGCGTGGGGGTTGGGCCGATACTCCCGGGGCATGGCTGGGGTGACCGTGATGCTTAACCCGGTCAAGGTGAGCGATGTGCCCACCACTTCCCTGTTCCTGGAGTACGATGGGATCGGCCTTTCCGGGGGTCTGCAGGCCCAGTTCAGTCCCGAACTGGGAGTTGATCTGGGCGTGGCCTTGGGCCGGGGGCTGAGCGCGGGGATCCATTACCGCCTGGACTTTTAGTTTACCCTCGCCGTGAGGTGCTAGTGGGATGAGAATCTTTGACCGCTATCTCACCCGTGAGCTTCTGGGACCTTTTTTCTTCTGTGTCTTTGGGTTCACAGTGGTACTCATCAGCGGGCTTTTGTTCCAGCTTACCGATTTGATTTTTGTGCACGATGTGGACGTGCCCACAGTGGCTCGCCTGCTCCTCTACCGCATTCCCGCCACGGTGGTAATGACCCTACCCATTGCCACCTTGTTCGCTACCCTGCTGGCCGTGGGCCGCTTGGTGCAGGACAATGAAATGACGGTGATGCGGGGCAGCGGCATTGCCTACCCCCGGCTGATTGTGCCCTTTTTAGTGCTGGGCCTGTTGATCAGCATCGGCACGTACCTGGCGTCGGAATACATTGTGCCCGCCGCCAACACCAAGTTTGAGAACATTCTCAGGCGGATCATCTTCTCCGACGGGGTGCCCCTGGTGGAGGAAAACGTGTTCTTCCACGGAGGTGATGACCGCTATTTCTACATCGGGGAAGTGGACACCAAGACCCACGAGCTGAAGAAGATCCTGGTCTACGAGCTGTCTTCCAGTGGTTTTCCCAGCATCACCAGTGCCAAGACGGGGGTTTTCCACGACAATGTGTGGGTGCTCTTTGACGGAGTGTATCAGGAGTTGGATGAAGAGGGTTTTGTGCAGTTTGAAAGCCGCTTTGAGCGTATGGAAATCGTCACAGAGCAGGAAGGGGAAGTTTACTTCGGTAATCAGCGCTCTGTGGAAGAGATGAGCCGGCGGGAGCTGGCCGAGTACATTGAGCGTTTTCAGCGCGGCGGTCTGAAGGTGCGTTCTTGGGTGGTGGAGCACCACATGCGCCTTTCTCTACCCATGTCTTCCTTTGTCTTTGCCCTCTTTGCCGCGCCCTTGGCCCTCCTGGGGAAGGGGGGGCGGGCCTACGGGATTATTGTGAGCCTGGTCATCCTGCTCGTGTACTATGTGGCCGTCTCGGTGTCCCGCTCCTTGGGGATCAACGAAGTTCTGCCGCCCTTGGTGGCAGCTTGGCTGGTGAACAGCCTCTTTGCCGTAAGCGGGTTTGTGTTGCTGGTCCTCGCGGACCGCTGGTATTAGAAGTGGGGAGAGAGCTATGCAGCTGGGGAAGGGCGCACCGCTTCTGGTCGCGGCTCTAATTGTGGTGCTCATCTGGCCGGCGCCCCCTGCTTTCAGTGCGGAACAGGGGGTGCGCATTGCCGCGAGCAAAACCGGCTCTTACGATCTGGAAAGCCAGGTGTTTACGGCTGAAGGGGATGTGGAGGTGCACGTGGACGGGCTGATGCTCTTGGGTAGTGTGCTGCGCGCCGATTTGGCCGAGGGCTTAGTCACCTTGGAGGGGGATGTGCGCCTGATCCAGGATGGGCAGGAGATAAGGGGTGCCTTTTTGGTCTACAACCTAAATACGGGCGAAGGGTCCTTTGAAGAAGTGCGCGCCGAGCTTGCCGTGCCCGATGGGACGGTGTACGCTTCTGGGCGCCTGATCCTCTTTGATCAGGAGCAGTACTCCATTGCCCAGGCCGCCTTCACCACCTGCGATTTGGAGCAGAGCCACTACCGCCTGGTCACCAAAGAAATGGAGTTTATCCCCGGTGACAAGGCCATCATCCGCCATGTGGTGTACTACGAAGGGCAGATCCCCCTTTTTTATTGGCCCTATTTAGTAGTGCCTCTAGGGCGGGATCTGGAAGACCTTCTGGTCAGCCTGCCCGTGGTGGGCTACGGCGACTATGAAGGGTACTTTATCAAGAGCGCCTTCAACTATTTCTTCACTGAGAACTCCTACGGCAACCTCTATGTGGACCTGTACACCCGCTTGGGGCTGGGTGCAGGCGTGAAGCACCACTACAAGCTCCAAGAACTGGGCCAGGGGCACTTGTACCTGTGGGGGGTGCCCACCGCGGCGGAAAAGCACTACAAAGCGGCCTGGGAACACAGCTTAACCAAGGACAGCTGGACCTTTGCCACCAAGAACAGCGTGGAGAAGACCTGGTTGAAGGACGAGATCAGCTCCGACACCGCCCTGCATGTGAGCGCAGGGGATCTTAAGGGCAAGCTTTGGCTGACCTACAAAAAGAATCCCCAGGCCACCACCAAGGAAGAGACCAGCGCTGGCATGCAGTGGTCCAAGCCCCTGGGCGATCGTTTGACCCTCAATGTGGAGGGCAGCTACGCCCAAAAGCGCACCACGGAAGAGGTGCGGCTCATGAACTACCTCCTGGCCGCCGTGTACAACCAGGGGAAGCACCGGTTGACCCTTACCATGGAGCAGCAGTTCAACCCGGATCTGCTGGACACCGGGACCAAGGATTGGCGCAGCCTACAGCGCAGGCCGGAGCTGAAGTGGGAAATAGGCGATCTGGGCCTGAACAGCCTGCCCCTCCAAGGGCAGCTGGTTCTGGGGCACTATGAAGAAACCCCCTCCATGGTTATCCAAAGCAGGGGCTACGGCCAGGTGGCGTTAAGGGCCAGGACCTGGCGTCCCCGCGCAGGTACGAGCCTCACCTACCAGGGCGATTTGAACGGCGCGGTGTATTCGGATGGCAGCAGCCAGGCCTGGTTGTACGGGCGGGTCTCCTTAAATCAAAACCTGGGCAAACACCTTTCTTTTAGCAGTACCTATCGGCGCCGGGATGTGTGGGGCAGCACGCCCTTCAAGTTCGATGCCCAGGGAAAACTAGAGGATCTGAGCCTGCGCCTTAGCTACAGCCGGGGGAATGCGCGGGGTTATGCCTCTACCGTCTATGATTTTGTAAACAAGCGCTTCAGCACTTTGACTCTGAATGCCTATCTCAAGCCTTCCGAGCGCTGGACCTTGGACCTTTACGCCAGTTATGATCTCAACACCAGAAGCTGGACCCGTTTGGTGCCCATGGCCGAATACAAGCATGATCAGTTCAGCCTGAAGCTGGGTCTGCGCTACAGGCCGCCAAGCCGTGAGCTGGAGCGGGTGGATCTGCGTTTCAGCCTGCCCGTGGGCTCAGCTTGGAAGGTGAGTTATGACAGCATCTATGCTCCGGCAGCCCAGCAGTTCACCAAGGGGCAGATTACCATCAGCAGGGATCTGCACTGCCGTCAGCTGGGGTTCTCCTATGACCATGTGGCGGGCCGCTTTGCGGTGCAGCTCACCATCAACGCCTTCCCCACGCTGCCCATTGGCTGGGACAGCCAAGGGGGCTTGAGCCTGTTTGACCTGGAGGATGTGGCGGATATTATCGATGTGAAGGAGTGATGAGCCTGACAGCCAAGGCAAAGGGAATACTGGCCGCGGGCGCAGTCCTGGTTGGGGTCATCCTCTTTTTTACCCTGCGCTTTCTGCTCCAGCCGTCTCCCCCTGCGGTGAGCGTGCCCCCCAGTGTCCAGCTGGTGGAAAGCCGGCTGGTGGGGCGGCGAGGTGGCCAGCGGCAGTGGGAGATCATCAGCCGCAGTGTGCTCCAGGAAGGGAATCTGGTTACCTTAAGCGATCTGGAGAAAATGGTGGTGTTCCAGGATGGGGAGCCTTATCTAAACATCCGCACACCCCGGGCCCAGTGGGAACGCAGAGCCGAGCTTTTGAAGCTGCACGGCCCGGTTGTGGTGGAAGGTGAAGACGGGTTCCGCCTGGAAAGCGATTACTTGGAGTGGGAGGGGCGTACCGGCCGGCTGTTCTCCCCGGGTCCTGTGCGCATGCTTTGGCAGGGCCTGGAGATCACAGCTGAGGAGATGAGCCTGGATACGGAGCAGGCCCAGGTGCACCTGAGGCGCAGCGTGGAAATCCGGGAGGGAACCCTCTTGTGGAAGCTGGAAGAAGCGGTCTACGATCTGGACGGGGAAGTACTGGACTTTTACGGAAATGTAGTTGTGGAGGAGGGGGCAGGCAGTGACTAAGAAGTGGATTGTGCTCTTTGTGCTCGCCTTGGTTATCATGGGCGCATCGGGGGCGTGTCAGGCCCAGGGCCAAAGGGGCAGGCTGGAGATTATGGGAGTACCTGCGGATGCGGCCACCGGGCGTTACAACCGGGAATCAGGGGTGTTTGCCGCGGATGTAAGGGACTTTGCCGGGGCGGCCATTCACGTTACCTTCGAGGAAGTACGCCTGGTGGGCCAGAAAATGGAGTGGCGCACGGAAGATGACTACCTGATCTTCACCGGCGGGGCCACCCTCACCAAAGAGGATTTTACCCTCACCGCGGAGACGGTGGAGTATTTCGGGAGCGAAAAGAGGCTCCAGGCCGTGGGCAGCGTCGTTGTGGTCACGGAGGACGCCACCGTGTACGCCCAGCAGCTGGATTACGATGAGGAAACAGATAGGGCTGTGTTCACCGGCCAGGTGAAGGTGGAGTTTGAAGATGGGGTATTAGAGGGCGAGAAGTTCGTCATGTTCCTAGAAACGAGGGAACTGCAGTTCTTCGGCGCCTTCCAGGGACTGTTCAACACCGAGCGGGAATAGAGTAAGATCTAACAGTATTGTCGGGCATTACCACTTAAGACCCAGCTAGAGGCATGTTATAATGAATGCACTGGGTGAGGAGGAAGGGTAATGCTCGATTTTTTCCGCGATGGATTCTATAAAGATCTGGCGCTTTTGCTCGTTGTCACCATTGTGGTCGGCGCCGTTTTTTCCCAGGGCATTGCCTGGGCCATTGATGCGTACTTCGGCGATACCCTGGAAGAGCTGATCGGCGGTTACGGCGAATATGACCTGATTCTGCATATCCGCGCCGAGGCCAAGGAGGCGGCCTTGCGGGAGCTGGAGCGCATCGGCGGGCAGTCCTTCCCCGGTTTCAAACTGAAGGAGAGCCTGATCATTGCCGGGCAGGCCAATGTGTTTTTCGGGCTGCCGCCAGAGTATCGGACCAGGGAGGTGTTGGAGAGCATCACCTCCTTTTTTGGCGCGGTTCCCGGTCTGAACGGTTATACGCTTATGGTGCAGCCCAGTGTGCTCATCCGGGGCGTGCACCCTGGGGTGCGTGAGGAACTGAGGGAGCGGATCGAAGCCCTTTCCGGAGTGCGCTTTGCCGTAAAGGATGGAAACAACCTGGTGGTGCTGGTAGAAGGGGAGGCTGAGTTGGATAAGGCAGCAGCAGCCATTGAGGGCATCTTGGAACAGTACCACATTTTGGAGCTGCGCTTTCCCATGGGCTTTGCCGTGGATACCCAGGAAGTGGGGGAACAGGCTCTCAAGATTTTGCGCGCCCAGGACAGCCTGCAGGCCAGCCGTTTTTCCAACATCACCTCCGCCCAGTACGGAGAAGACTTGGACGCTTTTTTGAAGACCCTGGTGGAAATGCGGGACTTTCTGGGCAGTTACGCCTCCAAAGTGCGCATTTTCCCCGCTCCCGGGATTGCCCTGGCGGTGGGTGAGCGCTTGGTGCTGGAAGGCCAGGCCGATGCCGGCCAGGAGCTGATTGTGGAAGTGACTGGTGTATTTGGGGAGCTGGCCGAAGGCATGATCATCCAAGGTTCCCCGGTGCAGACCACCGATACCGTTGTGCACCAGGGCTTTCGCCTGCAAAGCGATGGTGTCCCCGGCGAGTTTGCGGGGAAAGTGGAGATCGAAAACGAACGCTACCGCCTGGCCTATGCCGTGGAGGAAAGCCTGCGGCTCTTGGCGGAGTTGGAGGAGCTGGCGGTGCAGGCCAGCGCCGCGGTGGACAATGCTGAGGCGGTGCTGGTCACCTTCCAAGAAGCCCTCATGCAGTTAGAGGTGCTCCAGGTGCAGATGCGCCAACTCAATGAGGGCATCACAAGGGGTGAGGGCGGAGCCTCTGGAGAGCAGTTCCTGCTTACCCTTTTGCTCAACGGCCTGTTCCAGACCCTGGCCCAGAGCGTTTTGAGCAGCGGCGAAGAGTCCTTGGATTCCCTGGAGAATTTGGATATTGAGGAGATGCGCCGCAGCCTGGACGGGATCAGCACCCAGATCGCCAACGTGCAGCAGATCGATGTGGCGGCCATTATGGAACAGATCGGCTTTGTCCGGGACACCCTGCCCGATCTGAGCGATGCGGAAATCGGCCAGTCTATCCGCTTGATCAACACCTATTTGGGCGGCCAGGTGATCCCCGGAGAGCGCGTCCAGCTCCTTATTGAGGGCAAGAAACCAAATGAAAAGGAACTGGAAAAGCTGTTCCAGAGGGAACTGGACAACCCGTATCTGCACACCTACTCCACCTCCGCGGGCATGATCTCCCCCGACGCCCGGGGCGAGATCTTCCGCATTTTGCGGGAAGTGCGCTCCATTGTGGCAGGGCTTCTGGCCATTGTCTTTACCCTGATCGCCTTGGTGCTGGACCATGCCACCATTTTCAGTACCCTCAAGCAGCTGCGCGCTGGAATGAAGGCCCCCGCCAGACCCTGGCTGCGCTGGTTGGATCCCCTGCTCCTCCTGGGGGGAGTGGTGGGCAGTGCCCTTTTGAGCAGCATTTACAAGCTCGCAGGCGGGCAGATTCCCCTGTTCACGCCGGCGGTCATCGCGACTTTGGGCTTTGGACTGGGGGCTGCGGTGGCGGCCCTTTCGGAGCGGTTCAGCCCCGTGGACGGCATGGAGCTGATGGCCGGCCAGGCCCTGGGACTGTCCCATGTGCAGATCATGCGGGAAGTGGTTATCCCCTCCGGCAGGCCCGGGCTGCTTAATGTGCTTAACAGGTTCAAGCAGCAGTTTTGATGCCAGGAGCAAGATACAAAAAGTAGGATTATAAAGATGGGAGGTGGAAGCTGGTGCTGGAAATTAGGGATCTGTATAAGTCCTATGGCAAGACGGAAGCCTTGGCCGGCGTGGATCTGGATGTGGCTAAGGGGGAGACGGTGGTGATCATGGGGCCCTCGGGCTGCGGGAAATCGACGTTGATCCGCTGCATCAACCGACTGACCGAGCCTGACCGCGGCTCTATTACGTTAGCGGGCCAGGACGTTCTGGCCCTTGCCGGGCAGGAGCTGCAGCAGTTTAGGCGCAGAGTAGGCTTTGTATTCCAGCACTTTAACCTCATTGCCCGCCTCACCGCCGTGGAGAACGTCATGTTCCACCTGGTTCTAGCAGGGATGGAGCGGGAAGAAGCTAGGGAAAGGGCCTTGGCTGCCCTGGACAAGGTGGGTCTCAAAGAGGCGGCGCAGCGCCGTCCAAGCCAGCTCAGCGGGGGCCAGCAGCAGCGGGTGGGCATCGCCCGGGCGCTGGTTGCCAATCCCGAGGTCATGCTCTGGGACGAGCCCACCGCCTCCCTGGACCCCATCCTGGTGGGGGAGGTGCTGGAGGTTATGGAGGAACTGGTAAAGACCACAGGTACGACCATGGTAATTGTCACCCACGAAGTATCCTTTGCCCTCAGGGCCGCGGACCGCATTGTGTTCATGGACAAAGGCATGGTGGTGGAGGAGGGCGAGCCAGAAAAGGTGTTCTCCCAGCCCCGCTCGGAAGTGGCAGGGCTGTACCGGAAGCTGCTCATGAACTGAGGAGTAAAATATGGAAAAAGAGGAAATGCTGGACTCATGCCGAACCCTCTATAACAGCTTAGTGAGTTGCGGGATTTTTGCAGCGACAAGGAGTGACTAGTGGTGATGGATGTACCCGGAGAGAACTTCTCCAGCGCGGCAGGGTCCGCAGCAGCCAGTCCTGGGGAAAGAGTCCAGGGGGCGGGCAGGATTTTGATCATTGGAGGCGACAATACCAGCGACCGTTTTGGCGCCGCACTTACAGCCAAGATCTATGAGTTGTGCCCGCAGGCAGCTGTTTACGGGGTTGGGGGCCCATTGATGGAAGAAGCGGGGGTGCGCCTGCTTTTTGATATTTCCGAGATTGTCAGTTTAGGTGCGTTCCAGTCCGTGAAGGGTTCCGCCGTGCTCAAGCGGCTCATTGCTCGGGTGGTGGAAGCCATGGATCAGGAAGAGCCTTCGGTGGTTCTCCAGATCGGGCTGCCTGTTTTTGGCCTTAAGCTCTTGGAAATTGCCCGGTCCCGGGGGATCCCGGTGTTATACTACTACACCCCCTTCAGTAGGGGGTTGAGCAGTGCCAATATGCGCAAGTTCAGCAGCGTGGTAAATAAAGTGTTGGCCATCAGCCGCACAGAAGCCGCTTTGTGCAGGGAGGCTGGCGTGGATGTGGAGTTCGTGGGCCACCCCTTGGTGGATCTGGCGGACCGTTCCCTAAGCCCGCAGCAGGCCCGGGAAAGGCTGGGGATCGACCCAGCGGGCAAAGTGGCCGCGGTGCTGCCGGGGGCCCGGGAAGTGGAAGTGAAGAATGTCCTTCCCCCGGTTTTGAAAGCCCTTTGTCAGGTGACCCAGGACCACTCCGAACTTCAGGTGCTGATCTCCCTGGCCCCCACCATCCGCACGGGGGTAGTGGAAGAGATTCTAGAGGGCGCCCCTTGCAGCAATGTGCGCCTGGAGCGGGACACTTACTGCGTCCTTAGCGCCGCCGATGCGGCCATTACTTCCATTGGCACAGCATCGCTGGAGGCTTCCCTTTTGGGCGTGCCTTCCCTGGCCGTCTACCGGGTGCCCCACTCTACTTATTTTGCCGAGAAGGTCCTGGACCGCAAGCCCTCTATGACCATAACCAACAAGATCTTACGAAAGAATGTGATACCCGAGTTTATCCAAGGCTTTGTCAATCATCAGAAAATCGCTGAGGCCATTGCCGAACTCCTCTATGACCAAAAGGTGCGCCAAGGGATGCTGGAGGCCCTTGCCCAGCTCGACAAGGAGTTGGGCGAGCCTGGCGCAGTGGAGCGGGCCGTGCGGGTAGTTTTGGCCATGGCTGGATGTGGTGGAGAGCATGGCGCAATTAGTGGCTGAACAGCTGGTGAAAGTGTACGGCCGGCGCACCGTGGTGCAGGGCGTGGATTTCCAGGCCAACCGCGGTGAGATTGTGGGCCTCTTGGGCCCCAACGGCGCCGGCAAAACCACCATCTTCGGTATGATCCTGGGGCTGACAAAGCCCAATTCAGGAAGGATTTTCCTCGATGGAGAGGAGATCACCCTGCTGCCCATGTACAAACGTACCCGTTTGGGCTTAGGCTACCTGCCCCAGGAGCCCTCGGTGTTCCGCAAGCTCACCGTGGAGGAAAACCTGCGGGCAGTACTCCAGCTGCGCGAGGATCTCTCCAAAGCAGAGCGGGAAGGGGAACTGGGCCGCCTGCTCGCCGAGTTCAAGCTGGAAGAGGTGCGTAACCAAAGGGGCTACCAGCTGTCCGGCGGGGAGCGGAGGCGTACCGAAATCGCCAGGGCCCTGGCCCTGGATCCGGCTTTTATCTTCCTTGATGAGCCCTTTGCCGGTGTGGACCCTATTGCCGTGGGGGAGATTCAGGAAATAGTGGCCCGCCTGCGCTCCAGCAACCTAGGGATTGTGATCACGGATCACAATGTGCGGGAGACCCTGCGCATTACTGATCGGGCCTACATTATCCACCTGGGGCAAGTGCTGGTAGCCGGCACTACCCAAGAGGTGGCAGCAAGCGAACTGGCCAGGAAGTACTATCTGGGGGCGAATTTCACGCTGTAGAGAAAGAAGGTGCAGCCCATGTATGGCTTTACGCTCATCATCACCTTGGCCGTTGTGGGCGGGGTCATTGCGTATATCGGCGACCGCTTGGGTATGAGAATCGGCCGCAAGAAGCTGACCCTGTTTGGACTGCGCCCAAAACATACCAGCATCCTGGTGACCATTGTCACTGGGGTGCTCATTGCCGCCGCGTCCATCATCGTGCTGAGCATTGCCTCCCAGGATGTGCGCACGGCGCTTTTCAATATAAGGGAGATTCAAGAGGAGCTGCGGGGCCTGCAGCGGGATTACGCCGAGATGAGGGCCCAGAGGGATGCGGCCCAGGAAGAGCTCCAAGAAGCCGAATCTAGGCTGGCCCTAGTGGAAGAGAGCTACGCGCAGATCACCGCGGAGCTGGACCTCGCTGTCCAGTCTGTGGAAGCCCTGAAGGAAGAGCGGGCCTTTTTGGAGGCGGAGGTGGCGGAGCTTGCAGCCACCGCGGAACAGCTGAGCTGGCTGTATGACTTGGTGGAGACTGCTTTCGGGCAGATTCGCTCCGCGGACATTGCCTTTTACGCCAGTGAGGTGATCCTCACCACCGTAATTGAAAAAGGCCTGACCCGGGAAGAGGTGCGGGCTGCCCTGGAAGGTTTCCTGCAGGAAGTGGATGAGGTGGCCTACCGGCGCAGCGCACGCGCTGGAGAAGGTGAGCCTTACCGGGCCATCTTTCTGCCCCCGGGTGTTCTGGATCTGGTGGTGGAAGATGTGCTCCTGGCTCCTGGGGATGTGATCGTGCGGGCGGTGAGCGAGGCCAACAGCATCCCGGGTGTTCCCGTACGCCTCTACTTGGAAAACTTCGTTGATCAGATGGTCTTCTCCCGGGGTACGGTGCTGGCTTCCAGCACCTGGGACCCCAAGGGTGGTGTGGAGATCGATTTGGTCATCCTGCAGTTGTTGAATGAAGCCAACAATGCTGCCCTCAACGCCGGCGTGGCCCTGAGCCCAGAGCGCAGGGGAGCGGTACTGCTCCCCGGAGGCTACTTCTTCGATGCCATTGAAGCCTCCCGATCTATGCAGCAGCCGGTGGAGATCCGCTTGGTTGTGGCGGAAGATGCTTGGCGCTCCACTAGTCCGATCCTGCTCTCCCTGGAGATGGTCCCTTAAGACCAAAAAATCCCAGCCTTGGTTCGGCAGGAATTTCGCGCATGTGGTGGAAAACTCTCTCTCGTAATCGCTGCGCTGGTGTGTTATAATTCAGTGGGAACCTAGATTCTTCCAGATAAGACGGCGCTAAAAAAGATTGGGTCGCCAGGAGGAATTGGGAAAATAGTGGAGAAATAACCTCTATTACAAGTACCCTTTTCAGTATCTTACAAGCGAGGTCGGTTAGAAAGGAGGTGCCCGCGGTTACCGCCCAGCTGAGGATACTGAAAGATGAATACACTCTTGTCGCGGACTAACCTGAGGGAACAAGGAAACTCAGGGCAAACGGACGAGAGGGTTTTCATCAGGAAACATACCTAACACACAAAAAAACCAGATTAACCAAGGGGGTTAACATGAACATGAAGTTTAAGAAGTTTGCCCTGGTATTAGCCATCGTGCTCATGGCTAGTACATTTACACCGGCATTCGCCAGCCCGTTTGCGGATGTTCCCGCAGATCACTGGGCATACGATGCCATCGTGCAGCTAGCCGCTGCCGGCTTGATTGAAGGCTATCCAGATGGAACCTATGGCGGCTCCAGAATGATGACCCGTTATGAGGCTGCCATGGTATTCGCCCGGGCTCTGCAGCGCCTGGAAGGCCAAATTGCTGCCATCGATCTCCTGCCTGAGCTGGACAAAGTGAAGGCTGAACTGATGGCTGAGATCGAAGCCGCAAAGGCCGCCGCTGCCGCTGCCGCCGAAAAGCAGCCGGTAGAGACCACCATTGTGGAAAGAGTAATTGTTCAACAAGAGCTGGATGAAGAGACAGCCGCCCGCGTGCGTGCTAACGCCGTTGCGGTAGAAGCCCTCGAAGGCGATATGGCTTACCTCGAAGCACGGATGCTCGGCCTGCTGGACGGCATTCGCTACGATCTCGAGCAGCTGAAGAATAAGCCTGAGGTTGAAGTTCCTTCCATGGACGAGATCGAAGAGCTCATCGCCAAGAGGATCGAAGAGGCTGTTCTGGAAGCTGCCGCCGCTGCCAAGGAAACCACCATTATCGAGCGCGTAGTAGCTACCACTCCTGAGCTCTCCAAAGAAGATGTGGAGTTCATCGCTGAGGCTCTGATCCGGACTCAAGTACAGAGGCTGGAACTGCTCATCAACGAGAACAGAGCCATGATCGCTGCCCTGTCTGACTGGGTAGATGAGCTGGACGGCGACGTAGCCACCCTGAAGGAAGACGTTGCTGGCCTGAAGACCACCGTGGCTGCTCTGGAGAAAGTGCGTTTCTCCGGCAAACTGAGCCTGGATGCTGAGAAGGAAATCGGCGGTACCACCCTCGAATTCGAGCAGACTGGCGAGCTGAATCTGAACATTAAGGCTTCTGACGCCACCGACGTAAGGGCTTTTGTAGCTTGGGAATTGAAGCCGTTTACCTGGGAGCAGACCCTGGAGAATTACTATGTTGAAGTAAAATCCTCCACACCTCTCAGCAGGCTCCTGGTGGGTAGAATCCACAACAGCAACCTGTCCCCCTTCGGCTATGTGCTGGCTTCCGGCCACCGTGGTTTCGGAGGCGTTGCTAAGGTCGACATCTTCGACGGCCTCACCCTTGATGTGTTTGCCGGACAGTCGGGTGAGGGTTCTGGAGAGTTTGACGCTGCTGCCGCCCTGTCCTATAAGTTCGCCGACGAAATCGGCCTGAAGCTGAAGGGCAAGGCAACCAAGCCGCACAGCGGACAGCTTAAGGATTATGCCGCTGGCGTGGGGATCTTCGGTAAGATTGCTGGTATCGACTACACCGGCGACTTCGCCATGGACTTCCGTGAAGAGGAGAAGAACTACCTCGGCGTAGCAACCCTGAAGACCACCCTCGGTGCTTTGACCCTGGACGGCAAGGTTGCTTACCAAGAGGCGAAGTACAACATCTCTAACCAGATGATCGCTGGCTCCTACGGCCAGAGAAACAGACTGGCTGTAGAGGGC
>JAKOTU010000077.1 GCA_029776155.1 Bacillota bacterium | reverse complement strand
AAGGAAAAACCACCGCACAACGGTGGTTTTTTCTATGCCAGTTTGGCCAGGGCTTCTTCCTCCAAGAGGAGCTTGCTGTAGAGGTAGCCCTGCATCACAACGCAGCCGCTTTCCAGAAGGTCACGGCGCTGGGTCTCCTGCTCCACCCCCTCCGCCACAACCCTGAGGCCTAGCTTGTGGCACATGGAGATGAGGTCCTTGATGATCAGGCGGTGCTTGGCCTTGAAGATCATGTTGTCGATGAAGCCCTTGTCGATCTTGATGCAGTCGATGGGGAGCTCCCCAATGCGGGAAAGGGCCGAACAGCCGGTGCCGAAATCGTCCAGGGCGATGGTCACCCCCAGCTCCCGTAGGGGATGCAGAAGCTGTGAACGAAATCGGCGCCGATGCCCAGCTGGACAAAACGCCCATCCGCCAGGCGCAGGTAGGCGTATTTGTAATAGCGACCGATTCACTGTCCCGGCGGATATCCTCCTCCAAGGATTCCAAGCCGCTGACCATAAAGTCATGCACCGGATGGCCAGGGGGAGCCTGCCAGCCCAGGTATTCCGGGCGGGTGGAGTATTCGATGACACCATCAGGACTGTAAAGATATATCTCATCCCCAGATAGAAAATGGGCCAAAGCCTGCAGCGCCTTATCGCTCATCTGATCCGAAAACAAGGCAGCGGTGCTGGTGGCGGTCAGAAGCCTCTGCTCCAAAAGGTCATTAATGGCACGATAGGCTTCCCTGCTTTTCACCAGGCGGTAGATGCTCGCATAGTTCAGACTCTCCTCTTCCAGTCTGCGCAGGAAGATGCCACGCACAAAATAAACCAAGAAGTAGTTCAAAGCAACAAAAACAAGCCCCATCAAGATGATGGCGATGGCATAGGGCCGAAGCCGAATGGTCCTCTGCATAGTCCCGTACCTCCTGCCTCGCCTCTGGAAAACTCCACGCCGGGGAAATCGTACTGGTCTGGGCCGATCTCGATCTGCACAGAACCAAGACCATGGCAGGTAATTGCCGGTTCTAGATTTCATAGTCTATGAAGTGCAGCGGGACCCATATACATAAGCTGCAGCTTCAACGGAATCCTCTTGCCAAGTTCGCCTCGCTAGACATGCTGTGCACACA
>JAKOTU010000023.1 GCA_029776155.1 Bacillota bacterium | reverse complement strand
GCACGCGAATTGGCCGCCAAAGTGGATGTAATGGTTGTTATTGGAGGTCGAAACAGCGCCAACACTAAGAGATTGGCGGAAATATGTCAGGAGCAGGGAACGGTCACATATCATATAGAAACACCAGATGAGCTTCAGCGCGAGTGGTTTGCCCGCGCGCGGCGAGTTGGTGTTACGGCCGGAGCCTCTACTCCAGATTGGCTAATTGAGGGGGTACTTACAAGAATGAGCGAATTTAGTGAAGAGAAAGTGACAGAAACCATGGAAGAGACAGTGCAATCTGTCGAAGCAGAGCTGGAAAACTCCACGGGGGAACCAGCGGAAGAACCAGTCGCAGAAATGGCAGGGGTCACCGAAGGTGCTGCAGACGTACAGGAAGAGGCTGCCGAACCGGAGGCAGAAGCGGGCAGTGCCGCTTCTGAAGAGGCGAAGCTGCACGAAGCGCAGATGAGCGAGTATGACCTGAAAATGCCCACCCAGGGAGCTATCATCAAGGGGAAAGTGGTACACATTTCCGCAGATGAGGTACTGGTGGACATCGATTATAAATCTGAAGGCCGCATTCCTTTAAACGAGCTCAGCTTTATCGCCAATGCTAATCCCGAGGACATTGTGAGCGTAGGTGAGGAGATCTACGTCAAGGTCCTGAAGGTTGATGACTCGGAAGGCAATGTAGTCCTTTCCAAAAAGCGCGCCGATGCCGACCTTTCGTGGGAGAGACTGGAAAAACTCTACGAGTCTGGAGAAACCTTGGAGGCTAAGGTAGTACAAGTTGTCAAAGGCGGTCTTTTGGTCAACGTAGGTGTACGAGGCTTCATTCCTGCGAGTCATGTTTCCCGGGGTTTTGAGGATAATCTCGAAAAGTACGTCGGCCAGACCTTGGAATTGAAGATCATTGAACTCGACCGTTCCAAGAATAACGTGGTCTTTTCCCATAAGGTTGTGCTGGAAGAAAAGCATGCCCGGGCTAAGGAGGCTGCTTTCAACACCCTGCAGCCGGGTATGAAGGTTTCCGGTGTTGTGCGGCGCTTGACCGATTTCGGTGCCTTTGTGGATCTGGGCGATGGAGTGGAAGGTTTGCTGCACGTATCGGAAATGGCTTACAGTCGGGTAAAGCATCCTTCGGATGTTGTATCCGAGGGCGATGAGATTACCGTCATGGTCTTAGGTGTGGATAAGGCCCGGGAACGGATTTCCCTTGGTCTGAAGCAGACTGTTCCTGATCCTTGGACCACTGTGGGCGAGCGCTACTCCGTTGGTCAGAAGGTGACCGGCGAAGTGACCAGGGTAGTGGATTTCGGTGCTTTTGTGAAGTTGGAAGATGGCATCGAAGGACTGGTCCATATCAGCGAACTGTCCCATAAACATGTAGCCAAGGCTGAAGATGTGGTCAAACCTGGTGATCAGGTAGAGGTCAAAGTGATCAGTGTGGATCCCGAGGCTCGCCGTATTGGTCTCAGCATCAAAGAGCTGGAGCCCAAGCCGCAGCCCCAGCCCAAGGCCAAACAGGCGCAGCCCAGTTTTGTTGAGGGCACTGATCGGGACGAACTCACCACCAACATTGGCGACATGTTTGGTGACTTGTTCAAAGATGACCTGCTGAAATAAGCAAAAAGCGCGATAATCCTGTAGGCAACGCCTACAGGATTTTTTTTTGGATATGCCAGGTTCAGCCGGGAACACTACTGTCAGGCGTTGCGACACAACACAGGAGGGATCTCCATGCCCGTGGGAACTGTCCTCTTGCTGGTCATCGCCGCCTTGATCTACTTCGGCGTAGGCCAGCGCCTGCTGGACCGCATGCGTCTCACAGACACACAAGCCCTAGTTGCCATTGCCCTCATGATCGGCGGAAGCTTCATCACCCTGCCTCTGCGTACCGGTAGGACCAGTGTGGGCCTGAACTTGGGGGGCGGTTTGGTCCCCCTGGGGCTGGTGGTTTACCTGCTCATCCGGGCCGATACTGTCCAGGAAAGGGTGCGCGCCCTTGTGGCAGCGCTGGTCACGGGGGGCATCATCTACGGGATCAGCCAGTTCACCGATTTTGACCCTTCCAGCCCCTATCTGTTCATCGACCCCCTGTGGTTGTTCAGTATTGTGGCGGGGATCGTGGGGTACTTGTCCGGCCGCTCCCGCAGGGCCTCCTTCATTGCTGGTGTGCTCGGATTGTTTGTGGTGGACTTGATCCATTTTGCCCAGGCACTTCTGTCCAACATGCCAACCCGCGTGGTTTTAGGGGGGGCTGGCGTGTTCGATGCCATGATCGTCTCCGGCCTGATCGCCGTAGGTCTGGCTGAGTTTGTGGGTGAAACCAGGGAGCGCTTGGAAGAGGGGGGGGAAGGTGTGTGAAGCACTTCCTGCGCTCGGTGGTTGTTTTCGTGTTCGCTCTCTGCCTATTTCTCTTTGCTGCGGCCGCCTCGGCTGAGGAACGAAGGGATGGCGGCTACTATACTCTGGTGGACGAGTCCGGTGCGGTTATCACCATGACGGCTAGGGAACTGGATCCAGGGGATCGGTATATCGCGGCGGATAACCGCCTGTTTGAAGTGGTGCGTACTGAAGGGGATCAGGTACTGGTACGCTTTGTGGAGACCATCGAACTGCCGGACATAACCGGGGAGTTGTTGGGGGCACAGGTTGCCAAGGCAGAAAAAGCCGGAGGTGTAGTGGGTATCTATCACACCCACAACGATGAATCCTATGTCCCCACCAGCGGCACCGAATCCAAAGATGACGGACGGGGCGATGTACTGCAGGTAGGCAAAGCGCTGGCCGCTGCCCTAGAGGAACAGGGGCTTACCGTCTATTGGTCCGATAACAGTCATATCCCCCACGATGGGCAGGCTTACGTACGCTCCCGGCGCACCGCGGTGGAGCTGCTGCAGAAAGACCCCGACACCCTCATTGACGTCCACCGCGACGCGACTCCCCCGGAGGTGTACGAAGGGGAGGTGGAGGGTGTGCCCGTGACTAAGGTGCGCATTGTGGTGGGACGGCAGAATCAGAATCGGGAGGCGAACCTGGAGTACGCCAAGCGCCTCAAGGCTGTGGCCGACAAACGTTACCCCGGCATTGTGGAGGGCATCTTTGACGCCAAAGGGAACTACAATCAAGACCTGGGACCGAAGACCATCCTCCTGGAATTTGGAGCCCATACCAATCAGCTCGACCACGCCAAACAGGCTGCCGAATTCTTTGCCAAAGTGATTCCTGCCGCTGCGGGGCTTACGCCCAGCACCCAGCAGGTTGCCCAGGAACAGATCGGCAGCGGCGCCAGCCGGTCGCTGGTCTGGATGCTCGTTATCTTTGGTGTGGTTGGAGCAGTGTTTCTGCTGGTCACCAAAGGCAAGATCGGCACTTTGGCGGGCTTTTTCCGCCGGGAAGCTGGTCTGGGTGAAGTTGACGACGAGATGGATGATCAGCGGTGAAGCACATTTTCACTCTGGTCACAGCAACTGGAGCGGGCTTCTTGGCCCGCTTATATATGCTTCGGCGCGACTATCGGCAATACCCCAGCTATCCCCAGGGATGGGCCGTGCACCTTTTTGTCGGGTTCATCGGCGCGGCTATCGGGGCGGTGATCGTCCCCGCGGTGCTGGAAAAGGAGTATGCAGCCGTTTCTTTCCTGATTCTGGCCGCCTCCCAGTTCCGCGAAGTACGCAATGTGGAGCGGGCCACGTTGGGGGCCATGGAGTCCACAGAGCTGGTCCAGCGCGGTACAGCGTACATCGAAGGCATCGCCAGGGTATTTGAAGCCCGCAATTATCTGTCCATTTGGGTTGCCTTCTCGGTGGCCGTCGTGGCCGAGTTGGGGGTGGAACCCCTGTGGGTAAGGCTGGGAGCCTGTGCTTTGGCGGGCCTGCTCGTCACCATGCTCCTTAGTCGTCTGATGCGGGGACTCAAGATCGGAGACATCGCCGCAGTGGAGCTGGCCCAACTGTACTTCGAGGGGGCACTGCTTAAGGTGGAAGAGACGGTGATGATGAACGTGGGCCTCCACGCAGCCCGCGCAGTGTACATGGAGCGGGGCTTGGCTGCCAAGATCATCCCCGACGGTCCCAATGCGAAAGCAACTCTGGCCAACCTGGGTCAGATGCAGGCCATCGCCCACGATGTTGCAGCCATGATCGGCGTCTACATGGATGTGGGTGAACAGGAGTTCATCCCCATGGTGCGCAGGAACCCTGGAAGCGGGTGCTTATATCTGGTTATGGTGCCTTCTGAGGCAGATGAGCAAGCCTTTTTGGCGGCGGTGCGGCGGGTCCCAGTGCTAGAAGGGGCGGTACGCAAGCCCCTCACCTCTGTAGCAGGTAAAATGGTGGATTGAGGAGGAAAAGCATGAAGTTGATCCTGGCCGTGGTGGCGACCGACCAGACCCAAGTGGGGGGAGGAGCTCCCATCTTCTACGCGCGCAGTGAAGAGGAAAAGACGCAGCTTGCTTTGCTCATCGCCAAGATCCTGGGGGCAGCCGTCCACGATTTGCATAACGGTGTTTTGGTGGTGGTGCAGCACTGACGGCTGAGGAGGATTTAGGCAACCAATAGCGAAGAATCCATAGCTGGGAGCGCCAATCAGGATGGACGGTTGTTGAGGAGAGGTTTTTGATGAGTAGACCGATTGTGGCTATAGTGGGCAGACCCAATGTGGGTAAAAGCACCCTGTTTAACCGCATCACTGGGGAAAGGACGGCGATTGTGGAAGGCCAGCCGGGGGTAACCCGGGATCGCATCTATGGAGATGCGCACTGGCTGAACAAGCACTTCACTGTGATTGATACGGGAGGCATAGACTGGGAAGGGGATGTGCTCACCAGTCTAGTCAGGCGGCAGGCTTTGGTTGCTGTGGAAGAGGCAGATGTGATCATCTTCGTGGTGGATGGAAGGGCCGGTCTAACTGGGGTAGATGAGGAGATCGGCGCGATTCTGCGGCGCAGCAACAAGCCGGTGGTTCTCTGTGTTAATAAAGTGGAGTCCACAGAGCAAGCCTGGGAGGCGTCTGTGGATTTTTATTCGCTGGGCTTAGGTGATCCCATCCCTATCTCTGCAGAGCATGGCCGGAACATCGGGGATCTTTTGGATGCCGTTGTGGGCCACTTTCCCGCGGATGCCCAGGTGTCTGAAGATGAGTCGCTGAAGATCGCCATAGTGGGCAGGCCCAACGTGGGGAAATCCTCCCTGGTGAACAAGATTCTCGGTGAGGAGCGGGTTATAGTCTCCGATATTCCTGGGACCACTAGAGATGCCATTGACACTAAGTTTGTGTTCCAGGACCAGAATCTGACCCTAATTGACACGGCAGGTCTGCGCCGCAAAAGCAAAGTGGAAGAGAGTGTGGAGTATTATAGTGTGATTAGGACTCTCCGGGCTATTGAGCGCTCGGATATTACAGTGATCATGATCGATGGGGTAGAGGGCCTTACGGAGCAGGATAAGAGGATCGCGGGATACGCCCACGAACAGGGGCGGGGGATCATCTTGGCGGTGAATAAGTGGGATTTGGTGCCCAAGGAAACCAATACCATGCGCGATTATGAACAGGCCATTAGGGAGCAGCTTTTGTTTTTGGATTATGCGCCCATCGTGTTCATTTCGGCCCAGACTGGCCAGCGCGTGCACAAGCTTTTGGAGCTCTGTCTGGCTGTGAACGAGGCTAGGAACATGCGGCTGTCCACGGGGCGGGTGAACCAGATCATCCAGGATGCCGTGGCCATGAACCAGCCGCCCAGCGACAAAGGTGTGCCCTTGAAGATTTTCTACGGAACCCAGGTTCAGGTGAGGCCTCCCGTTTTCATGCTCCATGTGAACAGAAAGGATTTACTGCACTTTTCCTATGTGCGTTATCTAGAAAACCGCCTGCGCCAGGAGTATGACTTTGTGGGTACGCCCATCGTGATTGTTGCTAAGGAGAGGGAAGAATGATCTACGTGTTCGTAATGGCCGCGGCCTACATTTTGGGCAGTATTCCGTTCGGCCTCTTAGTTGGGAAATGGTGGGCCAAGGTGGATGTACGCCAGTACGGCAGCGGTAATATCGGTATGACCAATGTGCTGCGTACAGCAGGCTTTGTACCCGCTCTGCTTACTCTCATCGGTGATGTGGGTAAAGGGGCGCTGGCGGTATTCCTGGCCCAGCGCTTTTTGGGCGACTCCTTTTCCAGCCTGCTGGCTGGAGTGTTCGCCATGACCGGTCACAATTGGCCTTTGTTTCTGGGCTTCAAGGGCGGCAAAGGGGTAGCCACCATGGCGGGTGTGCTGTTGGTTTTCCGTCCCCTTACTGCTTTGGTTCTGCTGCTGATCTGGCTGGCCATGCTGTTTATATTTCGCTTTATCTCCCTGGCTTCCATAACCGTAGCCATCTGCCTGCCCTTCATCTTGTTTTTGACCGGCGGTGATTGGGTCGAAACGGCCTTGGGAGTCTTGGTGGGAGTTGTTACCGTTTACCGCCATCAAAGCAATATCGAGCGGCTGCGCACCGGTACCGAGTTTCGGGTGGGTGAAAAAGTGCAGCGTTGAGCGAGCCGTTTGAGGGGGCCCATGCTCGGGTCCCTGTGTTTTTTCGCCGCGCTAAGCCGTGGGGCAGGATTGCTGTTATATTTCTCCCTCCTCAGTAATATAGTATACTGTCCAACCTCATGTCGGTGAGGACGCCTATACTTAGGAGGGGAGCCCAAATGGAAAAGTTTAGCATTTTTTCCCATATCGCCGAGCGGACCGCCGGAAGCATCTACGTAGGTGTGGTGGGCCCTGTCAGAACGGGAAAGTCCACCTTTATTAAACGCTTTATGGACCTATTCGTCATGCCCAACATCACCGACATTTACCTCAAGGAGCGGACCCGGGATGAGCTGCCCCAAAGTGGGGCAGGCCGGACCATAACCACAACCGAACCCAAATTTGTGCCCGATGAACCGGTGGAGATCACCTTTGCCGAGAACACCAAGGCCCGGATTAGACTGGTGGACTGCGTTGGCTACACCGTGGCCGCTGCCAAAGGTTATGAGGACGACAGTGGGCCGCGGCTGGTGCGCACCCCGTGGTTTGAGCAGCCCATCCCCTTTCAGGAAGCCGCGGAGCTGGGGACGCGCCGGGTGATCACTGAGCATTCCACAATCGGATTGGTGGTGACCACAGACGGTTCCATAACCGACCTGCCCCGCAGTGAGTACGAAGGGCCGGAAACCAGGGTGGTGGAGGAACTCAAGGCCCTGGGTAAACCCTTTGTGGTAGCCCTCAACTCGGCGCATCCCAACAGCCCGGAAACCCAGGAGCTGGCCCAACGGCTGCGGGAGCTTTACGGGGTGACCGTTGTGCCTTTGGACTGCTTGCGCATGAGCCAGGAGGATATTCTGCAGCTCTTTGCCGCGGTGCTCCTGGAGTTTCCCCTGCGCGAGTTCAATGTGCGCTTGCCCAAATGGGTGCAGGAACTGAAGGAAGACCACTGGCTGCGGCAGGTCTACACAGATTTGGCTTGGGAGACGGTTTTGCGCCTGAAACGGGTGAAAGACGTGCAGCGGCTGGCTGTGGAGGCCTTTGAAGCAGCGGAACACGTTCAGATGGTACGTGTGGAAAGCATGGATTTAAGTACCGGCAAGGTCACTTTGGATGTGATCCTCAACAATCACCTCTTTTACGATATCCTTGCTGAACTGACGGGTCTCGAAGTCGAGGGTGATCATCATCTGATGCGTTTGATGCAGGATTTAACTGCAGCCAAGCGGGAGTATGATAAGATCTCCGCCGCGCTGCAGCATGTGCGGGAAACGGGCTACGGCATTGTCATTCCCAGTCTGGAAGATATTACCTTCGAACAGCCTGAACTGATCAAGCAGGGGAGGAACTTTGGGATTAAACTAACCGCTAGCGCCCCCTCCATCCATATGGTGCAGGCCAGCATTCAAACGGAGGTCACCCCCTTTGTGGGTACGGAAAAGCAGGGTGAAGAGCTGATCCGCTCTTTAACCGAGGAGTTTGAACGGGATCCCAACATTCTGTGGGAACGGGACTTTTTAGGCCGCTCCCTGCAGGATCTGGTGCGGGAAGGAATCAACAGTAAGCTCTACCGTATGCCCGAACACGCCCAGGAAAAGCTGCAGGAGACGTTGAGTAAGATTATCAATGAAGGCAGTGGCGGACTGATCTGCATCATCCTCTAAACCCTGCATCCCAAGGTGAGAGCACAGTTGTTCTCACCTTTTTAACTGCCCATTAATGGTGGCCCTGCCCCGGATATGTTATGTTATTAACAGCTGTTAGGGGGCAGAAAGACTATGGCAGTAATTGTGCAGAAATATGGAGGTTCATCGGTAGCAGATACGGAAAAGGTGCTGGCTGTTGCCCGCCGGGTGGTGGATACGGCCAGGCAGGGTCACCAGGTGGTGGTTGTGGTCTCGGCCCAGGGCAAGACCACGGACCTGCTCATTGCCAAGGCGAAGGAGATTTCTAAAAGCCCGCCCAAGCGCGAGCTGGACATGCTCTTGGCCACAGGTGAACAGGCCTCCATAGCCCTTTTGGCCATGGCCATTGACTCTTTGGGACAGCCTGTGATCTCCTTGACCGGTCCCCAGGGTGGTATTCTCACCGATACCCAGCACACTAAAGCCCGGATCCGCATGGTGGACGGGGCGCGAATCAGGGCCGAGCTGGACAAGGGCCAAGTGGTGATTGTAGCGGGCTTTCAGGGACTTACCCCCAACAATGATATTGCCACCTTGGGCAGGGGTGGATCCGATACCACGGCGGTTGCAGTGGCGGCGGCGTTAGCTGCGGAAGTGTGTGAGATTTACACGGACGTGGATGGCGTGTACACCGCCGATCCCCGTCTGGTACCGGAGGCCCGGAAGCTGAGGGAAATAGATTATGGAGAAATGCTGGAGCTGGCCTTTCAGGGTGCCAAGGTTCTGCAGCCCAGATCTGTGGAAGTTGCAGCCGTTTACGGAGTACCCATCCACGTGCGCTCGAGCTTCTCCTTCGAAGCAGGAACGATAGTGAGAGAGGTGAATTCAGTGGAACGGGAAATCGCTGTTACGGGGGTAGCCTCGGATGAGAATTGGGCCAAGGTGACGCTGGCAGGTATTCCCAGCGATGTGCATACGCTGTGCCATATCTTCTCCACGCTGGCCAAGGCGGGTATTAACGTGGATATGATCGTGCAGGCCGCTGCCTCCAAGGGTTCTACCCATCTCAGCTTTACCGTGCCCCGGGAGGATTTAGAGGAGACCCTCAGTACCATTGCCAAGCTCAAGTCTGATCAGGACTGGGAAGTGTTCGCCGACGACAATGTGGCCAAGGTTTCCATAGTCGGTGCAGGGATGATGACCAATCCTGGCGTAGCCGCGAAGATGTTTGAGGCCCTGACCGAAGAGAACATCCCCGTATCCGTTGTGTCCACGTCCGAAATCAAGGTATCCTGCTTGGTTCCCCGGGAGCGCCACGTGGATGCGCTGCGGGCCTGCCACAGAAAATTTGAGCTTGATGCCGTGAAATGACTTGCCTTTTGGCGCAGAACGTGGTATCCTTATAAGTGCGTCGGGGCGTGGCGCAGTTTGGCTAGCGCGCTACCTTGGGGTGGTAGAGGTCGCCTGTTCAAATCAGGTCGCCCCGACCATTTTTTCTTCAACTGATTAATGCGCCGCCTGTCTACAGGCGGTTTTTTTGTGTTTCTAGCATGGCAGGAACTGGGGGAGCGATGTGGAAGTAGCTGCCAGTGTCCTGCGGCTGGCTGTGGTGCTTATTGCGGTCATTTGTGTTATAATTGTAAGGGCGCGGTTCGCATTGGCAGGATCAGCAGTAAACTGTGCTAAATACTCCATAGGGGATATGGAGGGGGGATGCCATTGAGCAAGAAAGCGGTCTGTATGGCAGTTTTCTTTGTGCTGCTCATGGAGGCAGCGGGGGCAGCTGCTTACACAGCTGTAGCAGAACCGGCTCTTTTTGGTGCCCATGTGTTGGTGGCCGACTTGTGGGGACAAGGCCAGCCGAGCCTTCTTTTGGGTAAAGAAGGCGGCGTGTTTGTTCTGGAGGAGTCTGAGCCCCAGCCCCTCATTGAGGTGCCGGGACGGGTTACCGCCTTGGCAGCAGGTGATCTCACTGGGGATTTTCGCCCCGATCTGGCCCTGGGAACGGATCGGGGGGGAGCGTTGTATCTATATACTGAACGGGGCGGCATTTGGGAAAGGCACGGCCACGCCCAGTATCTATGGGATACCATCGTTGGTCTAGATATCCACGATTTCAATAACGACGGCTGGGGTGATGTGGTGGCGCTGACGGACAGGGGAGAAGCCTTCGTTTACCTCTCCCGGGAAGGCAACCTCTTTCCCCTGTGGAAGAGCCCCTCTGGTGAAGTGGTCGTGGGGATGGAAGTTGCAGATGTGGATGGCAACGGCTATCCTGACCTAGTTTATGCCCTACGCTCGGGTTATGTGGGCGTCTTGACCTGGGGGGGAGAGGAATTCGTCACCCTTTGGGAAAACTACCCATGGGGCGCGGTGGAAAGCCTACTGATCATTCCCCATGCCAGTTCTCCCGAGTGGCTGGTAGTAACCAGCCAAAAGATGTTCTACGCCTGGCGGTGGCAGAATGGAGAGGTAATAACCAGCCGGAAGTTTGAGGCCACGGCCTTAGGGGAACACCTTTTCTACATACCCCAGCAGGGCCTGCTTAGCTTATCGGGTGTTACGGGGATTTCCCTGTTCGATCTGGAGACCTCGGGGGTTGTGGAGAGATGGAGGGTGCCCGGGCTTTATGGCGATCACGCCTTCTATTTCGCCGGCGAGCTGTATTTTCGGGATAAAACCCAAGCCTATCTGCGTCTGGTGGAAGGTAGCCCCCAGTGGCGTTTATTCGTCGGGGACAAGGAAGTGACGGGTTTCATTGATGTCCTCCAGCGCGACGGCGAGCTGTTCTTCAGCTTGCTGGATCTAGCTCCCGTGTTGGGCCTGGCCCTCAACTTGGAAGGGAGTTGGCAGGTTACGGGAGCAGCGGGGGACGTTGCGCTGTGGCCTGGGCAGACCGTCCTGGGCTGGCAGGGGCTTTTGGTTCCCCTCGCCAATCCAGTGGTGGAGGAAGCAGGGGTCCCTTATGTGCCGGTGGATGTTCTGTCCCTTCTCGGCTGGACGGTGCAAATCGATTTCCTGCGTCAACAGGTTACCTTTTTGGAGAACTGGGGCTGGTGGGTCTAGACGGGAAGCTTTTCTCGCATCGAGGGAGGAAATTCTAAGAGAGTTGTTGAATGTAGCCCTGGTATAAACGATTTTTTGAGATCCAACTTAAGGGTTCGCTAAGAGGAGGAGACTGTGTGAAGGAATACGGAACAGAATTCTTACGCAATGTGGCCCTGGTGGGCCATGGAGGTACCGGCAAGACCTCGCTTGCCGAAGCCATGCTGTTCGTCTCTAAAGCAGTGAATCGATTGGGGAAAGTGACTGATGGGACGACAGTGATGGACTTTGATCCAGAGGAAGTGCGCCGCCAGATTTCAATCAATACCGCTTTGGCTCCCGCCGAGTGGAAAAACCATAAAATTAACATCATCGATACTCCCGGGTATTTCGATTTCGTGGGCGATGTGATCGCCGGTCTCACCGTGGCCGATGCGGCGCTGTTGGTAGTGTGCGCATCCTCGGGGGTTGAAGTTGGAACGGAAAAAAGCTGGACCTATCTAGAGGAGCAGGGACTACCCCGCACCGTTTTTGTGAACAAAATGGACCGGGAGAATGCCAATTTCGGTAAGGTGGTAGAACAGCTGCGGGAGTTCTTCGGTCCCAAACTGGTACCTGTGCAGCTGCCCATTGGCGAGGCAGATACCTTCAGGGGTATTGTGGACCTCGTGGCGATGAAGGCCTATTTCAAAGAGGGAGATGCGGTTAAGGAAGGGCCCATCCCCGCCGAGATGCAGGATCAGGTGGAAGCTGCCCGCGAAGAGATGATCGAGGCTGCTTCTGTTGCCGATGAGGAGCTCATGGAGAAGTATCTCGAAGGCGAAAGCTTGACCGACGAAGAGATTGAACGGGCGGTGCGCCTAGGGACCCAAACCGGCGAATTGGTGCCGATCCTCTGCGGCAGCGCCCAATCCACTTTCGGTGTTGCACTGCTCAACGATCACATTGTGCAGTGCATGCCCTCACCTGCCAACCGCACCATTGCCGGCACCAATGCCCAGGGCGAAGCGATCACCATCAGTGCTGCCGACAGCGATCTGGCTGCTTTGGTGTACAAGACTATGGCCGACCCCTATGTTGGCAAGCTCACACTGTTTAGGGTCTTCTCCGGCACCATCCGCTCTGACAGCAGCTGCTTCAATGTACGCACCGGCCGTGACGAGCGGATCGGCCAACTGTTCTTGATCAAGGGCAAGGAGCAGATCCCTGTAAGTAAGATCGGTCCAGGAGACTTGGGCGCGGTGGCCAAACTGCAGGAGACAACTACCAATGATACGCTCACAACCAAAGATAGTAAGATCGCCATTCAGCCCATCAGTTTCCCCAAACCCAATATGACTCTGGCCATCCAGCCCAAGGCGAAGGGCGACGAGGACAAGATCGCATCGGCCCTGGCCCGCCTCTCTGAAGAGGATCCCACCATTAAGGTGGAAAGAAGGACCGATACTGGCCAGAACCTGATTCACGGCATGGGTGATGTGCACATTGAGATCCTCACCAGTCGTCTGCAGAAGAAGTTTGGTGTTGAGGTTGAACTAAGCACGCCAGTGGTACCCTACCGGGAGACCATCCGTGGTCGGGCCAAGGCGGAAGGTAAACACAAGAAGCAAACTGGCGGCCGCGGCCAGTACGGCCACGTGTGGATCGAGATCTCGCCTGCTGATCCCGATGCGGAAGACCGCCTGGTCTTTGTAGACGATATCTTCGGCGGAGCTGTACCGCGCAACTACATCCCTGCGGTGGAGAAGGGGCTGCGGGAGATCCTAGATGATGGTCCCTTGGCCGGCTATCCCGTGGAAGGTGTCCGGGTATCTTTGTTTGACGGTTCTTACCATCCTGTGGACTCTTCCGAAATGGCCTTCAAGATTGCCGCAGGCCTGGCCTTTAGGAAGGGCTTTTTGGAGGCCAATCCTGTGCTTTTGGAGCCCATTATGAATGTGGAGATCACCGTTCCCGAAGCGTTCATGGGTGATGTAATGGGCGATCTGAACAAAAAGCGCGGCCGGATTCTCGGTATGGAGCCCCGGGGTGGCATGCAGGTGATCAAGGCGCAGGTACCCATGGCTGAGATGTTTAAGTACGCCATTGACTTAAGGTCCATGACCCAAGGACGCGGTTCGTTTACTTCTGAGTTTAGCCACTATGAAGAAGTTCCGGCCCAAATCGCCGAGCAGGTGATTGCGGAGAGCAAGAAAAAGGAAGAGTAGTCTTAGCTCTGTGTTCGCTAGGCCATGCAGCCCTGAGGGGCTGCATATTTTTTTGCCCGGGGCCATAGGTTGTATGGGGTGAAGGGATCATGAAGAAGAACAACTTGGAGACCTCCGGTTTCTGGCTGCAGCCCGCCGCTGTGTTTTCGGGGTTAGTGGTGGTCTTCGGCCTGCTGCTCCTCCTTTCCCTGGGCTTGGCGGTAGTGGTGCACCTGTCCTCTTGGCAGGCGCCTCACCGCTTGCTTAGGTTCCTGGCTCACCTGGCAGTTTTCCTGGGAGCGGGGTGGGCAGGGAAGAAGTGTATCCGCCGGGCTTGGATCCACGGGATCCTTGTTGGCCTGGTTGCCTTTGTACTCCTGGGCCTTTTAGGTTCTGCAGACCACGCCCTGGGGAGCTGGCTTTGGTGGCAGCGGCTCATTTCCGTTTTACTAACCGCCATGCTCGGCGGGATGATGGGTGGACTGTTCAAAAGGGCTTGAAGCAGGCGGGAAATTTTCCCTGGCTGCAGGACTAGATCCTTCATTAGCGAAAGGAGTATAATCAGAAGCAGTACATCTCACCAATGGAGGAGCAAGTCAAGCGGCTATGAACGTGAGTTTTGGGCAGCTGGCGGCAATCCTCTGTTTGATTCTGGTGCTGGGATCTGGTGTGTGGGCGCAGAACCGCATGATTGAGGTCGGGGGAAGTTCTGGGGGCTGGGAGGTCCTGGTGGCACCATCCCCGGTTTATGCCAGTATTACGGCGGGGACACCAGCCTTTGATCAGTGGGAAAACGGGCGCAGGCAAATCAGCTCCTTTGCCGAGGGAGAAACGGTGGAAGTTGTCCGCGATTACAACTATGAGTGGTACCTGGTCAGGGCTGATGACGGGCGCACAGGTTGGGTGCCCGTGGACAAGCTGGCCATTCCCGCAGATCCCGAAACCAATCCGGTACAGCTTCCCCAAGAGCTCTTGGAAGCTTATGTGAACATGCGGGGATTCACCTCGAAGACGGATCAGTTGGTCTGGGTGGACCTAGATCGTCAGCTCACCTACGTATTTCAGCTGCAGGCTGGCAGCTGGACGTTGGTTCGAACGATGCTCTGCGCCACTGGTACAAACAGCGCTCCCACACTGCGGGGAACCCACGAGATCGCGGAGCGGGGAGAATGGTTCTTCTCCGAGCGTTTTGGCCAAGGCGCTGCAAACTGGGTCCAGTTTTCCGGGCCCTACTTGTTCCATTCCCTGCCCATGGACAGGCAGCGCAATATAGTGGATTATACCTTAGGCAGGCGAAGTTCTGCCGGCTGTGTCCGGCTTTCCATGGAGGATTCCCGCTGGTTTTATGGGTTTATCAAGCGGGGAACAACGGTATTTGTGTATTAGATCTCGGCCCCATCTTGGAGATGGGGTGGTTTTATGAAAGGAAATGAGGTTCCATGATTGGATTACGGCAGAGTTGGCGAAGCAGACAGGGCTTGGTCTACAACATCCTCATGTTCGCCCTGCCCATTATGGCTGTGAACCTGCTGCAGCTGGTCTTCAATGCTGCGGACATGATCGTGGTGGGCCGCTTCGATGGCAGCCGAGCCTTGGCCGCGGTGGGGGCTACAGGTTCCCTGATCAACTTGATAGTGAACTTGTTCATGGGTTTATCCGTGGGGACCAGTGTAGCCGTGGCCCAGGCCTACGGAGCGCGCAAGCTGGAGGACATCCGCCAGTTGGTGCATACCTCCATCGCCGTGGGGATCATGGGCGGACTGGTAGCAACTAGTATTGGTTTGGTTTTTTGTGCTCCGCTCCTAAGCTGGATGGGCACGCCTGAGGACATCCTAGGCATGTCCACATTGTACATGCGCATCATCTTTGTGGGCATGCCCGCCAGCATGGTTTTCAACTTTGGGGCGGCTATCCTACGGGCCGCCGGGGACAGCAGAAGGCCTATGTACTTCCTAGTTGTCAGCGGGATAGTAAACGTCCTGCTCAACCTGTTCTTTGTGGCTGTGCTGCGCCTAGGGGTGGCCGGGGTTGCGTTGGCGACCACCATGTCCCAGTATTTGGCTGTGGTGCTGATTATGGCTTCCCTCATGAAGCAGGAAGGACCCTTACGCTTCAACTGGCGGAGGTTGGCTGTTCATGGGGAGAAGCTTGTGTTAATCCTGAAAATCGGGATACCTGCAGGGCTGCAGAGTGTTCTTTTTTCCATATCCAATGTTCTAGTGCAGTCCGCGGTCAACTCCTTCGGCACGACTATGGTCGCGGCCAATGCGGCTTCCTCCAACGTGGAAAACCTGGTGGCAACCCCCATGAATGCCTATTACCAATCAGCCATCACCTTTACGGGTCAGAGCATGGGGGCGGAGGACTACGATCGCATTGACCAGATCGCCAAGCTTTCCACAGGGCTTGTGTTCGTGACCTGGTTTGTTCTGGGGGGCATAACCCTGTTCTTTGGTCGATCTCTGCTCGGTTTTTATACCAAAGATCCACAGGTCATCGAGTTAGGGATGCGGCGCATGAAGGTACTCATGTCACTTTACTTCACCTGCGGGATCATGAACGTCTTCCCAGGGTTAACCAGGGCCATGGGTTATTCGGTCCTGCCCATGCTCTCCACCCTGGTGGGTGCCTGCCTGCTGCGGATTCTGTGGTTGGTTACTGTCTTTCGCTGGTATCCCACGCAGTTCGTGTTGTTTGCCGTATACCCTGTGACCTGGACCTTGGCGGGGTTGGGGCAGGTGGCCAGCTTTTTCTACGCCCGCAGTCAAGTCCGGCGCCGCTTTATGACTGGCGCGCCAAGTGAGGTTGCCACGTGATAGGCGGCCGATGTTCGGTCTTGACAAGGAGTTTTTTCTCTGCTTAAATGAAAGTCAAACAGGAAAGACGATGAAGAGACGGAGCCATAAAAGTGGCCTTGACAGCGAGCCGGGGGCGGTGCAAGCCCGGTAAGAGCCCTTTATGGAAGGACACCTCGGAGTTGCCATCTGATACAAAGGATGTGCCGGTTTCCACCGTTATCTGGACCTAAGATGCTTCTGCTTAGCATGGCCATTGGGTGGCACAGCGACAATCTCGTCCCAAGCTGGACGAGTTTTTTGCTAAGGAGAGTGAATTAGGGTGGCACCGCGCCGTAAGCGCCCCTAACCTTCGTGGGTTAGGGGCGAGTTCATTTTAGGAGGCGAGATGAGCATGGAACGGACGCTTATTGAAGACCTGCCCAAATGTCTCGAGGAGCAAGTCCTGATCAAAGGCTGGGTCGAGCGAATCAGGGAGCTGAGCACAGTAACCTTCCTGATCGTCCGCGACCGGACGGGGAGGGTACAAGTTACTGCTGACCCGAGACTCCTTGCCCAACTGAGGATTGCCACAGAGAGCGTAGTGGCAGTCTGCGGAACAGTTGCGCCTGAGCCCCGGGCCAAGGCGGGTTATGAGCTGGTGGCTGAAAGCATTGATGTGCTGGCTGGTGCGGCGAATCTCCCCATCAACATCAACGGGCCCGTCCTGCAGGTGCCGCTGGAATTAATTCTGGACTATCGCGTTCTGAGTCTGAGGCATGCCCGCATCAACCCCATTTTCAAGATCCAAGCGGCCCTGGTCCATGGATTTCAAACCTTCCTGAACCAAGAAGGTTTTGTGCAGGTGTTCACTCCCAAAATCGTGGCCAGCGGCACCGAAGGGGGAAGCGAGCTTTTTTCCCTGCAGTACTTCGGGGAAACGGCCTACCTTGGCCAGAGCCCGCAGTTCTACAAGCAGATGCTGATGGGGGCTGGCTATGAACGTGTGTACGAGGTGGGGCACGTCTATCGGGCCGAAAAGCATGCCACTTCCCGCCACCTCAATGAGTATGTGAGCCTGGATTTGGAGATGGGTTTTATTGAGAGTGAGGACGATGTGATGGAATTGGAAAACAGGCTTTTGGCCTTTATGTTCAACTACGTGGCAGAACAGTGCCCCAGAGAGCTGGCAGCTCTGGAGGTGGAAGTGCCCGAGGTGCCCAGCATACCCAGAGTGCCCTTTACGGAGGCCCTGGTTATATTGGAGCAGGAGTTTGGTAAGGGTGGGCTTCAGGATCTAGATCCCGAAGGGGAACGGCTGCTCTGCCAGTATGTCCGAGACAGCACAGGCAGCGAGTTTGTGTTTGTCACCGATTACCCTTGGGAGAAGAGGCCCATGTACACTATGCCCAAAGAGGGGGGACTCACCTGCAGTTTCGATCTCCTGTTTAGGGGCCTCGAAATCACCACCGGCGGTCAGCGCATTCACACCTATGAACTGCTTGCCGAGAACACCCGCAAAAAAGGTCTCCATCCCGACGCCTTTGCTTTTTACCTGCGCAGCTTCTCTTTTGGGATGCCGCCCCACGGAGGACTGGCCATCGGTCTAGAGCGGCTGACCGCGCAGCTCTTAGGTTTGCCCAACGTTAGGGAAGCAAGTCTCTTTCCCAGGGATCGCCATCGCCTCACACCTTGGCTGGGCAGGAGATAGTGGCCGATAGGGGGAATATTCTGGTACTGAGATCAGTTCCGCCTGACAAGGAGGTTAGATGATGCAGCGCTTTAGTGCACGGGTGGCCGTGATCCTGTTGGCTTATGTCCTCCACCGCTTGGCCCGAGCGATCTTTGGCTTTCCCCTGTTTTCCCTCACTGACTTCAGTGCGCGGGAACTTGCTGTTGACTTTGGGGTTTACGTTCTTTCGTTCCTTGTGGCGTACTTCCTCATCAGGGCAGCCGGGGGTAAGAGGGATTCAGCAGAGCAATAGGTTGGCCGGAAGGGGGAATGGGATTGACCTTTTGGTGGTTCATGTTCGCGATGTCTCTGCTCATGCCACTATCAATGATCCTTTTGGGGCGCCTCTTAATGCTGCGGCCACCAAGGCAGATCAACACCCTATTTGGCTACCGCACACCGCGGTCCATGAAAAACCAGGATACATGGAATTTTGCCCACCGCTACGCCGGCAGGCTCTGGTGGGTCATGGGGTGGCCCTTATTAGTTGTGTCGGCTATGGCTATGTTCCTTGTTCGGGGCAGCGAGAAGGAGCTCCTGGGCAGGGTGGGTTTGGCCGTCGTTGCAGCCCAGGCCCTTTGTGTGTTGGGTGTTTTTTTCCCTACGGAAAAGGCGCTGCATAGGGAGTTTGCTGGGCAAGGGAAGGCTGAAGAAAACAGGCGCCAGAGAGGATTTTTCGTTCGGCAGAAGAAATGTAAGGGGCAAGATTGAAACAGGGAAGTGGTGTCGTGAGAGTAACGTGGCATGGAGGTATGGACAGCTTCTTGCAGGAGACCTTGGTTCACCTGGAGCGGGACGAAGCCGTGAACAACCTTCTGTTGGGTATCGCTTTGGCGATGGAGCGGGACGCCAGCGTGTTCCAAGAAGTAGTTCTGGTTACAGTGGGGGAGCAGGGGAACCTGTCTATAGCGGCGCTGATGACCGTTCCAGCCCACCTGATCCTCTACGCGGTACCTGGTGCTCCGGTGGAAGAAGCGCTGCTCTGCCTGGCCCAGGGGCTGCGGGAGAAGGCAGTGCAGCCCCCCGGAGTGGTGGGGCCCAAGGAACTGGTCGAGAGATTTGCCTCCCTCTGGTCCGATCTGATTGGTTGCCGCGCTGAGCTGGAGATGTCCATGCGCATCTACGAGCTGCGGGAAGTGAACCGGGAAGTGATGGGCGAGGGTCAGCTGCGGACAGCTAAAGCGGAAGACCTTAACTGGGTCATCCGCGCCATTGCCTCCTTTGAAGAGGACAGTGGACTAGCTAGCGCGCCCGAGCCCGAGCGCATCACCCAGTTAGCCCACAGGTTGGTAGCTAGGCAGTCTCTGTACTTGTGGGAACATGCAGGAGAAGTGGTCTCCATGGCCGCCAAGTCCCGCCCCACCCGGCATGGTATAGCCATAAACCACGTTTACACACCGCGGGAGCTGAGGCGGCGCGGTTACGGTACCAGCTGTGTTGCGGCCTTGAGCCAGCTGCTGCTGGATTCTGGCTATGAGTTCTGCACCCTGTTTGCCGATTTGAACAACCCCACGTCCAACAGCATCTATCAGCGCATTGGTTACAAGCCCATCGGAGACTTTGACAGCTATCGGTTTTCAGCAGGCACTCTCTGACCAGCGGTGCCTTGGGGACCCATTGCCCCTAGAGTAGTAGAATAGGACAGAAAAAAAGAGGCTCAAGCAGCCTCTTTGATGCTCTTTCGGAGGGCCTTGCTGCGCCACTTCCCGCGTTTATAGGAGATGAAAGTGATCACAGCACCCAAAGTCCAGGCCACGAGCAGCGACACGAACACAGCCTCAGGCCTGCCGGTTGGGTTTTCTGGGCTCCTGGTGAGATACGCTAAGGTGTAGGCCAGGGGCACGCGGATGACTACAGTTGTGATGATGGAAATCCACATGGGTGTGATCGTATCTCCAGCACCGCGCATCACACCCGAAAGACTTTGGGTAACCGCCATGGCAATATAACCGAAGGCGAGGATCCGCAGCATGCGCATGCTCAGAACCACCAGTTCTGGGGTGCTTGTGAAGATGCGCATGAGATGTTCGCCGAAGAACAGCAAGATGATCGTGATCGAAGCAGATACTCCTGCGGCAATGAGGGTGCCGTGGCGGGTCCCCTTATCCACCCGGTCCATTTTGCCTGCGCCTACGTTCTGCCCGGCAAAGGTGGTCATGGCGCTGCCGAAGGAGAAGTTGGGCATCATGGCAAAACCATCTACCCGCATGACAACCACATTGCAGGCGATGACCAGTTCACCGAAGGTGTTCGTCAGGGACTGAACCATGATCATAGCCATGGAGAAAATGGCCTGGGTTAGCCCAGAAGGAAGTCCCAGTTTCACTACGGTTAAGGCTAGCCCGCGATCGAGCTTGAGCATGGAACGATTCAGCTCGAAGTGCTCCTGCATTTTTGTCAGCTTGATCAGGCAGAGTACTGCAGAAAGGGCCTGGGCCAAAACAGTAGCCAGAGCCACTCCAGGCACGCCCATACTGAAACTGGCCACGAAGACGATGTCGAGCACCACGTTCAGGGCTGTACTGATCAAAAGAAAAACCAGGGCTGAAACAGAATCACCTAGCCCCCGCAGGATGCCGGAGAGGATGTTGAAATAGGAGAAGCCCAGACTGCCCAGGAACAGGATATTGAGGTAGCCTGCACACCAGTCGATAATGGAAGCCGGGGTGTTGAGCAGTTCCAGCAGGGGCCTGGTAACTAGGGGACCCACCACCATAATGATCATGGAAGTGATGGCCGTTAGGGTAAGGCAGTTGCCGATGGTGCGGGACAGATTCCCCCTGTCCCGGGCTCCGAAATACTGGGCGACCATAATGCCTGCCCCAACCGAGATGCCCACAAAAAGGACCAAAAGGAGATTGAGGATCGGCGCGGCGCTGCCCACGGCCGCTAGGGCATTGTCCCCGATGTAGCGCCCGACGATAATGGAGTCAGCCGTGTTGTAGAACTGCTGAGCAACGTTGCCAATGAGCATGGGGATGGAAAACTCGACGATGCGTTTCCAAGGAGGACCTTCAGTCAAATCTCTAGCTGTGAAAAGGTCTCGAATCTTGGCCATAGACGACCTCCTTCAAAAATGAAAAAACAGAAGCCGAATACGGCTCCCCGCTAATGGTGCTAGATTGATTCTAGTACTCATTTTCACCCCTGTCAATACGCACTCAGCCGTTTACAGAAGCCCGTTAGGCCGGGCATTAAAGGAAAAGCCAGCGCCGTGCCGAATAGCAGAAGATCAGGATGGGGAAGGGGCGTGCAGAACATGGAGATTTTAGTAATCCGCCACGGACAGTCGCAGGCCGATTTGGAGGACCGCCACGAAGGGCGCGCGGACTTTCCCTTGACGGATTTGGGAATCAGACAGGCCAGGCTGCTGGCGGCCTGGGTAAGGGAGCATTATCCTCCCGAGCTTGTTCTCTCCAGCACCTTGCAGCGGGCCCACGCCACTGCCCAGTTGCTCAGTGAGGCCACAGGCGCGCCTTTGCTGTTGGAACCTGCGCTGATGGAGTGGAACAATGGGCTGCTCGCTGGTCTGAAGCGCCAGGAAGCGGAAAAGCGCTTTCCCCTGCCCCCGGGAGGCCGCAAACCCCATGATACCTTGGCGGAGACAGAATCATACATTGAGTTCAGGGCCCGGGCGGAGACGTTTTGGTCCCGCTTCAGCCACGAGTATATCTACCCTAAGCGTTTGGGAAGGGTGGCCCTGGTCTCCCATGGCGGCATGATCAACCAGCTTTTCCGCTGTTTTCTGCAGCTGCCTGTGGTCTGCGATTATTACTTCGCCACCGGGGATACAGGAGTGCATTTGTGGCGAGTAGAAGATGGCAAGAGGGCCGTAATCTTCAGTAATAAACAGGATCATCTGTGTGGTTTAGAGTAGAGGAGTGGAAAACGTGATCGGTATTGGCCGTGAGTTCATGGAAAGGACCAAGTATAGACACCTTGGAGAGTCGGACCAGGACCGGGGGATCTCTCAGCCGCCTCTGCAGCTGCCCATTCCAGATGAGGCGCTGCTCATCGAACTGCCGTCAATGGAGCAGATTAAGGTTAAGTCAGTGGATCTGCGGGCCGCCATGGAAAACCGCCGCACGGTGCGGGCCTACGCGCCCACCGCCTTGCACCTCGGGGAGCTGGCATTCTTGCTTTGGTGCACCCAGGGTGTGCAGAAGGTAACAGACCGCCCTGCCACTTTGCGCCCCGTGCCCTCGGCCGGCGCACGGCATGCTCTGGAGACCTATCTGCTGATCAACCACGTGGAAGGGCTGGAGCCAGGACTTTACCGCTACATAGCGCTGGGGCATAAGTTGTTGGCAGTTGAGTTGGGGGCGCACTTGGCCGGGGAGGTAGTAGAGGCTGCTGGGGGCCAGGAGTTCCTGGCCAGAAGTGCTGCCACCTTTATCTGGTGCGCCGATATCTACCGCATGACTTGGAGATATGGCGAGCGGGGTTACCGCTACATTCACCTAGATGCGGGCCATGTCTGTCAAAATATGTACCTGGCGGCTGCCGCCGTGGAATGCGGGGTGTGTGCCGTCGCGGCTTTTGATGATGATCGGCTAAACGGGCTGCTGGGGATCGATGGAGAGAGCCTGTTTGCAGTGTACCTGGCTGCTGTGGGCAAGACAGCAGCTGTGCGGGGGTGACTTCTTGGACAAGAAAGAGTTTGAACGGGAACAAGCTTGGCTGAACCAGGTTTACAGGGAGATAGACAAGCAGCTGGCGGCCCAGGAGGCCAAGGTCAGGGAGTTCTATGAAGAAATGCGTTCCATCCGCCGCTCCCTCAGCGAAGAGCACGGGGTTAGCTCGGCCAGCGACAAGCGGCTCATGGATGCCGCCCAGCGCATTGCTGAGCTTCGGCAGGGCGCCGCTGAATTCGGCATTGAGCACCGCCTGGTCAAGCAGTTAAGGGCCTTAGAGCGAACCCCCTACTTTGGACGCATTGATTTTTGGGAAGAAGGGGCCGACCGCGCAGAGTCGATCTATATCGGGGTGCACTCCTTGCTCAACCCGGCAACGGGCTGGCCCATGATCTATGATTGGCGCGCGCCCATTTCCAGCATGTTCTACGATTTTGGTTTGGGAGAGGCGCATTATGTCGGGCCGGGCGGCGTCTACAAGGGCAAGATCACCGTCAAACGCCAATACGGTATCAAAAACCGCAAGCTGATCTACATGTTCGACAATGAGCTGAAGATTGACGATGAGATTCTGCAGGAAACCCTTGGCCGCAACGCGAGCGTGAAAATGCGTACCATCGTGAACACCATCCAGCGGGAACAGAACCAGGCCATCCGCAATGACCGCGATGCACGCCTCTTGGTGGAGGGGGCTGCCGGGAGCGGCAAGACCTCAGTGGCCCTGCACCGTGTGGCCTATATGCTGTACAAATACCGCGACACCATTCAGCCCGAGAACATCTTGGTGTTCTCCCCCAATAGGATCTTCAGCGACTACATCTCGCAAGTGCTCCCTGACTTGGGCGAAGAGAACGTACCCCAGCTGACCTTTCGGGAGTTTGCCGAAGCGTTCTTTGACTGGCAGTGGGATGTGGAAACGCAGGTGGCCTACCTTGAGCAGCTCCTTCAACGTGATGAGCAGGGCAGGAAGCAGCTTTTGGCCAGCTGCAGCTTCAAGTGCTCGCCGGGTTTTCGCCTGGTTCTAGATCGGCTAATCGATTTGGTCAGCACGGAAGCAGCCCGCTTTGAGGACGTTTATTTCGGCAAAAAACTCCTCATCTCCGCGCAAGAGCAAGAAAGGATGTTTGCCGAGAACTGGTCCTATCTTCCGGTACAGAAGCGCCTGCTCAAGATCAGGCAGCGGATCATGCATGTGCTGCGGCCCCTGAAAAAAAGGCGGATCAGGGCCGCATTCCATGCCCTGTGCCAGGAAGAGGCCTTCGAGCACGAGACCTGGTGGACCGTGGCCAGGGAGGCTGTGCGCCGGGTGCGCTCCAATCTAGAGCCGGTTTTAAGTCTGCTGAAGAACCGCTACCAGGTGGACAGCATAGCCTGGTATCGACGACTCTGGCAGGATTCTGCCCTGTGGAGCGAGGTTGCGGGACAGCTCTGCCCTCCCGTAGGAGCAGGGGAGAGCCTGCGGTCTTTAGACCGGGGCGTGATCTCCTTCGAGGATGTGGTCCCCCTCCTTTACCTAAAGGGAGAATTGGAAGGATATCCTCTGCGCCGCGGTATCCTGCATGTGGTGGTGGATGAAGTCCAGGATTATGCACCGCTGCAGCTGTACGTGTTGACCAAGACGTTCCCCCAGGCCCGCTACACCTTGGTGGGTGATGTGTCCCAGTCGCTGCATCCCTATGTGTGGGGCAGCGGAGTAGAGGGACTGGAAGCACTGTTTACCGATTTAGATCTGGCCACGGTGCGGCTGAACAGGAGCTACCGGTCAACCGAGGAGATTTTCCGTTTCTGCAGCGCGCTCTTGGGCGGATCCCGAGGGGAGACGCTGCTGAGGAGGGGTAGAAAGCCTGCTGTGCACCGTGCCCATCCCGGGCAAGAAACAGGGCTCATCGCGGAGCTGGTGCAGGCCAACTTGCAGGCGGGATACGAAACGGTGGCGGTAGTGGCTAAGACGGTTCAAGAGTGCCAAGAAATCCATGCGGCTCTGCGGGGGCAGGAACTGGGCCTAGAGCCCTCTCTGCTCATTAGGGAGACTGGGCAGTTCCAGAAGGGTGTTCTGGTGCTGCCGGTGTTTCTGGCTAAAGGCCTGGAGTTCGATGCGGTGGTGATTGCCGATGCCAGCGCCAGCTCTTTTGGGGCCGACTATGATCGACGGTTGCTCTATGTGGCCTGCAGCAGGGCTCTGCACAATCTGGATCTGGTCTACAGCGGCGAGCTTTCTCCCTTTGTGGCCGACCTGCCGCCAGAATTATATGTCCTTGAATGAGACCGTCGACTATGTTATAATTAACACAAGTGCAAGAATTTGGAGGAGAGCAATGATCAACTAACCAACATGGATGGCAGACTGAAACTTGCGTGAAGGGCCTCAAGGAGGCTTAGTTTGTGGTCGCCATGTTGGGTAGATAGTTTGCTCTCTGGGGGCGTTGCTCTTACGCCTTCTTTGTGCAACGTGTCTGCTTGGGACCCAGGCAGACTCTTTTTTTACCCACCTGCGGCCGTGGAGCGGAGGTGGAAACATGCTTGTGATCAAGAACCTAACACTAGTAATGACTAAGGACCTGCGGGTTTTGCTGGAGGACTTCAACTTCTCACTGCAACCTGGGATGAAGGCTGGGTTGATCGGTGAAGAAGGAAATGGCAAGTCAGCGCTGCTTAAGGCCATAGCCGACCCTGAGTCGCTCCGGGGCTATCTGGTGATCAAAGGCGAAATCATCACTGCAGGTGAAGTCATCGGTTATCTGCCTCAGGCCCTGCCCGAGCAGTTCCTAGACTGCAGCACCCGCCACTACCTTGCTTCCCGGGTGAGTCAAGATAGCTTCGATTATGCCCTGTTTTACAGGCTCTTGGATGGGATGGGTTTTCCGGAGGATCGGATATCGGAACAGATCAAAATGCGCCAGCTCTCTGGAGGCGAAAAAATCAAGTTCCAACTCCTTTGTGAAATGCTCAAGCAGCCTACGGTGCTGCTTTTGGACGAGCCCAGCAACGACCTTGACCTGGAATCGGTTAAGTGGCTGGAAAGCTTTATCCGCACCGCCAATACTCCCATGATCTTCGTGTCCCATGATGAACTGCTCCTGGACCGCTGTGCCAACACCATCATCCACTTGGAGCAGCTTATGCGCAAGCGCAAGCCCCAGCACAGTATTGCCCGCCTGCGCTACGGAGAATATGTGAAGAACCGGGAGGAGCGGATCACCAAGCAGCTGCGGATTGCCCAGAAGGAGAAGGAAGAGTTCGCCGCCAAACTGGAGCGCTATCGCCGGATCTATCAGCGCGTTCAGCACGAGCTGCGGACGGTTTCCCGCCAAGATCCTTCCGTGGGGAAAAACCTAAAGGACAAGATGCATACGGTCAAGGCTATGGGCAGACGCCTGGAAAGGGAAAAAGGGCAGCTAACCAGGCGGCCCGATTACGAGGAAAGCATTAACGTTAGTTTCGACACCAGCATCACCATTCCCCGGGGTAAAGTGATCTTGGATCTGCACCGAGAGCCCCTGCAGGTCGGTGGGCGGATCTTAAGCCGCAGCGTGCACCTGAGGGTTACGGGGCCTCAGAAGGTGTGCATCGTTGGGGCCAATGGGGCGGGGAAGACCACGCTGCTCAGGGCCATCCTGCAGGAACTAGCGGCAAGGGGGATGAAGTACGGTTACATGCCCCAGGATTACACAGAGTACATGGACCCCGAACAGAGCGCTGTGGAGTTTTTGCTGCGCACCGGGACGAAGGAAGAGATAACCCAGATCCGTACCTACCTGGGCAGCATGCACTTCACGGCTGAAGAGATGGATCACGCCTTGGCTGAGCTGTCCGGCGGCCAGCGCGCCAAACTCTATTTTTCCAAAATGATCCTGGAGCGCGCTGAGGTTTTGGTTCTGGACGAACCTACGCGCAACCTTTCGCCCCTTTCGGGGCCGGAGATCCGCGCCGCGCTGAAGGCGTTCGGAGGATGCATTATCGCCGTCTCCCACGATCGCAAGTTCATTGCTGAAGTGTTTCCGGAAGTGCTGCTCCTGGACGAAGAAGGTCTGCATCCCGTGACCTTTTCCCCGGAGCTGGAAGATGATTGGAGCAACCATTAACGCCCGCCTATTCCCGGGTGTCGATGCCCTGGTGGTGCTGGAACTGCAAGCAGGGGCCCTAGTTGGGATCAAGGGCATCGTCCGTTTCTGCGCCCTTTCTACGACGAACAGGGCCCGCTGCTTTAGGCTTTGTGAAAATGGACATAATCTTACGTAAACAATAAAAAAACCCCGGGTGTGTTTACCCAGAGTCAGCCGTTATAGTAAGATAATGGCAGGGGAGACAGGACTCGAACCCGCAGCCCTCGGTTTTGGAGACCGATGCTCTACCAATTGAGCTACTCCCCTGCGACAGTTATAATCTTAGCACAGGAACCGGGTTTGGTCAATAGGTTGGGCAGGAATTCCCTGCCTCCTGTCTAAGTAGTTAGGCTGGAAGAAGAAAAAAGGGAGTGGGATACTTGGCAAAAACCGTATTAGGCAAAGTACCAGTGGGGGTATCAAACCGGCACATTCACCTTTCACAGGAACACCTGGAGGCCCTGTTTGGCCCTGGGTATGAACTAACAGTAAGGAACCCTCTCTCGCAGACAGGACAGTATGCTGCGGAAGAGACCTTGACAATTGAAGGGCCTAAGTCGTCCATCAAAAACGTGCGCATCCTCGGCCCTGTACGCAGGGAAAGCCAGGTGGAGATTTCCCGTACCGATGCCTTTGCGTTGGGCGTCAGGCCGCCGGTGAGGGATTCTGGCTTTCTGGAAGGTTCTCCGGGAATTAAGCTCATTGGGCCCAAGGGTACCGTGGAACTGGACAAAGGTGTGATCATCGCTCAGCGGCACATTCACATGACTGAGGCAGATGCAGAAGAATTCGGAGTAAAAGACAAGGAAATGGTGTCCGTGCGCGTCGACGGAGAACGCGGGCTGGTATTTGATAACGTTCTGGTTAGGGTGCGGAACGATTTTGCTTTGGAGATGCACATTGACACTGATGAAGCGAACGCCGCTTTGCTCAATAATGGTGACGTGGTAGAGGTATTGCGCGACTAATCGAGAGAGGTGGTATGCATGGATCTACAAAGAATCGCCAATGTAATTCGCGGGCTGGCTGCAGATGGAGTGCAGAAGGCCAACTCGGGGCATCCGGGGGCGCCTTTGGGCTTGGCTGATGTTGGTTCTGTGGTCTTTTTTGATGTGCTCAAGCACAATCCGGCCAACTCTAAATGGCCCAACCGGGATCGGTTTGTTCTCTCGGGCGGCCATGCTTCCATGCTCCTTTATTCCCTGCTGCACCTATCGGGTTATCAGGTCTCCATGGACGACCTGAAGAACTTCCGCCAGCTTGGTTCCAACACCCCGGGCCACCCCGAATACGGCGATACGGATGGGGTGGAGACAACGACCGGTCCCCTGGGACAGGGTATTGCCAACGCGGTGGGCATGGCCATTGGCGAGCGCTTGGCTGCCGCCCGCTTTAACAGGCCCGGATACGAGATTGTGGACCACTACACCTACGTGTTCTGCGGCGATGGCGACCTCATGGAAGGCGTAAGTGCAGAGGCTTCGTCCTTGGCTGGGCACCTCAAGCTGGGCAAGCTGATCGTTATTTACGACTCCAATCGCATTACCATTGAAGGTTCCACGGATCTTGCTTTTACCGAGTCCGTGAAGGGCCGCTATGAGGCCTATGGTTGGCAGGTATTAGAAGTGGATGGCCACAGCATTCCTGAGCTGCAGAAGGTAATTGCCCAGGCTAAGGAAAACAAGGAACAGCCCACACTGATCATCGCCCGCACCCAGATTGCCAAGGGCGCTCCCACCAAGGCCGGCCTGGCCGAAACCCATGGTTCTCCTTTGGGCGCCGAAGAAATCGCTGGCATGAAGCGGGCCTTGGGATTGCCAGAAGATCAAGATTTCTACGTCCCTGAAGAGCTGCAGGATCTGCCGGAGAAGATGCGGCAGAGGGGTCAGCAGCTGGAAGCGGAGTGGCAGGAGCTCTTCAACAAGTGGGCGGAGGAATACCCGCAGTTGGCTGAACAGTGGAACAGTTGGCTTAGCGGCAGTCTTCCCGATTTGAGCGATATCCTAACCATGTTTGGACCCGATGCCACCATGGCCACCAGGGCTGCCAGTGGGCAGGTGCTCAACGCGATCGCCAAGAAGGTTCCTAATTTAGTGGGCGGTTCAGCTGACTTGGCTCCCTCCAATAACTCCTTCCTCCACGGCGAAGGCATCATCCAGGCTGGCGATTTCAGCGGACGCAACTTCTGCTTCGGAGTGCGCGAACACGGAATGGCGGCCGTGCTCAACGGCTTAGCCTTGTATGGCCATTTCCGCGTGTTCGGAGCCACCTTCCTGGTCTTCTCCGATTACATGCGACCCAGCATGCGTTTGGCGGCTTTGATGAAGCTGCCCGTGGTCTACATTCTCACCCACGACTCGGTCTGGGTGGGCGAAGACGGACCTACCCATCAGCCCATTGAAAGCACCGAGTCCTTACGCCTGATCCCCAATCTGGCCGTGTATCGTCCCGCTGATGCGGAAGAAACGGCCTGGGCCTGGGTGGAAGCCATGAAGCGCAAGGATGGGCCCTCCGCATTGGTCTTGAGCCGGCAGAACTTGCCCCTGCTCAAAAAGCCAGAGGGCTGGGACTTCACCAAAGGCGGCTATGTCATCCGCGAGGAGCAGGAGGAGCTGGCCATTGTGCTGGTGGCGGCCGGTAGTGAAGTTAGCCTGGCCGTGCAGGCCGCGGAGAAGGTGGAAAAACAGGGCCTGGGAGTGCGGGTTGTCTCCGTACCCAACCGGGAGCTCTTCCTCAAACAGGATGAAGCCTACCGCCGCAAAGTGGTGCCGGAAAACGTACCTACTTTGGCCGTGGAGCTGGGGGTACCGACTGGCTGGTATTCCATCAACCCCAAAGGCCGGGTTGAGGTGTATGGTCTGGAGCGTTTCGGGGCCAGCGGCCCAGGCAAGCAGGTTGCCGAGTACTTAGGCTTTAGCGTGGACGCATTGGCCGAACGGATTTTGAGCATTGTAAAATAGCAGGTAAAAGAAGGAGGCTGCACTTCGCGGAGCAGCCTCTCTTTTTTCTAGTACTGCCTGGGCTGGTACATGCCCCCCGACTCGTAAGGAGAGGTTCTCTGCTGGGGCATCTGGCTTTCGTAGCTCTGGAATTTTTGATGCTCTTTAGCAACTTGCTCAGGCTGTTCTGGATGCAGGGAGTACCATCCCTTTTCGAACATGAGGTTAAACACATCCCGGGCGGCGCGGTGCGTCTCGTTGAGGATGTGCATCACATCGTTGTGCAGGGCTTGATGGCTTGCTTCCCGGGCGAACACGTTAAAGCCGTCGGTGAGCCATTTCTCCATGGCCAAAATATCATTGAGGCAGTCCCTGTCGTTGAACTGCGTGCTCTGCGGTACCTGGGTGGTGGGATTCTTGATGGTTGGGTTGGTGGAACCTGAAAAGTGCTGTTGGTAACCTCCGTAGCTCCTGGTGTGACTGTTCATGCTCTCCCTCCTTTATTGTCGATACCCTTGATAACCGAAGTGATCGTGATCATGCTCAGTGGTGTTCAGGTGGTTGAGCAGGATGTCATAATGCGTCTGGTGCAGCTGACTGATCTGCTCTAGCTGCTGCTTGACCTGCTGGTCTGAACACTGACTGGCCAGAAAATGGGCCTTTTTGGCCGTCAGGAGCTCCCAGGATAGGGCGTCGGTAAGATAGCTGCAGTCCTTGGTGGACAGTACTCTGGGAGGCTGATTCATGCGATACTGTTGCGGATAGCGGTCTCGATACATCGTAAACCCCCTTTTACTTCTATCAACAGTAGATTACCCTTCTTTTAGCAAAGCAACCCAAAAAATTGCCCCCACTCAGGAGGAAATTCCTAGGAAAAGGTGAATAAATACTGAGTGGAGAACTTATATTTACGGAAAGCCAAAACGGGCTATGCTAAGTGTAGGAGGTAAGGCGTTATGAGTGAACTCATTGCCAACCGCAAACACCGTCAGGAGATACTGAAGGGTATCATCCGCGATATTCATGCGGGGGCAGATGTGGACGAAGTGAAGGACCGTTTCGCCGATTTGCTCAATCAGGTGGGGCCTGGCGAAATCGGTGAAATCGAGCAGGCTCTGATTAACGAGGGTCTGCCTGTGGAAGAAGTCCAAAGGCTGTGCGATGTGCACGTGGCTGTCTTCCGCGAATCCCTGGATAGGCAGCTGGCTCAAGCGCTGGCACCGGAGCAGGACGGAGATCCCCTGCAGGAGCTGAAAGACTCTAACCGCAGGATCGGTGCCTTGGTCGAGGAGATTCGCGCCCTTGTGGAGCAGATTACAGAGACGAAGGACACAGCGGAACGGCAGGCGCAGATCGCGCTCTGGTCCACAAAGCACCAAGAGCTTTTGGAAGTGGATAAACACTACTCCAAGAAGGAGAACATCCTCTTTCCTTATTTGGAGCGTTACGGCATCAGCGGGCCGCCGACGGTAATGTGGGGGAAACACGATGAAATCCGGGCCGCTTTGAGGGAAGTAACGAAGGTGATCGAAAAGGCCGCAGAACAGCCTGCCCAGCCTCAGCTAGCAGCCGAAATCGGCAACATTGTGCTCCCAGCCTTGAATGATGTGGCCGAGATGATCTACAAAGAAGAAAACATCCTTTTCCCCATGTGCCTGGAGACTTTTACCCAGGACGAATGGAAGGAGATTGCCGCTGGGTTCAAGGATCCCCTGGCCGCAGTGTACAAGAGCAGGGAAGGGGAAGTTGGAGGCAGGCAATCCACAGACGGCGCCCTGGAACTAGAGGTGGGCGTGTTGACTCCAGAGCAGATCAACCTCATCTTCGGGCATCTGCCGGTGGACGTCACCTACGTTGATGAAAAGGACGAGGTGGCCTTTTTCTCTCTGGGACCGGAGCGCATTTTTGAACGCCCCCGGGCGGCCATTGGACGCAAAGTACAGTTCTGCCATCCCCCGTCCAGCATGCATGTGGTGGAGCGGATCTTGGAAGACTTCAAGAGCGGACGCAGGGACGTGGCTGAGTTTTGGTTGAACATGAAGGGCATGTTAGTCCACATCCGCTATTTCGCCGTGCGCGACAGTGCCGGCCAGTATCGCGGCGTGCTGGAAGTGACCCAGAACATCACCGAGATTCAGAAGATCACCGGCGAAAAACGGATTTACGACTACGAAGCTTAAGCAAGTTCATGCTCCCTCCAAATGGCAGATTTGGCATATTTGGAGGGATTTCCATGTCCAAGGCGAAATGAGGGAGGAGATAGAGAGGTTGCTCAGGAGGGGCTGGTTGCCATTTCGGACAGACTGATTTTTTTGGACGTGGAGACAACGGGTCTAGACCATCAGCGGGACCGCATCATCGAGATCTTCATGCTCTCTTTAAGCAAGGACGGGGAAGTGGCTGAGTATGAGACGCTGATCAACCCCCAGCGTCCGCTGCCCAAGGAAATAACGGAGATCACGGGGCTAACCGATGCAGACCTCAAGGATGCTCCGGTGGAAGCGGAGGTGGCACCGGTTGTGCGGGAGTTCATTGGCCTGGGTACTCCGGTGGCCCATAACCTCCAGTTTGATCTGCGCTTCCTTAATGCCATGTTCCGGCGCAACAATCTTCTGGAGCTGGGTGGAGCAGGCATCGATACGCTCACCATCAGCAGAGAGCTCTTTCCCAGACTGGCTGTCTATCCCGGCGGAGGAGGGAGCCATCGGCTGAGCAACTTGATGTACCACTTTCGGTTGGAAGGTGCTTACGCCAATGCCCACCGGGCCCGGGAGGATGTGATGCTCCTGGTGGAGGTCTTTCGCCATCTACAGGATTATGCCTCGGGGCGCAGGGCTTTAGTCTATCCCGAGGCCCTCATCTACGGATGCCCTACCTGCGGCGCCGCCATGCACGTGGTTGAAGAGCAGCAGGGAAAGGTACTAGTGTGCAGAAATGAGTCCTGCCAGGTACGACTGGTCGTCTAGGGGTTGACATATACCCCGTGGGGGTATATACTAGGGGTGAAAGCGGAGAACGATGTCCTGTGAAGGAGGATGTACAGATGCCAATGGTAGTGACCGATCAAGATTTTCAAAGCAAGATCTTGAATTATAAGGGAGTATCCTTTGTAGACTTCTGGGCTGCCTGGTGCGGCCCCTGCCGGATGCTGGCTCCCATTGTGGATGAGCTCGCCCGTGATTACGAGGGTAAGGCCCAAATCGCCAAGCTGGATGTTGATGCCAACCAGTATACAGCAAGGCAGTATGGGGTTATGAGCATTCCCACCATGATCATCTTCAAAGATGGCCAAGAAGTGGATCGCCTGGTGGGCGTTATGCCCAAGGAAATCATCGCCGCACGGCTTGATAAGTGGATCTCTGCCAGCTGACGGCTGGCTCCCAATGACCCTTGACAAAAGCGGCAAGATGGGTTAAGATATAGTCGGTGACGCGGGGTGGAGCAGTCTGGTAGCTCGTCGGGCTCATAACCCGAAGGTTGTCGGTTCAAATCCGGCCCCCGCAACCAAAATGAAAATGGTGCCAGTTCAGCCTAGTCCGAACTGGCTTTTCTTATGCTGGCCTTCAGGTGCAGGCTGTGGGCTGGACGAAGAGTAGTATGGAGGTCAGAAGAATGCCACTGCCTGTGATTGCAGCCATTATTCAGCGCGGCGATGAAGTCCTACTCTGCCAACGCAAAGGAGGAGCCCTGTCTGGGAAATGGGAGTTCCCAGGCGGTAAGCTGGAGAACGGCGAAACCCCCGAGCAGTGCCTCGTGCGGGAAATCGAGGAAGAACTGGGTATCCAAATCGAAGTGGAGCAGATCTACCAAGCGGTGCATGCCCACTACGATCATGGGGATTTCCTCATTGTAGCCTATCTGGCCAAGCAGGTGGGGGGAGAGGTCACCCTCAGGGTCCATTCCGCTTACGCCTGGGTACCCGTCGCTCAGCTGGATGAGTACGATCTGGCTGAGGCTAACGTACCCATCGCCAAGAGCCTAAAAGAAGAGGGCCAGACCGCCGGGACCGGCGTGGGTGCCCACCGTGGGTCCGATTAGGCCTTCCACAATCTCCCGCGGCTGGAGTTCCTGCTGCACCAGAGCTTTCAGTTCGTCTACGGCCTCCGCGCCGTAACTGTGCACTACGGCAACCCTGCGCTGGGTGAAATCAAGCCGATGCCCTTTTGCCTTGCTGACTAAGGTCTGCAGGGCTTTTTTCATGGAACGGACCTTGTCATCCACTTCCACTGTCCCTTCTTCGGTAATGCGCAGGATGGGCTTGATCTTAAGCATGGAGCCAACCAAGCCTTGGGTTTTGGTTAACCGGCCCCCTTTCACCAGGTGGGTCAGGGAGTCGATGGTGAAGTAGGCTCCCGAGGTGGCTCGGTCGATTTCCAGCTGTACGAGGATTTCCCCTAGGCTGTGACCGCGCTTAAGCATTTCGCCTGCCGTGATCACCAGCAGTGTTTCTCCCACCGACGCAGACCTGGAATCGAAGACGTGAATGCGGTCGGTGCCCAAAAGCTCTTTGGCGATGTGGCAGCTTTGCACTGTACCGCTGAGTTTACTAGAGATGCCGATGTAAAGGATGGTCCAGCCATCTTTGATGTAGGGTTCGAAGGCATCGACAAAATCTTGGGGAGCCGCCTGGTTGGTGCTGGGCAGCTCCCGGCTGACGGCGAGCTTTTTCCAGAAATCAACCACCGAAAGGGTGACGCCGTCTTTGTACTCTTCATCTCCGAAGATCACGCTGAGGGGAACAACACCAACATCATAGCGCTGGCGGTATATTTCGGGTATATCCGACGCACTGTCGGTAAACAGTTTGATTTTTTCCGTCACAGTTTTCCATCCTTTCTCCAGAGTAGAGTATAGCCTCTGAATTTCGCTGTCTGCCGCTGGTTCCCTTCGCACCAGTTTTCGCACCTGGTACTAAATTGTCTCTTGGGCTCAGTTCTTGACTTTTCCAGTGCCGACCAGGTATAATGACCCTAAGGCAACGACTGGGAAGGGGAAGAGTACCTTCGTCCCTCTGGTTCAGAGAGTCGATAAGCTGGTGGGATATCGACCCAGATACGAAGGGAATGGGCCCTGGAGTCGCTGGGCTGAACAGGCAGTAGGCTCAGCCGGAGTTCCCCCGTTACGGGAAAGAGCGGATCGCAGCTGCGATCAACTAGGGTGGCACCGCGGTAGTTATCGTCCCTTATCTGGGGGCGTTTTTTTATACCTACGGCAAAACCTAGGCAGCAATCACTAGTTGTGAACGGAAGGAAAGGATGATGGAACAGTGACCACCGCTGAACGCGTCGATTTTGGCACCTTTGAGGCCTCTTTGGCCAGAAGTAGAGAGCTGGAAAAGGATCTGGAGCAGAATCCCGAAAAACATAAGCTCCTCACTGGCGACCGGCCCACGGGACGCCTGCACATCGGGCACTACTTTGGTTCCCTGCAGAACCGGGTGCGCCTGCACAAGTTAGGTGTGCCCACCTTCATCGTCATCGCCGATTACCAGGTGCTCACCGATCGGGAGACGTTCGAGACCATCAGCGAGAACGTCCAGCAGCTCACCATCGATTACATCGCGGCAGGGCTGGACCCCAGCAATGGCAAAACCTTCATCTTCCCGCACAGCCATGTGCCGGAGCTCAACCAGCTGTTGCTGCCCTTTCTTACTCTGGTGACCATGGCCGAGCTTGATCGCAATCCCACGGTGAAGGAAGAAATCGCCGCTGCTGGGTTGAAAAGCATCAATGCCGGCATGTACACCTATCCCGTGCATCAAGCAGCTGATATCCTGTTCTGTAAGGCAACGGTTGTGCCGGTGGGCAAGGACCAGCTGCCCCACTTGGAGCTTACGCGCACAATTGCCCGCCGCTTCAACAACCGTTTTGCCCAGGGCCGCCCGGTCTTCCCAGAACCCCAGGCACTGTTGAGCGAAGCACCTCTCATCCTGGGCCTGGATGGTGCCCAGAAGATGAGCAAGAGCAGGAACAATGCCATTATGCTCAGTGCCGACGAAGACGAGACTGCACGGCTGATTAAGAGGGCTAAGACCGACTCGGAACGCATCATCACCTACGATCCGGAAAACAGGCCAGAGGTATCTAACTTGCTGCTTTTGACCGCGCTCACCACGGGCCGTTCCCCTGAAGAAGTTGCGGCAGAAATCGGGGATGGGGGGGCTGGTCAGTTGAAGAGGATGCTTACCGAATCACTCAACGAATACCTGCGGCCGCTGCGCGCTCGGCGCAGAGAACTGGAAAAGAACCCCGACTATATCCGCCAGGTACTCCGGGAAGGTATCCGTGCTGCCCGGGAAGAAGCCATCAAAACCCTGGAGGAAGTGCGGGAAGTGATGAACATGGCCCTTTAGGGGCACGGTGAACGCTGTGCCTAAGGAGCTGCAGAATATTGACGAACACATGATCGCATTCGCCTGGGAGTCAACACGGCGAAATCCGTGCCAGCATATTTGCTAGAACGTATGGCCTTTTCACCGCGGACCCAGGGCCGACGTTATGGAGAACTTGTTAAAACCACGCTCCAACGGCAACCGGGAGTGCCCGGAGCTGGAGGAAGTTGTGTACTTCATCGCGGAAGGTAGTGACCTGGAGCTGCACGCCGCCCAGAGCTCCGGGTTTGAGATTTTAGATCATTATCGCTGTTATAAGCGCGTCCTCTGACAGAAAACGAGACGGGGGAGTCCGTTTTCCCGTCTCGTTCTTCAGAAACTGCCAAGTTTACATAATATCTCTTATGCGAAGTTCCAAGATGAGAAGGGGAGAGCCCTCCCTGGGAGCCGCGTGGCGCCCTTCCCTTAGGCCTCCACAACCTGGTCGATGGCACACATGAGCCGGTCCGTTGCCATGAGCGCTGCGATGATCCGCTGATAGTGGCGCACATCATCGAAGCCCAGCGTGCGCTGTTTCCGGTCCTTGAGCCACTTCTGGGCTGGTTGATAGCCGCCTATGTGGAAATTCCAGGCCGTTTCTGGCACGTTGTCAAAGAATTGGCGGTCATTGATCCATACCCTCGAGCCATCGTACCGCACATCCGTGATCAGACCGCTCCCGGGCTGCTGGAAGCCTGCATACGCGCCTGTATCCAAATCCTCCATCAGATGGGCTTTCCGCAGCTCATCCCCAAGCCTAACCAGCTCCCAGAACTCTTCACGGCCCCATGGGTATGGCACGCGCGGGAAATCCCGCTTTAGCACTTCAGCAAAACGGGCCCTGTAGGTGGGGCTGTGCAGCCAGGCATAGACGTAGTTGAACACATCTAGCGGTGCGAAAGTATCTGTGGTTTCTCCTGGCTCGTTGACGAATTTCAAGCCTAGCCTTTCCTCGAAAACGCTGAGGATACGACCATTGAGATTTGGAGTCCGCTCCCAATGCCCAGGCAGATCGCCCGCGTAGATATACAAGGGGAACACATAATCGATACTCACGCTGTCTGAGCGGATAAACCCATTGGAGATCATGTGTTTGGTGACGAAGTAATAGGCTGTGGGCATACTCTCCAGCTGCCGCCGCACTGTGACCAAGCCCAGGTTGCTGCCCTGCAGGAAATGATTGGTAATTCTCCTTGGACGGCAGTGATACCCTTTAGACCTCCCTGTGTAGTAGGTGTATCGGTCATCAAAGGGGCGGTAGGCCAGCTTGATAATGTGGTCAGGGCTGGGACCGATGGCGAGCAGGTCACTCCTGGCCCCCGCCACCGTCCACTCCTTGGTATCCCGGCCGAGGCCAAACCTTTCCCGGGCTTGCTCCACACTGAGGGACAAGAACTCCCGAGTGGCGTTGATCAAAGATTCCTTGGTAAAGTGAATGGAGAAATGGTCCCGGGCAGTTACCAGCCCTGGTGAACTTGCCGGGAATAGGTCGCGAATGCTGAAACTGTCATGCTCGTACTGCCTGCTCAAACCTTGATTATGTTCGGTAAAGGAGTAATAAGGCGGGTACAGCGTTACTTCGGAGAAGGGCACTTGATCTAAAGTGTGCTCCTCCAAAAAGCGGTATTTGTGTTCCCTGGGTCCATACAGGTCGAAGCGGTACACTTTAGCTAGACCGGCCTTCTTTTTGCTCTGCTTGTATTTCACGAAGATATTGATGGAGACACCTTGGCTGATGTCAAAGATGTTCTGATCGGGGGAACCGTCTGGGCTTACTTCCCTGCGCTTGGCATTGCCGTGCAGGTCAATGATGAAGAGCTCATCGAAGGTCCTCAGCAGCGACCACCGCATGCCTCGAAAGGTGGGATTATCCAGAAACGCATGGTTGTTGATAAAGGCTAGGATCCCTTCCTGGTTGCGCGCAATGTAATACTCCCCGAAGCGGATGAACTTCACGTAGTCATCCTGCAGCCATTTGGGATTGCGTTCCTGCAGGGGGCCTCCGGCAGGCTCCTTTTTATAGTCCTCGATCATCTGTTCGATCCAGCGGCCGCGGTTGGCAGAATGGCCCCTATAGGGCGGATTGCCAAGGATGACCATGATGGGCGTGTCCCTTTTGATGAAACTGGCTTCGTTCGCCTCATTGGCCAGCCACGAGGCAAACAGGCTGCCCGCCTCTGGATGGGGTTCTTCCAAGGCATTGCTCAGATAGACCTTGAGCCGCTGCCCGGCTTTTGTAGGTACATATCCCGTCTCCTCCAACAGCAAATCTAGCTTGAGATGGGCCATGGCATACGGAGCCATGAGCAGTTCAAAGCCGTTGAGGCGAGGAATCAAGTGGTTGTCCACGTAGTCGCTCCAAACCCCCCGGTCAGTTTGGAGTTGGTGATAGATGTGTTTGGTCACCTCGGCTAGGAATGTTCCCGTACCCGCGGCCGGGTCCAAAATCTGCACCCGATGTACATCCACGTCCACCTTCTTTGTGATCCGTTTGACCTTGATTTGGGTCTTCCCGGTATCTGCCAGGCCGTCTCTGATCCCGAACTTGTCCTTCAGCAGCTGGTCAACCGCGCGTACGATGAATCTCACCACAGGTTCTGGAGTATAGTACACGCCGCGTTTTTCGCGCATGGCTGGATCGTACTCAGCCAAAAACGTCTCGTAAAAATGGATTAAGGGGTCACCTGGTCCCGAACGACTGTTTCTGACGATCGCCGCCACATCTGTGTTGCGGAACACATCAGCCAGAGCTTCGACCACCCAAGCGATGCGCTGGTCTAGGTCGAAGGCAGCGATATAACCAAACAGGTTGCGCAAGAAAGGATTCCGCTCCGGGATCAAAGCGGCGGCCTTGAACCTGGAAAAATCCTGGGGGTGAGTATCATGCAATCTAGCGGCAAACATGCCGTAAGCAACCGTTTGGGCATAGATATCGGCGAAAGTAGCCTCAGTCAGATCGTGGATTAGAATCTTCCTAAAGGCCTCATACTGCTGTCGTAGGGCTTGATCCGGTGCATCACTGAGGAGGGCCTTGAGGATTACCTCCTCCATGATCCTGGCCTTGCGCGCCATGATCTTGGCCAGCTGTTCGGCGGAGGAAATGGTTTCCCCTGTGAAGGCAGCAAATTCCTTGATGAAATCCACAAAGAGGCCGTGGAGCTCTGGATAGGCCCGCAGCTTACCGGCGCCCACCGCGGCCAGCTTCACTTCCTGCACCTTTTCCCCGTACCGGAAGAAGCGGAAATCCAGAAAATCTGTGAGGATCAGATTGTCTAGGCTGTTTAGGTAACGCACAATCTGCTCGGAACGCTCCACCTCGTCTAGGGCTGCGCCAACGGTTTTCGTTTCGATGTAACCGATGGGCAGCTGGCCGCGTTTGAGCACAAAATCGGGAGCACCAAAGTCTTGTCTCTTAGGCTCGTTGATGATCTGGATTTGGGGAAGCAGGTCGGTGAGCAGGTTCTGAAGATCACCGCGGTAACTGTGTTCAGTAATTCCCTGATCCAGGACTTTCCTTGCTATGTTCCTGAGATAGCCGTTAACCGCCTGCAGCTCTTTGTGTTTGGACATCCCAGCACCCCTCCCTGGCTTCTTCCCTGCACCGCCAGTCCACGCTGCAGGACCCTGGCGGTCACTGGGTAGGTAATTCCATGCCTGGAGCTGGGATTCCTTTCGGAAACTACGGAGCCCAAAAGAAGGAAACCACCTAGCAGCACTGCACTAGGTGGTTCCGTTTGCAAACTACCCCTCCCTATCTGTACACAAGCTGCTGGCCTTGAGCGGGCTGCAGCACTTCCAGGGTTAACACCTGGCCAGGGTAGATCTCCGCCGAAAAAAGCTGGTTTAGTTGTCGAATCCGCGCCACCGCATCCCGTGGATCTTCGCCAGGCATCTGCCGTGCGGCAATAGTCCACAGGGTATCTCCCGGTTGGACAACCACTTCTCTATATACAAGCTCCGTGCCTGCGGTGGCCAATGCTCCGTCAAGCCAAGCCACTTTTACTGCTATGGCGCCGATGCTGACCACCAGTATGATCAGCAGGCCAAACACGGAAACAGTCTGTATTGCATTGTGCACCCTGCTTGTCATGGTGACCCTCCTGCGAACATGTGTTCTTTTGCTTTCAGTGTACAGGAGAACATATGTTTTGTCAACTGTTTTCAGAACAATTGTTTGACCAAGTCCGAAGCAGGTGTTATAATGAACACAAAGAAGCTGAAAACAAGCCTTAGGAGGTCGTCACATGCCTAAGCTTTCCGAGCGGCAGAGACAAATACTCGAGTTCATTAGAACGGAAGTGGCCACCAAGGGGTATCCCCCTTCTGTGCGCGAAATAGGCAATGCCGTGGGGCTCAGGAGCAGTTCTACAGTGCACGGCCATCTCACTAAGCTGGAAGAGCTAGGCTACATTAGGCGCGACCTTTCTAAGCCCAGGGCGATTGAGCTTTTGGACGATGCTCTCCCGACGCGGGCCCGGGTGATCGATGTTCCGCTGGTGGGCAGGGTAACCGCTGGTACGCCTGTATTGGCCGTGGAGAATATTGAGGATTACTACCCCATTCCGAAGGAGTTTGTGGAACACGAGGATGTATTCATGCTGAGGGTGAAGGGCGACAGCATGATCGATGCGGGTATTTTAGATGGGGACTTCGTTTTGGTTGCCCGTCAGGAGACGGCCCTAAATGGAGAGATTGTGGTGGCCTTGATTGATGGAGAGGAAGCCACAGTGAAGCGCTTTTTCCATGAAGGGACCCATGTTCGCCTGCAACCCGAGAATGCTGCCATGGAACCCTTAATTGTGGAAGATGTGCGCATCTTAGGCAAGGTTATCGGCGTGTTCCGCCGCATTCACTGAGCGCTGATTAGACAAGTAGCATACATAGACGACGAGCAGTCCCCTTACTGCTCGTCGTTTTTTGTGAACTCCTCATAGGTAATCAACCTACCGTTAACCACTTTACTGTCTACCACATCATATTTGAAATCAAACTCCACCGCGGCTTCAATGCGCTGATAGCACTGGGAACCGACAATGGTTTTGCGAACGAAAAACATGCCCGGACCCAGTTGGGCATCGGGACCTTCGCGCCGTTGCAGTTCGCTGGTGGTTCGCAGCCGCACAGGGATTTTCTCCCCGCATTTGCCGCACTGTACGTAGATCCACACTGCGGTCTTGCCTTCCCGCCGCACATATCCCGTTTTGCCTTTTGGGGAGCGGGAAGTGGAGAACAACTTGGAAAGAAAGCCCATGGTTTTCTGCCTCCGCATCTGCGATTTCACACATTAACTTTGGCAAACCGCGGGCTTTCTCCTGCAGTGCAGAGAAAAAAGACTTCCAGAGCTTCTTTGACCCCCCTCTCTGCGCTGCTGGAAACAAAGAGAGGTAAACCTGAGTATCTTTCCACTGCTAAAAGATACGTTCGGTTTACCCCTCGCTCCTTAACCTGTTCCTCTAACCACTGGTAGATCTTGTAGCGGGCCAAGGCATAGTCTCTCCAGTAGGTGGGATCAGCTTGGTACTGGCATAACACTAAGTCCTGCTTAGCAAGGCACCTGCAGCGTTTCAGGGCTTTCAGCACATCAGCCTGGGCCAAAGCTATCATCGTGTTCCGATCCCCTTTCCCTCTTCGTTCCCATTTTGCTGCGCATCCACTGGAATGTAGACATAGTGGATTTGCCCGTCGATCACCACTTCATAGAAATCGCACAGCTGCTCGTCCTTTTTGAGTGAACCGATGTAGCGGGCCTGCTTTTTGAAATCACGCGGTTCGCTGCTCATGGCCGGCTCCCTCCTTCCGCCGTCCTTTGTTTCTAGTATCACTCTTGGGAGAAGGCTTTATGCAGAAAAAGGGTGCCCTGCTCCATACTTGGGCACCCCTCAAACCCTTGACCAAATTTAGCTCAGGTTTTCATGCGTTCCAGTTCTTGGTAATCCGTCAGGTCGAACCGGAGCGGTGTTATGGAAACGTAGCCTTGGTCCACAGCCACCAGGTCAACATCCAACTCATCTGATTCCAGCTCACTGGGGGTGCCGCCCAACCAATAGTACCGGCCTCCCCAGGGGTCTTGGTGTTGGTGGACAAAACTGTCGTATTTGCGCACTCCCATCCTTGTGAAGCGCACACCTTGGATGGCTTCCCTGGGCAGGGCAGGAATATTGATATTGAGTACCCCTGCCCTGGGCAGCAGCTCTGGATGCACAAGAAAACCGGGTTTGACGAACAACAGTTCTTCCACCATCTGCGCGGCGCTGGGGAGGAAATCTTGGGGCCCGGCCAGGGAGATGGCGATGCTGGGGATTCCATTCAGCACTCCCTCGATGGCCGCAGCCACCGTACCTGAATAGAGCACATCGGTGCCCAGATTGGCGCCGTTGTTGATTCCAGAGAGCACGAAATCAGGCTTGAATCGGAGCGTCTCCAAGGCTATCTTGACACAGTCCGCGGGTGTTCCCGTGACCGCGTAGCCCTGTTCCAGCTTCTTGAGGCGCAGCGGCCGGTGGATAGTGATGGCATGACTCATGCCGCTGTGCTCTTCGTGGGGGGCGACCACCATCACTTCTCCCCTGTTTTGGAGCACTTCTCGCAGTGCCGCTAATCCTGGCGCAAAAATCCCATCATCGTTGACCAGCATCAGTTTCAAAATCCATCACCGTCCCGCCTATTTATAACTCGCCCTTTTCACGCCGGGTGTGGCCACCAGCTCTTCAATGATGCTTACCCTGCTGTACCTGGGGGAAATATCCACTTGGAGCTCCAAGTGGGCTTCCCCGGTATCATTGCCCGCCAACTCCACGTTCTTCACATCCACATCGAACTTGGCTAATACGGCAAAGACTCGGGCCAGTTGGCCGGGAGTGTCTTGGATAACCATGGTGAGGGTCTCATGTTTGGCCGTAAGGTATTTCCACTCCAGTTGCTTAAGTACAACCAAAGTCAACAATACTAAGATAGTCCCTAAGACAGCGGAAAAATAGAAACCAGCGCCTACCGTCAACCCTATGCCAGCCACAGTCCAGAGACTGGCCGCGGTGGTCAAGCCGCGGATCGTGGCTCCTTCCCTCATGATGGTACCAGCACCCAGAAAGCCGATTCCGCTCACCACCTGCGCGGCAATGCGCCCAGGGTCACCAGAGGGAAAGGCGTAAGCCGACACCACCATAAGCAGGGCTGAACCCACGCTCACTAGAATGTGGGTCCTAAATCCTGCCGGGCGGCCATGGCTTTCCCGTTCAAGACCCACGAGTCCTCCCAGAATTAGTGCCAGAACTAAGCGTGCAGCTATTTCCACATTGGATATCTCCATAAAGTTCACCTCCCTAGGCTGTTTCCCCCACCGCCTCAAGCGGTCTTAAGCCAATCCCATCTCCTGGAGCACGAAGCGGAGGGCGATTTCCACATGCTGTCGAGACATGCCTCCCTGTAGATAACCGATATAGGGTTCGCGCAGGGGTCCATCGGCACTAAGTTCTATGGACGAGCCCTGGACGAATGTACCTCCGGCCATGACCACTTCATCGCTGTAGCCCGGCATGGGGCTGGGCACGGGCTGGTAATGGGCATCCACCGGTGCTGCCTTTTGAATGCCCCGGCAGAAACTGAGCAGCGCCTCCCGGGACCCGAATTTGATGGCTTGTACAATGTCGGTCCGCGGCTCTTCCGGAAGGGGAGAAACCTGATACCCTAAGGTCCTAAATACTTCTGCAGCTAAGATCGCGCCATACACCGCTTCGCCCACCATATGGGGGGCCAAAAAGAGCCCTTGCAGCAAAGAGCGTGTCAACCCAAAGGTAGACCCCAACTTCGCTCCCAGGCTGGGGGCAGTGAGGATCTCGGCACACAGTTCAACCAAATCTCTGCGCCCGGCGATATAACCTCCGCTGATGGCTAAAGCACCGCCGGGGTTCTTGATCAGGGACCCGGCAATGAGGTCCGCTCCAGCCTCCAGGGGTTCGAACGCTTCCACAAACTCGCCGTAGCAGTTGTCCACGAACACAATGCACTCTGGATTGGCGGACCGTACCGCTTTAACTCCCGCCGCCAGTTCCCTGATGGACAGGGACGGGCGCCAGCTGTAGCCCCGGGAACGTTGAAAAATAGCCATCTTCGTCTGGGATGTTATGCCCTTGGCAATACCCTCCAGATCAAGGCCACCTTCTGGCAGCAGAGGGATTTCCCGGTACTTGATGCCCCGTTTGAGCAGGCTCCTGGGCGAGTTTCCCTTGGTGCCGATCACCGTCTGCAGGGTATCGTAGGGTGGCCCGCTCGCGGATACCAGTTCTTCCCCAGGTTCCACAATGGAAAGGCACAGGGAAATGGCGTGGGTGCCGGAGACAATCTGGGGTCGGCAGAGCGCCGCTTCGGCCCTGAACACCTGCCGGTACACCTCTTCCAAGGCTTCCCTTCCTTGGTCCGAGTAGGCGTAACCAGTGGACTCGCCAAAAACGTGGCTGGCCACCTTGGCGGCGTGGAAGGCGCGCAACACCTTTTCTTGATTGGCCAAAACCACCCCTTCCATGGGCGCATAGAAGGGCGCGATCCTCTCCTTAGCTTGCCTAATTACTTCCACTGGGCACCTCTGCGCGCACGGCAGCACCACAACTGCCTTTGATCTGCACCCGTTTGCCGGGGAGCTTCTCTAGGATACTCTCTTTAATTGGCTTTTCTGCATAGATGTGCAGACGGAAAGTGCCACTCGGTGTCTGGAACATTTCCAGTTCACCGGTGACGCCATGTTTATTCCACAAGCGATCTGCCACCGCTCGCATTTCTTCTTCGCTGGTGAATTCTAGGGCGATGGAATGCATCTGCTCTACCTCCTCAGGGTTGTCATGAAGTGTTCTGTACCTGGAAAGGCAAATCCTGCCTTTACGGGCCATTACCCGGAAAATCCACGGGGAAAATAACCGTGAGCTCGTCTTTGGTCAGTTCCTTTTTACTCACCAGGCGCACCGCTTGGCGGCGGATTACCTGCTCCACCAAGTTGCGCACGGCCCGGGCATTGCCGAAGCTGGCGGGATCCCCCTGGCGCAGGCGCCTGATGTGGCGAATCAGCTCTTGTTCAGCTCTAGCGGTGAGGGTGTACTCCCGTTTGGCAAACATACTCAGGGCGATTTTGTACAACTCGATATCGGTGTAGTCGGGAAACTCTATACTTATGGGAAAGCGGGAACGCAAACCTGGGTTAGCTGCTAAAAACCAGTTCATGGGGGCAGGATAACCAGCCAGCACAACGATAAAACTGTCCCGCTGATCCTCCATGGCCTTAACCAGGGTATCAATGGCCTCCTTGCCGAAGTCCCTCTCCCCTCCCCGGGCCAGGGAGTAGGCTTCATCAATAAAGAGCAGACCTCCTTGGGCCTGTTTAATCACTTCCCTGGTCTTCTGGGCAGTCTGTCCAATGTACTGCGCCACCAGATCGGCCCTTTCCACTTCCACTGTATGTCCTTTCTGCAGAATCCCCATTTCCCTAAGCATTTTGCTCAGTAGGCGGGCCACAGTGGTTTTGCCTGTGCCGGGGTTGCCGATGAAAATGGTATGTAGGACCAGGGGCTCACAGGCCAGCTGCAGTGTCTGACGGCATTTTTGAATCAGGGCAAAGGCCTGGATTTCCCGGATCGTCTTCTTTACAGACTGCAACCCCACCAAGGAGTCCAGCTCCGCCTGCAGCTGCTGCAGGCGTTCCCTCTGGTGGGCTGCCAGACCTTGCAGGGCTACCGACGCCATGGAAAGCTGCACCTTCCTTTCCCCTCATCTATACGCCTGAGGAAGTCGGAAGGTGTCTGTCAGTAACCTGCAAAGTCTCTCCACAGCTGAAGGATGTCCGCGAGCAGCTGGCTTTCGGTGAGCCCAGTGCGGTTAAACCAGAAGATGCGTTTGTTGCGCCTAAACCAGGAAAGCTGGCGTTTAGCATAACGGCGGGTATCCCTTCTGAGGGTGTCCACGGCTTCTGCCAGGGTTACTTCTCCCCTCAGGAAGCTGGCAATCTCTTTGTAGCCCAGGGCCTGTAGGGCTGTGGGCTGGTGAGGGTACTTCTCCAAAAGCCCAGCCACTTCCTGAACCAAACCTGCTTCCAGCATGAGGTCCACCCTGCGGTTGATGCGCTCATAGAGTTCCCCGCGGTCCCGTGTCAGTCCTATATACAAAGGATCATAGGGGCTTTGGTGCTGCGCCCTTTTTTGCTGCAGCGCGCTGATGGGCTCCCCGGTACGCCGGTATACCTCGAGAGCGCGGATGATGCGGCGCAGATCATTGGGGTGCAGGCGCATGGCACTTGCCGGGTCCACTTGCTGCAGCTCTGCATAGAGGCTGCTGGGATCCTCCCTAGCCTGTTCTTCTAGCTCTTTGCGGATCCTCGGATCAGCTGGGGTATCAGGGAACAAAAAGCCTTCCAGAAGGGCATCTACGTACAGCCCTGTTCCTCCCGTGAGCAGCGGCGTTGTCCCCTTAACTTGGAGCCTACGCAGTACCGCTGCTGCCAGGTCCACGTAGTCGGCCACGTTAAAGCTCTCATCTGGATCCACCACATCCAAGAGATGATGGGGCACCCTCTGGCGCTCTTTAGGGGTGGGTTTGGCGGTGCCGATGTCCATGCCCCGATAAACCTGCATGGAATCGGCTGAGATAATCTCTGCTGCCAGCTCCTGGGCCAAACACAGGCTGAGCTCTGTCTTCCCCACCGCGGTGGGTCCCACGAGCACCAAAACCTTCTGCCGGTTCACCTGATCCCTCCTATGTTCTCCCGAACCTACGGAGGAGTTCCTCCGTTTCCAACCGCACCATGATGGGGCGGCCATGGGGGCAAGTAAAGGGGTTTTTCGTCTGAGCCAGGCTATCCAGGAGCGCCCGCATCTCCCGTTCTTCCAAAAACTGGCCAGCTTTTATGGCCCCTTTGCAGGCCAGGGTAATTAGGGCCTGCTCTTTACTGTAAGTAGTTTTCTGGGCATTTTGGGCGATCTCCAAAATCTCCCCTTTCCAGCTGCCTGGGCTGTGGGCCAGAAAACTGGGCACCGCACGCAGGATAAAGCTGCTGCCGCCAAAGGGTTCTAGTTCCACTCCGAATTCGGCCAAAAGCTCCAGGGATTCGGAAACGAGCAGCGCCTCGCCAGGTGTGAACTCCAGATGCTCGGGGAGGATTTCCTGCACCTTAATGGCAGCCTGGCTCCAATCGTGCTGGAACCTCTCCACCAAAATGCGTTCATGCACGATATGCTGATCCAAGATCCACAAGCCTTTGGGCGTCTCCAAAAGGATGTAAGCTTGGTGAAGCTGGCCGATTATCCGCCCACTACGCAGCATCTGGCGAACTTCTTCGGCATTTCCGACTTCCAGATCCTCCCCGGCCGGTTTCTGCACCTGGGCGGGGACAGCTGCGTCAACAGGCTGGGCGGCACGAACTTCGGACCAGCTGCCTCGGGGCTTGTGCTCCCTGAGGACCTGGTCCATGTACTCCCATGTCTCTGGCTGCCAGCGCAGCATGGCCTGTACGGCCGGTTTAGCCGCCTTGGGCCGGGAGGCTTCGGCTGGTCTCTGGGTTAACTTGGGAGCCATGTTCTTGGCAGTCAGGGCTGAACGTACCGCCTGCCAGGTATCGTTAAAGACGGCCTGCTCAGCCGAGAAGCGTACCTCCAGTTTGGCGGGGTGCACATTGCAGTCCACGAGTTCAGGCTGCATCTCCAGTACCAACACGGCCCAGGGAAAAGCACGCTGGGGCAAAAACCCCTCGTAGCCCTTTTCCAGGGCAGCCCGCAGGGTGTGGTTCTCAATTACTCTTCCGTTGACAATGAAGATTTGGCCGCTGCGGTTACCCTTGGCCAGCTGGGGTGATCCTAGATAGCCGCGAATTGCGCCCCAGGAGGTAGTGGCGGAGAGATTGATGAGTTGTTTTTGCGCTTCGTTTCCTTCGATGAGCAGGATACTGTCCAACAGCAGACCGCTGCCTGGCGTCACCAGCGACACCTTCCCCTCTACCTGTAGGCGAAAGGCGATGTGCGGGTGGGCCAAGGCCAGCTTGGTGACCAGGTCTACTACCCTGCGGCGTTCCGCCGTGGGCGATTTCAAGAACTTGAGCCTTGCGGGGACGTTGTAAAACAAGTCGCGCACTTCCACCGTGGTACCGGGGGGAGTGCCCACTGGTTCAATGGCGAACTCTTCCCCAACATTGAAGATCTTGTAACCGCTGTGCTGTTCCGGCGGCCGGCTGTAGAGGGTCAGACGGGAAACGCTGGCAATACTGGGCAGTGCTTCCCCGCGGAAGCCCAAGGTGTACAGGGCGAACAGATCCCCCACCTCAGAGATCTTGCTGGTGGCATGGGGTTCAAAGGCCAGGCGCAGATCTTCTTTGGCAATCCCCGCCCCGTTATCCTGGACGCGGATGAGCTCCAATCCAGCGCCCCTGATCTCGATGGTAATCTGGGTGGCGGCAGCGTCGATGGAGTTCTCTACCAGCTCCTTCACTACCGAGGCGGGCCGCTCGATCACCTCGCCCGCGGCGATTTTCTGTGCCACTTCGGGGGGCAGAACCTTAATCTGGGCCACTAGCATCATCCGCCTTTCCACGCAGTCTACCCTGCCAGACCACGAGCTTCTGCAGGGCTTCCAGGGGCGTTATGCTGTTCAGGTCCAGTTCCAAAAGCTCGGTTTCCAACGCGCTGGAGGTCCCCTCCCTGGAAGGTGCCACCTCCAATGCGGAAGTGTCGTAATCCAAGGTCTTAAACAGGTCCAGCTGCAGAGGGCCCTGTCCCCTGGTTTCCAGCTCCTCCAGGAGCTCCATGGAGCGCTTGATCACCGGGAGCGGCACCCCCGCCATGCGGGCCACGTTAATCCCGTAGCTGCGGTCTGTACTGCCCGGCGCCACCCGGTGCAGGAAAAAGATCTCACCATCCTTTTCCTCCACTTCCATACGGTAACTGCGCAGGCGTTTCAGGCGGTATTCCAGCGCAGTGAGCTCATGGAAATGGGTGGAAAAGAGGGTGCGCGCCCTGACTTTATCGTGGACATACTCGATTACCGCTTGGGCGATGGCCATGCCGTCAAAGGTACTGGTTCCCCGGCCCAGCTCATCCAGGATGATCAGGGACCTTCTAGTGGCGTTGAGCAGCAGTTCGGCCGTTTCAATCATCTCTACCATGAAAGTGCTCTGACCCGTGCTTAAGTCATCGCTGGCGCCGATCCTGGTGAAAATGCGGTCCACCAGGCCTATCTCCCCATAGTCTGCGGGGATAAAGCTGCCCATCTGGGCCATGATCACAATCAAGGCGACCTGCCGCAGGTAGGTGCTTTTCCCTGCCATATTGGGCCCGGTGAGTAGGATCACCTGCTGTTTCTCATCGAAGCAGACATCATTGGGCACAAAGCGTCCCGATGCAGCCTCAATCACTGGATGCCGCCCGCCGCGGATGTCCATGTTCACCCCGTCCGTCATGCGGGGACGCACGAAGTTGTGTTGGAGCGCGGCCGCGGCCAGGCTTTGGAGCACATCCAAGGTGGCCAGGACGTGGGCGTTTTCTTGAATGGCTTGGACGTGGTGGAGCACTTGCTGGCGGATGTCCAAAAACAGCTCGTATTCAAGCTCCTTAATGCGTTCATCTGCCCCTAGAACCAGCGCTTCCTGCTCTTTCAGTTCAGGGGTGATGTAGCGCTCCGCGTTGGCCAGGGTCTGTTTGCGCTGGTAGTCCGGGGGAACTAGGTGCGCGTTGGGATTGGTCACTTCGATATAATAACCAAAAACGCGATTAAAGCCCACCTTTAGGGACTTGATCCCAGTGCGCTCCCGTTCTGCCGCTTCCAGGTTTTTGATCCATTCTCTGCCGCTGCTCCGTGCCCTGCGCAGTTTGTCCAATTCTTCGTGGTAGCCTTCCTTGATCAGGTTGCCCTCGCGCAGGGTAATGGGCGGCTCAGCCACGATGGCAGACTCAACCAGCTGCACAAACTCACTTAAGGGATTGAGCCTCTCGACCAATTGGGCCAAGAGCGGCGTTTCTACCTGGGACACCAAGCTTTGGATGGCCGGGATCTGATTGAGTGATGCGGCTAAGGCCCGCAGATCCCGGGCGTTGCCTCGGCCGGTGACCAGCCTGCTCAGCAGCCTTTCCAGATCATACACTTCCTCGAGCAGCTCTGCCAGTTCCAGACGCAGGGCGGTGTTTTCCAGGAGAGTTTCCACCGCATCGTGCCTGGCTTGGATGGCCTCTAGATCTAAAAGGGGTTTTTCTAGATATGCCTTGAGCAGGCGCGCCCCCATGCTGGTTACAGTATGGTCGAGTATGCCCAGCAGTGAACCGGCCTTTTTCCCTTCTCTGATGGTCTGGGTGAGTTCCAGGTTGCGGCTGCTGTGGCCGTCAATCTGGAGGTATTCCTCCAGTTTGTAACTCTGCACAGTACGGATGTGACTTAAAAGGCCCCGCTGGGTATCTTGGACGTAGTGCAGGGCCAAGCCTGCGGCTTGGATCTCCGCGGCATTTCTCAGGCCAAAGACGTTCAAGGAGCCGACGCCGAAGTGCCGAAGGAGAAGTTCACTGGCTTGGGCGAGGCTGCTGGGGCCCGTCTCTACCACACTCACCACTGCCCCCACATGGACCGCCAAGCTCTCCACGTCCCGCCGCTGAGGAAAGGCGGGCGTAAGCAGGATTTCCGCGGGCTTAAGCTTGTTCAGCTCATCGCTTAGTTTGCTGAAGCTGCTTGTGGAGACAGTCATAAACTGGCCTGTGGATAGGTCCAGGGAGGCCAGTCCCCATATCTCTGCTTCGCCGTGGAGGGCCGCTAGAAACTGGTTTTCTCCCCCTTCCAGGTTGCCTTCGATGAAGGTTCCCGGGGTGACCACCCTGATCACGTCCCTTTTCACCACGCCTTTGGCCTGCCTTGGATCCTCCAGCTGTTCACAGATGGCCACTTTGAAACCACTGCGCACTAGCTTCTCCAGGTAACCATCTACGGCGTGATAAGGTACCCCGCACATGGGAATCCTGCCTTGGGGACCGGCTTCCCGGGACGTTAAAGCGATCTCCAAGATCCTTGAGGCCACCTTGGCATCTTCGCCAAACATTTCGTAGAAGTCGCCCAACCTGAAAAAGAGGATGCTGTCGGGATACTGCCTTTTGATGTCATAGTACTGCTGCATCATGGGCGTCAGTTTCAGGGCGCACCACCTCCCACTAGGCCTTGGGCTGCACGACCTTGCCCCGGAGGGTCCACGTACCAGCCTCGGTTATCTCCACGGTAACTAATTCGCCTAGGAGCTCCTCCCCTCCTGCGAAATGCACCTGCCGATTGGTGCGCGTTCTGCCCACCAGTCCCTGAGCATCAGTGCCTTCCACCAACACTTCCTGCTCGGTACCGACCAGGCTCTGGATGTACTCTGAGCTAATCTTGTTCTGCAGCTCGATTAAGCGGTAGATGCGCTCTTTCTTGACCTCCTCCGGAACCTGATCGGGAAAGCGCGCTGCTGGCGTTCCTTCCCGGGGGGAGTAGATGAAGGTGAAGGCAGAGTCAAAGCGTACTTCCTCCACTAAACTGAGGGTTTCCTCGAAGTCCTCGTCCGTCTCCCCGGGGAAACCCACGATGATATCTGTGGTCAAGGCAATACCCGGAACAGCGGCGCGCACCCTGGACACCAGATCCAAGTATTGCTCCCTGGTGTAGCCCCTGTTCATGCGGCGTAAGACCCTGCTGCTTCCCGCCTGCACGGGCAGGTGCAGGTGTTCGCACACTTTATCCAAGTTGGCCAGGGCCTCGATGAGATCGGGCCCCATATCCCGGGGGTGGCTGGTGGTAAAGCGGATGCGGGCCAGACCTTCAATGGCATTCAGGTCAGCTAAGAGTTTGCTGAAGGAGGTGTCAATAGACAGATCCTTCCCATAGGCATTCACGTTTTGACCGAGGAGGGTCACTTCTCTGTACCCCGCCTCCACCAGGCCGGATACCTCTGTGATGATGGATTCGGGCAAGCGGCTGTGCTCTTTGCCCCGCACATAGGGTACGATGCAGTAGGTGCAAAAGTTGGTGCAGCCGTAGATGATGTTCACGAAGGCCTTCAGCCTATGGCTGCGCTCCACGGGAAGGCTTTCCCTAAAGTCCTGCCCTTCCTCCTTGTAAGGAGCTTCGTCCCAGACTTCCACTACCCGCTCGCCGCCTTCGGCCCGGGACAGAAGCTCGGGCAGGCGATGGATATTATGGGTGCCGAAAATGAGATCCACATGGGGCAGCTGCTCCAAAATGTTCTGCAGTTCCCCCTTCTGCTGGGTCATGCAGCCGCAGATCCCAATAATCAGGCGGGGGTTGGCCTCTTTCAGGCGCTTATAATTGGCCATATTGCCGTATACCTTACGTTCGGGGTTCTCCCGCACGCAGCAGGTGTTGTACAGGATCAAATCGGCCTCCTCGGCCGCGTCCGTCTCCAGGTAGCCCTGGGACAGCAGCAGACCCCGGATTACCTCCGAGTCGTGGTCGTTCATCTGACACCCCATGGTTCGCAAGTAGAATTTCTTCATGGCAGCTACTCCTTTGAATATAGTAAGTGCCCCCCTAATTATACTATTACTCTCCCTGCTTGACCAGGCGGGGCCGGAAAAAAGCAACCGCCCAGCCCAGTATGCTTTATCCATCCCTGGGCATAATTAGGGCTAGGGAGGGTTTCCATGCTCATCACCTTAGCCCGCACAGTGATCCTCTATACTCTAGTTATGATCACCATGCGCCTCATGGGTAAGAGGCAGATTGCCCAGCTTGAGCCCTTTGAGCTGGTGATAGCCATTATGATCGCCGAACTTGCTGTCATTCCCATGCAGGACCGGGACATACCCCTCATCAACGGCGTTATCGCCATTTTGACCCTGCTGTTTATCCAGGTCACTTTCAGTGTTCTAAGCCTCAAGTCCCTGTGGTTTCGCTCCCTTTTGGATGGTGAATACAGCATCATCATTGCCAATGGCGTCATCCAGGAGGCGGAGATGCGCAAAGCCAGGTACAATCTCCATGAACTCCTGGAACAGCTGCGCCTGAATGCGGTGTTTAACCTGGCTGATGTGGAGTATGCGGTTCTGGAAACCAGCGGCGATTTAAGCGTGCTCCTCAAATCCCAGGCCAGACCAGTAACTCCCCAAGACCTGCAGCTGGAAACCAGGTATGAAGGTCTGCCCCTGATCCTGATCTTAGATGGCCAGGTGATGCACAGGGAACTGGAAAAAGCGCAGCTCAGTGAAGGCTGGCTCCGCACAGAGCTGGAAAAATATGGAGCTAAGGATCCCGCGGAGATTCTCATCGCCACGCTTAGTACCACAGGGGAACTCTTTGTCCAGCGCAAAGAGCGTCCTCGGCGCAGAAAACCATAAAGGAGGGGCCCAGGAACACCATGAAGCTGTGGCTTGCCATGTTCGTAATCCTAGTTGTGATCATCACGGGCGGGCTCTACCTAGAAAGCGCCATTCTAAAAACCACCAACCAGATCTCCCGCTCCCTGAATGTGGTCAAGAACGCGGTGAGCAATGGTCAGTGGTCTGCGGCGCAGCAAGACGTTACTGCACTTGAGCAGCGCTGGGCACGATGCAAGGATGTGTGGAGCCCCTTCATCCACAACCACGATTTGGATACAGTTACCCTCCATCTGGCCCGCCTCAAGGCCTTTCTGGAAGCGCAGGAGCAGGGAGCGGCGCTGGCGGAGATCACCCAGATCGAGATCCAACTGCTCCAGCTGCGTCAACAGGAAGTGCTCAGTCTGCAAAACGTGCTTTAAGATTCTCGAAAAGAGTAATACTTCTGCACTTGGGCCGTCACCAGGCCCACAAAGGCGCCGGTAGGCAAAGCGAAAAAGAGCAGATAGGGCAGGTAACCAAAAATGCCCACCGTTTCAATGACTATTGAGGCCACTAAGAGCTGGGCCACGTTGTGGGTTACAGCCCCCACCAAGCTGATGCCCAAAAGGCTGAAAAACCGCGAGGCATACTTATAGACCAGGCCCATGATCAGGGCGCTGGTGACGCCTCCCGCGAAGCTGAAGAAGAAGGTGGGGGTCATAAAAGTGCCGGCCATGAGCGACCCTAAGGTAGTACGCAGGATGGAAATGAGCACCGCATCCCTGGTTCCAAAGTTGACCACCACATAGAGGCTGACAATGTTGGCCAGCCCCAACTTGAAGCCTGGAACGATGAGGTCCGTTGGCATGGGAAGAAGTCCCTCGAAGATGTGTAAGGCCATGGCCAGGCCCGTTGCCAGGCCCAAGTAGACCACGCGCCGCGTGTTCGAATAGCCCACTAACTGCTGCTCCTTTAACCATGAATTTTGTTGGGGCCGCTGTAGACCGTGAGGATGCCCTCGTGCAGGAACACTCTCACCTGCGGGGTCGTTTCGTCAAATTTGTAGGATTGCACGCCTATGGATACCACCACATTGGGATGCACTAGTCCAGCGCTGATGCGCCCTCCCTTGACCAGGTTTACCGTAGTGGCAATCCCCGCTGGCCCGCCCAACTCCCGCGCCGTCACATTCCCCGCATCCACAGTGACTTTGCCGCCGCGAAAGACCCCATTGGCCACGGAAAAGCCTGCACCTGCCAGGACCGTGGAGTAGAAACAGCCCTGACCGGTAACGGTAACCGTTCCTGAAGCCTCCACCCTGCTGTTCTGCAGGTAGCCTACGCGCACATGGGATTCCAGGATGCCCACACCCTCCAAACTAGCCCTGGTTTTGTGGACAGTCTGCTGATACCTTTTCAGGCGGGCCAGGCCGTCCTTAAACAGGGTGTCCGTGGCAAAGAGCGCTTCATCTAGAAGTTCGCACAGGGACTCCCCGTCTTCCGTGTCCCCGTTCGCCTCCTCCTGGGGTGGTTTGGCGAAGCGGTTGAGTTCTCTGAGGTGCTTGGGGAGTTCGGAGAACTTCAGCTCTACCAAGTGTTTGACCAGGTTCTCAAAGGAAATGCGTTCAGCCTGCGTGGAAATGGATTCGGCGGCGGTGATCAGCCCTTCCAGCTGTTCTGAGATCTTCTCCAGCAGATTGAGCAGCCTCATGCGGGCCACTGATGCTCCACCCGCGTAGAGGCGCGACCGCACCACATTGCGCACGACGGTAATGGAACCGCGCGTACGGAGCACGGCACCGCTGACAAACCCTTGCACTATGATGGAGCCTGTCCTGGACTGGACCTTGACGTTTTCCAAGACACTGCCCCGTATAATAATATCACCTTCCATGGTGATATTACCAGTGCCAACATCAGCATCACCAGCGAGCTCAAACACTTCCTTGACCCGGATAACTCCCCCCTGGAGGTAAGGCAAGCCGGCAACTGCGGCCACGGCCTGGAGACCGTCGGGACTGAGCTCCGCCCCCTCCCCCACCTTAATCTGCACATCTTTGACGGGCCGGGGCAGGATTGGCTGCCCGTATACATCCCGGCCAGGTACTCCCGGCTCACCAGGATCCTTGACTGCCAGCACGGCCCCTTTGGGCACGCCGCTGGTGCCGTGCAGTTCATAATAGTCGACACGCAAAGCATCCAGGTCAGCTTCCCGGGGATCATCCTGGAACACATATTTAACTGAGGCATCGCGGCCGGGGCGGGCAGGCGTACCCACCGCCAGATCAAAACTGCCGTAGGGCGCACTGAGCAGCTCAGGTTTCAGCTCGTGGAGGCGCAAGCCATAAGTTAGTCCCGCAGTCACGGCGATCTCCTGCACTTCCTGCACCGAAAGAACGGGCGCGGGCACTTCTTCTTTTACAAGCTGCAGGCGCAGACGGTTCCCCGGGCTTTGGTCGGCAAGTCGATGGCTGATGCCCGGCGTCCGTTTCCACACCAGCTGCGCCTTGGTTTTTGTGGGATCCACCACCACATCGTAATGCAGCTCGGGTTCCACATCGTCCGGGAGGACCACTTCTAAGCTATCGATACCTGCGCTGAGCACCACTTCTTTGTGAACCCGTTCACCTTCGTAAAACACCTGCAGCTCTGGCCCAAACTCAATGGTGGGCGGCGTGCCCCCTGGCGGCGGAGGTTCGTATTGGATCCGCCCGTTGATCACCGCGATGGTTCCCGCCTCCGGGGGCGGGCTGTGGTGTTCTTTGAGCGTAACCCGCACCTGGGCGGGCTGGCCCTTAAGCCGCAAAAAGCCCCGCTTAGTGGGCTTCTGGAGTATTTCCACCTCAACCTGATCGAGACTTGCACCAAGTTCAGCCAGAGCTGCCTCAACGGCAGCTTCCACGGTCTTACCTGTGCCTAGGGCCTGCTTCTTAGCCACAAGTCGCCCCCCTTTACGCTGACTTTTGGTAAATGCAGTAGCTAACTCTCCTCAGTCCGAAGCTGGCTGGGTCCATGATCTGCTCTGCTGATCCCACAATGAAGTATCCTGTGGGGTTAAGGGAATGGACAAACTTCGTAATCAGCCGTTTCTGCGTTTCGCTAGTGAAGTAGATGAACACATTGCGGCACAGAATCAGGTCAAAATTGCGCTCATAGGGGTGTTTGAGCAGATCGTGCTGTTTAAACACCACCATGTTCTTGATACTGTCGGCAATAGCCCAGTTGCCGTTGTCCAGTTGCTTAAAGTATTTGCTCAGGTACTTGGGCTCCATGCCGTTCACCTGGCTGGGCAGGTAAATACCGGTTTTTGCTTTTTCCAAAACAGCTTCGTCCAAGTCCGTGGCCAGCAAAAGGCCCGGCGTAAACCTAGCTTCCCTCATCAAGATGGCGATGGAGTAAACCTCGGCACCAATGGAGGCCCCAGCGCTCCAGATGCGGGGACGGCGGTTTGCGCTGATATCCGGCAGCACCACCTCTTCGATCACGTCAAAAACCCGCGTATCCCGGAAGAAACTGCTGGTGTTGATGGTGAGGTACTCCACGAACTTGGCGCGGTGTTCCCGATCCTGCACCAAAGTCTGCACCAGCTCATCGTAGGAGGCAAGCCGGTACCGGTCCAGCCACTGGTTGATGCGCCTGCGCATCTGCTGTTCTTTGTAGGCGGTTAGATCAATTCCCAGCGTCTTGTGGATGTCCCGCTGCAGCTTAGCATAATCCCTCATGGCCAACCTCTCTTCACCTCAAGGCGGAAACAAGTTCCGTGATCACACTCCCGATTCTATCCAGGGGGAGAATATAATCCGCATTACCTTCATCGGCTACCGCTTTGGGCATACTGTAGATGGTGGATGTCGCCTTGTCCTGGGCAATAGTGATACCCCCTGCCTGCTTGATCAGGGCCATGCCCTTGGCTCCATCGCGGCCCATACCGGTGAGGATCACCCCAATTATGTTCTTCCCGTATACTGCTGGCAGGCTCTCCATGGTTACGTCAATGGACGGCCTGAGGAACATCACCCGGTCCTCCTGGTTCAGGGCCACTCTGCGCTCAGGGGTTATCACCAGATGATAGTCCCCGGGGGCAATCAGCACTCTACCGCTTTCCACAAGATCCCCCTCTTCAGCTTCCTTAACGGGAAACGGGAACAAGGAATTCAGGCGCTCGGCAAAGCTTCGGGTAAAGTCCTTGGGCATGTGCTGTACCACAATAACACCTGCGGGAAGGTTTTCGGGGATATGGGCAAACACCTCTTCCAGGGCCTTGGGGCCCCCCGTGGAAGAACCGATGACCACCACTCGGCTCGCAGCACCGACGGGTACCGGAGGCAAGGCAGGGACTGGCCTTTTTGGAGTCAAGGCGGGTGCCTTTTTCTTCAAGGGCAACTGGGCCACGGCAGCGCAGCGGATCTTGTTCACCAGCTCATCGGCGATACTGCCCAGTTCTGGTGTAGCTGAACCCGAGGGCTTAGACACGAAGTCCACCGCGCCCAGGGATAGGGCTTGGATAGTGGTTTCAGAACCCTTCCGGGTGCGGCTGGAGAGCATCACCACCGGCAGAGGCTTCTCGCTCATGATCCTCTTCAGGGTCTCCAGTCCATCCATAACTGGCATTTCCACATCGAGGGTGACCACGTCCACCTGCAGCCGCTGGAGTTTTTTCAAGGCATCTTCGCCGTTGCGGGCGTAGCCCGCGACTTCTAGATCTGGTTGAGCATTGATAATTTCGGTGATCAACTTCCGCATGAAGGCGCTATCATCTACCACCAGGACCCGTATGGGCATGAGTCTCACCTCAAATCTGCACGGGGTCCTTGCCGATCGCGGTGACCGTCACAACCCCAGTTTCAACAAAAAAACGCATTTTGCGCCCATGATTACCTGCCACATCTTGGCCCACAATGGGAACTCCGTGCTGTTTTAGAAGCGCTGTGACTGCTTCGATGTTCTGCTGTCCAATGCTGGCACTGTGGAGATTCAAGTTGGGAAACAAATTGGCTCCTCCAGCCAGTTTGGCTTGGAGCCTGCTCTTGCTAGCACCCAAGCGCAGAGCTTCATCGATCATGGCAGGGATGCCCGTATCCGCGTACTTGCCCGGCGGTGCATCGGGATCGTTGGGGCGGCTGCGGGGCAGGAAGATGTGGCCCATCACTCCCACTTTTGCCTTATCATCATGGAGTGTTACACCGATACACGAACCTAGCCCGACGGTGGTGAGAATACCGCTTTGCTTGGCGGAGCTGATCTGGCCCATATTCACGAAAACCTCTGCCATCACAGTTCCTCCAAACCGAGCTGTAGAGCAATTTTGGCAAAAGCTTCTTCGTCAGGGAGAAAGATGATATGCCCTTCAATGGACTCTCCTTCCGTGGAGAAGCGGGTGCGAATCACGGTAACTTCGTGGGTCACTTCGGCTCCTGCCAAGATACTCTCCCACACGGCACCGGCCATATCCACTGCCAGTCCCGGCACGCTGGGCACCAGGAGCAAGTCGGTCATCTGGGCCAGGGCGTTGAGGAACGAGGTGACCATAATGTTGCCCATTTCCTGGAGAGCTGAACGTCCCAGCTCGTCAATCTCTTCCTTATCCTCTCCAGTGAGCAGCCTAACCAGTACCAGGGCACTTTCCAAAGGATGCACACAGGCCATATACCCCTTGGCATCGCCGGAAATCACAACAAAGATGCCCACCACAACCTGCTCCAACCCTCCCATATAGGTGGCGGCTTCGGTAAAGGGCAGCATTTGGGCATCGGGGACCACTAGTTGAAAGAGCCGGCCATTGAGCATCTGGGAGAGGGCGGTGGTGGCATGCCCCGTTCCAATGTTGGCCAGTTCCTTCAGGAAGTCCAGTTTCATGTTAGGCACTGTTTCTGCCCTCCTAGGAACCAATCTTGCGCAGAGACTCCACCACGCGTTCTGCGTCAAATGGCTTGACCAAGAAATCCTTGGCTCCTGCGCTTAACGCCTCAATCACCATGGGCTTTTGCCCCATGGCGCTACATACGATGATCTTCGCCTGGGGATCGATCTTCATGATCTCCTTAATGGCGGTGATACCGTCCATTTTGGGCATGGTAATATCCATGGTTACCAGATCCGGTTTCAGCTCTTTATACAGGGCGACGGCTTCTTCGCCGTCGGAGGCTTCACCCACAACAGTGTAGCCATTTTTCTCAATTACATTTCTCAGGGTCATGCGCATAAACGCAGTGTCATCGGTAATTAAGACGGTCTTGGCCATTTGCTCAACTCCTATCCGATTAGCGTACTATTGTCAATGATCAGGGCTATGCGGCCGTTACCCAACACTGTAGCCCCGGCAACACCCTTAACATCACCGACAATACTGCTCAATGATTTGATCACGATTTCCTGCTGTCCGATGAGGTCCTCCACGATGAACCCCACTTTCTCGCCCCTGACTTCCACGATAATTACGGGCAGGGGCCCACTGCGGTCCACCGCTTTAAACCCGAGGCAGTCCGCTAAATCATACAAGGGGAGTACTTCGTTGCGCAGCATGATCACTTCGTTTTGTTGAATGGTCTTGATTTGCCCCGGCTCGATTTGGATGTTTTCCCTCACTGCCTGGATAGGAATTGCCACCGTTTCTCCATCAACCTTAACCAAAAGGGCCTTGATTATGGCTAGAGTCAAGGGCAGCTTGATGGTGGTCCTAGTTGATTTCCCTGGTTCGGACTCCATTTCAATGGTTCCGCTCAGGGACTCCACGGTAGCTTTCACTGCGTCTAGACCCACACCCCGTCCGGACAGATCTGTCACGGTTTCGGCGGTGCTGAATCCTGGATGAAACAGGAAATTGATGGCTTCAGCCATGGTCAGCTCCTTAGTGCCGCTGGCTAAAAGCCCGCGCTCGATGGCCTTGTCCCTGATGCGCTCCACGTTCAGGCCCTGGCCATCGTCGCTGATCTCAATTAGGATATGACTTCCTTCATGGCGCGCGCTCAAGCGGATGGTCCCAGCTGGGGGCTTGCCTTTGGCGATGCGTTCCTCCTTGGGTTCGATACCATGATCGATGGAGTTGCGCAACAGGTGCACCAAAGGATCGCCAATCTGATTGACAATGGAGCGGTCCAGCTCAGTGGTTTCACCGGAAATCTCCAGACTAATGTCTTTGCCTCTGGCGTGGGCCAAATCCCGCACCATGCGGGGAAAACGGTCAAAGACCTGCTTAATGGGTACCATGCGCAGACTCATGGCGGCATACTGCAGTTCGGTAGTGATGCGGTCCAACTGGTCCAGGGCGCCCATACGATCCGCTTCCCCGTTTTTCACCAGCTCAATAACTTGGGTGCGGCTGATAACTAGCTCACCTACGAGGTTGATCAGCTTGTCCAAACGCTCCGTTTCCACCCGCACCAACGGCTCCTGGCGGGTCACGCGCACGGGAGCAGCGGAGATGGGGGTGCTCAGCGCGGCAGCGGTTTCCTCCTCGCCCTTATCCGCCTGGTCTTGGCTGCTGTCCAGCACAACCTCTTCCACGCTTACGCTTTCAATTTCCGAAATGCCCTCCACAATCTGGCGGATGCGCTCGCCCGATTCCTTGGTCAACAAGACCAGAGCAAACTGACGGTCGAACTTCTCGTCCTCCAAGTCTTGGGCCGAGGGGTTGCTCTGCACAATGGTGGACACCTGCTCCAGAGCCTGGAAAACGGTGTACACGCGCACCGACTTTAAGATGGTCTTGGGTTTGAGCACAACCGACACGGCAAAGGCTCGATACCCTTGGGTTATCCCCTGTTTGATGGTCTCCCGGTTAAACTCATTCAATTCCGCGGAAAAGGTCTGTTCAGCACTAACGGGGGATTCGGCCGCTTGAGGTGTTTCCACCAGCGCGCGCAGAGCGGCGATCTGCTCCCCGTACGAACTGATGGGCACCTCGTTAATCGTCTGCTCCAACAGCAGCTCCAAGGTATCCACGGCCATGAATAGAACGTTGATTACATGGGTCGTAGGCTGAAGTTCACCTGTACGCAGCAGATCCAGCACGCTTTCCATCTCGTGGGTAAACTCGGCCAACTCGTCGAACCCCATGGTACCTGCCATGCCCTTCAGACTGTGGGCAGCACGGAACATCTCATCTACCGTGCCGTGGTCATGCGGGTTTTTCTCGAACCGGAGCAGATCCTCGTTAAGGGATTGCAGGTAATCACGGGCTTCTGCAGCGAACACTTCTTTGAATGAACTTAGATCCACGGGCTTCCCCCCTTCAGCAACTGGGTCATTAACGGATGCTGGTAATGCGGTCCTGTGGTGTGGCGATCTCCGTGATCCGCACACCAAATTGCTCGCCTACAACCACCACTTCCCCGCGGGCAATCAGGGTATCATTGGCGTAGAGATCAATGGGCTCGCCGTGGAGCGATTCTAGCTCCATGATATGGCCGGGCCCCAGACGCAGGATATTGTCAATGGACATCTTCGTCCGGCCTAAAATGGCCCGTACCTGCACCGGGATATCGCGAATGAGATCGATATTTACGTTGCCCAAATCGTACTGGGCGGCGGGCGCGACAGCTGGAGCTTGCGGAGGAGTCTGCGGCACTGCGGTCTCCACCGGCTGCCGTTTGAGTTCCGTCCACTGGGCAGCCACCGCCGCTTCGTCCTCAGAAGAGGCGGCCCTTGGTTCCTCTCCCGGCAGTAGAGCCCGCACCATATCCCGGGCAAACTCTATATCAATGATCTGCAGCATGGTGCTGTCTACGAGGTTTTCGATCTCCATGCGAAAGGCGACCACAACAATGGGCTCATCGGCAGGAATATCAGTGGTCAACGGGTCTTGAGCCAGATCGCGCCAGGTTGTAATGGGAGGTGAAATCTCAATGGGCCGTCCAAAGAGCTCGCTCATGGACGTAGCCGCGGACCCCATCATCATGTTCATGGCTTCCGTGACAGCACTGAGATAGAGTTCATCTAGCTCTGCAGGGACATTGGTCCCATCACCGCCCATCATGAGGCTGGCGATCACCAGGGCATCTGTCTCCCGGATCACCAGCACATTGGCGCCCTGCAGCCCCTGTACATAATCCACATTGACAACCACACAGGGGATGGGATAGGATTCGGCCACGGCGCGGGCCGTGCTCACATAGACCTTGGGCACCGTGATGCGCACTTTATGGTTGGCCAGGGTGCTCAGTACGGTGGCCGCTGAGCCCATGGAAATGTTGCCGATTTCGGCTAGGGTATCCTGTTCGATTACGCTTAAGTAATCGTCAGTATTCAAAGATGGGAATCTGCTCTTCTGGCTATGCTCCTGCAGAAGGGCATCCAGTTCCTCTTGACTCATGAGATCATCGCTCATCATCAGGCCCTCCTTCTTCCGCAGGTTCCAGGACATTGGTGATGACTACACCCAATCTCTGGCCCAACCGGCCAGGTGTGCCTTTGAACTTGGTCATGGAACCAATCTTCACATCCAGCGCTTCGTGCTTCTTACGATCCAGCACAACCACATCACCTGGGGCTAAGTCCAACAGATCCCCCACTGTTACTGTGGTTCGCCCCAGCTCCACTTCCACTGGTACCACCGCAGCCCGCACCTGTTCCTTCAGCAGTTCAATGCGGCTCGGGTCGGGCTGCTGCAGCGATTCAAACATGCGGATGTGGGTCAAATTCTTCAATATGGGTTCCAGTGTGCGGTGGGGCAAGCAGATGCTGATCATATCACTGATCTCGTTCAGCTCGAAACGCATGGTGATCAGGGCCACAGCATCTCGGTCCGCGGCAACCTGCAGGAACTGGGGATTGCTTTCCATGTTCTCCAGTTCAAAACGGAGCTCTGCCACTTCCCGCCAGGAGTCGCTGAGCAGCGAGGAAAATACGCTCAAGACCTGCCTTTTCAGCACAGCTACTTCTATATCAGTAAGGCTGCGCGACCTGCGCATGGGTACACCATCGCCGCCGCACAGCCTATCATGGAGCAGGAAGGCAATATCGGGCGTAAACTGGACAATGGCATAACCATCCAAGGGATGGACCCGGTAGACGCTGAGCACTGAGGGGTTAGGCAGAGAACGGACAAAGTCTCCAAAGAGAATCTGCTCGATTGTGTGCACCTTCAGATCCACCCTGTGCCTCAGTTTGGCGGACATGTAGCCCGCGTAGGTGCGGCTGAACTGTTCGTGGATGCGATGCAGGGCACGCAAGTGCTCTTTGGAAAACTTGTTCGGTCTGCTGAAATCGTAACGGGACTCGGCCTGCAGCTCTGGTTCTGGCTCTTGGTCCAGGTCCAGGTCTGGTTGGGTAACTGCTTTGATCAGTAGATCTATCTCTTCTTGGGTGAGAATGTCCTCCACCTGACTCACCTCCTGTTAGGCGCGGTGCCTAGGTCGGAAAAAGAACACACTTCTCCCGTCTCTTATCGGCAGTTTCGCGCCGCTACTTGAGCTGCTTTATTGTGCCTGCTCCCCATTCTGTTCCTGGAGGCTCTGCAGCTGAATCTTCTCATCGGTGCTCAGGATCTTGTCCACATCTAAGAGGATGAGCAGCCGGTCGTCGAGCTTGCCCACGCCAGCCAGATAATCGGCGCGCAGACCGGCTATACTGCTGGGCGGAGGCTCAATGGCATTTTCCGGCAGACGCAGGGTTTCTGTTACCGCATCCACAATGAAACCCACCTGGCCGTCGTTGATTTCCAGTATAATGATGCGAGTATCCTGCGTTTCCTCTTGTGGCTCGAGGCCGAAACGCTTGCGCAGGCAGATCACAGGGATGACCTCACCCCGCAGGTTAGTTACACCTTCAATGTAGTCCGCCACATGGGGCAGCCTGGTAATATGGCGCGGCTTGACGATCTCCCGCACGTCGGTGATCTCCACGCCGAATTCTTCATTGTGCAGACGAAATACCACTAGCTGTCTCTCTTCCATGAGGATCCCCCTTTTGCCGAAGGCAGATGTTGACAGGATACAATTCGCTTCTACATCGAAAAAAGCTTTCCTCTTTTCTCCTGAGATAAGTTCTACTCCTCCCCATGTTTTCCTGCCCTCGGCCAGGCAATAACGAACCCCCAGCGAGGCTGGGGGTTTAAGTTTTCAGTTAGCGATTAGCGATGGGGTTTGCTGATTAAGGCGAGAAGGCTGCTGAAGACCACCGCGGCCGCCAGTCCCAGGCCAGTTATCTCAAAGGCTCCAGTGAAGAGCCCCTCCCACCCTAAACGCTTCACTTCGCTGATCATTCCTGTGGTAATGGAGCTGCCAAAGCCCAGCACCGGCACTAAGGCGCCTGCCCCGGCAAACTCTTGGAATGGTTCATATAATCCTAGTCCGTTGAGCACCGCTCCCAAACAGACCAGCCCCACGAGCACGTGGGCTGAAGAACACTTAGCCGTATCAAAGATGAACTGGGCCAGGGCACAGATCGCGCCCCCAACGAGAAAGGCTATGAGGTACTGCATTCATCTCCCCCCTACTGTTCCAAAGCGATGGCATGGGCGATGCAGGGGATGGATTCGCCCTGGAGCACCGTGAGGGCACTGAGCAGGGCTCCGGTGGCCACAATGAGCACCCTCTTGACCTGAGCCGCTTCCAAACGGTTGAGGACATAGCCCAAAGTCATCACTGCTACGCAGGCAGCACCGCTGCCGCCTGCTCCCACAGGCTGGTGCGGCCCGAAGATCTGGCTCCCCCCGTCTTGCAGCCGCTCGAGACCCTTGATCTGCTCCCTTTCCATAAGCAGTCTCAGCATTTTGCTGCCCTGTTTACCCAGGTCGCCTGTGAGGATGAGGTCGTAGTCTTCTAGGGTGCGGCCTGTGTCGGCCAGGTGTTCTTTTATGGTGCGGAAGGCTGCCGGAGCCATGGCACTGCCCATGTCGTGGGGATCCTTCAGCCCCATGTCCACCACTGTGCCGAAGGTAGCGTGGGTGATGCGGGGGCCCCGTTCTGCAAAACTGAGTATGGCTGCGGCGGCTCCCGTAACGGTAACCTGGTTGGTCCGCAGGTGCTGTACGTTCAGCTCAATGGGGTAGCGGAACTGCCGTTCTGCGGTTTGGTAGTGACTGGCTGTCCCAATGAGCACTTGCTGGGCAAACTCCCCCTCCAAAAGCACCGCACCCAGACCCAAGGCTTCCGCGAAAGTGGAACAGGCTCCATAAATGCCGATGAAGGGCACGGCATGGGTGCTCGCTGCTAGGCTGGATGTGGTGATCTGATTGAGCAGATCACCGGCAATGAGGAAGTGCACATCATGAATGCTGGTGCCGTGCTGCTCTAGGACTTTGGAGATGGCTTTTTCCAGCATTAAGCGTTCCGTCTTTTCCGCTGTTTTCTGGCCCAAGCTATCATCGGGCAGGATCTCATGGAAGTCCAGTGCGTAGGGTCCCTTCCCTTCCCGGGGGCCCACCAGGGTATAGCGGCTGGTGATGCGGGGACCTCTGCTGAAGGTTAGTGTCCTTGTACCCGTGCGCTTGCCCACAACCATCCCCCTTAGAACAACCCCAAGACCAACGACTTGATTAAGGCCACGATAAAACCGGCGAGGATGCCGTATACGATTACCGGGCCGGCAATCACGAACATCTTGGCCCCCATACCTAACAGTAACCCTTCCCGGCGGAAGTCCATTGCGGCGGAGGTAACAGTGTTGGCAAAACCGGTGATGGGGACGGCCGCGCCTGCGCCGGCCTTCTCCGCGATTTCGTCGTAGACGCCCAGCGCGGTTAAGATGGTGCCCAAGAAGATCATGGCGGCCAAGGTGACAGCTGCGGCTTCATTCTTGGTGCGTTCGAAACTTTGGGCGATGGTCAGCACAACTTGCCCAATGGCACAGATTATCCCGCCAACAAAAAACGCCCACAGCATGTTCTTCACAATAGGACGGGGCGGCAGGTTCTCCTGAACGAGCTGCTGATATTCCTTGGGCTGCAAAAGCGTCACTCCTTTCTTGCGCGCTTTAGTAGTATGCGGCGTTCAGCTGGAATTATACAAAAAGCGGGGCCTTTAAGGGCCCCGCAAGTTCGCTGAGGTTTAGTTGCCGCCCAATCCCATGATGCCAATTACCGCACCAATGGCTCCCACGGCGATACCGATAATGGCCATGGTCTTGGTCGACTTCAATTCCTTCTCCGCATTGGTTCTGTAGGTTTCAAATTCTTCTTCCAAGGATTTGATCTGCCGTTCCAACCGCTGCTCACGGATGAGGGCTGCATTAAGCTGAGCATTGACATCGGCACCCAGCTCCTGCTTAATGTCTTCTATCATTGAGCGGTCTTCCCGCAGCACCACGATTTCGGATTTCGCTTGTTCTAGCTGGCCTGCCAGTTCCTCGCGCTTTTGGGTTTCGCTGCGCAGCATCACGGCCAGGTTTTGGATATCCTTTTCCAGTTGCTGGTTCATGGCCGCCAGCTGATCCAGCTGGTTACGCAAGGACGCATCGGAGCTTTGGAGAGCAGCAAATACCGCGTCCTTCTCCCCTACCCAATTCTCCAGCCTGGTAATGTCATCGTCCTGCCGCAGGATCTCTTTTTCCAGGACGAGAACAGCATTGAGCAGCTCGGCGAGGCGCTGTTCGTGCTCGGCAAGATTGGCGGAAAGGCCCCCCAGATCACCCGTCTGCTGTTCTACCCTGCCCTCAAAACCGGACAGGAGCAGCTGCTGCGCCACGATCTCTTTGCGCAGTTCTTCCACTTTCTCCTGCAGCTCGATCTGGGCCGCCACCACCCTGCTGACCCGCTCTTCGGCTACCAGGGCATTTTCCTCGACACGTCTGACGCTATCCCTTAGGCTCTGCTGATCGGCATACCACGTAGCCAGATCCTCTTCAAACCTGGTGCGCAGGTCGCCAAGGTTAGCCAAGTCCCCTGTGGTGCCCCGCACCCGCGCCACTTCAATGTCTTCCAAGAGCCTGGCGATGACACTGGCTAGGCTGTAACGGTCAACCGCCCGGGTGCCCTGGAAGCTGCCGTCTTCGAACAGTGTCAGGTAGCCTCTGGACACCACCGTATTAACGGCATGGTACGCCCAGTGGTCAACAGGGACGTCTTTGAGCTTGGTTTCCGCCCAGGCCGGACCCGCTAGAGCGAAAACCAAGGCCAGAACCAGTCCATAGATGACTTTCCTCTTCATGTACGTAAGCCTCCTCGCTATCTTGGTTGAATCTGGATATCTCTATGTTCGATGTCGAAATACGAAGGTTCCAGGACAGCCTCAGGCGTGATAATCTTCACCTTGTCAATGTTTACCCGGGCCAGTCCGGCCTCCTTAGCCCGGAAATAAATGGTCATGAGCGTACCGAAGGCATTCGGGAGTCTGGTGCTGCGCTGGGCCTTCAAGCCCAGAACCTGTCCTGTATCGTTGGCCACAAAGGGCATGGTCCACCAGGCAGTCTCCGCCGTTTCTCCTTCACTGACAAACAAGGTGCCCATGGAAATATCCAGTGTCTTGCCTACAATCTCCAAACGTTCGGGATCAAAGGACAGATCCAGCTCCACTCCCAAGAAATCCGGGATATTGGTGGCCCAGATGGGCAACTTAAAGTACTGCCCTTCCCGAACCGGTCCGCCACCGGCCACTTCCGGTTCGCCCACCCACACTTTGGGTTTGAGCAGAGGGATGATGATGGACATGGGGCTCACCGTCTGCTCACCGCGGGGCGAGGTAATCCTTAGGGAATAGCCCAAGGGTCCTCCGCCGAAGAAACCTTCTTGGGGTTTGAGCACCCATTTGAAGGACAGCTCCTGACCTGCTTCGATGGTGCCGGGGAAGCGCTTGGCGCTTTGGCCGGGCAGCAGTTCCAGCATGGGATGGAGCAGCTCGAAGGTTCCGCCGTAGTAAGCAGTCCCTCCTTCATTGCGCAGAAACACCGTTACATCAAAGGTGGGCGGATCAAAGCGTTCGTTCTTCACACCTAGGGCCGGCGGAGCGCTGACCAAGACCTGCAGCCGGGCCGGGCTGAGCACCTCGATGGTGCGGGTGACCCTGTTGGTCTCGCTGTTGGTGGAAGTGACCACCACTTCATAGCTGAAAATGCCCTCCGCGTTGCTCTGGGCCCGCACCTGCCAGCCCGCCTGCTTGGTTTCACCGCTGGGCAGATCTCCCAGGGACACCTTGGCCGGACTGCCCACCAGTTCCAGTTCCCGCGGCAGCCGCAGTTCAGCCACTACGTCCAAGGCTTCACCTTCTCCGTCGTTTTGGACGTAGGCAATGATGGAGAAGGTCTGGAACCCTTCAGTGTCCGCGGGCACCTGGGCAGGCGAAGTCACACCCACAATCAGCTCTCCTGCGGCAATAGTCACGCCGCCCAGGCCGTAATAAGTAACGTAGCTGCGCGACTCCCCTGGCTCCAAAACCACAGGATCCCAAAACAGGGCAATGGCGCTGTCCAGTTCCCACTCGCCAACGCGGGTGAAGTCCCGTCCGGGGATGAACTCAAAACTCCAGGCGGCATCCGCCACACTCCCCCAGTTGGTGAAATAGGCACGATCAGGGGGGACAATCCCCGCTTTGCGCAGCGTGCCCTGGGCCATGACCTGTGGGTTAGACAGGGAATCAAAGGCCTGCCAGAACTCTGGCATGTTCTGGGAATAATAGACCGTGTCCGTGGTGAGGGCCCGATCCTCCACCCGGAATGGGGCCCCGTCGTTGGCCCCCAGCATGGTATCGAGCATCAGGCGCAGCCCCACCATGTGGCTTTCGGTATCCGTGTTCTCCACGTGGTATTCAATCTGGGCTGTATCCATCAGTCCTGTAGTGCTGCTGCGGGTGATGCTGAGCACCTGCCAGACCTGGATGGGCCCCAGTTTCCAGCTGCTTTCGATCTTCCCATCAACCACAGTGGGAGGTTGGACTATCTCACCGTATAGACCGTCTGAACCGGCCCTCCGGTCCGTGGGGTTACCGAAAACCCAGTTTTGGTTATCCACCCGCACTGTGGTGTAAGACGTCCACGGATCATCGCCGCCGTAGATCAGTGCCTTATGATCATCACTCGTGCGGCCGGGGTCTCCGCCTGTCGTACCCACGGAGAACCTGCCTCCGTTCAGTTCGCCGGCATTGACCACGATCCTGATGTACTCGTTACTAATCTCCACGATCTCCTGGGCTGCCGCGGCCGCGGCCAGCAGCACCGCAAGAGATAGAGTTAGCAACCCCACGAGAACTACACTCTTTTTTGGCATCTGCTCTATCCTCCCATTAAGGCACATTCAGCCAACGGACCGGACCATATTCCACATTAGACACAAACCGGTTATCCTCTTTGCTGAAAACCACAGCAACCTCCATGGCGTAGTCATAGGGCTGGGCAGCAAAGGTCCACATGCCCTGCACGTACCTTAGTGCCTGCATATCGAGGCGGCTATCGCCAGAGGAGCGCTCTAGAATAACGTTGAGCAGCTGTCCATCGGCTGAAACTTCAATGACCAGGAAGACTACCCCTTCCACTCCATCGTGTTCGGCGTTCTTCGGGTAAGTAGGAATCCCTCCGCCGTGTAGTCCCCTGCCGCTAGCCGGCGGCGGAGGCGGAGGCGGGGCGGTCTGTGCTGTTCCTGTACCACTTTGGGCCTGGCCTAGCTCGTCGGCGGACCCACCTGTGCCAGTTCCCGTACCGCTTACATTCTGGGAGGCTGGCAGTTCTTCAGGCTCAGGACGTGGCTCCACTGGCGGTTCAATGGCTTCCCGGGCTATGGGTTCGGCCGCCACTTCAGGACCCCTCTCACTGCTGAGGAGCTCCCCAGCTCCTGTTTCTTCCAATACCTCCTGCCTGGGAGGTTCTGGTGTTGGTTCCTCAGCCAAGACAGTGGGCTGAGGTTCTGGGGTCAGCTCCGGTTCTGGTACATCGGGGCTGGACCGCTCCACCTGGGGTTCCTCCACAACTGGGGGTTTAGGTTGGGCCACGGCTTCTTGTCGAGGAGGCTGATCAGGAAGGGGCCTGGGATCAGTTACCCTGGGTACCGAACCCTGAGCTAGGGGATCGGTGACGGGAGATGGACGGGGGTTGACCGAACGTTCTACGTGCATGATTTGGATCACTCCGCCCCCCGCCATAGCCGGTATATCAGCTTCCAGGCGCGCCGCCAGATCAGGCAAGGTAAAGAACAGGATGGCATGTAGAACTACGGAGATCAATAAGAACCGATTCAGCCGCGGTTCATCACCATAAGGATTATGCACCTACCTCTCTCCTTTCCCTTACCTGTCTTGCTCAACTGCCAAGCCCAGACGGTAACCGCCTGCAGCGCGGACTTCGTCTAGGGCGTTCACTACGTATTCGTAGCGCACCTCCTTGTCAGCCTTCACGATTACGAACATATCGGGATTGACCTGCAATCGTTCTGTCAAGGCTTGACGAAGCTGGGAACTGGTCACCCTGCTGCCGGACACGTACATGGCCCCCGATTTGTCCACGGCAATTTCAAACCTGGCACTGGCCTGAGGATTCCCCGTTACAGCCCTGGGCAGCTCCACGTTCAGACCCAAAGGAGCTGTTCGCACCGTGAAAAAGACCATAAAAAAGACCAACAAGAAAAAGACAACGTCAATCATGGGGGTGATATCGGGCCCGCGATGCAGTCGTTTCGTGCGACGGAAGTCCATTAAAACTCACTCCTCGCCTCGAGAACGTTGAGCAGTTCAGCCGACTTCTTGTTCATATCGGCGATGTTTTTGTCGATGATGCTGTTCAAAAAGGCATTGAGGGCCATCGTGGGGATGGCAATGCTCAAACCGGCCGCGGTGGTAATCAATGCCTCGGCAATTCCTGCGCTCAGCTCGGCAGCCTGTCCAATACCCTCCAAGGCTGCAATCACGTTAAAGCTTTGGATAATGCCCGTGACGGTACCCAAGATACCCAGCAGAGGAGCGATGGAGATGATGAGCTCCAAAGCAACCATGCGCTTTTCCATTTTATAGATCTCTTCCCGGCCAACCGTTGCCATGCTTTCTTTAATCTCTTCAGGACTGCGATCATAGTGGGCTATCCCTGCTGCCAATACGGCGGCCACAGGGCCCCTGGATTTTTTGGCAATCTGCATGGCTTCCAGCACTTTACCTTGGCCGAGGGAGAGTTTGATATCTTCCAACAGATCATCGGTATCCACTCTGGAACGCAGTAAGTACCATAGTCTTTCCAGGCCGATTGCGACTGCGAAGATGGAGCAGAACAGTAAGGGAATCATTACTGGACCGCCGAGTGCGAATATTTTGAGCATTAATACCCCTCCGTTTGCGTGCTAAAGAAATACATGTTCTTGTTTTCGACACCTTCTTAGATAATCCTTTGCTCCATTCCAGTTTCCGTGTATAAGATTCGTGGGCGTATGGGGCTTATGGGGGATAGAAAAAGAAAGAACCGCATTCTGGTGCGGTTCTACACGGCTTCGGGTGGTCTGGCCTTGTTGAAGTGTGTTCTGCCTATCTCCATGAGCAGGATTTCTTCCGGCTCACTGCCCCCGAGGCAGCGCTCCAATCTCCCTTCTTTCCTAAAGCCTGCCTTTTCGTAACAGCGGACCGCGCTGCGATTGGCGGCATGGACCCGGAGATAGACCCGTTTGAGGTTCATGGACCCAAAGGCATGCCCAAGGAGCGTGTTCACAGCATCCGTTCCGTAACCTTGCCCCTGCCTCGCGGGCCTGAAGATCTCGATCTTCAACTCTGCTTCACCGCTGCGCCAGGCAATCTGGTCCAGCTCGATCTCCCCGATCACTTCCCCCTGGAGCAGGATCTCGTAGACCAGCCGGCAGCGGCCGGGCCTCTTCAGCTGCAGTGCGATCTTTTCCCCCGTTAACTGCGACATTCCCCCAACTCCCTCAAGTTCCGAATTAACACAGCGACTTCTGCTCGGTACAAGGAGATTCTACTCAGCTAATTCGAGCCGGGAAGGGAATGCCCTGCAGGGAATAACAGGCAGTACAAGCCCCGGGAACCTTCACCGCCGGGCGGCGAGCTTGTGCAGCCACTCTTCGGGGATGGTGTAACTTCCAAGGTAAACCTGGTCCTTGCCCCCTGGTCCGTGGCAGTCCGAGCCGCCGCTGGGAAGAAGACCATACTGGTGCGCCACGGTGAGATAGTATCTGGTCTGGTCCTCGTTGTGACTGGGGTGGATCACTTCCAGTCCCACAAGGCCAGCATCCACCAAAAGGGGCAGTACATCGAGGTTGTTGAGCAGGCCGGGGTGGGCCAAAACAGGTACCCCTCCTGCCTGGAGGATCAAGTCCACAGCCCGGGCTGGTTCCACTTTGTAGCGCGGCACATAAGCCGGGCAGCCTTCACCAATCAGGCGCTGGAAGGCCTCGGCTTTGGAGGCCACCACTCCCTTCTCCAGGAGCGCTGAAGCGATGTGGCTGCGGCTCACCACATCCTCCCGGGCGTATTTCAATACATCATCTACTGTGAGGGAAATGCCCAGTTGGCCCAGGAGGGACAGGATCTTCTCTGTACGCTCGAGGCGCGATTCTCTTAGGGTATTCAACTGCTCCTGCAAAGCTGCATTGAGGGGATCGATCCACAGACCTAGAATGTGGATATCGGCGCCATCGGGAGCTGCAGCATTGACTTCAATGCCTGGAATTACCGTAAGGCCTGTGGGGGCTTGCTCTTGGGCAGCATGGATCCCGGCCGTGGTATCATGATCCGTGATGGCAATGGCCTTCAGGCCCCTCTGGACCGCCTCTCGCACAACCTCCTGGGGTGTCCAGGTTCCATCGGATTCAGTTGTATGAACATGTAGATCAACACACAAAGTAATCCTCTTTTCTAGAAATGGTGACGAAGTTGGCGTATGATGCGCGCTTCCATGCGGGAAATCTGTGCCTGGGATATGCCGAACTCCTCCGCCACCTGGCTTTGGGTTTTCTCTGCGAAGTAGCGCAGCAGAATCAAGCGCCGTTCCTGGGGCTCCAATGCCTGCAGGGCCTGCCTGAGCAGGAAGTGCTCTTGGCTGTCGTTTACCGGCAGAACATCTTCCAAAGCCCGCTCTTCCCCATCATCACTGCCCAGGGTACCCTGGAGGGAGTAAAGGGGTGATACGGCCTCCAAGGCACATACCACTTCTTCTGGGGACGTGTTCAGCTCGGCTGCGATTTCCGCAAGGGTGGGACTCCGTCCCAGGGACTGGGCCAGGGCGTCTTTGGTGTGCAGGGCCCGGGCGGCCAGTTGGCGGAGGGAACGGGCAACCTTTAATGGTGCTGAGCTGCGCAAGTGCTGTTTGATCTCGCCCATGATCTTGGGGACGGCAAAAGTGGAGAATTTTACCTCGTAGCTCAAGTCGAAGTCTTGGATGGCCTTGAGCAGACCCACACAGCCGACCTGCACCAGATCCTCCAACTCCACCCCCCGACCCGCAAACCGCCTGGCAATATTATGCACCAACGGCAGGTTCTGCTCAACCAGTTGGCTGCGGGCTGCCACGTCCCCCTGCTGCGATTGGGCGATCAGCCGCCTTGTTTGCTCCAGTTCCATGGTCCATTATCCTTCCGCGCGCTGGGGGACTTCTTTGATCAGGATTACCTTCGTTCCTTTCTGCACCTCGGAGCTGACCAACACCTGGTCCATGTACTCGTGCATAAAGGTGAAACCTAAGCCCATGCGCTCTTCGGGGATGGTTGTATAGCCCGTCTCCTGGGCCTGTTCCACATCGGGAATCCCTTGGCCGAAGTCTTCCACCACAATAGTTAACCTGCGGCCTTCATAGGAGGCTTCCACCCGGACAACGCCCTCTTGCAGCTGATAACCGTGGATAATGGAGTTAGAGACAGCTTCCGATACAGCCACTTTTATGTCTTCCAGCTCATCCAGGGTCCAATCCAGTTGGCTGGCGAACAGCGCTACGGCAGTGCGGGCAAAGGCCACATTGCGCGTGTCACTGGGAATCTCGAACTTGACCCAATTGGTGTCTGCCATCAAAGATGTCCCCCTTCGACCCGTTTTAGCACATGGGCTGCGGAATCGGCAAACTCAGAAATCTTCTGTAGGCCCGACATCTGCAACACCCGCTTGATGTGCGGGTTGGCTTGTACAAAAAAAAGTCGGCCTCCCCGCTCTTCTAGATCGCGATAGCGGCCTAGGATTACCCCCAATCCAGAGCTGTCCATAAACTGCAGGTCTTGAACATCCATGATCAGGTACTTGATGTGCGGATGGGTGGTGAGGAAATCGGCAAGCTGTTCTTTGAACTGCGGTGACGTATGCAAATCCAGCTCGCCCTGGAGCTTGGCGATGAGTGCTTGTCCCACCGTTTCAAAGCTGTACTGCACAGGCTTCCCTCCCAGTTTCCATGTTAGAAACTTTTTCGAGGTGGCTCAGGGGTTTACCTGCTAACAGACAGCAAAAAACGCGCCTATCGCTCTTTAAAACACGGCTTGGGCCAGGGCCTGGGCCAGGCGCAGCACTAGGGCGGGAAACGCGAGTTTGCTGACGTCGACGGCAACAGTGAGGGGGCTTGTGCCCAAGACCTCATCTTGATAGAGCACAGTCATGGTGCCTATAGTCTGGCCCTGCCGGATGGGCGGCTTAAGGTCCTGTTCCACCCTGATCACGGTGACAAAATCGACCTCTTTGCCCCGTTCCACGGTGATGTACAGCGGAGCGGGCAGAACCACATCCACCTGGCGGGGGCTTCCCGTAGGGCAGTCCAAGGTGCTCACCGCAGTTCCCTGGGCATATAGCTGCAGGCTCTGGTAGTTCCTAAAGCCATAGTCCAACAAGGCCCTGGCCGCGCTTTCCCGTTCCCCTTCCGTTTTGTGTCCTAAAGTTACGGCAATCAAACGCAGGTTGTCACGCTGCGCGGTGGCCACCATACAGTAACCTGCTTCGGTGGTAAAGCCTGTCTTCATGCCGTCCACGCCGTAATAGCGGCGCAGCAACTTGTTGGCGTTCCAAAGCACGGGGATCTTGGTGGTATCAGCCCGCATGGTGTACTCGTATGTGGAAACATAATCCATCACCCGGGGTACGGTAAGGGCATGGCGTGCCAGCAGCGCCGCATCTTGGGCGCTCATCACGTTGGGGGGACCGCTTTCCTCTGGCAGGCCAGTGCAGTTCACAAACCTGGTGGCGGTAAGGCCCAGTTCCTGGGCCCGTTGATTCATCAGTTCCACGAAGGACTCTTCGCTGCCGGAGAGATACTCTGCCACCGCCACCGCAGCGTCGTTGGCCGAACCCACGGCAATGGCATAGACCAACTCTCCTAGAGGCAGCTGCTCACCAGCCTCCAGCCAGATGCGGGATCCGCGCTTACTCGCGGCGTAGGGGCTGGCCGTGACCACATCTTCCAGGGACACTTCGCCACGGTCCACCGCCTCGAGGATGAGTACCAAGGTCATGAGCTTGGAGATGCTGGCCACAGGGAGCGGTTCTGCGCTTTCTTTTTCCAGGAAAACCCGCCCACTGTAGGGATCCATCAGGTACGCGGCGCGCCCGGTGGGCTCCAATGCCCACGCCTGTCCCGCCAAGATCAGCAGGAGGAGTGCCGTTACAAACCTCATTATCCATGCTTTCGGCACGGCCTCGGCCCCCTTTCCCATTACAATAAATATGGGGCCTGGGGCCCCATTATACGTCCTGGGCGGTGATTTTCCGGTAAACCAGTGGCCGTACGGCAGGCCTGTCTTTCCCGAGATGAAACGCCCTGGCCGCTTCTTGCAGGCCTTGGGCTAGGAGGCCCTCATCGTTGGCATGGATGCGGGCCAGAACAGCGCCCTCCTGGACGTAGTCACCCTCACTTACCCAAAGCTCCAAGCCAACGGCCAGGTCAATGGTGGAGTCCTTGGTCTCCCGTCCTGCTCCGAGGTGCAGCGCGGCCATACCCAGCGCTAGGGGATCGATCCCTTGAATGTACCCGGACTGGGGGGCCTTAAGGTCTGCTTGGAACCTGGCCTGGGGGAGGAGTCCCACATCCTCCGCCACTTGGGGATTGCCCCCCTGAGCCTGTACCCATTCCTTAAATTTCTCCAGGGCCAAGCCGCTGCGCAGGCTGTGTTCCAACTTGGCCCGTCCCTCCCTAGGGCTGGCCGCAGCTCCCGCCAGCAGCAGCATTTCCGTGCCCAGCTGCAGGCAGAGCTCGGTCAAGTTCTCTGGGCCCTGCCCGTGCAGGGTCAAAATGGCTTCCTTCACTTCTAGGGCGTTGCCAATACGACGTCCTAGGGGTTGATTCATATCTGTGACTAGGGCCACGGTGGATCTGCCGGCTAGGGTACCGATCTGCACCATGGCTTTGGCCAGCTGCACTGCCTGTGCCTCTTCCTTCATGAACGCGCCCTTGCCCACCTTCACATCCAACACAAAACCATCGGCACCCGCGGCGATCTTTTTACTCATGATGGACGAAGCGATCAGGGGTATGGATTCAACGGTCGCGGTTACATCCCGCAGGGCATAGAGCAGTTTATCTGCCGGCGCCAGCTCGCCTGTCTGGCCCACAACGCTTACGCCAACCTCGTTAACTTGGTCAATGAACTCCTGGGGAGTGAGGTCAGTTCTAAAGCCGGGAATGCTCTCCAGTTTATCTACGGTACCCCCGGTGTGACCCAGGCCCCGTCCGGACATCTTGGCCACTGGCACGCCTACACTGGCCACCAAGGGGGCCAGCACTAGAGTTGTGGTATCCGCAACGCCGCCCGTGGAGTGTTTATCCACCTTCCGGCCGCGGATCGGGCTCAGATCAAGGGTGTCACCTGATTCGGCCATGAGCAAAGTGAGGTCGGTGATCTCCTCCGCCTCCATACCCTGGAAGTACACAGCCATGGCCCAGGCGGCCATTTGGTAATCGGGGATTTCGCCTCGCACGTAGCCCAGGATGAGAAACTCCAGCTCTTCACGGCTGAGGCGCCCTCCATCACGTTTCTTTTGGATCAGCTCCACAGCGCGCATGGACTCAACTCCTTTCCTCTGGCAGAATTTCTCCCAGGAAGCTTACTCCCACCGTGTTATACGGGACTTTAAAAAAGTGGGCAGCTGTCTTGGCCACATCGGCAAAGGTCTGGCGTATGCCCAAGTTAACTGGTTGTACCTTGGCTCCCACCACCAAGAGCGGCACATACTCCCGGGAATGGTCTGTGCTTGGGGTGGTGGGATCGCAGCCGTGATCGGCGAGGATGATTAAGAGATCCTCGGGTTCCAACTTCTCTAGAATCTCCGGCAGACGGGCGTCAAACTCCTCCAGTCCCCGGGCATAGCTGTGGGCGTCATTGCGGTGTCCCCAAAGCATGTCAAAGTCCACCAAATTGGCGAAAATCAGGCAGTCCTCCTGTTTGGTGGACATGAGCTCCACTACCCTGTCCAGACCATCTTGATTGCTCTTGGTGGGCACTGATGCGGTGATGCCCCGTCCTGCAAAAATATCGTAGATCTTCCCCACTCCGTACACGGGAATTGCGTTTTCCGTTAAAGCATCGAGCACAGTTGGCCCAAAGGGGGCCACGCTAAAGTCGTGCCTGTTCGCGGTACGTTTGAAGCTGCCAGGCTGGCCCACAAAGGGCCTAGCAATGACTCTGGCCACGGCATGGGGACCTGTGAGCAGTTCCCTAGCTGCGCGGCACCAGTCATAGAGTAGCTCCAAGGGGACGATCTCCTCGTGGGCGGCGATTTGGAACACGCTGTCCGCTGAAGTATAGACGATGGGAAAACCCGTTTCCATGTGTTGCGGCCCCAGCTCGTCGATGATCACGGTACCAGAGGCGGGGTAGTTCCCTAAGGTTTTGCGGCCGATGCGCCGTTCGAACTCTGCAATGACCTCCGCGGGGAATCCATTGGGGTAGGTGGGAAAAGGGCGGTCTAAGATAAGGCCGGCGATCTCCCAGTGGCCGGTGGTGGTGTCTTTGCCCTTGGAGACTTCCGCCATTTTCCCCCAGGCGGCCTGGGGCTGGGCAGCAGGCGGTACCCCTTCTATAGGGATAATATTGCCCAAGCCGAGTTTCTGGGCGTGGGGCATGTTCAATCCCCCCACGGCCTTGGCCACATTACCTAAGGTGTTACTTCCTTCGTCGCCGTAAAGGTGGGCGTCGGGCAGCTCGCCCACTCCAACACTATCTAATACAAGTATGATCAGTCTTTTCACTGTTCTTCCCCTTTCCAAGCCCTGGGATGCGCTTGCTTGTACACATCGCGCAGATGGCCTTTGTCGAGATGGGTATAGATTTGGGTGGTGGCTAGGTCCGCGTGTCCCAGCATCTCCTGAACAGAACGCAGGTCCGCACCGCGCCGCAGCAGGTGCGTGGCAAAGGAATGCCTCAGCATGTGGGGGGTGATGTTTTTAGTGATCCCCGCTTCTTTGGCCCGCGCCTTGATAATCTTCCAGAATCCTTGCCTGGTCAGGCGCTGTCCCCTTTGGTTGACAAATAGCGCCCGCTCCCTGGGGTTCCGGCACAGGCGCGGCCGGGCATACTGAAGATACAGCTCGGTGGCCCGGAGCGCATGGGAGCCCACGGGTACAATCCTCTCTTTGCTGCCTTTACCCAGACAGCGCACAAAACCCAGCTCATCAATGTCCCCCATGTTGAGGGCCAAGAGCTCCGAAACCCGCAGTCCTGACCCGTAAAGCACTTCCAACATGGCTCGATCACGGTAGCCCGCGGGCTTGTCCAGTGTGGGGGCCTCCAAAAGGGCCACGACTTCTTGTTCAATAAGAATACTGGGCAGCCGGCTCGGCAGTTTAGGACTGGAGATGTAGGCGCAGGGGTTGTTTTCCACCACTCCCTCATCTACAAGATAGGCATAGAAGTTTTTTAAGGCTGATATTTTTCGGGCTCTGCTCCGGGCGGCCAGTTCCTGGGCCGCGAGATGGCTTAGGTAGAGGGCCACCTCTTCCGCCTCTACTTCATCCCAAGAGCGCCCGCGTCCGGCGAGAAACTGTTGAAACTGGCGCAGGTCGCTTAAGTAAGCCTGCACCGTATTGGCCGAGAGGCCCTTTTCAACCTGCAGATAGGCCGAGTATTCTGCCAATGTCCTTGACCAGTTCACTGCGGCCCTCCCTTCCAATCACTTAAGTCCAAAAACCTTGACTGAGCTGCACCAAAATGGGGGTTACGTAGGTCTCCACTAGGGCTGCGGCTAAAAAGAGCAATCCGCTGCAGATGGCCAAGAAGGTGGTGGTGGCTAACTGGCCGTGCACCCCTTCTTTGGATAGGCCAGCGAGGGTGCGCAGGGCGCTGCCGGCAAAGGATAGGGCACCGCCAGCCCCTAACAGGAGGGCGGGCACCACCAAGGCGTTATGGGGCAGAATGCAGGCCGCAGAGAGAACCAGTCCCTTGACCGCGGTATCCTGCACCAAAAAACCTATGGTAAAACCCAGGGCAAAGCCCCGCACAAATACCACCGCCAGGACTAGGGGCGCTCCGATCACCGTCAAACCCAGCAAAAACAGCAGGCCGGCGGTTTTGAGCACATTATCCACTAAGCGCTGGTAGAACAGGTCAGTCCTGTTTTGGTGCTGGCTTCCGCTTTCCGCCAGAGAGGAATAGACGGCGGCAATGTAGCCGGCCAAGTCCTCCTTTTGAGGGGGAGAAAGCTTCTGGGTGGCCAAGGCACCAAAACCCAACCCGGTTGTGAAGAGCAGAATCAAGGCCACATAAAGTGGAAGGTGGCGCAGCAGATACCTGAAGGCTAGTTCCCACAGAGCCCCTGCCAGAAACATGCCCAACACCTCCCTTGGTCCCAAGCATCATCTAAGTGTATGCTCAGGGCCTAGAGATTATGTTCCAGGAGATGGGCTGTGCTGTTGAGGGTGATCACCCTCCAGGGACAGGAAGCACCGGGGCCGTTGTAGACCAATTCTGAGATGCCCCCATTGCTTTGGCTCAGGCACTGTGATCTGCCTAGGGGAATAGCCAAGAGGGAGGCCAGGGTCATGCGCAAAGCCGCTCCATGGGAGACTACCACGATGGTCTCGCCAGGATGTCTGGCCACTATCTCCTCAAGACAGCTGAGAAAGCGCTGGATCACTTCCCCGGGCTGTTCGCCTCCGGGGATGGGATGGGAGGAGTTGTCCCGCTGGCGTGCGCGGTACAGTTCTGGATACTGCTCCACCACCTCTTCCCTGGTCATTCCTTCCCAATCTCCGAAGGACATTTCCCGCAGCCGTTCGTCCACAATGGGGGTCAAATTATGGGGATCTGCTATGCACTTGGCTGTGAGTACGGCCCTGCCCAAGTCGCTGGTGTACACAGCTGTGATCTTGCGCTTGCTCAGAAGTTCTCCCACCAGTTGGGCCTGCCGCCTGCCTTGTTCAGAAAGGGGGCTGTCTTCTTGACCTTGATAGCGCTGTTCCAGGTTCCAGGCAGTTTCGCCATGTCGTACAAAGATAATGGTTGTGGACACTAGTCCACCTCCTCCAAGCTTTCTTGATGGGGCAGGATTTTCCTTCCAGTGCCCAGTAGGGCCTTTGAGATAAAGTATACAGGATTTCCCATGGCGTTCCTAGTCTGCAAAAAAAAGCGCCCTGCGGAAAACAACCGCGGCACGCAAAGCCTGTGCAGACCTGATGTGGTGAAAACTAGCTCAGCAGGTATAGGACCAGGGACAGCAAGTACATGAACCCCAAAAAACACATGCCTGGAGAGGTGGACATGGCTGTACCACGGACGATGAGCAGGCCGAGCGCGGCCCTAGTTGCGGTCAGCAGAGCCAGCAGGACTCGGTTCAGCAGCAGTTGGGCGCGGGTGCGGCTTGGCGGCATGAGGGGCTGCACCTGGTGGGCATCGCTGGTAAGCACAATGAAGACGGGCAATCCCAAAGCTATGGGGAAACCCAAATTGTTGTAGAAGATAATCAGAAACAGATTGGGGATCCACATCTTCAGCCACACCTCAAGGCCGCAGGTAAGGAAAACGGCAACGATCAGGGACGAAACGGCGCTGAGCATAAGGTAGATGAGGATGTTCACCCCCGATTTTACGTTGGGTTTCGTTTCAGGCCGCAGGGTGTGCCACACCTTATAGGGCAGATAGGCCGCGAAAAAATTGGCCCAGAAGCCCAAAAGGGAGGCCTTGGAGAAGGTGCCGAATAGATCGGCAACGAGATTGCCCAGGGCGCACCCCCACGCACCCGCCGGCCCCAGCAGAAGGCCTGCCACCACTGGAACGGCGTTTACGGGCCGGACTTCAGTCAATCCTTCCACTAAAACCATGACCTTAAAGGGCACGGCCATGCCCACAAAGATCAGCGCGCAGAGGCCCATCTGCAGTAGGGCCTGTTTGCTTCTAAACGGAGCCCAAATATCTTTCATGCAGGGACCTCTTTTCCATTCTGTCTGTGGGGCCTCCAGCGGTTCAGCCACTGGGGATCATCTAAGAAGCTGGTGCCGGCACAGACTGCGCCGAGGACGATCATTGTTCCACCCACCAGTTTGGTGAGGGTAAAGGTCTCGGTCTGCCCAAAGGTGTCGGGGATCAACAGGGCTAAAACCATGGTCACCACAGGTTCTGTGGAGGCGATTACGGTGACGCAGATGGGGTTGGCATAGCGCTGTCCGTACATGAGCATGATGTAGGCGTAAGCGCGGGCAAAAAAGGCGAGGAGGAAGATGCTGGCCAGCATTTCGTTGGTGTAGGTAAGGGCAAAAAAGGTGCGGGGTTCTTCCAAGCACCACAGCAAGAAGGCGATCAGCGTTACCCAGAGCATCTGTCCAATACTGAGCAGCAGTGGGTCATGCTTCTTTGCAAAGCTGTCCACCACGATCACGTAGATGGCCATGAAGACACAGGCGGCGATCATATACAAGATTCCCGGTTCCAGGACAGGGCCGCGGTGTACGCCGCTGGTCAGCACCAAGCCTGCGAGGATGAAGGGAATACCCAGCATGTTGTTTGTGGTGGGTTTTTCCTTGAGAAACAGCAAAAACAGAGGTACAAAGACAATGGTTAAACTGGCCACGAAACTCGCGGTGGAAGCTGGGATTTTGGCCACTCCCAACCGCTCGAAAACCAAGTTGAAGCAGATGATTCCAGCCAAAAGCGCGCTGCGCCAAAGGACCGGGCCTTTAAGTTCAGGCAGTCTGGAGAAAAAGACCACGGCCAGGATGAGAAAAGCCAGTCCAGAAGTCATGGTCATGTAGGCAAAGGAAGAAAGATCGGCTGGAAGGTTCTTGACGAAAATGTAGGACGACGCCCAGCACAAGGTAATGGAAAAAAGAACGATGTTCGCCTCCGCCCGAGTCACAGCCCTTACCCCTCCCTGTACGCTATATCTGCCTGAGGGCAAACTCGTAGAACAGCCCCCGCTTGGCCATGAGCTCTTCGTAGGTACCCTCCTCCACGATGGTGCCCTGATCCATGACCAAGATGCGGTGGCAGTCCCGTACTGTGGATAGCCTATGGGCAATGACGATCTTTGTGCATTCCAGGGCAGCCAGGTTGCGGATCACCTGCTCTTGGGTGATGTTGTCCAGGGCGGAGGTGGCCTCGTCAAATAGGAGCACTCTGGGTTTGGAAATAAGGGCCCGGGCAATGAGAAGCCTCTGCTTCTGGCCTCCAGAGAGTCCTCCTCCCCCATCGCTGATCATGGTGTGCATGCCCATGGGCATCCCTTTAATGTCATCGGCGATGCCCGCCAGGCGCGCGGCTTCCCAGGCATCGTCCAGTGTGGCCCAGGGCGCGGTAATAATGATATTGGCATAGATACTGCCCGCGAACAGCTTGCTGTCCTGGAGTACTCCCCCAATGCACTGGCGCACGCTGCGCACATCCAGGGTCTTTAAGTCATGCCCATCGTAGTAGATCGCACCGGAGTTGGGCGTTTCAAACCCCAGAAGTAGACGTATGAGGGTGGATTTGCCGCTGCCCGACCGGCCCACAATGGCCACATATTCCCCAGGTTCAACTCTGAGGCTCAGGTTGTTCAAAACCAGAGGTCCATCTTTGCTGTAGCTGAAGCTCACGTTGGAAACCTCAATCTCTCCCCGCAGCGCGGTAACCTGCCTCTTTTTGTCATCCACTTCCGGTACGGTCTCTAAAATCGGCTGCACCATCTCCAGGTGCGGTTTAATATTGGCCAGGGAGACGGCCACAGACCCGAGGGACATGAGGGCACCGCTCACCGCGCCGTAAGCTGCGCTGAAGGCTATGTAATCGGACGGGGTCACCCCTCCCCTGCCCCCAGCATAATACAGGAGGATGGAACCGCCCAGGAGCAGGGCACTGGAAATGGTGCCGCTCAAGGGGATCAGCAGGGGCGGGTTGTACCTCAAACGGCCCATCTCTTTATAGTGCGCGGCCCATTTGGCAAAGGCGCGCCGTTCCGCCCCTGCCAGCTTGATCTTCTGGATGCCGTTGAACAGACCAAAGATGAGACCGTCGTGCTTAGCCCCCAGCTGCATCAGCTTGCGGTTGTAGCGCTGCTGGAGCAGGCCCGTGAGGAAGGTTACGGCCAGCATGGCGAAAATGGTGACTAGGGCGGGTACAACCAGAACCGGGGCAAACCTGGCCATCTGGAAGATGTACACAAAAGAGAACAGGGCGCTGAGAAAACTAGTTAGTACTGTATCGGAGAGCATCTCGGTAAGGGTATTGATGCTCATGGCCCGCCGGGCCGTTTCCCCGGCGGAGTAGTCTTTGAAGAACGCGGTAGGCAGTGTAAACAGGCGGGCCAGTGC
>JAKOTU010000062.1 GCA_029776155.1 Bacillota bacterium | reverse complement strand
CGGGCGATGGCCCTGAATGTTAGACCTTGGTCTAGGAGGGCACTGATTTTACCTCGCTCGAACGCAGAGAGATGTTTAAACTTGCGGCGAGATGTGGTATTCTTATGTTCAGGAACCATAGCTAAACCCTCCGTATCGTGTTAGTTTGGTTACCAACATCATACAGGGTTTCTGGCTGTGGTTCCATTCATTTCTTCGTGTTGCATTTCATTCTACAATGAGCCGACGTAACATTTATTAGACAATCTGTTGACAAGTGAAATCCTCCTGATCTATAATGAGTCAAGACGTCATAGGGCGTAATATAATGTCTAGGGGGAGATATAGTTGATGGAAACACGGCAACAACAGCTAGAAAGGGCAGTACAAGCAGCACTTGCCAGCAAAATGGAGAACATCTATTTCGTCGCCTGCGGGGGGTCCATGGCACTGTTTTTGCCAGCCCAGTACATCCTCGACCGTGAACTGGCCACCCCTTCCTTTGTTTATACCGCTAACGAGTTTGTCCACCGGGAACCCAAGGGCTTAGGCGCGGACAGCGTGGTAGTTCTCTGCTCCCATTCGGGAACCACTCCAGAGACAGTAAACGCGGCTAAACTGGCTCGGGAGAAGGGCGCTATCACCATTGCCTTTTCCAATGAAGTAGGATCTCCCCTGTGGGAAGCAGCTGAATACGGAATTCAGTACGACTGGGGTCCCGAGTCTGATGCGGCCCAGTCCAATGTGGGCATGCTGTTTAAACTGGTATTCAACATCCTCAATGCCAAGGCGCCCAATGAGAAGTATGAGCGGGCCCTAAACACCATTACCAAACTAAAGGATATTCTAACGAGAAACAAAGAGCAGCACGAAGAGGCAGCCAAAGCCTTTGGTTCCGCCTATAAACGGGAGCCCTTGATTTATGCCATGGCCAGCGGTTCCTGCTACGGGCCAACTTACGCCTTTGCAGCCTGCCTGCTCCAAGAGATGCAGTGGGTGCATTCCAACGCCATTCACTCCGGCGAGTACTTCCACGGGCCCTTTGAGGTAACGGACTATGATGTACCTTTTGTAATTGTTAAGGGTTTGGACGAAACCCGTCCCCTGGATGAGCGGGCTGAAGCGTTTTGCAAGAAGTTTAGTGAGAGAGTTGTTGTAATTGATGCTGCTGAGTTTGATTGGACAGACGTGGGCGAAGATCTCCGCAAGTACTTTGCTTATCTAATTGTGAATGGCCTGCTCCGCCAATACGCAGATTGGCTTGCTGAGCACCGGGGACATCCCCTCTCGGTGAGACGTTATATGTGGAAAATGGAGTACTAAGCTGGAGCACGCTCCAGCTAAACCCACAGGGGAGGGGGGGATGGTTAGAGCGGTACCAGAAAAAGCAGCTGTGCAGGTCCAGTAGAACCGTTCAGACACCTGAAGGAGGTAAGCGAATGTTGAGAAAGCACCTTGGAGTAGGGCTGTTGATCGTCCTGCTGTTTACAGCTGTGGCTCCTGCCTTTGCCCAGGAAGAAGTAGTGATCCGCTTTTTCCACCGCTGGCCCCAGGAGCCCCGGAACTCCTACTTTGCCGCTTTGGTAAAAGAGTTCCAAGAGCTGTATCCCCACGTGCGGTTTGAAGTTGACTATGTGTTAAACGACCCGTACAAAGAGAAGATTCGCGTACTGGTATCCACCGACGAACTTCCCCATATCTTCACATCCTGGTCCTACTCCTTTGCCCAAAACCTGGTGAGCTCGGGCCGGGTGAAGGAACTGTCTGAGTTCTATGCAGAAAACGCCGACTGGGCCAAGGACATTATGCCTGCCCAAATCGACGGCTTCAGAGTAGGGGACGGAGTATATGGAGTTCCCATGACCATTGACGGCAAGGCCTTCTTCTACAACAAGGCCATCTTTGAAAAGCACGGTTTGCAGCCGCCTAACACTACCGACGAGTTCATCGCCCTGTTGGATCAACTGAAAGCACTGGGCTACGATATGCCCATTATGGAAGGTTTAATGGACGCTTGGGCAGTATCCCACTACCTGGGCACCATCTTCCAGCGCATCCTGGATCCAGCGGTAATGGCTAAGGACTACAACCCAGCCACCGGCGAGTTCACCGATCCTGGCTACATCAAGGGTCTGGAGTTCTTCCGCACCTTGACTGAATACATGGGGCCAATTGCCACCGCCATCGACCACGAAACCGCCCGAAACATGTTCGCAGCAGGTGAAGTACCCATCGTATACATGCAGTTCGCCGAAATCAAGATGCTACAGAGAACCGGTTTCAACGACTTTGCGTTCTTCAATTTCCCAGCCTTCCCGGACGGCAAGGGCAACCCCAATGGGTTGACCGGTGCGCCGGAAGGCTTGATGCTGGCTCACAACGCACCCAAGGAAGCAGAGGAGTTCCTCAAGTTCATCATCTCCTACGACAACATGCTTCGCTTTGTGGAAGCCGACGGCCAATTTGTCGCCATTTGGAACTGCCTACCTGAAGACCTCGACGAGGTATCCTTAGCGGCGTACAACTTGGTACTGGAGTCCGATGAAGTTGTTCCCTGGCTTGACAACGCAGTGAACATCACAATTGCCGATATCTTTATGCGGGGTGGACAGAATCTTGCCATTGGAGTAACCACACCAGAGGAAGTAATGGCTCAGGTCCAGAAAGCCGCTGCCGAACTGCGTAAGGCGACCAACAACTAATTGGGTGCTCAGTGCAGGTTGGGGGAGGAAACTCCCCCAACCCCATCTAATAGCCTCAGGGAGGTGAACGGGCATGGTCCGCTTTAAGAAAAGGTACAACCTTGCTCCCTACTTGTTTATTCTACCCGCCCTACTGATGCTGGCGGTGTTTATTTACTACCCCATCATTCAGAACTTCATCTACAGCTTCTTCCGCTTCTCAGCCTTTTCGCCCACCAAAACCTTTGTGGGTTTGGATAACTTCAAGAACCTGCTGGAGGATTCGGTGGTGCGCACGGGATTGGTGAACAATGTCCGCTACGCAGTAATCTCCGTGATCTTCCAGGTGTTTGGGGGGCTGGTGGTGGCCGCCATTTTGGAGGACAAGCTCCTCCGAAGGGTTGCTCCGCTCCTGCGGGTAATCTACTTTATGCCGGTGGTTATCTCCATCTCGGTGATCTGCTTTCTGTTCACGTTTGTGTATCACCCCACCGTGGGACTGCTCAATAAGTTCCTGGAGTTAATCGGCCTTAAGAGTTTGGCCAAACCCTGGCTGGGCCTGCCCAACACGGCTCCCTTTGCTGTAATTGCCGTATCCCAGTGGCAGAGTATTGGTTACATCATGCTCCTGTTTGTGGTGGCAATCCAGAAAATTCCCCAGGAACTGATGGAAGCAGCAGAAATTGACGGAGCCGGGCGTTTTCGCCGCTTCTTCTCCGTAACGCTGCCCCAGGTGAAGGAAACCCTGTTTGTTACCACCTTGATTACAGTAACCGGCGCTTTCCTGGTGTTTAACGAACCGTACATTCTCACCAGGGGTGGGGGACCAGGTACCAGCTCCATTACGTTAGCGGTGCACATGTACCTGTCCGGCTTCTTCCGGGATAACATGGGCTATGCTTCCACCATCGCCATTGTCATCTTTCTCATTACCGGCGTGCTCGGGGTGCTGCAGGCCACCCTGTTCCGGACTGGAAAGGATGAGTGAAATGGGTAGGGCAAAAGCAAAATCCAAGTGGTCCAACCTGCTCTGCGTAATTGTGGGACTGTTCCTCCTGGCCTACGCTGTGGTGATTGTTTATCCACTTCTCTGGATGGTCATGTCCTCCATGAAATCGTATAATGAAATCTACCGGAATGTGTGGGCCCTTCCCTCAGAATGGCTGGTGTCCAACTATGTTACCGCCTGGAATGTGGGCATTTCCGACTATTTCTTGAACAGCTTCCTGGTTACCGGTGCCACCATTGTGCTGGTGCTGCTCGTCGGTTCCCTGGCTGCTTACGGGTTGAGTCAGTACAAGAGCAGGTTAATTGACGTGCTCCTGATTGTAACCATGGGCGGGATGATGATCAGCCCCCAGGTTACCCTGATTCCCTTGTATGTGCTCCTCAATGAAATCGGGGTGCACAACACCCGCTGGGCTTTGATTCTGCCTTATGTGGCTTTTAGGCTGCCTTTGGCCATTCTGCTCATGCGCTCTTACTTCTTAGGCGTTCCTAAGGAGCTGGAGGAATCGGCCCGCATTGACGGGTGTTCTCCCCTGGAGGTGTACTGGCGGATTTTTGTTCCCATTGGCAAGCCCATTATGCTCACCACCGCCATGCTCACCGCCTACTATGCTTGGAACGAGTTTCTGTTTGCCATCATCTTTATTGACTCCAACAAGTTCAAGACGATTCCTTCGGGTCTGATGAACTTCAGGGATGCCCTGCGCACCGATTGGGGCGTATTGTTGGCAGGTATGGTGATTGCCTCAGTGCCCATGATTATCCTCCTCATTTCCCTGCAGAAACACCTGCTGCGGGGCATGTCGGAAGGTGCAGTGAAAGGTTAAACACTGGAGGTCGGTTCTATGAAATTAATCTCAGTAGGAGACAACGTTGTAGACTGCTATGAGGATCAGGGAATGTACTATCCCGGAGGGAACTGCGTCAATGTGGCAGTGTACTGCAAGCGCTACGGATTTAAGGAATGCGCGTACATTGGTGTGTTCGGTACCGACGAGAAGGCGGAACACATTAAGTGGGCCCTGAAGCAGGAAGGGGTTACGTTTGAGCGCTCCCGCCACATGGTGGGGATAAGCGGTCAGCCCCGGGTTCGCCTCACCCCCGATGGGGACCGGGTGTTTGTGCACAGCCCCAAGAATACTGTACAGCACCTGGTGCGCCTCCGCCTTACCCAGGAGGATCTGGACTACATTGCAGGCTTCGATTTGTGCCACACCAGCTGCTACTCGGGGATTGAGCCGGAGCTGCCAGCTCTGGCGGAACACTGTAGAGTTTCCTTTGACTTTTCCACACGCACCGAGTTAGACTACTTGGAGCGGGTGTGCCCCTACGTTAATATCGCCTTTTTCTCCGGTTCCCACTTATCTCAGGAGAAATTGAACGCCTTAATCACTAAAGCCCATGAACTGGGCACGGAAGTGGTGGGGGTTACTTTAGGGGGAGAGGGCGCCCTCTTTTCCTGGCAGGGGAAACGCTACCGCCAGGGGATTGTGCCGGTGGAAGTGGTGGACACCATGGGGGCGGGCGACAGCTTTATCGCAGGCTTTCTCACCCACTTTTTAGCCACTAGGGACATGGAAGGGGCCCTGGCCAAGGCCGCGGAACATGCGGCTGAAACCTGTAAAACCTATGGAGCTTTCGGCTATCCCAAGGAACTTGAGCAGAATTAGCACCACGGGGAAGGGTTTTCAGGCAATTGGGATAATTATATGGTAAACATTGAATTGGCCGGTATCTGCAAAGGGCCGGTTCCGGTGAGAGGATGGAAACTGGATGTTGAAGAGCAATAGCCCGGTCTTTCTCTATCAGCAGCTGCAGAATTTAATCCGGGATGACATTATGAGAGGCAAGTACCCCGAGGGCAGCCAGATGCCCAGCGAAAGCGAGTTGGGGCAGATGTACAAGGTGAGCCGGATTACGGTGCGACGCGCCTTAAAGGAACTGGCTAAAGAGGGTATGATTGAGATGCGCCAGGGAAAGGGCACCTTTGTGAAGAGCGCCCGCCTGGATCTGCACCTGCTGGATCTGAGCGGCTTTTCCGAGTTCCAGTGGAAGCCCCACCATACCATTACCAGAACCATATTGGAGAAGGAAGTGGTGAAGGCACCGGAAGAGGTGAGCACCGCGCTCCGCTTGGCGAAGGGGGAGAAGGTGCTCCGTTTGCGGCGCCTGATCAACCTGGACGGGGAACCCTTCAGTATTGATATCGCGTTCTTTCCCATTGCGTTGTATCCAGGCTTGGAAGAGAGGATTAGGGACGACCTTTCCACTTTCCACATTTTGCGCACCGACTATGGGATCCGGATGGCTAAGAGTCACAAGGTGCTGGAAGTGATCACCGCTGACCTGGTGAGCAGTGAGCTTCTGGGCTGCAGCCTTGGGACCCCGTTGTACCTGGTGAAAAAGGCCATTGAGGATGCCCAGGGCCGTGCCGTGCACTACTCACAATACACCCTGCTGGCTGCCAAGGTGAAGTGGTCCCTCTCGGTGGACTTGACCAAGGAGATGCTGCAGGAAGCCTAAGTTGAACGCGTAAAAGCTGAGTACCTTCTAGTTCCTCTCCGCTGATGAGATAATGGAGTCATCAGAGGAAGGGAGCTGATTGCTGTGACCAAGGAAGCCAGGCAAGAACGACGCGAGCTATGGGCGGAGCGGATTGAGGCCTTTCTCGCGAGCGGTCTGAGCCAAAGAGCATGGTGCAGAGAACATGGTGTAAACGCTAATATAAAACTGATCCATTTGAATGACAAACGCTAACGTAAAAGTGATCCACTTCAATCAAACTCCTGTATATTGAAGGTACCAACCACTTCATGTACAGGAGGTAAGGAGATGATCAAAGTGGATCAGTACCAGCTTATCAGAAAACTCTATGCAGTAGAAGGGCTCTCTCAACGGGAAATAGCCAGGAAGTTGAGGGTTTCCCGGAACACGGTCAGAAAGTACTGCAAGGGCGAACACATGCCCTTCGACAAGACGTCTCGAAACCGGCAGCGGACAGTTATTACCCCAGAAGTGGAAGAGTTTATCAGAGAATGTCTGACTGAAGATGAGAAAGAGCAGGTGGTCAAGCAAAAACATACTGCCAAACGGATCTTCGATCGACTTGTCCAAGAGTTGGGCTTTTCAGGCGGGGAATCAACTATCCGCCATTATGTCAAAGAACTGAAGGATAAGCCGGCAGAAGCCTTTGTTCCCCTGAGCTTCGATCCAGGTGAAGCTATACAAGTTGACTGGGGCGACATCAAAAGAGAGCTTGAGGGCCTTGACCCCCAAGAACGCTTTGAGCAGCGGCTCCAGCGCAGCAAACCTGTGTTGGAGGCTTTCTTGGCATGGCTTGAAAAGACCAGCGCAGAATGTGTCCAGCAGAGCCACTTAAGGAAGGCTGTTTCCTACTGTCTCAAGCACTGGAAAGAGCTCAACAACTTCCTTCTGGATGGACGGCTGGAGCTCAGCAACAACAGAGCAGAACGTTCCATCAAGCCGTTTGTGATCGGGCGGAAGAACTTCCTGTTCTGCATCACCCCGCGGGGAGCCAGGGCCAGTGCCACAACCTACAGCATCGTTGAATCGGCCAAAGAGAACGGCCTGAAGCCATTCGAGTACCTGAAGTATTTGTTCACGGAACTGCCCAATGCCGCGGCCAAAGATCTGGACGAGATCTTGCCTTGGTCAGAAACCATACCGGATTACTGCCGCACATACCGGAAATGACGCAAACCGACCTCTGCCATTACACGGTAGAGGTTTTTTGTTCCTGTATCCCGACCCCAGGCCTGTAGAATCCTCAGAACGTTTACCACCTTAGGCCTTTTGTCAGTAAGCGTCAAACCAGCCGTACCTTCTAGCTCCTCTCCGCTGATGAGATAATGAAGTCATCAGAGGGAAGGAGCTGATTCGTGTGACTAAGAAAGCCAGGCAAGAGCTGCGCGAGTTGTGGGCTGAGAGGATAGAGGATTTCCGCGCCAGCGGTCTAAGCCAAAGGGCATGGTGCAGAGAACATGGGCTGCGGCCCAACCA
>JAKOTU010000035.1 GCA_029776155.1 Bacillota bacterium | reverse complement strand
GGCTGAATCCGATCTCGCTTCCTCGACCGCTCGAGCCCATTCCCTCAAAGAGATCGGTGATAGCTGCCAGGGCATCTGCCTGATAATCAAGATTGGCATCAAAACGCAGTTTCAACCCGATCACTCCTATACCGTTTTGAGAACTATCGGCTCTATCCCATCTCGTGCGCGGTCTTTGGCAGCAAAGGTATGCACCGCATTCGCTTTCAGCTGATCATTTCCAGAGAAAGCCCGGTCCAGACAGATCACTTGCTTTGGCCGGGCTGCAGCAAGCGCTTGGATTAGGTCCTCCGTTACCTCATCTTCGAGACAGATCAAAAGGTCGCCATCTGAAACAGAGTAAACACGCTTTCCAGCCATGACCTTTTCTTCTATCCGTTCTGTTAGCATGAAACCAGCCTTAAGCAGTAACTCGTACAGGATGTCTTCTTCGGTGGCGTTCGGATCTACGTGGTCCACATGCAAATCCAATTGCTCTATAAGTTTTTCTTCAGAGATATCCGGATCTGAACCATCCCAGATTCTGAAGTTGGACTTATCTAGCTTCAGCACCTTAAAGCCCAAGCCCAGATCATACACCTCAGCCCCGAGTCCAGGCAGCGCCTCCGCGGCTTCCGCCCTTTCCGCTGTTTGTTTTGCTTCGATGCCCCTGATAACCAGTCTGATCCGTTCCTTAGCCAGTTCAGCGATCGTCTTGTAACCTGCGTCATGCGCCTCGGAGCTCTCTTCACAGGGTTCGGGAAGCTGAACCATTATGAACCTGCGATTGCCGCCATCCTCCTTGTTCAACTCCAACACCGCATGCGCTGTGGTCGCGGATCCCGCGAAGAAATCCAGAACGATGAAGTCATTATCGGGGATCATTTTCAGCAAGTACTTGATCAACGAGGAGGGTTTGGCGAAGGGGAAGACTTTTCTGCCGAAGAGATCGGTGATCTCTTTGGTTCCATCTTCAGTTCTACCCACCTCTTCTGGAAGCAGCGTAGAAACGGCCCGCCTGGCTTCCTCGGCCCCAAATCTCTGCAGGTTTTTCTCCCGATCCTCGCTCTCAAAAACTCGAAAAACAGGCCTGGAGATGTTCAGGAAGTCGTAGTCACCAGGGAACACGATCTTACCCTTGTCGTAATACTGCCTGAAAGTGTCTTTCGTGATGGTCCACACCCTACTCGGATTAGCAGGGTATTCCTCGCCAGTTTTTGGATTCACAAGCGTAAAGTTGGAATTCGGCCTTTCTTGAGCGGTACGCTGAACGGTAAGATCAGATATACGCCATCCCTCATCATAGTCATCGGAGTAGTAGTACTTCCTCTTGATAAAGAAGCCCGCTTCAAACTCTGGTTTGGCGTAGACCACAATCCACTCAAAATCTTGCGATACGCCGAAGGGGACATCACTCTTCGCCGTTCTCTTCCTCCAGGGGAAGACTGCTACACGGTTCTCTTCCCCAAAAATCTCATCGCACAGTTTGCAGAGATTGCTCAACTCATTATCGTCGATGGAGATAAAAATCACACCATCCTCAGTCAGGAGGTTTCTGGCAAGATAAAGCCTAGGATACATCATGTTCAACCACTTGGTGTGGTAACGTCCTTCGCTCGGTGTGTTGGTGGAAAACTTACGGCCCTGATCGTCGATCAGGCCTGCGTACGCCAGATAAGTCTCCAGAGACTCGGTATAGTTATCGGGATAGATGAACTCATTCCCTGTATTGTACGGAGGATCTATATAGATCGCCTTGATCTTGCCGTAGTAGGACTTTTGAAGAAGCTTCAAGACTTCCAGGTTGTCGCCCTCGATAAAGAGGTTTTCAGTCTGGTCAAACCTCACTGATTCTTCTCGAGCAGGCTTAAGTGTTGCAGCTGAGGGTTCTTGGATTATTCTCAAGGCGTCTTTCTTGCCAGGCCAATCCAAGCCATACCTCTCCCTGCGGCCGTCAAACAGTTCCGTGAAGTTTCCCAATTCAGCTTTGAGCTTATCGAAGTCTATCGCTTCCACCAGTTCACCGTTCTGGTTCACTGTTTCCACAAACACTGAAGGGAAGAGCTGTCTGAGCTTTTCCCTGTTGGTTTGTGCTATATCCATACTGCGCAGAGGCATTCTCCGTGTTTCCATGGGCATGATCCCTCCCAGACCAGCAAAGTGGCAATATCATTTACTTAGACAAATCGAGTTAAATACCTGCCCAGCACCCCTGCGAACCAGGTCCTCACCACCATCACATCTGGAGTCGAAGCCTCTTCTGTGCATGGAAATACTGTCCAAGACAAATACTACGCCCAAGGAGGCTGAAGGCCATGAGAAGGCGGCATCTGTACTTGATTCTAGCCCTTTTGGTGCCCTTGGCCCTCTTGGCCCTGGGTGCCGGTCTGTATGCCCAGGCCAATCGGGCAGTAACCCAGTTTGAGGAACAAAGGCCCTTACCCGGGGCCGCGCTCTATGATCAGGACGGAAAGCTCATCAAACGCCTGGGGACTGGTATGGTGTATGTGCCCCTGGATGCGGCACCAAAAGAGCTGCAGCAGGCGGTACAAGCCGCCTACGAAGCCAAGGACATAAATGCCTACCTGGCCCGGCAGATGTTAGAGCCCCAGGGCTTGTGGAGCAGGCTGCAGCTGGCCCTACTTCCCTCCGTGATCCAGCGGCGTTACTCGGAGCGGGAGCGCTTGGAGCTGTTTTTGAACCAAGCCTATTTCGGCGAAGGGGCTGTGGGCATGGAAGCAGCCTCCCAAACCTATTTCCACAAACCCGTTCAGGAGCTTACCCTCGCAGAAAGCGCCCTTCTGGCCGCCTTAACCCAAGACCCGGAGGGGGCATCGCCTTTCCAACACCCCGCCCGGGCCAAGGAGCTCCGGGCCGCGGTCTTGAGCCGGATGCGGGAGAGGGGGCAGATCGATCAGAGGCAGGAACAAGAGGCAAGCCAAGCCTCCCTGAATCTGGAACGGAGGGCTCCAGGTTACGCCCACCACTTTTCCGATTTCCTTGGCAGCCTCCTCGCTGAGCAGCTGGGGGAAAACAGGGTGATCCAGGGCGGCCTCAGGGTGACCACCACTTTGGACCGGGAGCTGCAGCTCCTGGCTGAAGAGCTGCTGCGCGACGTCCCGGCAGAAGGGGCACTGGTGGCCTTAGGCCCCGATGGCACCATCAAGGCCATGGTGGGCGGCAGGGATTACGGTCAGGAAAGAACCAACCTCGCCCTGAGCAGAGAACGGCAGGTGGGCAGTACCCTGCGTCCCTTGATCTACGCAGCCGGCTTGAAGGAGGATTGGGCCGTTAACCATCTGGTGGAGGATATTCAGCGCGACTTTGGAGGTTTCCAGGTGGACAATGCCGGTGACCGCTACTGGGGCACGGTAACCATGAAACACGCCCTAGTCATGGACCTGCATAATGCCGCGGTCTGGACCCTCAGCGAGCTGGGCTTGGCCAAAGTCGCCGAACTGGGTCAAAGCCTCGGTCTCCCCCTGCAAGCAGAACGGGAGAGTCTGGCCCTGGCCATGGGGGAACTCAAGGACGGCCTATCCCTGCTCCAGCTCACCGCCGCCTTTGTCCCTGCGATTAACGAAGGGAAGTACCTCCCTCCCCGGGGCTTCACCGAGGTGCGGGACAGCGAAGGACGCACCGTACTCAAACCTGAGGATAAAGGCCCTGTGGACGTGTTCACACCCCAGCAGGCCTACCTGCTCACCGACATGCTCAGCCCCGCCTTGGAGTACGGCAGCATCAGAGAGTTGGATGCCGACTTCCCCGCGGTCCTCACCACCAGCTTCTCCCAAGACGGTGAAAACCAGTGGGCGGTGGGTTACACGCCGGAGCTAGTTGTTGGCGTGCTGCTGCGCACTCCTGAAACTGACGAGGAAGACTCCCGGCCTGACCTTCTGGCAGGGGAGCTCTGGCTGCGCTTCCTAGAAGGCGCCAGGCAGCTGGCCAGCGCCGCGGCGGAACAGGAAGAACCCCCAGCAGAGTTTCCCGTTCCAGAGAATGTGGAAACGGGCGTTCTGATCGATGTATTCACGGGCCTGCTGGCCAACGAAAGATGCCCCCAGGTGGAAGTGGATGCTTTTATAACAGGAACCAAGCCCACCCGCTGGGCCCCCTGCTCTATACCTCCTGAACCAGAGCCTGCTCCGGTCCCTGCTGTGCCCAGTGCGCCCCGCCAGCCCGCACCGCGCCCAGAACCTGAGCCGCAACCGACGCCCGAACCTGAACCTGAACCTGAACCTGAACCAGAACCTGAGCCGGAGCCTGAACCCGAACCGGAACCAGAGGAGCCTGGGGAACCGGAGCCCCCAGAGCCTATCCAGCCGGAACCGGAACCAGAGCCTCAACCTGAGCCGCAGCCTGAAGAGGCTGGCCCCCTACAGCCTGTGGAGCCTCCTGCGCCCTGAGCATAAAAAACCCCAGACACAAGGGCCTGGGGACAGCTGCTGAACTTAACGCTTGGAGAACTGTGGTGCTCTCCGAGCTTTTTTCAAGCCGTATTTCTTCCTTTCCTTCATCCGCGGGTCTCTGGTGAGGAAACCGGCTTTCTTGAGGGTTTGGCGCAGATCCTCATCCACGGTAAGCAGAGCGCGGGCAATACCATGGCGGATTGCGCCGGCCTGGCCGGTAATCCCGCCGCCGGTCACGTTCACGATCACATCGTACTTGCCGTCGGTGTTGGTTAATACGAGCGGCTGCCGGACAATGGTGCGCAGCACTTCGCGGGGAAAGTACTCATCGATGGGCCGCTTATTTATGATAATCTGGCCGTTACCTGGAAGTAATCTCACCCGAGCCACGGCCTTTTTTCTGCGTCCTGTTCCGTAGTAACTTTCGGCCTTGCGAGCGACGTTCATTCAGACTGCCTCCCTTCGTATAGGGTTATGGTCACGTTCCTAATACTTCAGTTCTAGCTGCTCAGGCTTCTGAGCTTCATGGGGATGGTCAGGGCCAGCATATACCTTCAGCTTCTTAATCATCTTACGGCCCAAACGGTTGTGGGGAATCATACCCCATACAGCCGCCTTGATTACCCTTTCGGGATAGCGGTTGAGCAGCTCGCCTGCGGTGGTCGACTTCAACCCACCGGGATAGCCGCTGTGCCGGTAGTACCTCTTGCTGTGCAGTTTCTTGCCAGTTAGCTGAATCTTCTCAGCATTAATCACAATCACATGATCGCCGGTGTCCACATGGGGAGTGTAGATGGGTTTGTGCTTGCCTTTGAGGATGGCGGCAACTTGGGAAGCCAGCCGTCCCAGGGTCTGTCCTTCGGCATCAACGACGTACCACTTTCTTTCCACTTCCTGTGGCTTTGCTGCATAGGTTTTCATGCGGGATTTCCCCCCTTTATGTCCAACAATGTTTATGATTAAAGCCTCCCTTAACAGCGCACGGGGCGGGACGCTGTTAAAACGGGCTCTGTAAAGCAAAATCGCCAACTTCCATTTTACAACACTCGCGGCAGCGTGTCAATACACTACCCTTTCCAAAACCAAGCCATGGGCCGGAGCGGTAGCACTGGCCAGGCGCCGGTCTCTGCTGTGCATAATGGCTTGTACTTCAGCCGGGCTCAACCTACCCAGCCCCACATCCAAGAGCGTACCCACGAGATTGCGCACCATCTTGTACAGAAAACCATCAGCAGTAAAACGAATCAAAGCAAGGGGTGGAGCCTCCTCCACAGTGACGCTGAACATGGTGCGCACGGTGGTTTTTGTGCTGCCGCCGCTGGCAGCAAAGGCAGCGAAGTCTAGTTTTCCCACAAAGAGCTGTGCGCATTCCTTTACTGCTTGCCAGTTTATGGGCTCCATCACCCAATGGGCATAACGGCGATAAAACACATTGGGGAACTCCCCCTGGTAGATCTGATAGCGGTAAGTCTTCTGCACCGCACTGTACCGGGCGTGAAAATCAGGCTCAGCAAGCCAGCTCTTCACTACCCGAATATCCGGAGGCAGAAGGGAATTGAGGGCGTAGGGCAGGCGTTCCACGGGAACGGTGAGCCGGTCATCCCGGAAACTGACCACCTGGCCTTCGGCGTGCACGCCCGCATCTGTCCTCCCGGCTCCCACTATGCGGATCTGGCTGGGGCCCAGTTGGCCCAGGGCCTCTTCCAGCTCACCTTGGATGGTGCGCTGTCCGCTCTGCACCTGAAAGCCCGCATATTCGGTTCCTTCATACTGCACCACTAACCCATAGGTCTTCATAGCCTGTTCCTCAAAACAGAACTCCCACCACCACGGTATAAACAACGGACAAAACCATGGCCACGGCATCCATGCGCCCAAAGCGCAGCTCCCTGAACTTAGTTCTGCCTTCGCCTCCCCGGTAGCCCCTGGCTTCCATGGCAATGGCCAGCTCATCGGCTCGGCGGAAGGCACTGACAAATAGGGGTACCAAAAGGGGTATCAGGTTCTTGGCCCGCTGCATAAGGCCGCCGCTTTGGAAATCCGCCCCCCGGGCCATCTGGGCCTTCATGATCTTCTCAGTCTCCTCCAGGAGCGTGGGAATGAAGCGCAGGGCAATGGTCATCATCATGGCCAGCTCGTGTGCGGGCACGCCGATGCGCCGAAAGGGGCTGAGCAAGGTTTCGATGCCGTCGGTGAGCTGAATAGGCGATGTGGTCAGGGTCAAGAGCGAGGTGCCCATAATCAGCAGCACCAAGCGGACACCCATCATCAGCCCCCGCACCAGGCCCTGCTTGGTTATGGTCAAAAACCAGAGCCGGAAGAGGGGTTCCCCTTCAGTGAGGAAAAGATTCAGACCCACCGTGAGCAGGAGGATCACCATCAACGGCCGCAGGCCCCTGATTACATAGCGCCAGGGGAGCTCCGAAAGGTGGATCACCAAGGCAATGGCCAATCCGGCCATGGCGTAGCCGACAAAGCCGTCCACGGAAAACAGCAGTACGATGAGGAGAACTGTGCCCAGGATTTTGGTGCGGGGGTCAAGCCGATGCACGATGGAATCGCCTGGAATGTGCTGACCGATGGTCAGATTGCGGAATCTCATTTCTGCCCCCCCATTACTCTCACGATTTCTTCTTCAGCTTCCTCCACCGTGAGAATATCGGTATTCACAGCCAAACCCTTGGCTTTCAGCTCATGCATAAGTTCCGTCACTTGAGGTACGCCCAGGCCCAGTTCCTTGAGGGTTTCCGCCTGTCTGAACACCTCCACCGGGGTTCCATCCAGGGCCACTCTGCCCTGGTGCATGACAATGAGGCGGTCCACCAGGCGGGCCACATCTTCCATGCTGTGGGAGACCAAAATGACAGTGATCCCCCGTTCTTTGTGGAGCGCGCGGATCTCATCGAGGATCTCTTCGCGCCCTTTCGGATCCAGTCCAGCGGTTGGTTCATCCAAAATAAGCACCGAGGGCTCCATGGCCAGAACACCGGCAATGGCCACCCGCCGTTTTTGGCCGCCGCTCAGCTCAAAGGGAGACTGATCCTTGAGTTCCTCGAAATCCAAGCCCACATAGGCTAAAGCCCGGCGCACCCGTTCCACCACTTCTTCCTGGGACAGCCCTCCGTTCTGGGGGCCGAAGCCCACGTCCTCCAGAACAGTCTCACCAAAGAGCTGGTGCTCGGGGTACTGGAAGACCATCCCCACCTTTTGGCGGATCTTGCGCAGCTGGGTGTCCTTGTGGGTGAGATCCACCCCATCTACCCACACTTTCCCCGACGAAGGCAGCAGCAGCCCGTTGAAGTGCTGGATAAGGGTGGATTTACCTGAACCGGTGGGGCCGATGATGCCCACAAACTCACCGTCTTTGATTTCCAGGCTCACATTGCTCAGGGCCTCGGTCTCCATGGGCGTGTCCTCAAGATAGCGGTAGGAAACGTTCTCTAATCGGATGGACATAAATGCATCACCATTTCATTGACAGTTAGAATGCCCGGGGGAACGTTCACACCGCGCTTGCGCAGGCGCTGGCCGAGGTCAGTAACCTGGGGCACGTCCAAGTGCAGTTCCCTGAGGAGTTCCACCTGGCTGAACACCTCCCTGGGGCTTCCCTCGAGCACAATACGTCCCTGGTCCATGACCAGCACGCGATCTGCTCCGATCACTTCATCCATGTGGTGGGTAATGTGCAGCACCGTGATGCCCTCTTCCCGATTGAGGCGGTGAATGGTGCGCATCACTTCCCTGCGCCCGGCAGGATCCAACATGGCCGTGGGCTCATCAAGGACAATGCACTTGGGGCGCATACTCACAATTCCCGCAATAGCCACCCGCTGTTTCTGCCCCCCCGAAAGACGGTGCGGTGGATGGAGACGGTAGGGCAGCATGTCCACCGCGGCCAGCGCTTCCGTCACCCGGCGCTGAATTTCCGCAGGGGGAATGCCCAGGTTCTCCGGTCCAAAGGCCACATCTTCCTCCACAGTGGTGGCAACCAGCTGGTTATCGGGGTTCTGGAACACCATGCCCACCTTCTGCCTGATTTCCCAGACATGCTCAGGAACACTGGTATCAAGCCCAGCCACCACAACCTGGCCTGAAGTTGGGGTGAGCAGCGCATTCACATGCTTAGCCAAGGTGGACTTACCAGAGCCGTTGCGGCCCAGTACGGCCACGAACTCGTGCTCGTAAACCTCCAGGCTCACATCCTGGAGGGCCTGCCACCCTTCCCTGCCCGGGCCCTTGGCATAGGTGAAGCTCACATTGCTGAAACGGATCAATGGTTCTGTTTTCATGCTACCACCCCAATCCCCAAAAAAAACGCAGAGGAGGCTCCTCTGCGACCTTGTCCGTATCCCCTAGACCCATTCGATAATCGCCAGCGGTGCCGCATCACCACGCCGCACACCGGTTTTAATGATTCTGGTGTATCCTCCGTTGCGATCAGCATAGCGAGGAGCCACTTCGTCAAAGAGCTTCTTCACAGCAGCGGGATCCAGTAAGAACGCAGCTGCCTGCCTCCGGGCAGCCAGATCTCCTCTTTTGCCCAAAGTCACCATTTTATCCGCTAGGGGTTTAATGCTTTTGGCTTTCGCTTCGGTAGTCTCGATGCGGCCATGGAGCACCAGGCTCGTAACTTGGTTGCGGAGCAGTGCCCTGCGATGGCCAGATCTCCTCCCCAGCTTCCTGAGTCTCATCTTGCTCACCTACCTCATTCATCAGATTTGCGCAGCGAGAGTCCCAGTTCGGCCAGTTTCTCCTTGATCTCCGCCAGGGACTTCTTGCCCAAGTTGCGCACCTTCATCATGTCTTCTTCAGTCTTGCGAATGAGCTCATCAACTGTGTTGATGCCAGCTCGCTTGAGACAGTTATAAGACCGCACGGAAAGATCGAGCTCTTCCACCGTCATCTCCATGAGACGGTCCATGCTTTCTTCTTCCTTCTCCACCATGATCTCTACTTTGTCCACGTCCTCAGAGAGATCGGTGAACAGTTTGATGTGCTCCATCAAGATCTGGGCAGCCAAACTCACTGCAGCATCCGGGGCAATCACCCGGTTGGTCCAGACTTCCAGAACCAAGCGGTCATAGTCCGTAATCTGCCCCACCCGTGTATCCTCCACTGTATAGACAGCTTTAGTTACGGGGGTGAAGATAGAATCCACCGGGATCAAACCAATGGGGTGATCAGGACGCTTATTGCGCTCAGCGCTCACATAGCCCCGTCCCTTGGCCACGGTAATGTCCATCTTCAGCTCGGCGCCTTCCTGCAGGGTAGCAATGACCAGATCAGGGTTCAGAATCTCCACGGAAGGATCGGTGGAAATGTAGCCTGCCAAAAGCGGCCCTGGCCCTTGAGCTTCCACCCTGATGGTCACCGGCTCATCGCCGTGCAGTTTAACCAGGAGCTTTTTCAGGTTGAGCACGATATCGACAGTGTCTTCCACAACCCCTTCGATGGTGGAAAACTCGTGCAACACTCCATCAATGTGGACCGAAGTGACTGCGGTGCCTGGAAGCGACGAGAGCAGAATTCTCCGCAGGGCATTACCTAAAGTTAGGCCGTACCCGCGTTCCAACGGCTCTACGACGAACTTGCCGTAGCTGTCCGTTAGCTCTACCTTCTCAATTCTTGGCTTTTCTATTTCGATCATAGTTCCTGCACCCTCCTTTACGCCCGAACGCCGGGGTGGAACCTGTTATACCCTGCGTCGTTTCGGTGGACGGCATCCGTTATAAGGGATGGGAGTTACGTCCTTGATGGTAGTCACCTCAAGCCCAGCCGCCTGAAGAGAGCGGATAGCAGCTTCCCTTCCTGCACCAGGTCCTTTCACATATACGCTCACTTCGCGCACTCCATGCTCCATGGCGGCCGTGGCTGCCTGCTCTGCAGCCAAACCAGCTGCAAAGGGAGTACCCTTGCGCGAGCCCTTAAAGCCCGAACTACCCGAGCTGGCCCAGGCAATCACATTGCCCTGAAGGTCGCTGATGGTAACAATGGTGTTGTTGAACGTAGAACGAATATGAGCAATGCCAACCGGTATATTCTTCCGCTCTCTGCGGCGTGTCCGCTGGCCTCTACGTGGTCTTGCCATTTAGCCTTCCTCCTTTCGCTTCAGCCTATTTCTTCCTGCCGGCAACGCGCTTGGGACCCTTGCGTGTCCGGGCGTTGGTTTTGGTGCGCTGGCCGCGCACAGGAAGACCTCTGCGGTGACGCAGCCCGCGGTAGCAGCCGATGTCCCGCAGCCTCTTGATATTCATGTTCACTTCCCGGCGCAGGTCGCCTTCGACGATGAACTGCTTTTCAATAATCTCGCGGATTTGGTTGGCCTGATCCTCGGTGAGATCGCGCACCCGGGTGTTGGGATCAATTCCGCAAGCCGCAACGATCTTTTCAGCAGTGCTCCGACCAATGCCGTAAATATAAGTTAGGCCGATGACTACCCGCTTATCGCGTGGTAAGTCCACACCTGCAATTCGTGCCATCTATCTGGACACCCCCTCGTTAGTTATCCTTGCTTTTGCTTATGCCTCGGATTCTCGCAAATAACCATGACACGGCCCTTGCGCCGGATGATCTTGCATTTCTCGCAAATCGGCTTGACCGAAGGTCTCACTTTCAAGTCTAGTGCCCCCTTTACACACTGCGGCAGGCACCGCCGTGCCGCACGACTATTTCTTGCGGTACGTGATCCGTCCCCTGGTCAAATCATAGGGAGACAGTTCCACAGTTACTCTATCGCCTGGCAGAATCCGGATGAAGTTCATCCGCATTTTGCCCGAAATGTGAGCAAGAACTTTGTGCCCATTCTCTAATTCTACACGAAACATGGCATTTGGCAAAGGTTCAATTACAGTACCTTCGACTTCAATGGCATCATCCTTGGCCATGATCCTGCAAAACCTCCTTTCTAACCTCCTCCACACTGCTGTGCTGCTCGATGAACGCACGGATGGTTTTGTCATCCAACCGCCCGGCATCTAGTTTTTCCCGGTGAATCACCAGATGCTTCACGTTCTTCCGTTTAGGGCGGTTGAGCTTGCGCGCCCAACCATCGGCTACACCAACATGCTTGTCATCGTAGAGTTGAACCACCACATATTTTCTTCCCAAATCTCTGCCCTGTCTTGACGTCACTAATTGTCCGACTTCCAAGAGCCTCATTTCCTCTCTCCTACAGAACCGTAAGGATCACGGGGCCTTCGTCAGTAACAGCAACCGTGTGTTCGAAATGAGCCGACCAACACTTATCCCGTGTTACCACCGTCCAATTATCGGCCAGAACCTCCACCTGGTAGCCCCCCATGTTCACCATGGGTTCAATGGCCAAAGTTATCCCTGACTTCAGGCGCGGGCCCCTCCCCGGAGGACCAAAATTCGGAATCTGTGGTGCTTCATGCATCTGCCGTCCAATGCCATGCCCGACATAGTCCCGGACCACGGAAAACCCATGGGCCTCCACATGGCTCTGCACAGCGTGGGAGATATCAGAAAGGCGGTTACCAACTCGGGCTTGTTCAATGCCTAGAAACAATGCTTGTTCTGCAACTGTGAGCAGCTTCTGGATCTCGGGAGCAATCTTGCCCACGGGATAAGTCCAGGCACTGTCGCCGCAGAAGCCGTCCACAAAAGCCCCGATGTCAATACTGACGATGGATCCCTCCTCCAAAACCACCTGCTTGCTGGGGATGCCGTGCACCACCACCTCATTCACAGATGCACAGATGGAAGCGGGATAGCCCTGATAACCTTTAAACGCTGGAACCGCATTCTGCTTCAGCAAAAACTCTTCTACTGCCTCGTTCAACTCCCAAGTGGTGATCCCGGGCTTGACCAGTTCCCGCACCAAGGCATGGGCCTGAGCCACCACCCTACCCGCCCGCCGCATAGCCGCCAATTCCTCAGCGGATTTGAGGATGATCACGTGGCTTCACCCGCTCTCCGGGCGTCCGCCAGCCGCTGGAGGTAATAATCCACATCGGCGAACACTTCAGCAATGGGGCGCTGTCCATCAATACTGAACAGCCTGCCGTCCATACTGTAATAGTGCAGGACAGGATGGGTCTGCTTCATATAAACCATGAGCCTGGTGCGAGCGGTCTCTTCCGTGTCATCGCTGCGGCGGTACAGTTCGCCCCCGCAGTTGTCGCACACCTGCCCATTCTGGGACCGGTAGTGATCCAGGTAGTAGACCGCTCCGCAGTTTCTGCACATTCTCCTCTTGGCGATCCGCTGAATTGCTTCCCCAGGCGAAATGCGTATGTCAAAGGCCATTTGCACGTCTAGGTTAATCTGGGCTAGGCGGTGGTCCAGGGCTATGGCCTGGAGCACTGTGCGGGGAAATCCATCCAAGATCCATCCCTGGACGCAATCGGACCTGCCAATGCGTTCCGAAACCATTTCGATGGCCAGCTCATCAGGAATCAGCTCGCCCCGCCGGATATAGGAATCAGCTTCCTTACCCAGCTCAGTCCCGGACGCAACCGCTTCGCGGATCAGGCTGCCCGAGGAGATGTGGGGGATGCCGTACTTCTCAGCAATCAGCTCCCCCTGAGTGCCCTTTCCCGCTCCTGGCAAGCCCAGTAACACCAAACGCATTTGAATTTCCTCCTTTTTACTTCAGGAACCCTTCATAGTGCCTCATCAGCAGGTGAGCCTCCAGCTGCTGCATGGTATCAAGGGCAACACCAACCATGATCAAGGTCCCTGTGCCGCCGAAAAAGAGGATGTTTGTTGGAACCCTGGTTACTGCAGCGACCACAAAGGGCAAAACGGCGATTACTGCCAGAAAGACCGCCCCAGGCAGCGTGATCCTGGAAAGGATCCTATCCATGTAGTCTGCAGTGGGCTTACCTGGACGGAGGCCAGGAATGTATCCTCCGTTTTTCTTCATGTTCTCAGCGACCTCTGCGGGATTGAAGGTCACTGCAGTATAAAAGTAGGTGAAGAAGAACACAAGAATGACATAGATCAGGTTGTACCCAAAGGTACCGTAGTCCAGCCAGCGGTCGACGAAACCCTTTACCCCCGGGATGAACTGGGCGAGAGTGAGGGGGAAGGACAGTACCGAGGAGGCGAAGATGACAGGAATCACACCTGCTTGATTCACCTTCAAAGGAATGTGGGTCGACTGACCTCCGTACATTCTACGCCCCACAACCCGCTTGGAGTACTGCACAGGCACCCTGCGTTCGCCCTGTGTAATCATGACCACCGCTGCGATGACGGCAATGGTGATCAACAGGTACACGATGAGGCTGACAATGTGCAGCTGCCCCGCGAACACCGCCCGGAAGGCGTTGGCGTAGGTGGTGGGCATGGCAGCAACGATGTTGACGAAGATGAGCAGGGAGATTCCGTTGCCAATACCCTTTTCCGAAATCTTCTCGCCAAGCCACATGGTGAACATGGTGCCCGCCGTGAGGGTGAGCATGATCAGAGTCAGGCCGAAAAAGGTGGGGTTGGAAGTAACACCCCAGTTACGGGCCATGATGGTGGTACCAAAGGCCTGCACGAAGCCTAAAAGCACGGTGGCATAGCGCGTGTACTGGGCAATGATCTTCCTGCCTTCAGGCCCTTCCTTCTGCAGCTCCTCCAACTTGGGGATGACGATGGTGAGCAGGTTCATCACAATGGATGCTGTGATGTACGGGCTCACGCCTTGGGCAAAGACGGTGAACCGCTCCAAGGCTCCCCCGGTGAAAAGGTTCAAAAACCCGAAGATGTTTCCTCCATCAACTCCCAACTGCCGGGCTAATTCCACCGCGTTCACACCGGGAACAGGCACAAAGGACCCGATGCGGTAAACTGCCAGCAGAGCGGCGGTATACAGAATCCTGCGCCTTAAGTCGGGGATCTTGAAGGCATTCCGTAGCGCAGCTAGCAACTAGATCACCTCAACTTTGCCGCCAGCCTGTTCAATCTTGGCTGCTGCCGAATTTGTGAAACGATGTGCCTGCACCGTCAAGGCTTGGTTGATCTCGCCGTTGCCGAGGATCTTAATCCCATCGTACACTTTCTTCACAAGACCACTTTCGAGCAGAAGTTCAGGAGTGACCACCGTACCTGGTGCGAACCGATTCAGATCTTCCAGTTTGACTTCGGCGTACACTTTTCGCGTAGGATTATTGAAACCGCGCTTCGGCAGCTGCCTGACCAGCGGAGTCTGACCCCCTTCGAAGTAGGGACCCTTGCCTCCCCCAGAGCGCTGGCCCTGCCCTTTATGGCCCCGACCGGAGGTCTTGCCCCACCCGGAAGCCATGCCGCGGCCTACCCTTTTGCGCTTATGCCTGCTGCCTTCTGCGGGTTTAAGTTCATGAAGCCGCACACTTACACCCCCTCTTACTCAACTAGTTCTTCCACTTCCACTAGGTGCTGAACTTTGTGGATCATACCCCGAATGGCGGGGGTATCGTCATGAACAACAGAGGCGCCTAGTTTTTTCAAACCCAGGGCGGCAACTGTGTCCTTTTGGTCTTGAGCGTAACCGATCGCGCTCTTCTTGTACGTGATCTTCAGCTTTGCCACAACATTCGCCCCCTAACCTAAGATTTCTCCCGGAGTCTTGCCGCGGAGCCTGGCCACGTCTTCCACTGTCTGCAGGCGCTTCAGCCCTTCAATGGTAGCCCGGACCACGTTGATGGGGTTAGAGGATCCTAAAGACTTGGTCAAAACATCCTTGATACCCGCGGACTCCATTACAGCACGCACAGGACCGCCGGCAATCACTCCCGTACCTTCAGAAGCCGGCTTGAGCAGTACCCGGGCGCCTCCAAAGGTCTCGGTGACCTCGTGGGGAATCGTGGTACCCACAATGGGCACGCGGATCATATTTCTCTTGGCCTCTTCCGTGGCCTTGCGAATGGCTTCGGGAACTTCTTTGGCCTTACCCAGGCCAGCGCCCACTCGTCCGTTGCCGTCGCCCACAACTACCAGGGCGCTGAAGGAACGGGTCCGTCCACCCTTAACTGTCTTGGAGACAGGATTGATGTTCACTAGGCGTTCTTGAAGCTCGGCGCCACTTGTTTCAGTTCGTTTCGACAAGTTCGTTTCCCTCCCTTGCACCTAGAATTCTAAGCCGCCTTCGCGGGCACCGTCCGCCAAAGCAGCGATTCTTCCGTGGTAGATATAACCGCCGCGATCAAAGACAACTTTCGTAATCCCCTTTTCCAGGGCGCGCTGAGCGATGACCCGCCCAACTTCTTTGGCCGCTTCTTTGTTCCCTGTGGATCCCAACTTAGCACGCAACTCAGGTTCTACAGAGGAGGCGGACACCAAAGTATGTCCGATGCTGTCATCGATGATTTGGGCGTGAATGTGGTTCAGACTGCGGTAAACGTTGAGGCGCGGGCGCTCGGGCGTTCCGATTACTCGCTGTCTTAAGCGGCGATGCCTTTTTTCTCTTGCTTCACGCCGACTTAGTTTGGCCATCTATTACCCTCCTTCAAGCTCTAAGCTTTACCTGCTTTACCTGCTTTGCGACGAACTTTTTCGCCTTCATAGCGAATACCCTTGCCCAAATAGGGCTCCGGCCTTCTCACGTCGCGGATGATAGCTGCTGTTTGACCGACCAGTTCCTTATCGATGCCCTTCACACTGATCTTGGTCGGCGCAGGTACTTCGATTTCAATGCCTGGAGCCGGTTCTATTTCCACGGGTTGAGAGTAGCCCACAGACAAGACCAGCTTGTTGCCCTGTTTCGCTGCCCTGTAACCTACCCCAACAATCTCCAAGTTCCGAGTGAATCCCTCCGTTACTCCTTTAACCATATTGGCAATGAGCGTGCGCGTTAGGCCGTGGAGGGAACGATGCTCTTTTTCGTCGCTGGGCCTGGTTACGGTAATGGTTCCGTCCACCAGCTCCACTTTCATGTCCGGATGGAATTCCCGGCTCAGCTGTCCTTTTGGCCCTTTGACTTCGATGAAGTTGCCGTCGATTCTTACTTCAACGCCGGCGGGAACCGTAATTGGAGCTTTTCCGATTCTGGACATCTAACTTCCCTCCCTTACCAAACGTAGCAGATTACTTCTCCGCCAATACCTTCCCTGCGGGCCACCCGGTCAGTCACAATCCCCTTGGAAGTGGAAAGGATTGCCAGGCCAAGCCCACCCAATACTCTCGGCACCTCTTCTTTCGAAGCGTACACCCTCGAACCGGGCTTGCTGATGCGCTTCAGCCCTCTAATGACCGAACCTTGGACCGGATCGTATTTGAGGTAAATGCGAATTATACCCTGCTTGTTATCGTCGATGACCTTGTAGTCTTTAATGAAACCCTCGTCCTTAAGGATGCGCGCCAGCTCTTCCTTAAGCTTGGAACGGGGGACATCTACCGATTCGTGCTTCACGGAACTTGCGTTACGAATCCGTGTGAGCATATCCGCAATTGGATCTGTCATTACCATTCAGGAAACCTCCTTTCGGATGCTGCATCCCCAGTGATGAGCCATCCCTACCAGCTGGACTTCGTTACGCCTGGAATGTGCCCTTCGCTAGCCAACTTCCGGAAGCAAACACGGCACATCTGGAAACGGCGCATGTAGCCACGGGGACGCCCGCAAATTCGGCAACGATTATGTCGGCGCACTTTGAACTTGGGTTCGCGCTGCGCCTTCGCGATCATTGACTTCTTCGCCACATTATCTCTCCTCTCAGCTTCTAAACGGCATACCCATGAGCTTCAAGAGTTCGTAGGCTTCCTCGTCAGTCTCAGCGGTGGTGCCAATGGTCACCATCAGGCCTCTCACTTTATCGATTTGGTCGTAATCAATCTCAGGAAAGACCAGCTGCTCACGGAGACCTAGACTGTAATTGCCCCTTCCGTCAAAGGACGCCGGAGAAACACCGCGGAAGTCTCGAATGCGGGGCAGGGCAATGCTTACCAGACGATCGAAGAACTCAAACATGCGATCGCCGCGCAGAGTCACCTTGCACCCAATGGCCATGCCAGCGCGCAGCTTAAAGGCGGCAACGGACTTCTTGGCATAAGTGATCACGGGTTTTTGACCGGAGATGGTTGCGAGATCGCGCACCGCCGCTTCAAGGGCCTTCGGATCCTGCGTTGCTTCGCCCACACCGATGTTCAAAACTATCTTCTCAAACCGGGGTACCTCCATAATGTTCTTGTAGCCAAAACGTTCCATGAGTGCAGGCACCACTTCGGTTTGATATTTTTCTTTCATGCGTACCAAGAGAACTTCCCCCCTTTTCAAACAGCTGAAAACCATGCTTAGTTGATTGCTTTACCGCATTTCTTGCAGAGACGCTGCACTTTGCCCTCTGCGGACCGCTCGCGCCTGATTCTAGTAGGAGCCTTGCAGCTGGGGCACACTAAAGCTACGTTAGAAGCATGGATCGGCCCGGGCTTATCAATGATACCCCCCTGCGGATTGGTCTGGGTGGGTCTGGTGTGCTTCTTCTGTATATTAACGCCATCGACGATAATCCGGCCGAGCTTCGGGAAAACTTCTAGCACTTTTCCCCGCTTGCCCTTATCATCGCCGGTCAGCACTGCTACCGTATCGCCGCGCTTGACATGCAATTTGGCCATTCCCCATCCTCCTTTCTACTAGAGAACTTCAGGAGCCAGAGAGACGATCTTCATGAAATCCTTTTCCCGCAATTCCCTAGCCACAGGTCCAAAAATACGGGTCCCTCTCGGATTGCCCTGGTCATTAATGATAACTGCCGCGTTTTCATCAAAACGGATCAACGAACCATCGGCGCGGCTGTACTGTTTTTTCGTCCTTACCACGACGGCTCGCACCACATCGCCTTTTTTCACAACGCCACCAGGAGCCGCGGACTTGACCGTGGCGATAATCACATCGCCCACGCCTGCATACCGCCGCTTAGAGCCGCCCAAGACGCGAATGCATAGGATCTCTCGTGCACCGGTGTTGTCAGCGACTTTTAAACGACTCTCTTGCTGGATCATGGTAGCTCCTCCTTCCCTCGCCTAAAGTGTTTCGCTAACGAGCCTTCTCGATAATCTCCACTACCCGCCAGCGCTTCTGCTTGCTCAGAGGCCTGGTCTCCATGATGCGCACCCGATCGCCTACCGAGCACTCATTGGCCTCATCGTGCGCCTTGAACTTCACGGTCTGGCGCATGGTCTTATTGTAAAGAGGATGACGGACAGTGCGTTCCACAGAAACTACAACCGTTTTGTCCATCTTATCGCTCACGACTACTCCGACGCGAGTCTTCCTCAACCTTCTCTCTTGATCCACCTGCGTTCCTCCCTTCCCGGATCGTAGGAACCTAAGCCTATCTGATGTTGAGCTCCCGCTCACGCATGATTGTCTTTACCCGTGCAATGTCCTTGCGCACAGCGCTGATGCGCATGGGGTTATCCAATTGACCAGTAGCCAGCTGAAACCTCAGGTTAAAGAGCTCTTCTTTCAACTCACCCAACTTTGCTTCCAGCTCGTTTGTGGAAAGCTTGCGGATATCTTTAGCCTTCACTTGCGTCACCACCTGCTACTGTTCGAGATACGAATTTGCACTTAATCGGCAGCTTGTGAGCGGCTAAGCGCATGGCCTCACGGGCCAGTTCCTCAGGAACTCCGCCAATCTCGAACATAATTCGCCCTGGTTTCACCACCGCAACCCAGTACTCAGGAGCACCTTTACCGGAACCCATGCGGGTTTCAGCAGGTTTTTTAGTCACGGGCTTGTCGGGGAAGATCCGAATCCAAACCTTGCCGCCCCTGCGGATGTGACGGGTTATGGCAACACGGGCTGCTTCAATCTGTGTATTCTTAATCCAGCCAGGTTCCAAAGCCTGCAGGCCGAACTCGCCGAAGGTAACCTCGTTACCCCTAGTGGCAACGCCGGTCATGCGGCCCCGGTGGGCCCTGCGATACTTAACTCTTTTGGGAATCAGCAACCTACTCGCCCCCTTTGTCCTTGTTCTGGGCAGTGGACTCAGGCAGGACCTCGCCGTGGTAGATCCAAACCTTAACTCCAATCTTACCGAAGGTTGTGTTGGCTTCGGCAAATCCGTAGTCGATATCTGCTCTCAAAGTGTGGAGGGGAATGGAACCTTCAGGACTCCACTCGGTACGTGCGATTTCGGCACCGCCCAGACGGCCGGAGACGGCCACCTTGATACCCTTGGCGCCCAAGCGAATGGCACGCTGTTGTGCCTGGCGCATGGCCCTGCGGAAGGAAATGCGTCTCTCCAGAGCAAAGGCAATGCTTTCGGCCACCAGCTGAGCATCCGTTTCCGGCGTCTTGATTTCCACAATATTTACCTGAACTTGGCGGCCAGTCATCTGCTCCAAGTCTTTGCGCAGCTTATCTACTTCAGTGCCGCCCCGACCGATCACCATACCAGGTCTGCCTGTGTGAATGGTAACCTTGGCGCGGTTAGCAGCCCGCTCAATCTCTATACGAGATACGCCCGCTTGATAGAAGCGCTGCTTAATCATCTTCTTGATCTGCAGATCTTCATGCAGCAGATCCGCGTATTCCAGCTTGTTGGCGTACCATTTACTGTCCCAGTCCTTAACGATCTTCAGTCTTAACCCTACCGGGTGTACCTTTTGACCCACGCGATTATCCCTCCCTTTCCCGCAAAATCACTGTAATATGGCTTGTGCGCTTGCGAATGCGGTCGGCCATGCCCCGAGCCCGCGGTCTAATCCTCTTCAGCGTTGGGCCCACATCTACGAAGCATTCGGCCACATATAACGAATCAACGTCCATTTCGAAGTTATTCTCAGCGTTTGCCATGGCACTGCGCAGAACCTTTTCCACAATGGGAGAAGCTCCCTTGGGCGTGAACTTCAAAATGGTCAACGCTTCGTCCACATCTTTGCCGCGAATTAAGTCAATTACTTGGCGTGCTTTGCGTGGAGAAATTCTCACGTGCCTAGCAACTGCTCTCGCTTCCATCCTTTATCACCCCGTTCTGCTTATCTGCCTGACGTTTTCTCACCGGCATGCCCCCGGAAAGTACGGGTTGGGGCAAATTCACCCAATTTATGACCTACCATCTCTTCCGTGATGTAAATAGGGACGTGCCGGCGACCATCATGAACCGCGATGGTGTGACCAACCATCTCCGGAAAAATCGTGGAGCGCCTCGACCAGGTCTTGATCACTCTCTTTTCGCCCTTTTCGTTCATTTCCCTGATCTTTTTCAGCAGATGGGCATCGGCGAAAGGGCCCTTCTTCAGCGATCTACCCATTACTACACCTCCTAGCAGAGAACCTCAATTACCGTTTCCGACGTCTCACGATCAGACGATCGCTTGGCTTCTTCTTACGCGTGCGTGTGCCCAGGGTTGGCTTGCCCCAAGGGGAAACCGGTGAGGGCATACCAACAGGGGACCTGCCTTCGCCGCCGCCGTGGGGGTGATCCACAGGGTTCATGGCAACACCGCGTACGTGCGGTCTTCTGCCAAGGTACCTGGACCGTCCGGCCTTGCCGATAACCATGTTTTCATGTTCCACGTTGCCCACTTGACCAATGGTGGCCCGGCAGGACTGCAGCACCATCCTAAATTCACCGGAAGGAAGCCTGATTGTGGCGTACTTGCCTTCTTTGGCCATAAGCTGGGCGGCGGCGCCTGCGGAGCGAACCATCTGCCCGCCCTTGCCCGGCTGCAGTTCAATATTGTGGATGATGGCGCCCACGGGAATGTTCTCCAGGGGCAGAGCGTTGCCAGGTTTGATGTCGGCGTTGGGGCCGGATTCCACCATGTCACCTACCTTCAAGCCCACGGGGGCCAGAATGTAGCGCTTTTCCCCATCTACATAGTGCAGTAAGGCGATCCTCGCGGAACGATTGGGATCGTACTCGATGGCAGCCACTTTTGCTGGGATGCCGTCCTTATCGCGCTTAAAGTCGATGATGCGGTATTTCCGTTTGTGTCCGCCGCCCCGGTGACGGGCTGTAATCCGCCCTTCAGCATTACGTCCACCAGATGACTTCAGAGAAACTACTAAGGATCTCTCCGGCTCCTTTTTGGTAATCTCCTCGAAGGTGTAACCGGTCATGGTGCGACGTCCGGGAGTGGTCGGCTTAAATTTCTTAATAGCCACTTGTCCGTCCCTCCTTAAAATCCACCAAATACCTCAATGCTGTAGCCCGGCTTCAGGGTTACCACAGCCTTTTTCCAGTCGGATGTGTAACCTTCGTGGCGTCCCATCCTGCGCAGTTTGCCCCGGACACGAGTGGTGTTGACCTTCTCGACCTTAACTCCGAAGATCTCTTCTACAGCGGCTTTGATCTGCGGTTTGGTGGCTCGCATATCCACCTCAAAGGTGTACTTGTTTTCAGCCATCAAGTCGGTGCTCTTCTCGGTGATAATCGGCCGTTTGATGATATCGCGGGCATCCATTATGCAAGCACCTCCTCTAACTTCGCAACCGCATCTTTGGTCATGACCAGTTTGTCACTGTTCAGGACGTCGTACACATTCAACCCTTCGGACTTGGCCAGCACTGCTCCAGGGATATTGCGGACAGACAGTTCTACGTTGCGATCCCACTCTGCGGTGACCAAGAGGGGTTTGTTCACATCAAGGGCTTTGAATACCCCGGCCATTACCTTGGTCTTCGGCTCTTTAACCGTCAATTGATCCAGCACAAGAATGCTGCCAGCAGCTGCTTTGGCGCTGAGGGCAGATTTCAACGCAGCCCGGCGTGCTTTTTTAGGCAGACGGAACGAGTAATCCCTAGGTGTTGGTCCAAAGACCACGCCGCCTCCTACCCACTGAGGCGAGCGAATGCTGCCCTGGCGCGCCCGGCCTGTTCCTTTTTGCCTCCAAGGCTTGCGTCCACCGCCGCTGACTTCCCCGCGGTGCTTTACCTTCGCCGTGCCCTGCCGGCGGTTAGCTAAATGGCTGAGTACAGCCTTATGCATCAGGTCTTGGTTAACCTTGACCCCGAAAACAGCGTCGCTGAGCTCCAGCTCACCAACCTGCTTTCCTTCCATATTGTAAACGGCCACTTTCGGCATGATTGCAGCCTCCTCTCTTCCTCAAACTCTACGCCTTAACCGAGTTGCGTATGATGACAAGGCTTCCCTTGACACCGGGAACCGAACCCTTCACCAAGAGCAGGTTGCGGTCAGGATCCACCTTGACGATTTCTAAATTCTGGATGGTGACGCGTTCCCCGCCCATGCGACCAGGCAGGGGGCGCCCTTTAAACACGCGGGCCGGCGCAATGGAACCCAGGGAACCCACCCGGCGGTGGTACTTGGAACCATGGCTCATGCGCCCCCGGCTTTGATTGTGGCGCTTGATGGAACCTTGAAAACCCTTACCTTTGCTGGTGGCCGTGACGTCCACTTTCTCGCCTTCATTGAAGATGCTCACGTCCACAGTGTCGCCCACGTTGAGCTGGGCAAAATCATCATCGGGATTGATGCGGATCTCCCGCAGAAATCTCTTGGGCTTCACCTTTGCCTTGGCGAAATGTCCCGTTTCTGGTTTATTTACCAGCCTTTCCCGTATCTCACCAAAACCGAGCTGCACTGCCAGGTAATTGTCCTTCTCCAAAGTCTTCTTCTGCACTACGGTGCACGGGCCAGCTTCGATGACGGTTACGGGAATCAGCAGTCCTTCTGCATTGAATATCTGGGTCATTCCCAATTTCTTACCTAAAATACCTTTGGCCATCTTTCACACCCCCTAATAATCTCCCGCTGGCTGCTCCTTAATCCTGGATTTTAATCTCGATATCCACACCAGCAGGCAGGTCTAGACGCATGAGCGCATCAACTGTCTTCGGATTGGGATCCAGAATGTCGATGAGGCGCTTATGCGTTCTCATTTCGAACTGTTCACGAGAATCTTTGTGCACGTGGACAGAACGCAAGACGGTGAAAATGTTCTTCTCAGTTGGTAAGGGGATGGGTCCCGAAACCGTCGCCCCGGTTCGTTTTGCAGTGTCCACTATCTTTGCTGCAGAATTATCCAGGATTTTGTGATCAAACGCCTTAAGTCTAATTCTTACTCTCTGTCTTGCCAAGAAAATCAGTCCTTTCGCTCGATTCACGAACATACTCAGTGAAAATTACCTTAATCTATCTCGATTAAGCAACCTTTCACCTCATCGCAAGTTGCAGTTAGGCAGCCGAATGGGAAAAGCAATCCAGTGGATTACTTTTCCCAGGCCTGAAAACTAAAACGCTTACTACTCCAGAATCTTGGTTACCACGCCGGCGCCAACGGTGCGGCCGCCTTCGCGGATCGCGAAGCGCAGTCCCTCTTCCATGGCGATGGGTGTAATCAGTTCGCCAATCAGCCTGGTGTTGTCGCCGGGCATGATCATCTCGGTGCCCTCGGGCAGGCGGATTACGCCGGTTACGTCAGTGGTCCGGAAGTAGAACTGGGGACGATACCCTTCAAAGAAAGGTGTATGGCGGCCGCCCTCTTCCTTGGACAGAACGTATACTTCCGCTTCAAACTTGGTGTGCGGAGTAATGGAGCCGGGCTTTG
>JAKOTU010000011.1 GCA_029776155.1 Bacillota bacterium | reverse complement strand
CGAAGCGAAGATAACAGGGAAGACCAGGGCCATAATCCCGGTTCACCTGTACGGCTGCCCTGCCGATATGGGCCCCATTGTCGAGCTGGCAGGGAAGTATCAATTAAAAGTCATTGAAGACGGAGCCCAGTCCTTGGGCGCCTTGTACAAGGGACGGAAGGTCGGTGCCATCGGGGATATGGGTTGTCTCAGCTTTTTCCCTACCAAGAACCTGGGGGCTTTTGGCGATGGCGGGGCCGTTTTAACCAGCGACCCGGAGCTGGCGGAGAAGGTGCGCATGCTGCGGGTGCACGGTGCCAAAACCAAGTATTATCACGAACTTCCCGGCTGCAACAGCAGGCTTGATGAGCTGCAGGCGGCCATTCTGCGTGTAAAGATGCCCTACCTGGAGGGATGGAACCGCCGCCGCCGGGAGATTGCTTCCCGATACAGGGACAAGCTGTCCGGCCTAGAAGAGAAGGGGATGCTGATGCTGCCGAAAACACCCGATTACGCCGAGCATGTCTTTCATCAGTATACGATTCAACTGGAAGACCGGGATGGGCTCAGGGATTACTTGAAGCAGCAGGGGGTGGGCTCTACAGTCTACTACCCTGTTCCGCTGCATTTGCAGAAAGTGTTCCAGCCCTTGGGCTATAAAGAGGGGGATTTCCCGGTGGCGGAGGCAGCCTGCCGGAAGGTGCTCTCTCTGCCCATGTTCCCTGAGCTCACCGATGATGAAGTGGAACATGTCTCCAAACTAATCATAAACTACTTCAACGGAAAGAAGGCATAACATTTGCAAACAGTTTTGGAATCATTAAAAGAAAAAATTACCAGCCGCCAAGCAAAAGTGTACGTAGTCGGACTGGGTTATGTGGGCCTCCCCTTTGCCGTGGAGAAGGCGAAGGTCGGTTTTCAGGTTACCGGTATTGATCAGAACTCCCGGAGGGTAGAAAAGATAAACCGGGGTGAAAACTATATCGATGACGTTGATGACCAGGAACTCAGGAGCTTGGTCCAGCAGAGCCTAATCAAGGCGGAAGATCATTTTGATACTATCTCCGCCGCCGATGTTATTGTCATCTGCGTGCCCACCCCATTAACCAAAAACCTGGTGCCGGACCTGCAGTACGTAGAAAACGTGACCGGGGAGATCGCCCGCCGCTTAAGACCGGGCCAACTGATTTCCCTGGAGTCCACCACCTACCCGGGAACCACCGAAGAAGTGATGCTGCCCATACTGGAGAAAACCGGCCTGCAGGTGGAAAAAGACTTTTTCCTCTGCCACTCTCCGGAAAGGGTGGATCCCGGCAACCGGCGCTATACCACCAAGAATACCAACAAGGTGGTGGGGGGAGTGGGCCCGCGCTCCCTGGAGGTAGGGATGGCCTTTTACGGGCAAACCATTAAGCGGGTGGTACCGGTGTCCAGCGCCCGGGTGGCGGAGATGGTGAAGGTGTATGAAAACACCTTTCGTGCCGTAAACATCGCCCTGGTAAACGAGCTGGCCCTCCTGTGCGACAAGATGGGCATCAGCGTTTGGGAGGTTCTGGAGGCCGCATTCACCAAGCCTTTCGGGATTATGCCCTTTTATCCCGGGCCGGGAGTGGGGGGGCACTGCATCCCCATCGACCCCCATTACCTGGAGTGGAAGGCCCGGGAATACAATTTCACCACTCGCTTTATCGGCCTGGCCGGAGAGATAAACCGGAGGATGCCCGAGTTCGTGCGGGAGAAAGTGCTGCGCACCCTAAACTCCATCGGGTGCCCGCCCTCCCGGTCCAAAATTTTAATGGTGGGGCTTGCTTACAAGAAAGATATCAGCGACTGCCGCGAATCACCGGCGATATACATCGCTGAGCTGCTGCTTGCCGATGGGATTGAACTGCTCTACCATGATCCTTACGTCCCCGAGGCGCTCCTGGCCGGCACCCGGTACTGCTCCCAGCCGCTGACGGAAGAGCTGCTTGCCGGTGTCGATCTGGTCCTGATTACTACCGACCATTCCCAGGTTGATTACCAGTGGCTGGTGGAAAAATCCCGCATAGTAGTTGATACTCGGAACGCCACCAGGAAGGTCCGGGGCCGTGAAGGGAAGGTAGTGTTGCTGTGAGCAGATTGCCTCGTGTAGCCGTAATTGGAGCCGGAAACTGGGGTAAGAATCATGTCCGGGTGTTTAACCGGCTGGGTGCCCTGCAAGCGGTGGCTGAGCAGAGCCCGGAATTATGCAAAAATCTCAAAGCCCAATACCCAAAGGCAGCCGTAGTGGAAGATTACACTGCTCTGTTGGCTGACCCCGCCATCGACGCCGTGGTGGTGGCCACCCCGGCGCCAACCCATGCCCGGATCGCGGTGGAAGCCCTGGAGGCCGGGAAAGATGTCCTGGTGGAGAAGCCCATGGCCCTGTCGGTGGAAGAGGCGGACCTCATGGCGGAGACCGCTTCCAAGCACCAACGGGTGCTAATGGTAGGCCACCTTTTGCTTTATAAGCCGGCGGTGCAAAAGATCATCGAAATCGTGCAGTCGGGCCTGCTTGGGGAGCTATACCTGGTGGATATGCGCCGCATAAAGCTGGGGAAGGTCCGCCACGAGGAAAATGTTCTCTGGAGCTTCGCTCCCCACGACCTGGCGGTTCTATTGCACCTGGTGGAGTCGTCGGTCAGCTCTGTTGACGCTTGGGGAAGCGCTTTTCTCCAGCCTTCCATCGAAGACGATTACCATGTC
>JAKOTU010000084.1 GCA_029776155.1 Bacillota bacterium | reverse complement strand
GATTACACCTTAGAACGCCACTTTCCCGAGCTGGTCCCAAAGGAGGACAGGTATGCCGCCCTGCTGCGCCGGGTAGTTGACCTCCAGGCGCGCCTAATTGCCCAGTGGATGCTGGTGGGCTGTGTGCACGGAGTGATGAATACTGACAACATGAGTATCAGCGGGGAAACCATCGATTACGGCCCCTGTGCTTTTCTAGATACCTATGATCCAGCGGCCGTATTCAGCTCCATTGACCACGAGGGACGCTACGCCTACGGCCGCCAGCCAGAGATGGCCAAGTGGAACCTGGAGCGCTTGGCAGAGGCCTTGCTGCCCCTCCTCTCTTCCGACGAAAACAAGGCCGAGGAAATGGCCGGAACTGAGCTTGCCCGCTTCAGCAGCCTGTACGCAAACTACTACCTAGAGGGTATGCGCAAAAAACTGGGTTGGGCCGGTGCGGAAGAGGGAGATGCTGCCCTGGTGCAGGAGCTGCTGCAGCTCATGCACCTCCACAAGGCAGATTACACCAACACTTTCCTGGATCTCACCTTTGACCGCTGCCAGCAGGCAGCGCTGTACCAGTCCGAGTCCTTCGCGCGCTGGCAGCAGCGCTGGCAGCAGCGCCTTGAGCGCGGCGGGCTAGGTACCCAAGCTGCGCGGGAGTTGATGAAACGGAGCAATCCCGCGGTGATTCCCCGCAACCACCGGGTGGAAGAAGCACTGGGCCAAGCAGTGGAGGAGGGAGAATACGGGCCACTGCACACACTCTTGACGATCCTGGCCCATCCCTTTGCCCACAGCGCGGAACAGCAAAAATACGCCCAGCCCCCGGCGCCTTCCGCCAAGCCCTACCGCACTTTCTGCGGGACCTGAACTTCGCGAATATTCGCATGGACTTTGCTAATCATTAGGTGTATACTAAGGAAAGAAGAGGCTAGACTTGCGACGCCCGGTTTTGGTGGGTCTGCCGCATAAGTCACCAACTACGCGAGGAGGTGTGGAGATGAGGGAGAAAGTAGAGGCGGTTCTTGAGCGAATTCGTCCAGCTATTCAAGGCGACGGCGGGAATGTGGAGCTGGTTGATATTACTTCCGACAACGTAGTCAAAGTCAGATTGACCGGCGCTTGCGTGGGGTGCCCCATGTCTCAGCTGACTCTCAAAGCCGGTATTGAGCGCATCCTCAAGCAAGAAGTACCCGAAGTTGTTGCCGTGGAGGCAGCCAATTAGATAGACTGAGCAGAGGAGCCAAGGGCTCCTCTTTTTTCTGGAGGGCAGAAGATGAGCCGGCGCGTTGTGGCACAGTTGGGAGAGGTGATCCGGGAGGCGGGGTTTGATGCCTTTGCCCTAATGCCCGCGCGCCCAGTGGAGCGCATGCTCCCCCTGCTGCGCCAGGCCCAGGAAGAGGGCCGCTATCCAGATTTTGTGGAGCAGGATGCGGCCAAGCGCATTGATCCCAAAAACCTCCAGGGCAGCGCCAAAACGGTCCTCACCCTGGCGGTAAGCTACAACAGCGGGGATCCTGGGCCTACCCCGCCCCTGCACGGCACCATCGCCCGCTACGCCTGGGGCCTGGATTACCACCGGGTGCTGCCGGAGCGCATGGAGCAGGTGATCAGCTATCTGCGCCAGGAACACGGAGCCCGGGAATGCACCAAAGCAGTGGACACCACATTCCTGGTGGACCGGGCCCTGGCGGTGGAAGCGGGTCTGGGCTTTCCCGGCAGCAACTGCGCGGTTTATGTGCCCCCCTTCGGCTCTTGGGTGTTCCTCGCTGAACTACTGGTAGATGTGGAGCTGCCTGCCTTCAGCCCCGGCCCCACACAGGGCGGCTGGGCGTGTCCCGCAAACTGTGATCGCTGCCTGCGCGCCTGCCCCACGGGGGCTCTCCTCTCCCCCGGCAGGATCAAACCGCAGCGCTGCCTGTCTTACCTTACCCAGATGTCCGGCTCCATTCCCTTGGAGTTTCGGCGCAAATTAGGCAGCAGGCTGTGGGGCTGCGATACCTGTCAGCAGGTCTGCCCCCTCAACCAGCAGGCGCCCTTAACGCGCCATCTAGAGTTTGCCCCTTTAGTGGGCCCCCACGTGCCCCTGCTCCCCCTCTTGGAGCTCAGCGGCCGCGAGTTCAAGGAGCAGTTCGGGCACACCGCCTTAAGCTGGCGGGGCAAAAACATCCTCCAGCGCAACGCCTGCCTGATCCTGGGCAATCGGCGGGAAGAGGCTGCCCTGCCCGCATTACAAAAAACAGCCCAAAGGCACCCCAGCCCCCTGGTGCGGGAGGCTGCGGCTTGGGCTGTGGAGCAGTTCGCTTAGTTCCCCGTCTGCTGTCTGGCCGCTTCCAGCGCCTTTTCCAGTTCCCGGCGGTAGGAGCCGTTGCGCTTAGCTGAAGTTAAGGCCCGTTCTAGACAGGCCACGGCATCTTCTCCGCCGTAGCGGGCGATGGAGAGGGCAATATGGGCCTTGTCCTCGTTTTCTTCGGGATAATGCTCGAAGATTTCCTTAAGCAGACTCCACCTGCGCTTGCTCGGCGGGCCGCTGCTTAAGAATAGGGCTAAATAGGGCAGGAGGGGCGAATCCCGGTGGGCCCTGGCAAAGCGGCGCATGGCGGGAAGAGCTTTGCCCGAGAACGATTTGAGCAGCGCCCAGGATTCGTAAAAAAGCGGATCATCCCAGTCCAGTTCGGCCAAGAGCTCCAAAATGGCATCGCTCACCTGGCTCAGCTGCCAGCGGTTGCAGTACACCAGCAGACGCAGGAGAAAACGCCCGTCTATCCCTGGATGCACCAGGCGGGCCTCGAGGATCACGGTGATCAGCTCCACTACCTTCTGGTCCGGTTCAACATCTAGGTACTGGAACCCGGAGAAGAAGCCCTCCAAGAAGCTGTCGTACTCATCCCGGTCAAAGGGGATGTTCAGCTCAGTGTAGCCTGAGCCGCCCTGCCGGAAGTTGCGGAACACACCCAGATCAGCCACCACATTACCCTTGATCTTGCGGCGTTTCTGCCTTTCCGTGGCCAGATCCTCCAGGGGATAGTTGCAGTACGGTGTGACGCGCAGGTTGTTCATTAACGTCTGCAGTCCGGAAAGTACTACCTGGATGCGGGGGTGGCTCACCTGCATCCAGATGGGGCGCAGCCGCGCTCCCCGCAGCATCCTGGCCCCAATCTGCCCTAGAACCTCCTCTAATTTACCCTCGCCATAAGCCTCTGACCCCCGCAGTACCCTGTGGGCCTCCCGTACCAACCCGTCTAGATCCTGGAACTCGCCGTCGCCGAGGGCGGCATAAGCCCGCATCATCTCCACGTACACACTGAGCCGCCAGCGAATCCGCGGGGCTGGTCCGTGTAGAAAGCGATCCACCACATATTGGATATCCAAGGGGAACTGGTACTTGGCCAGTTCCTCCAGGAGAGTATGCACATAGAGCTCCACTTCAGCCTGGGCTTTCGCCAAATCGCGCTTACTTTTCAAAGTGGCCTTGAGCAGCGCAGCCGCCGCCAGCAGCTCCAACGAAGCGGTGTAGGCTGCCAGCAGCAGGTCCAGCTCGTAGAAGAACAGGCTTTCTTTGATTTCCAGACAGGAAGTGACAAAACCATCCGCGGTGGTGATTTCCTTAATCTCTGCCAACAGCTCGTGGTAATCTCTCTGCATTGACTGCTGCACCCCCTAACGCTCCGATTCAATGGCAGCCCGGGCTAGAGCATCACAACGGTTATTATACTCATTATCGCTGTGCCCTTGCACTTTAATCCACTGGATCTGGTGGACTTCCGCCAGATGAGCAAGTTTCTGCCAGAGGTCGGCGTTGGCCACTGGCCTTTTTTGCGCGTTCAACCAGCCGTTTCTCTGCCAGTTCCCAATCCATCCCTGGTTGAAGGCGTTGATCAAATAGGCGCTGTCGGAAAAGAGCCTGACTCTGCAGGGCCTGTTCAGGCTTTCCAGCCCCTTGATGGCCGCAGTGAGCTCCATGCGCTGATTGGTAGTGTTAGGTTCAAAACCGGAGATCTCCTTTTTGTGCGGGCCAAAGATCAAAATGGCGGCCCAGCCCCCCGGTCCAGGATTACCGCTGCACGCCCCATCAGTGTAGATGTCCACCTGCGGCCTCAGGGCGATCACTCCTCCCCCCAGCCCCGTCAATTGGCAGAGCTGGGACAAAGTGTTACAATAACAATGATACCATACTATACGATCTTTTGCGTTTTGGGGAGAGAATCTATGGCGGGAAAAACGGAAAAAATCACCTCAGGACAAGCCCACGCGGGCCAGCCCTGTATCTTCTGCCAAAAGCCCATCACCGCCCAGGATGAGGTGGTGGTCTGCCCCCGCTGCCGCAGCGTTCAGCATGCGGAGTGTTGGAAAAGCAAAGGAGGCTGCGGCCGGGCGGGTTGTCCCCAGCTCGCCCAAGCGGTAATTGGGGAAAAGCCCAAAGGCGACGGCCCTCCACCTCCCATCTCCAAAAAGGTGATCGCGGGCATTATCCTCGTGGCAGCAGCCTTAGTGCTCTATATTTTCTTCCGCCCCCAGCCCCCGGATCCAGCCCAGGGGAGGGTCAAAATAGTAGTTCTGGCCGAGGCCTCCTACGCTCTTGGGGAGATTATGGAACAGCTCGCCGCCGAGTGGAATGGGTCCCATGGGGAGGTTTACATCGATCTGCAGCTGCTTCCCGTGGGCACCCTGGATCCCAAACTGCTGGTGCTCATCGCAGCCGGAGATGCCCCCGATGTGATCGCCCTGCCCCATGACCGCTTCCCCTTTTTCGTGGAGCAGGGGGCCCTAATGCCTTTAGGCCGCACCGAATCAGGGGAGCCCATCTACGGGTTACAGCACCCTGCACAGCTCTCCATGCTGGTGGTGTGGGGGACTACTCCCCATCCCGAAGCGGCCCAGGCGGTACTGCACTACTTCCTAGAGGGCATTCCCCCGGCTGATCTCGATTCGCCGCAGGAGCGGGGGACTTTTCCCCTGCCCATGTTTGGCTTCTAAAGACGAACCTAAGTCGCAGGCAAAGGAGGCACTCTCCCGGGGAGAGTGCCTCCTTTCATTGGCCCTGCCTAAAACCGAACCTGGGGCACTTCCCGCGCACCGGGGGAGGCCTCAAAGAAGGGCTTGGTCTCTTTGCCGAAGATGCCGGCGATGATGTTCATGGGGAAACGGCGGATGGTGGTGTTCCAAGTCTGTACTGACTCGTTGAACCGCATCCGCTCAGTGGCGATGCGGTTTTCCGTACCGGCAAGCTCATCCTGGAGGCGCACAAAACTGGTATCGGCCTTCAGTTCCGGATACGCTTCGCTAATGGCCAGCAGTCTGCCGAGAGCGGAGTCCAGGCCGGCATTGGCCTCCATCACATCTTCGGGAGTCCGGGCCGCCAAAAGGCGCGACCGGGCCTCGGCCACATCGGCGAAAACCTGCTGCTCATGGCTGGCATAACCCCTCACCGTCTCCACCAGATTGGGGATCAAGTCGGCCCGCCGCTGCAGCTGGTTCTCCACTTGTGCCCAGCGGCCTTCCACGTTCTGCTCCAGTTCTACTAAACGGTTGTAGCTCGAAACAACACCAATACCGACCAACAAAATGATCGCGGCAATGACAATGAGGACTAACGTCCCTTTTTTCATCCTCTCCACTCTCCTTTTCCTTCCTTAGAATCTGCGGCCTGCACCGCCTCCGCCGCTGCGTCCTCCGCCAAACCCGCCAAACCCCCCGGAAGGCCTCGGGCCTCCAAACCCACCCCGGGGCAGGCGCGGACCGCCGATAGTGGGCCCGGGGATGAGGATCGTGCGGCGCGAACTCCCGCCGGATCCCCCGCCTGTTCGGGGCGGATGTTTACGCTGACGGCGCAGCAGCAGCACAATGAGCAGAAAGATGAGGAATGAATACAGCCAGCCAAGATCCGGCTTTTTCTCCTCAGCGATCTCGAACTTTTCCCCGGCCAGGATAGCCGCATAGGCCTTGGCCATGGCCGTAAGTCCTGCCCCGTAATCACCTTCCCTGAAGTGGGGCAGACCTTCTTGATCAATGACCGCACCGATCAGGCCATCGGGGAGAACCCCCTCTAGACCGTAACCGGGCTCTACCTCAATGGCCCGCTCCGCGACGGCCAACAGGATGAGCAGCCCGCTGTCTTCCGGCCCCCCAAGGCCCCATTCGTTGAACAGGCCTGTGGTGTACTCCTTGGGATCCAGAGGTTCGGTGGTGGGTACCGTAACCACTGCCAGTTCTACCCCTTGATCCTTCCTCAGCTGTTCCGCAAGGATCTGCAGCTCCGACTGGTTGCGCCGATCCAGCACATTGGCAAAGTCGTTCACAAAGCCTTGGGGCTGGGGAAAAGCGGCCCAGGCCGCAGCGGTAAGAACAAACACACAGGTAAAAACGATGCCCAACCCAACTAGTTTGCTCCTTTTTTCCATGTTCTACCTCTCTCTTTTCATCCACTCCCCGTGGCGCCCCAGTGCTTCCCCAAGGCGGTAATAACCGTTGAGCCCGTACACCAGGGCCTCGGCTTGGCCCAGGTCGAAGCGTCCGGCAGCCACATACTCTTCAAGATAGTGTACCGTGAGGACTTGCCCCAAAAAGAGGTCGTGACTCCCCAGGGGTACAACCTGGACAACCTGGCACTCCAGGTTCACAGGACACTCGGCCAGCAGGGGAGCTTGGACAGATCGCCCCGGCACCGGCGTAAAGCCGCAGTGGACGAACTTATCAACGTTCCGCCCGCTCACCTGGCCGCAGAAATCTACCTGTTCCACCTGGGAAGCTGTGGGGATGTTCACTACAAACTCGCCAGATTCTTTAATTATACCATAGGAGTAGCGCTGCGGACGAATACCTAAGCTGATTATTGCTGGATCGGAGCAGGCCACCCCCGCCCAGGCTAGAGTGATGATATTGGCCCTATCTTCATGCTTACAGCTCACCAGAACGGGCGGCAGCGGATACAGCCACGGGGCCCCGCTGCGGGTCAGTTTCTTCATGGTGTTCACTCCCCCAACTGGCTTCTTGAATGAAGGGACTCAGCTCTCTGTTTCCACGGGCAGGGCCCGGTACACTTCCTGCCCTTCCCGCCAGAGGAAATCGTTGGCGGTGAGTTCCTGGATGGTCTGGCGCAGGGGCTCCCGCTCCTGGGGCAGGAGCAGCAGGCGAAAGGTGACCTTTTCCATGTACTCCGTGTCCTCTAGGAACACCCCTTGGGTGAGCAGTTCGTTTTGGATCCTGCCTGCATGGACATAATCAACGGTGATGCCCACTTGGATAGAAGGGACCATGCGCACTATGCCCGCAGCCTTGAGGGCCTCCCGGGCTGCTCCTCCATAGGCCCGGACTAATCCGCCGCGACCGAGCAGAATTCCGCCGAAATAACGGGTGACCACAATAACGGCATTCACCACATTATGGGCTTTGAGCACCTCCAAAACGGGAAGGCCCGCCGTGCCGCCGGGTTCGTTGTCATCACTGTATTTTTGAATCTCTTGGTTGATGCCAATGATATAGGCCGGTACGTTGTGGGTGGCGTTCCAGTGCACTTTACGCACCTCTTCAATGAACGCTTCCGCTTCTTCCTTGGATTGCACCGGTTTGATGCGGGCGATGAACTTGGACTTTTTTTCAATAAGTGTTATTTCCGCCTCCCGCGCCACCGTCCTATACTCTGCCAGCATATTACCACCTCACGCTAAGGTTCCACATTGCTTTGCTTCTTCCTTCCCGTTCTGCTATTCTATTCTGGAAGGAGCGGATCACCATGGACATTATTCTCCAGCTAGCTGCAGAACTCAAGCTGCAGCCCCGGCAAGTAGAACACACTGTACAACTGCTCGATGAGGGCAATACCATCCCCTTCATCGCCCGCTACCGCAAAGAAGCCACAGGGGAACTGGATGAAACGATCATCAGAGCCCTGGCAGAACGCCTGGCCTACCTGCGCAGCCTAGAAAGCCGCCGAGCAGAGGTGTCCCGCCTGATTGAGGCCCAGGGCCTGCTGACCCCCGAAATCGACGCTGCCCTGCAGAGGGCGGCAACCCTCCAAGAGTTGGAGGATCTCTACAGGCCCTTTAGGCCCAAGCGCAAAACCAGGGCTTCCCTGGCCAAGGAGAGGGGGCTGGAACCCCTGGCCCAGCTGCTCATGGCTCAAGGGGCAGAGGATCCCCAGCTGCAGGCGGAGCAGTTCCTCAGCGACGAGGTCCCTTCCGTGGAAGCAGCCCTCCAGGGCGCCCGGGACATCCTAGCCGAGCAGTTCGCAGACGATCCTGCCCATAGGACCAGGCTGCGCCAGTTTACCTACGACACCGGCATCTTAGTGACGGAACGCACCGGGGAGGAGGATATCCCAGGGGCCGCCGAGTTCCAGATGTACTTCGACTACCGGGAAGCGGTGGCCAAAATCCCGCCCCACCGCATCCTGGCCATCAACCGGGGCGAGCGCCTGGGGGTGCTGAAAGTGAAGATCCAAGTGGATGTGGAACGCATCCATGCCCTGCTCGCTGAGGCACTCATCACCAACGGCGCTTCTCCCGCGGCTTGGCATGTGCGGACCGCCCTTGAGGATGGCTACACTCGGCTGTTGGCCCCCAGCCTCGAGCGGGAGATCAGAAACGCCCTTACGGAAAAGGCAGAAAAGCACGCCATCCAGATCTTCGCCAAAAACCTGCACAACCTGCTCATGCAGAGCCCCGTGCGGGGCCGCAGGGTACTGGGCATTGACCCCGCCTACCGCACCGGCTGTAAAGTGGTGGCGGTAGATGAGTTTGGCCAGCTTTTGGAGCATACCACCATCTACCCCCATGAACCCCAGAACCGGTGGGCCGAAGCCCTGGAGATCCTTGCCTCCCTGGTCAAGGGGCACGGCATCACCCTGATCACCATCGGCAACGGCACGGCGAGCAGGGAGACGGAGCGGCTTATTGCGGAGCTGATCCGGGAGCACTGCCCCCAGGCGCAGTACCTGGTGGTCAGCGAAGCAGGGGCCTCCGTCTACTCCGCCTCGGAGCTGGCCCGAGAAGAGTTCCCCGAGCTGGATGTGTCCATGCGCGGTGCGGTGTCTATAGCACGCCGGGTGCAGGATCCCCTGGCTGAGCTGGTGAAAATCGAGCCTAAAGCTTTAGGCGTGGGCCAATACCAGCATGATGTCAACCAAAAGGAGCTGGCCAGCGCCTTAGATACGGTGGTGGAAAGCTGTGTAAACCACGTGGGCGTCAACTTGAACAGTGCCTCCAGCGCCCTGCTGAAATACGTATCTGGGCTGTCGGCCAAGACCGCCCAGGAGATCGTGAACCATAGGGCCGAGCAGGGCATCTTCCGGACCCGGGCCGAACTGAAGAAGGTGAAGGGAATTGGCCCCAAGACCTTCGAACAAGCCGCGGGGTTCCTGCGCATCGCGGAAGGAACGGAACCTTTGGACAACACCGCAGTGCACCCCGAATCCTATCCCCTGGCCCGGCGGATTCTGGCCTCCATCGGCTTTAGCAGCGAAGACCTCCGGGACAGGACCAGCCTAAACCAAATCCGGGAAAGGTTAAAGACCCTGGATCCGGAAACGGTAGCCCAGGAATTGGGGGCGGGAGTGCCCACGGTGCGGGATATTCTGTCCTCCCTGTCCCAGCCGGGACGCGACCCCCGGGACGAACTGCCTCCGCCTTTGTTTAGGGCCGATGTGCTCTCCTTGGAAGATCTGAAACCGGGTATGATCCTCCAGGGCACGGTGCAAAACGTGGTGGACTTCGGCGCCTTTGTGGATATTGGGGTGAAAAAGGCAGGCCTGGTCCATATCTCTGAACTTAGCGATGCTTACGTGCGCCACCCCACTGATGTGGTGCAGGTTGGCGACATTGTCACGGTCCGGGTGCTCAGTGTGGATCAGCAGCTGGGGAGAATCAGCCTGTCCATGAAGCTGTAGCCCCCCAGGGACACTGAAAAGCCCAGGGCGTTTTGCCCCGGGCTTTTTCTTGCTGCTGATTATCTCAGTTTGAACTCCACATAGATGTGTTCGTACTCTTCCAGCACCTTATCTACCCCAATGTAGAAGCTGGTGTTCTCCACCACCTCATCGGGCAGGTTAAGCATGGGGTTGTTCCGGTAGTAGTCGGGCAGATAGGGCTCTGCACCCTTGTTGGGGGTGGTGAACTTGGTGATATCCGCAATCCGTGCCGCTATCTCCGGCCGCATGATGAAGTCCAGGAACTGATAGGCGCCGTCCTTGTTGGGAGCTTCCTTGGACATGACCCAGCAGTCGATGAAAATGGGCATGCCTTCCGTGGGGAACACGGGCTGGAGTTTGGGATCAGCGGCGTTGCCCTTCACGGCCTGGTTGGAGTACATGAACCCCACCACAGCTTCCCTGTTGAGAAGGGAATCCTCCGGGGTGTTGGTTTCAAAGCGCACAATGTTGGGCTTAAGGGCAAAGAGCTTCTCCCTGGCCTGGGCCACCTTTTCCGGATCCGTTTCGTTGTACTCATAGCCCAAAGATTTGAGCACAATGCCCATAATCTCCACGGACCAGTCCACGACCACCACTTTGCTGCGCAGCTCCGGCTGCCAGAGGTCGCTGTAGGTGGTGATGGGCTTGGCCCCGAGCTTTTCCACCTCTTCATGGTTCACCAGAAGCAGCGAGATGGAAACAGCGTAGGGAATGGCGTACTCACTGTCGGGGTCATAATACTTGCCCAAGTACACAGGATTGATGTTGGCGTAATTGGGCAGCTTGGACTTATTCAAACGTTCCAGCATGCCGTTTTGCCGCAGGATATCCACCATGTAGTCGGTGGTGACCAGCAGATCGTACTGGTCAGGGTTGGCTTCCAGCAGAGACTGCATATCTTCGTTGGAAGTCACTTCTTTGTAGTTTACTCTGATCCCAGTCTCCCGTTCAAACTCCTGGATGATCTCCCGGGGGATAAAATCGCCGCCCCAGGTCATCAAGGTGATTTCGGCAGCTGCCCCCGCGGCAGACAGGGCCAAGACCAGCACAACAGCCACAAGCAGTACAGCACTTCTCTTGTTCACTCGGCAAACCTCCTCTTTTTGCTAATCAGTTGGCTGAGTCCAATTATGAAGAAAGTTCCCACTAAAATCAAGGTGCACAAGGCATTGACTTTGGGGGTGACGCCCACCCGCATCATGGAGAAAACGTGCACTGGCAGGGTTGTACTGCGCGGTCCGGACATGTAGGTGGAAATAATTACATCGTCCAGAGACATGGCCAGGCACAGCAGGGCCGCGGTGATAATGGACGGGGACACCAGGGGCAGGATGATGGTGCGCACCATCTGCCAGGTGCTCGCTCCCAAGTCTAAAGCAGATTCGATAATGGAGACATCAATCTCCTGCAGACGCAGCCGCACCATAATGTACACATAGGGTACGCAGAACAGGGAATGGGCCAGCACCAAAGTGAGGATGCCAAAGGGCAGCCGCAGGGCGTTAAAGAAAAAGAGCAGTGATACGCCCAAGGCCACCTCTGGCACAATTAAAGGCAGGATCATAATGCCCTGCAGGGCCCTTTTCATGCGGGCAGTGACCCACATGGAGATAACCGCGGTGAAGGTACCCAGCACCGCGGAGACCAGGGCCGTGAGCACAGCCACCTGAATGCTCACTTTAAAGGCCTGCCCGATGGTGCGATCCCGAAAGAGCTGCCGGTACCAATCCAGGCTCCAGCCCGTCCACTGCGCGGTGGAAGAACTGGCGTTGAAGGAGTACAAAACTACGCTGAGTACGGGCAGGTACAAAAGGACAAAGAATAAAGACAGATAGAAGATGCCGAATTTGCCGGTCTTATCCCTCATTGCAGCAGCCCCTCCCCGGTTTTATCCTTGGTCACTTTCCAGTACACGAAAAGAACCATCAGGGCCAAGGCCACCATGCCCAGGGAAAAGGCAGCGGCTAAGGGCCTGTTCCTGCCCCTGGTGGCCAGAGTATGGATCAGGTTGCCCAAAAACACGGTGTTTCCTCCCCCTAAGAGATCGGAAACAAAGTAGAGACCAAGCGCGGGGATGAACACCAGGGTGAACCCGCCCACAATTCCCGGCAGGGTTAAGGGGATGGTGATGTGGAAAAAGGTCTGCCACCTGCCGGCCCCCAGATCGTAGGACGCCTCCAGAAGGGAGCGGTCCAGTTTGTCTACGGAATTGAACACAGCCACAATCATAAAGGGCAGGAGCATGTAGGCTGTCCCCACCAGGCTGGTCCCGAACTTGTACATCATGGGCAGGGGCCGGGAGATAATACCCAGGGCCATAAGCACATTGTTGATCAACCCCGCGTTGCCCAGCAGGATCATCCAACCATAGGTCCTGAGCAGGCTGGATATCCAAAAAGGCAGCATAATCAATCCCAAGGCCAAAGCCCGGCCGCGGGGCGTGAGGTTGGAGGTGATGTAGGCTACGGGATAGCCTATGCACAGCGTGATCAAGCCTGTGAGCAGGGCCAAGCGCAGGGAGTTCCAGAACACACGCAGATAGATGGGATCAAAAACCTTGCGGTAGTTGTCCAAGGTAAACTGGTAGACGATATTGCCCAGGTGGTCCCGGGAGAGAAAACTAATGGCCACCACCAAAAGCATGGGCACCCCTACCAGAATCCCGATCCATAGCAGAATAGGCACGGCCAGCAGATTTGTCTTCCAGCTCTTCATGTTACAAGCCTCTCTCTTCCCACCCAGGTTCCTGGGGAAGCAGCAGTGCTCCGCTCTCTTCCCAAGAGATGTACACAGTATCGCCCGTTTGGCATTCACAGTCGATTTTCTGATACTCCACTACGGTGAGGATCCGGTCCGCAACCCGCACTTCGATTCTGATCTGCGACCCGGCATAGTGGATGGACAGCACTTCTCCCCGCAGGGCATTCTCCACCGGTGCGCAGGAAACGATCATTTTATCCATTAAAATGGCCAAGACCGCCTCTTCCCCAACCTGCAGGGCAGCCCGCCCGGCATGGGAATGGCGCACCTGCACCACATTCTCGCCCACACGCACCTTGGAGTGCTCTTCCCCAATCTCCAACACTGTCACGGGGAAGATATTGCGGTCGCCGATAAAACTGGTCACGAACAGGTTCGCTGGATTGCTGTAGATCTCCCTGGGGCTGCCTAGCTGCTGGATGCGCCCCTGATCGATGACCACTATGCGGTCAGACATGTTCAGGGCTTCCTCCTGGTCATGGGTGACGTAAACGAAAGTGGTGCCCGTCTTGCGCTGTAGGCGGGACAGTTCGGTCTGCATATGCTTGCGCAGCTTCAGGTCCAAAGCACCCAAGGGTTCGTCCAAAAGCAGTATGGCCGGCTCGTTGATGAGCGCGCGGGCAATGGCGATGCGCTGCCGCTGCCCTCCAGAGAGCTGGTGGGGCATGCGCTTTTCATAGCCGGACATCTGCACCAGCTCCAGCACCTGGCCGACTCTGTTTCTCAGCTCTGCCTCGCTCAGGGACCTCTTCATGCGCGGGCCGTAGGCTATATTGTCGTAAACGTTGAGATGGGGGAACAGGGCGTAGTTTTGGAAGACCGTGTTCACGTTGCGCTTATTGGGAGCCAGATCCTTGATGGAGGTACCGTTGAGCAGAATATCGCCGGATTGAATCCGCTCCAACCCGGCAATGCAGCGCAGCAGAGTGGTTTTGCCGCAGCCCGACGGGCCGAGCAACGTGAGGAACTCACCTTCATTGATGGTAAAGGAGATATCCTTCAGGACATGAACATCGCCGTAGTACTTATTCAACTTGACCAAAGCGAGTAGTGGCTGCTTCACAGACAACTTCCTTCCCCGCGCATACTCAAAAGAGAACCTTTAAGCTCAGTATAGTTGAGTTACGGCGCGATGTCAAAGCCCGGAGCAGGTTTTCTCAGCCCTCCCTCAAGGCATCCACAGGGGCCATATGCGCGGCCTGCCAGGCGGGGTACAAAGCGAACAGCTGGCCCATGAGCACAGCTATCAGTGCCGCCAGGGCAGCGGCGAGGGGGTTGAGCCCCTGGATGTTGGAGAACTGTCTGTACATGATCTCCTCCACAATCGCGCTGAGCATACTGCGCGCCGTGGCCAGCGCGGCTAGGAGCCCCAAAATGGACCCGCCCAAGGAGAACACCAAAGATTCATTGAGGATCTGCCCAATAATCGAACGCTTGGAGGCACCCAAAGCTTGGCGCAGGCCGATTTCCCTGGTGCGCTCCACCACGCTCACCAACATGATGCTGAGGATGCCGATGGCACTCACCACCACCGCGATGAAGGCAAAGGCCCCAAGGAAAAAGCCCATGGTGTTGACCTGGTCCGCCATCCAGCGGGTCGATTCGTGCAGATACTGCCCGTTTACCTCCAGATCATCCAAGGACCGGTGGGCCAGCAGAATGCGGGCATCTTCCACCGCTTCATAAATCTTGCCCGGCTGGGACTTGATGTAGATGTTCTGATAGGTGGGTTCAAAGTCATCCAGGGAAAAGGACACCCCCGTGGTGCCCAAGGGATAGAGGAGGTACGCCTCGCTGATGAACAGATCCAGCAGGGGCGACTGTTGCTTGTAAACACCAATAACCTCGAACTCCCTGCTCCCTTCCCCAAAGTCGCCCAGATCAATAATCTGGCCCAGGGCCCTCTGATTGGGGAAGAGCTGTTTGGCCACCACATCAGAAATTAAAACCACCCGGTTTTGCTGTTCTTCATCTGCTTTGGTGAAGAACTGACCTTCCACCAGCTCCAGCCCAACGGCCGCCGCGTAGTCCGCGGTAGTCTCGGCCGCCAGCTGCACCGAATAGACGGCACCCCCGACCCTAATCCGCTGCAGCCACAGTTCCTGAAAAATAAAGGCCTTTTCAATGTAGTCGCTCTCTTGGAGTCTGGCCAGATCCTCGTAGCGGAGGTTGTTGGTGGCTGCCACCATCACCCGCTGTCCCTCAAAGTCATCAAACCTGGACACCGTAATCTTGGCCAAGCTGTTGCCATAGGTGCTGTGCAGGGCAGCTATGCTGCCGCTGGTGCCAAGGTTGAGGGACAAGATGATGGCCACGATCCACACTCCCAGACCCACCTGCAGAAAAGTGAGCAGCGAACGCAGGGGCCGTTTTTTGATGATGCGCAGAGTAAAACTCAGTGTTTCCAGCATCCTGCCCTTCCCCTCCTCAATCGATCCTCAGGGCATCCACGGGGTTGATGCGGGAACCCTGATAAGCCGGATAGACCCCGAAAAAGAGACTGATTAACAAGCCCAGGCCAATCCCCAAGGCCAACCGGATGCCCAGTCCGCCGGTGGCCAGCTCCCCGTATTCTGCCTTCACCACTTCAGAGAAGGCAAAGGAGAGTACTATGCCCAACAAAGCGCCGGCCAAGCCTAAGACGACTGCCTCCAGCATAAACTGGCGGAACACCTGCCCCCGGGAACTGCCCAGGGCCATGGACAGGCCGATGGATTTGGTGCGCTTCAGCAGCCGAGCCAGCATGAGATTGAGGATATTGATCACGGCGATCAACAGCCCCACTGAAGCCAGCATGCCTATGAGGAAAGCATAGCGCTGCACCTGCTTCATGGATTCCCGCCAGCTGTCCAGGGGGTTGCGCACATCTACCGCCCCTTCCCCCCATATAAGCTCCGCTTCCCGACGCACCAAATCCACCGCGGCAGCCAAATCCACCCCCGTATCCAGGCCCACGTAGATGTTGTAGAACCTGGTGCCGTCGGGACCACCGCGGTAGGTGGGAAGGACTGAAACGGGCGTCCAGGCGGTGCGGCTGCCGCTGAGTATGGCGTAGTCATCCTCTTCTTCAGGGATTACCCCGATTACGGTAAAATCCACCGGTTCCCCGTCACCGAACTCCAAGGGAACGATGCGGCCGATGGGGTCCTCCTCGCCAAAGAGATCCCTGGCTAGTTTGTCGGTGAGCACCAGCACCCGGCTGCCCTTCCGCACATCCTCGACTAAAAAGAAGCTGCCCTTGGCCGGCTGGGCGTTCTGGAAGGCAAAAAAGGAGGGAACGGTGCCCGACAGGTAAATCTCATTGCCCCGGAACCCGTACCAGAACTCATCTTCTTTCCCCTCTTCCTGGGGCAGTAGGTCGGTGGTGGCCACCCAGGCCAGCTCCACATAGGCATGCATGTGCGGGGGCAGTTGGCTGTCCAGCTCCAGGATTTCCTTTAGATCCGCATTCCAGGCCACTTCAGCGAAGCTGCTGCCCAAAAGGGTGATGGGGGCAGACTGCCACTGGGACGACTCACCCCGGCCCAGAATCTCCAAGGTGCGGAAGTAATCCATCTTCCGGAGCCGCCCGTACTCGTCGCCCAAACGGATGAAAATGGTTAAAGTGGTGATAATCACCCCAATCCCCAGCCCAATGGCCACAATGACCAGCAGGGATTCTAAGAACTGACGCTTGGAGTGGCGCAGGGACCACTTTAACTGATCCAGTAACGACACTTGAGCACCTCCTAGCGGACAACCTCATAAACCGCGTCCTGCAGCCTGCGGCCGCACAGGGCCCACAGATCCAGCACGCTGCGGGCGTAGGCCAGCTGCTGGTGGAAATATTCCATCTGGGCTTTTTCCAAGGCGAGCCGCGCTTCCTCAACCTGCAGTTCGGTCACCAGCCCTGCGGCGTACTGCCGCTGGCGCAGTTCCAAATCTTCTTCCGCCGCCCGCAGCAGCTCTCCCTGGGACTCAACTAGGTTCTGGGCTGAGCGGATGGCCTGCACTCTCCCGCGCAGCGCGCCCAGGAGGGTGCTCTCCTGCACCGCCAGTTCATGCTCGGCCTTGGCCACCGCCAGCTCCAGCTCCTCCAGGACTATTTTCTGGGGATAAAGGGTCTTGGAGGCGGTAAGCCCCAGATTCCAGCTTAGGCTCGGGTCCTCCTGCTTCTGGGCTCCTCCCCGTTCACCGGGCAGCTGACCGAGGGATACACTGCCTATGGCGCGCAGTTTCCAGCCTCCGGTCTTGCGTTCCATATCCAGTTTAGCCTGGGCCTGCTCCAGCGCTTTTCTGGCGCTGCGCAGCTCGACACTGGCGGCAAACACTTCTGCCTGGATTTCCTGCTCCCCAAGCTCCCCAGCCAAGACCTGCACTTCCAGCAGGGGCTTGTGCACGGCTCTCCCAGTCAAACCCAAAACGGTGCCCAGCTGCGGCTGCAGCTGGATCACCTCTTCTTCCAAGGCGGCCACGGCTGCCATCTGGCTGCGCAGCTCCCGGCGGAGTTCCAGATCGTCAAAGCCCGGAGTCTTCTGGGCCGCGGCCAGCTTGGCTTGGATATGGCCCAAGACAGCCTGGGCATAGTCCCGTCTGTCCATGGCCTGGCGCAGACCCATGAGCAGATCAACCACCTGCAGCACCAGCCCATTAATCTCCCGCTGCAGGGCTTCCTCAGCCGAGAGCAGGGGCGCTTCATCTGGGGGCAGGGCAAAAAAGTCGTACTGCAGGCTCAGTGAACCCGAAGGCTGCACCTCCAAGCCCTGCCCATCCAAACTCACGCCCAGCGCCCCCGCTAGATCGAGGTGCCGGCCCAGGGGAACCTTAATGGTCACGGCCCCGCCTGAGCCCAGCCATTGGCCATCTTGCAGCTGCCCGGGCTGCACAGCGGCCTCCACTTCTGGATGCTTCTTGAGTATCTCCCGCCCCTGCGCCAACTCCTGCTCCCAAAGAAACAGGGCATAACTTGTATTGTGCTCCAGGGCTGTCTGGAGTGCTTCCGCCAAGGTTAAGGGCTGGGCGGCGCCCGCCCCGGCTTGGGAGCTGCCCAAGGCTAGAAAGAACAGCAAGGCCCCTGCCCACAGCCGCAGCCTAGTTTTCATGGTTTTCACCCGATTCTTCTTGTTTGCCCATGGCCTGGAGTAGTTTCAGCCTTGCCAAGCTGTACTGCAGCAGGCGGGCGCTGTATTCCTGTTCCAACTTGGCCAGCTGTTCCTGTTTGGCCACGATTTCCGCATTGCTGATCACGCCCGCGGCGTATTTGGTCTGTTCCGCCTGCAGGGCCTTGCGTTCCAGCTCAATGCTGCGCTGGGCCATTTCCAGGGCATGGACCTGATCTAAAAGCGCATAGTAATCTGCGCGGATTTTGAAGTAAAGGGCTTGTTCCGCCTGCTGCAGCTGAATCCTGGCCTTTTCCTCGTTCCTGAGCGCTTCTTCCAGCTCCACCCGGGGGGTGAAGGGGCTCTGGGCAGCAGTTACCGCTTCCTGGGCCTTGGTTAAGGCCTCTTTGGCCTTAAGCACGCCGGCATCCAAGGCCAGGGCCAGCTCATAACACTCGGCCAGCTCCCACCCAAAGGGTACAAAGGACAACAGGAGCCGTTCAGTCAGGACAACCTCCGTATCCAGGGGCAGCCCCAAAAGCTCGTTAAACTGCATGCGTTTGGTGTCCAGCTCGATCCTAGCCCACTCGTAGCGGTGCTCAGCATCATAGAGGCTGTTGCGGGAACGTTCAATATCCAAAGATGAGAGCAGCCCCGCTTTGAACTTGTTCTCATCCATGATCAGCTGGTTTTCGGCCCGCTCCCGGGCCAGCCTGGCGTTTTCCACCGCCTCTTCGCTCTGGAGCAGCTCCTGATAGCTGGTGCGCACCGCATCTTTCAGCTCCTGGGTCCGCTCGGCGTAGGTCTTCTGGGCCTGCTCCCACAGCTTCTCCGCTTCCCGCAGCATGTCGGCATCGCCCACAATCCGGGCCCGCTCCAGGTTTGCCTTGGCGGCTTCCCAGTCCAAAGTGGCCACGCGGTAGCTGAGATTGTGCGCCAAGGCCAACTCTGTGGCCCTGTCCACCGTCAGCTCCAAAGGCTCCTGGGCGGTAGCTCCCAAGCTTACCTGCAGGCATAACAGCACCACCAGCAGCACAAAACCTACGTTCTTACCCATGCATGGCTCCTCCTTTAAGCCTCTAGGGCCCCTTGTTCAACAGCTTGATCGGAAATGATCCTACCGTCGCGCAGACGTAGCAGGCGTCTGCCGTAAGCAGTGATCGAGGGATCGTGGGTGACAATCACCACGGTTGTCCCCTGGCGGTTGAGTTCTTGGAGAATGCCCATGATCTCGGCCCCCTGATCGGTGGCTAAATTGCCCGTGGGCTCATCGGCCAAAAGGAGCGTGGGGTTGTTGGCCAGGGCCCGGGCGATGGCCACCCGCTGCTGTTCACCGCCGGAAAGCTGGGCGGGCAGGTGATGCAGCCTGTGCTCCATCCCCACCCTGGCCAAAAGCTCTTCTGCCCGCTCCCGCCGCTCCCGCCTGGGCCTACCCGCGTACATCAAGGGCACCATCACATTCTCCAAGGCGGTGAGCTCGGGGAACAAGTTGTAGGCTTGGAAGATGAAACCGAAGTGCTGGTTGCGAATCTTGGCCAGTTCCCCATCGCGCAGCTGGGTGATATCCACGTTCTCCAAGTAGTAGGCGCCGCTGCTGGGCTGATCCAGCACCCCCAAAATGTTCAGCAGGGTGGATTTTCCCGAGCCTGATGGGCCCATTATGGACACAAACTCGCCCCGCTGGATCTCCACATCCACTCCGTCCAAGGCCCGGACCACCACATCACCCATGTTGTACTCCTTCACGATCTTCTGCAGCCGAATCACAGGGCATGACCTCCCTCAGGCAGAATTTGGATCTCATCCAGGTGGCGGAAGGAATCGTAGGAGCTGATGATCACCCGTTCGCCCAGCTCCAGACCGCGCAGGATCTGAACGCTGTTGCCCTGGAGGAGTCCAAACTGCACTTCCCGTTTTACAGCCCGCTTGCCGTCAATCACATACACAAAAAGCTGCTGCCCGCTGCTTAAGTACGCACCCCGGGGCAGGTACAAGCTGTCCGCATGTACCTGGAGGTGGATGTTGGCCGTCACCGAGCTGTTGGGACGCAGCTGGGGTACCTCCTCTACAAAATCCACCCGCACCAGCACCGTGGGCCCATCTGTGCCCTGCTTAGCCTGGGGGGCGATGTAGGATACTTCCCCCGCGTACTCCGCCTGGCCCAGACTCACCGTAACCGGGGTGCCCACCCCAAAGCGTTCGGTCTGGCCGGGGGGAACCTGCAGTTCCACCACCTGGCGGGTAAGGTTCGCCAGTTCGCCCAGCTCCTGGTGGGCAGCGACCACCCTGTTGTTGGGCAGCTTCAAGGAGAGAATACGCCCGTCAAACTCGGCCCTAACAAGAAACTGCTCGATTCTTTCCTGAGCCTTGGCCACCTTCTCTTCATTGATGGCGATAGTCTTTTCAATGGCGGCTAGATCCGCTTCGTGCTTGCGCACCAACAGCTCCAGTTCCCATTCGCCCTGGGTGACCTGGCGTTTGGCTGCTTCCACCGCCTGTTCTGCCCGCTCCAGTTCTATGCGGGGAATGGTGCCGTACTCGTACAGGAGCTTGTGCAGCTCTAAATCCTTTTCAGCAGCGGCCAGCCTCTCCTGGGCCTCCAGCACCTTCAAGCGGCCTGCCTCCAGCTCCCTTTCCTGCAGGATCCCCGTTTCCGCCAGCTTGGCCCGGGCTTCGCTCAGCTCCGTTTCTGCTTGGTTTTTCTCCTGCACAATCTCTGCTGAATACAGGCGGAGCAGGGGCTCACCTGCCGCCACATCCTGGCCTTCCTGGACATAGACCTCTTCAATAGTCCCGCCCACTTTGGGGGCAATGACCGCCACCTGCTGGGGGATGACTGTCCCCTTTACCGTGAGGGTCTCCAAAAAGTCCTGCATGCCCACGGAGGCGTAGGTGTAGAAGTTGAGCACGAAGTTTTCTTGTTTGGGCATGAAAAAATAGTAGGCTCCGTAGGCAATGGCCGCGATGACAGCCACAGTAAAGAGGGCTAAACTGAGCTGCCGCATCCTTGCCGGCGTTTTTCGCTTTTGGGGCTGATTCCGGAGCCGTTCCGGAAGAATTGATTCGCTCATTGCTGTGACCCTCCTCCGGATTAACTTTCGTGAGACTGAACACCGTTCCTGTTGTGAATTGCTGGATGCGGGGCGCTGGCTGCGCTGCCACAGACTTCTCCGAGCTAACGACGATTCCTCGCGGCCTGGGGTAACTGGGAGAAACCATTTTCCCTTCCCTTGGCAAGCAAAAAAGCCAGGCAGCACCGGGCTGAATCCTGGCTTTTATCTTCTCACACTAAAATCTGTTCAATTTTCTCCAAAAGCTCGGGGCTCAGTTCCACATCCACAGCTTTGACATTGGCTTCGATCTGCTCCGGACGGGAAGCACCAACTAAGGCGCTGGCCACATTGGGCTGACGGAGCACCCAAGCCAGGGCCAGCTCCACCAGGGTGAGCCCAGCCTCTTCCGCCAAATCCTGGAGGGCATCCACCTTCTTGATTACCCCTGAGGCGATGTGCTCCTGAATCCACTGGTTGATCTCTGGATTGGCCCCCCTGCTTCCTTCAGGGATGCGCCCGCCCCGGTACTTGCCGGTAAGCAGCCCTTGGGCCAGGGGCGAGAACACTATCTGGCCGATCCCGTGCTTCTCGCATACCGGAATCACTTCCGCTTCGATCCAGCGGTTGAGCATGTTGTACGCCGGCTGATGCACCACAATCCGATCCAACAGGTAGCGGTCGGCTACCCGCACCGCTTCTTCGATTTGGGCGGCGGTCCACTGGCTAACGCCCACGTAGAGCACCTTACCCTGGCGCACCAGGTCATCAATGGTGCGCAGGGTTTCTTCCACAGGAGTTTCCGGATCATAACGGTGGCAGTAGAAGATATCCACGTAATCCAGTTCCATGCGCTTGAGGCTGGCGTGCAGCTGTTCGAACACGTGCTTGCGGGACAAGCCCCGGTCGTTGGGGCCGTCCCCCATGGGCCAAAACGCTTTGGTGGTGATAATATACGACTCCCGGGGGAAGATGCGCAGCGCCTTGGCCATCACCCGCTCCCCCTCACCCCGCTCGTACACGTTGGCAGAATCAAAGGAGTTGATCCCCAGCTCATAGGCGCGGCGGATGGTCTTCACCGCAAGGTCTTCATCCACGGTCTTGCCGTAGGTGAGCCAACTGCCCAGGGAAATCTCACTAACCTTGAGGCCCGAACGGCCCAATCTCCTGTATTTCATGCCCGTCTCTCCTTTCTTAGAGTTCTGCTTCCTTACCCTTGTCTGCAGGCGTTGGACAGCATGAGCTTGATCCGGTTCAGCTGGTTTACTTCGCTGGCACCGGGATCGTAGTCTATGGCAATAATGTTACTATCTGGATAAGCATTTTTCAAGCCCCGCAGCACACCCTTGCCCGTAACATGGTTGGGCAGACAGGCAAACGGCTGCATGCACACGATGTTTTTCACACCGTTTTCGAGGAGATCGATCATCTCACCGGTCAAAAACCAACCTTCCCCGGTTTGGTGCCCTAAGGAGATGAGTTTGGATGCAGTTTGGGCCAGCTCCCAGATGAATTTGGGTGGTGTAAAGCGCTTGCTTTGGGCCAGCACCTGTTTGGCGGCGCTGCGGTAGAGCTCAATGACCTTGATCAGCGCGCTGCTGCCCCAAGCTTCCAGCTTCTTGCCCGCGAGATACCTATACTTAAAGCTAAAGCCCAAAAGGCAGTACAAAAGGAAGTCGATCAGCTCCGGCACCACCGCCTCTGCCCCTTCCTCCTCCACCAGGCTCACGATATCGTTGTTCGCGGTGGGGTGATACTTCACCAAGATCTCACCCACCAGCCCCACCCTTGGCTTCTCTGCCGCCACAAGCTCCAGGGAGTCGAACTCCGCCACCATTTGGGCAATGTTCTTCCTAAACCTCCGGGGAGATAGGGAGCGCAGGGAAAGGGTGCAGATCTCGTTCCACTTTTCATAGAGCAGGTTGGCAGAACCAGGTACCTTCTCGTAGGGCCGCACCCGGTGCAGGCACTTCATCAGTACATCACCGTACACCAAAGCCATCATGCCCCGATGCAGCAGCGGCGGGGTGAACTTGAACCCGGGGTTCTTCTCAAACCCCTGGGCGCTTACGGATACCACGGGGATGTGTCCCCAGCCGGCATCCTGCAAGGCTTTGCGGATGAAGCCGATGTAGTTTGTGGCCCGGCACCCGCCCCCCGTTTGGCTGATGACCACCGTGGTGTTGTTCAGATCATACTGGCCAGAGTTCAAAGCCTTTAGCAGCTGCCCCACCACAATGATGGCCGGGTAGCAGGCGTCGTTGTTGACATACTGCACGCCCACATCCACCGCCTCTTTGTCCCAGGCCGGACAGACCACCATGTTGTAGCCGGAGAGGCGGAATGCTTCCTGCAGCAGCCTAAAGTGGATGGGCGCCATTTGGGGTACGATGATGGTGTGCTTGCCCTTCATCTCCTTGGTGAAGATCCTGCGCGCATAGCGGTACTCCCCGCCCTGGGGCCTGCGTCCCAGGCGGGACCGCTCCAAAACAGCCGCCCTAAGGGAGCGCAGCCTGATCCGGGCGGCCCCCAGATTGCTGATCTCATCGATTTTCAGGCAGGTGTAGATCTTCCCCCGGGCCGCGAGGATCTCCTGCACCTGATCCGTTGTGATGGCATCTAAACCGCAGCCGAAGGAGTTGAGCTGGACCAGCTCCAAGTTTTCTTGGGTGGAGACAAAGGCCGCGGCCGCATACAGCCGGGAGTGATAGGCCCATTGATCCACTACCCTCAAAGGCCTGGGAACGCGGCCCAAATGGGCTACAGAATCTTCCGTGAGTACAGCCCAGCCTAGCTCGTTGATGAGCCGGGGAATCCCGTGGTTGATTTCTGGATCCAGATGATAGGGGCGGCCTGCGAGCACTATGCCCCGCAGCCCCTTGTTCTGGAGATAGGCCAGGGTTTCTTCCCCCTTGCGCCGCACATCAGCCCGATAGCGCTGCAGTTCCGCCCAGGCCTGCTCCACCGCCGCCCTTATCTCCTCCGGCCCGATCCCCAGAGGGGCAAACTCTTCCTGCAGGCGCGCGGTAAGCCTCTCCTTGTGGTGGAAGGGCAGGAAGGGGTACATGAACCGTATCTGCCCAGCCTGCACCGGCCCCACATTCTGCTTAATCACCTCGGGATAGGAGATGACAATGGGGCAGTTGAAGTGGTTGGCTGCCGCGGCCTGCTCTTTGTGCTCATGGGTGAGGCAGGGATAGAAGATGAAGTCTACACCCTGTTCCACCAGGTCCATGATGTGCCCGTGGGCCAACTTGGCTGGGTAGCACACAGACTCGGAGGGGATGGTCTCCATCCCCTTTTCATAGATCTCCTTGGAAGTCCGGGAGGAGAGTACCACAGAAAAACCAAGCTCAGTGAAGAAGGTGAACCAGAAGGGGTAATCCTCATACATATTCAGCACCCGGGGCAGGCCCACCTTACCCCGCCTAGCGCAGGCAGGATCCAAGGGCTGGTAGGCAAAAAGCCTGTCCCAGCAGTAATCGAACAGGTTGGGTAGATCCTCCCGCCCCTTCTCCTGCCCCGCACCTTTGCTGCAGCGATTGCCGGAGATGTGGCAGCGGCCTTGGCCGAAGTAGTTGATGGTGAGCAGACAGCTGTTGGCGCAGCCCCGGCACCTGGTGTGCCTGGTCTCCAGAGAGAGGGCCTCGAGGGCCTTACGATCCAACAGCTTAGAGCGGCTGCCTTCCACGTAACGCTCCTTGGCTATAAGGGCGGCGCCGAAGGCCCCCATAAGGCCGGCAATATCTGGCCGAACCACCTCCCGCTCTGCCAAAAGCTCAAAGGCCCGCAGTACCGCATCGTTGCAGAACGTCCCTCCCTGCACCACAATCCTGCGGCCTAGATCATCGGTCTTCCTCAGTTTGATCACTTTGTACAGCGCGTTTTTCACTACAGAATAGGCTAGGCCCGCGGAAATATCGCCTACGGTGGCCCCTTCCCGTTGGGCCTGCTTTACCCGGGAGTTCATAAACACTGTACAGCGGGAACCTAAATCCACTGGTTCGGCAGCAAACAGCGCCTCCTGGGTAAACTCCTGCAGACTGAGGTTCAATGAATGGGCGAAGGTTTCCAAGAAGGAACCGCAGCCGGAGGAACAGGCTTCGTTTAACAAAATCTCGTCGATGGCGCCATCTTTAATGCGCAGGCACTTCATATCCTGGCCTCCGATATCCAGGATAAAATCCACCCCGGGCAGGAAAAACTCCGCGGCTTTGTAGTGGGCCACCGTCTCAATCTCCCCCAGATCCACCTGGAGGGCCGCCTTGATCAGCCCTTCCCCGTAACCTGTCACCGCTGAATTGGCGATCCAGGCCCCTGGCGGCAGGACGTCATAGAGCTCCAAAACCGCCTGCCGCGCGGACTTCAGTGGCTTTCCTTCATTGCTGCCGTAGTAGGTGTAGAGAATGGCCCCTGCTTCATCGATGAGTACAGCTTTAGTGGTGGTGGAGCCCACATCGAGCCCTAAGAAGCATTTCCCGGAAAAGCTGCCCATGTCGCGCCGGCGCGCCCTTTGGCTGTGGCGGGCGCGGAATGCAGCCAGCTCCCCTGGGCTGGAAAACAGGGGGGGCAGCCGCAGGGTCTCCTCCATTTTCGCCTCCCGGGCCTGCCGGACACGCTGCATGACCTCGGAGAAGGGGCGAGGTGCTTCGTTTGATCCAGAGAGAGCGGCGCCAATCGCCATAAAAAGCTGGGAGTTTTCGGGAAAGATCACCTGCTGAGGTTCGAGTCCCAGGGTTTCAATGAACCGTTTGCGCAGTTCGGAGAGGAAATAAAGGGGGCCACCCAAAAAAGCCACATGGCCCCGGATGGGCCGGCCGCAGGCCAGACCGCTTATCGTCTGCACCACCACGGCCTGGAAGATGGAGGCGGCCACATCTTCCCTGGCTGCCCCATCGTTGAGTAGGGGCTGAATGTCGCTCTTGGCAAAGACCCCGCAGCGGGCAGCTATGGGGTAGATGATCTTGTGCCCCTTGGCCAGTTCATTGAGGCCCGCGGCATCGGTGCGCAGCAGTACCGCCATCTGATCGATGAACGCTCCAGTTCCCCCAGCGCATATGCCGTTCATGCGCTGCTCTAGGCCGCCGCTCAAAAACGTGATCTTGGCATCTTCGCCCCCCAGCTCAATCACCACATCGGCCTCGGGGTGGAAGGTGCGGATCGCTTTCGTGCCAGCCATAACCTCTTGCACGAAGGCAACGCCCAGCTGCTCCGCGACGGCAATCCCCCCCGAACCTGTAACCGCCACTGTCACGTCGTAATCTCCGTATTCCTCGTAGGCCTGGGTAAGGAGGTTAACCACCCCCCCTCTGATCTCCGCATAATGCCGCTCATATCTGGAAAAAAGCACCTGGCGACTTGCATCCAAAATGACCAGCTTAACGGTGGTGGAACCCACGTCGATACCCATGTGTACTGCTCTGCCCAATCACAACTGCCTCCGTTTCTGCCAGATCATTCCTAATCATGTATTAACCTTTAGGGCCCAAAAAACCTCCTTCCGCCTAAACGCCCCCCTCCAACCGCTCCGTTGTAGATCAGCGCAGCTAAGAGGATCAGGGCCAACCAACCCTGCTCCAGCCAGATGTTGATCACCAGCAGAAGAAAAACGGGCAGCTCCATCTTCCAGCTCCAGTCCCGCTCCGGAAGGGGTCCCCGGAGCAAGTAGAAGCCGAGAACCAAGAACACCGCGAGGATAGTAAAGGGTGAACCCCACAGCACCAGGCAGGCCAGCAGGAAGGTAATCCCCACCAGCCGCTGGATCCGCGGCCCTGCCTTCAGGGCCGCCAGTATCCGGAGCACTATTATGGATACAGCCAGGGACAGGGACAGCTGGGCAGCCCAGTGCCCCACCACCTTACCCACGTCCAGCGGGGGCAAAAAACAGATGCGCAGCAGTGCCAGGACAAAAAAGGCCCCCACATGAAAACCATAGCCCAGCTGCTCCACTATCTCTTTCAACTTCTTCAGCACAGCAGCACCCCCAGAAAAATTAATCGCTCAAATTGCTCTTCTCAATTAAATTGTACGCAATTTAGGCTGACCCTGCCAGACCGGGAACAAAAAAGAATCGACCCAGCATCCTGCTGGATCGATTCGCGCTGCTCTGGGGTTCAGCTGCGCACATAGGCGGCCACGGCATCGCGGAGGAAGCGGGCGGCACCAGCCCCGGCCTGGCCATCATAATAGGCGGTAAAGCGCTCATCGGCCACGTACATCTCGGCCCCGCCCAGATGGGCTTCCTTGGAGTAGTGGGGCCAGAAATAGGTGAGCCACTTGCGGTGCAGCTCGGCAATCCTGCGGCCTTCCGCTCCAGTTGGGTCTTCCTTGCCCACCGCCTTCGCCAGGGAGTCGATGATCTCCTTGCCCAGCTGCTCCACTTCCCGGTACTGCTCTTCGCTAAGGCCCATCAGCTTGGCGTTGGAAGCATCCACTTCCTCATCGCCCCACCGCTGCCTGGCTTCCTTACCGTACTTCTCCTCGTTTTCCCTGATCAGCTGTTCCTTAAAGCCCAGAAATCTCTCTTTGTCGCTCATGGGTTGTCCTCCTTCCAGTTCAGCCAAGGTCCGCTCCACATTCTCCAGCAGCAGATCCAGCTGCCTTCTCTTCTCCAGCAGCTGCGTGCGGTGTTGGAGCAGGGCCTGTTTGGCGTTGAAGTGAGGTGAATCCAACAGTTCCTTGATGGTGTGCAGATCGACCCCGAACTCCCGGTAAAAGAGGATCTGCTGCAGACGCTTCACCTCTGCTGGGCCGTACATGCGGTAGCCCGCTTCACTCACCCAGGCCGGTTTCAAAAGGTCGATCTGGTCGTAATAGCGGAGGGTGCGGCCGCTCACCCCTGCTAACTCACCCAACTGCTTGACCGTATACTCCATGAACTCACCTCCTGAGCTGAGTATAAACCTTGACGTAACGTCAAGGTCAAGGGGGAAAATGACCAGCATCAGTATCTGCGGGCGCATCTCATTGACACTACCTGGATCCTAACGTAAGATCTGTGTACAGCTATCGTTCGCGCAAAGGGGTGGCCCCATGATAAAAGTGATCAACAACCACACCGATCCCCGGATCAACCTGGCGGTGGAAGAGTACGTCTTAAACTACCTCGATCCCAGTGAAGAGTATGCCATTTTGTGGCAGAACGAGCCCACGGTGGTGATCGGGCGCAATCAGAATACCCTGGCCGAAGTGAACAGCACCTTCGTCAAAGAACGGGGCATCCATGTGGTGCGCCGGCTGTCCGGGGGCGGGGCAGTCTACCACGACCTGGGCAATCTGAACTTCACCTTCATTGTGGATGCGGAAAGGGAGCGGGTGAGCAACTTCGAGTACTTCACCAGGCCCGTGATTCAGGCCCTGGCCAGCCTGGGAGTGAAGGCTGAGTTTTCGGGGCGTAACGATATCACCATCGATGGCAAGAAGTTTTCCGGCAATGCCCAGTACTGGTCCAAAGGACGCCTGCTCCATCACGGCACGATTCTGTTCAACTCGGATCTATCGGTAGTGCAGGAAGCCCTCAACGTTAAGGCAGACAAGCTCCAGTCTAAGGGCGTCAAATCGGTGCGGAGCAGGGTAACCAATATCTACCCTTATCTCCAGAAGCCCATCACCATTGAGGAATTCAAGGAAGTTTTATGGAAGTACCTGGTTCCCCATGGCGAAGGCCGGGAATACATCCTCAGCCCTGAAGAGTGGGACATAGTGCACAAAATCAAAGAGGAGCGCTATGCGCGCTGGGATTGGAACTACGGCGCATCTCCAGAGTGCGAAGTGGAAAAAGAAGCCCGCTTCAGCGGCGGCAAGCTGGAACTGAAGTTTAACGTGCGCGCCGGCCTCATTGAGGACTTGCACATCTTCGGCGACTTTTTCGGCCGCCGGGATGTGACGGAACTCGCCCAGATGCTGAGCGGAACCCCGTATCGGGATGATGCGGTGGAACAGGTCCTGGCTGAGGCAGAGTTTGAAGAGTTTTTCTTCAATATCACCCGGGAAGAGTTCCTCCACTGCCTGTTCGCTTAACCCTGCCCAAAAACAAGCTCCCCTGGCTGCCGCTAGCCGCCGCCAGGGGAGCTTTTTTGCCTTGCCCGGCTATTTTTTCTTAAAGACGTGAATCGCCTGCCCTAGGGCCGCATGGGCCGCCTCCATTACCGCCTCAGAGAAGGTGGGGTGGGGATGGATGGCCTTGGCCAGTTCGTGCACGGTGGCTTCCAGCTCCAGGGCCAGTACCGCTTCGGAGATAAGGTCGGTGGCATGGGCAGCCACGATGTGTACGCCCAGCACTTCACCGTACTTCTGATCAGCCACGATCTTGATCAGACCCTCCGCCTCACCTTCCGCAAGGGCTTTGCCGTTGGCGGCCAGGGGGAAGGTGCCCACCACTACCTCATGGCCGCGGCGCAGGGCCTCCTGCTCCGTCAGGCCCACCATGGCCACCTCCGGGAAGGTGTAGATGCAGGCGGGAACCTTGTCGTAATCGATGGCGGCGCTGCCGCCCAAGATGTTCTCCACAGCCACCAGCCCCTCCGCGGAAGCGGCATGGGCCAGCATCTGCTTGCCGTTTACATCACCGATGGCATACACTCCCGGGATGCTGGTCTCCAGGCGTTCGTTGGTGCGGATCGCGCCCCTCTCCAGCTCTAGGCCCAACTTGGAAACGGCATTTAGGTTGGGCCTGCGGCCCAGGCTCACCAAGACCACATCCCCTGAAAACACTCTGCTTTCCCCTTTGATCTCCGCTACTACCTGGGAGCCCTCGAAGCGCTGGATATCTGCCCCATTGTAGATCTCCACGCCCTTTTTCTGCAGCAGCCGCTGCATGTAGCGCTGCAGATCGGCATCGAGGCTGCCCAGTACTGTGAATTTTTCCAGTACTGTTACCTGGGAACCCAGGGCGTTAAACAGAGCCGCAAACTCCATGCCCACCACCCCGCCCCCAACCACAATCAGCCTCGCGGGGATCTCCTTCAGCTTCAGGGCCCCGGTGCTGGTCACGGCATTTCCGCTGTGCAGAGCCTCCTGCAGACCGGGAATGGGCAATACCGCGGGGCTGGAGCCGGTGGCGATGATCAAGTGCTCCGCGGAGATTTTCTCCCCGCTGACCTGGATGGTGTGGGGGTCCAGCACTTCCCCCCAGCCGCGCACAACTTCCACGCCGTTTTGCTTGAGTAGACCCTGCACCCCTGAGTTCAGCTGGCTGACTACCCCGTCCTTCCGCTGCTGCATGGCTGCCCAGTCTGGGCTTACTCTGCCCTCCACTCTGACACCGAAGGCTTCAGAGTTCAGAATGTCATGGTAGATCCTGGCGCTCTTCAGGAGAGTCTTGGTGGGAATGCACCCCTGGTTGAGGCATACCCCGCCCAGCTCCCCCGCCTCAATGAGTACTGTGTTGGCGCCCAGCTGGGCAGCGCGGATGGCGGCCACATAGCCGCCGGGCCCGCCGCCCAAAATGGCGATCTTGTACTTATACCCGGCCATACCCGTACCTCCTAACTCAGCAGGAGCAACAGGGGCTGCTCCAGGTATGCTCTCAGTCTCTTGATGAACCTGCCGGCACTGCCGCCATCGATAAAGCGGTGATCAAAAGAGAGGGTGACCGGCAGGATCTGGCGGATGGCAATCTGATTATCCTCCGCCGCCACTGGCCTTCTGGTGATGGAACCAATGCCCAAAATCGCAGCCTCAGGGTGTTTGATCACCGGCACGCCGGCTAAGGCGCCCACTGCACCGTAGTTGGTCAGGGTAAAGGTGCCGCCCTGGATTTCCTCCAGGGATAAGGTGCGTTCCCGGGCCTTTTCGGCCAGGGTCTGCAGTTCTCTGGCTATTTGGAGCAAGCCCTTCTGGTCGGCGTTCTTGATCACCGGGACCAAGAGCCCATCGGGGGTATCCACGGCAATACCCATGTTGTAGTACTTCTTGAGGATAATCTCCTCCGTTTCTGCGGAGAAGGAAGCATTGAACAGGGGGAACTCCCTTAGGGCCAGCACTGCCGCCTTGATGATGAAGGGCATGTAGGTGAGCCTTGCATCCTCCTGTTCGGCCAGTACTTTCGCCTGCTGCCGCAGCTGCACCAGCTCCGTCACATCAAATTCGTCCATCACCGCGGCATGGGGGATCTCCCGTTTGGACAGGGCCATATTCCGGGCCACGGTCTTGCCCAGAGTGGTAAGTGCCACCCTTTCCTCCAGGCCCTGGATCGGCGCCGCAGGCTGGGGCGCAGCTGGCGCCGGGGCCGCGGGGGGTATGGGCTGCTGCTCTGCTTCTGCAGCCCTGAGGATATCCTCTTTCATCACCCTACCCCCGGGTCCGCTGCCCGCCAAGGCATTGATATCCACGCCCAGATCTTTAGCCAGTTTGCGGGCTACGGGGGTAGCCAGGGCCCTGGGCCGGGCAGGTTCCGCAGGGGACTGGGCATGCTCACTGCTGGCGGCCAGTACCTGGTTGGAGGTTTCCAAAGCCCCCACAACCGCCCCGCTATCCCCTTCGGCGGCGGGCTCAGCCTTGGCCTGGGTCCCTGCTTCACCGATCTGCACCACCACATCCCCCACGTTGATGGTCTCGCCCTCTTCCCCAAAGCGGGCCAAGATGATGCCGCTGGCCGGGGAGGGGATCTCCGCGTTCACTTTATCTGTCTCTACCAAGAAGAGGGAATCGCCCTCCTTTACTTCCTGCCCCACTTCCACAAACCACTTGAGAATGACTCCTTCAGCAATACCTTCTCCGATATCGGGAAATCTGAATTCAATCACAGTTCACCCTCCTCAGCTTAGAACTGTGCCACCTGGCGCAGGCCCACTGCTATGCGGGCGGCATCCAGGAAGTAATGGTGTTCTCCCCTGGGCAAGGGGATGGTGATGTCAAAGCCCGCGATGCGCGCAGGCGGCGCCTCCAGGTAGAGAAACGCCCCTTCATTCACCAAGGCCACCAGCTCCGCCCCGGGGCCGAAGGACTTGGCCGCCTCGTGCACCACCGCGAACCGTCCCGTCTTCCGCACCGACTCCAAGATGGTGTCCCGATCCAGGGGGGAAATGGTGCGCAGGTCAATAACCTCGGCGCTGATGCCTTCGTCCTGGAGCTTATCTGCGGCTTTCAGGGTTTCGTGCAGATAGGCTCCCCAGCTCACCACGGTGAGATCCGTGCCGGCTCTAACCACCTTGGCCTTCCCCAGGGAGATGGTGTACCCTTCTTCGGGAACCTCCTGTCTGAACGCCCGGTAGAGCCTGGAAGGTTCCAAAAAGAGGACCGGATCATCATCCTGGATGGCTGAAAGCAATAACCCCTTGGCATCATAGGGGGTGGAAGGGACCACCACTTTCAAACCTGGGATATGGCCGAAGAAGGTCTCCAGGCTTTCTGAATGATGCTCCAAAGCCCTGATCCCGCCCCCGTGGGGCATGCGGATCACCAAGGGCAGGTGACGCTGGCCCCTGGTGCGGTTGCGCATCCGGGCCACATGGGAGATGATCTGGTTAAAGGCGGGGTAGACAAAACCAGAAAACTGGATTTCCGCCACCGGTTTGAGCCCATTGAGGGCCATGCCCACGGCCGTGCCCACAATGGCCGATTCGGCCAGGGGAGTGTCGAAGCAGCGGTCGGGTCCGTACTTCTCCTGCAGCCCCACGGTGGCCCTGAACACGCCCCCTTCTACGCCCACATCTTCCCCAAAGACCACAACTCGCTCATCTTGGGACATGGCCAGATCTAAGGTGTGGTTAACGGCGGTAATCAGGTTCATGAGGGCCATTTAGTCCACCTTCCCTTCTAAATACTGGACGTACTGTTCATACTGCTCCCGCAGCTGCGCAGGCATCTCTTTGTAGGTGTACTTAAACAGGTCCTCCACCTTGGGTTCGCCCTCTGCCTCCACCTCCCGGAACACTTCCAGGGCCTGGGTGCCGTATTCTTCATAGAGGGCGGCATCCCGCTCTTCACTCCAGAGGCCCCGCTTGAGCAGATAGGCTTTCATGCGGCGCAGGGGGTCCTTGGATTTCCACTGCTCCACTTCACTATCCTCACGGTACTTGGTGGGATCATCGGAGGTGGTGTGGGCACCCAAACGGTAGGTATAAGCTTCAATCAAGGTTGGCCCAGCGCCCTTCCTAGCCCGCTCAATGGCTTCTTTAGTGGCTGCATACATGGCGAAGAGATCGTTGCCGTCCACCACAAGGCCGGGGATCCCAGCGGCCACAGCCTTTTGGGCCAAAGTCTCTGCCCGGGTCTGCTTTCGCCGGGGAACGGAGATGGCGTACTGGTTGTTCTGGACGATAAAAACGACCGGGGCAGAAAACACGCCGGCGAAGTTCAAGGCCTCGCTGAAATCGCCGGTGGAGGTACCCCCATCGCCGATATAGGCCACGGTTACATCCTGTTCGCCTTTAATTTTCGAGGCCAGGGCCACCCCCACCGCGTGGTGCATCTGGGTACCAATGGGAACCGAAATGGGCAGCACCCGTACGCCCTCCGGGAAATGGCTGCCGTACTCATTGCCGTACCAGTAGAGGTAGATGGTCTTCAGGGGAATGCCCCGGTACAGCCAGGCCCCCAGTTCCCTAAAGGCGGGAACCAGCCAGTCATTGCTTTCCATGGCCGCGGCCGGACCAACCTGCGCGGCCTCCTGCCCAGTGTTGGGGGCATAGGTGAGCATGCGCCCCTGCCGCTGCAGCTGCAGGGCCTTATCATCTGCTGCTCTAGTAAACACCATGGCTTTATATAACTCCAACCACTGTTCGTCAGTAAGGGCTGGCACCAACTCGGGCTGGTGAACTGCTCCTTCCTCATCCATGATCTGGAACATCCGGCCCGATAACGCACCGTAATCCCGGATCAGATCCACTCGTTCATGAATCAACACAGCAACCCCACCTTTCCGGGTCTATTTATTAGTTGCTTGCTTAGTTTTAGCATAGCAGATATGAGATTGGGTTTCAATCTCATTTACCCGGGAATGGTGGCCTTTACAATTTCTTTCCAAAGCAAGCAGAAAGCCCCGGGATTAACCCAGGGCCCTCCGCCTGACCAAGCTGCGCAGCTGGCCCAGTACGCCGGGCCGCGGCTGCGCCTCTATTGTCTTTTTGGGGATTTGATTGGCCAAAAGGTAGTTGAAGTAGGGGCTGTTCTTTTCCGGGAAACTCACGGGACTGCGCACCGAGAGGAACAGGCGCTCCCGGTTCTGGCTGCTGCCTGCCGCCAGCCCCCGCTCCCGAAAGAGCCTGACAGCAACTTCATAGCCCCGGGCGATCATCTCCGGGATGTACTCCACCTCAAAAGTGCCGATGTTGTAAATCAAGGGGTTGATGGTGATAATGCGGCTTTGGGCCAGCGCCCGATCCTGCAGCCGATCTTTGAACTGGGCCCAGATCATAATGTCCAGGGACTGGTTGAGGATCTCCAGGGGCCCGTCGGCCAAGATGGTGTCCCGGCGCATGCCGGCGTAGCCCAGGTTCACCCCGAGGACCCGCTGGGCCCGGCCCAAGCGCACTGCGATGTTGAGCGGGTAGCCATCCCTCAGCCCGCCGTCCACATAGCAATCCTGTTCCTGGGCAAAGGTGGCGGGCACAAACACCCCGGGGATGCTGATACTAGCCCGCACCGCCTGGGCGATGGTGAGATCGTCCCGCAGTACATACCCTGCCCACTCCCCGTTGGCATCGGGCTCAAGGCCCAGCGCCCTGTAATCGCAGAATACGGTGGGCTGGCCGTTGTTCAAGTTCACCGCGGGGATGAGCAGCTGGCACTTGGACAGCTCCTGAAAACGCTGGACAGGGAGGCTCTGGGCAATGATCTCTTCCAAAGACTTCCCGCGCACAGCTCCGGTGAGTTTGCGGAAATCCCAAGTCAGCAGGGCCAAAACCGCCCCGGGCCAGTTCAAGTCCACAATTCTCCCCTTGGCCTTGCTGTAGTCCACAAACAGCTGTTCCAGCTGCGCGGCTGAAAGCCCCGCGGCGTAGAGCGCGGCCACAATGGAGCCTCCGGAGGTGCCCACCACCACGGCCGGCTCCAGCTTGTATTCTTCCACAGCCCGCAGCACTCCGACCTGGGCAGCAGCGCGCACACTGCCCCCAGAAAGGACCAAAGCTAGGTTTTCGCTCAACCTGGCATCCTCCTTGCAGATTATTGAGTTCACAGGTGGGAAGCAGGCACGGCAGGCAAGAAAGGAGAGGGCTTATCAGACGAGGCTGTGCTAGTTTATGTACCAAGCCGCAGCTTGGTCACTGTATTTTAATTGACACTATTCTGTCAATTGGGCCCCAAAAACTTCCCGGAGTCCTGGGGCAGCGGGCTCCGGGATAAGCCTAAAAGCCCAGGTCGTTGAATACCGCCGGCCGGGGCATAAGGCTGACCTTGCTCAGCGGCCAGTAACGCCAGATCGCTCGGCCGATAATCAGCTCCCGGGGCAGAAAGCCCACCCGGCTGAAGCGGCTGTCTTCACTGTTGTTGCGGTTGTCGCCCAAGACGAAATAAGTACCTTCGGGAACGATCTGGGGAGCAAACCCTATGCGGGCCGGCGCTAGAGTATAATCTTCTTCAATGGGCTGATCGTTGATAAAGACTACCCCCTGGATGATGGCCACCTTATCCCCCGGCAGACCAATCACCCGTTTGACGAATTGCTCACTGGGGTTGGCCGGATTTTTGAAGATTATAATTTCGCCCCGGGACGGTTCGGTAAAGCGGTAAGAAATCTTATCCACCAAGAGCCTCTCTCCATGGTGGAGGGTGGGGAGCATGGAATCCCCGTTCACAGTGTAGGCCCTGGCGATGAAAATCATGATGAAGGCGGCAATCAGCACCGCGGAGATTACTGTCTCCAGAAGCTCGCGCAGCGGGCTTTTTTGTTTTCTCTGCACTATTGGCTTCAATCTAGTTACCTCCAAGGTTGTGGTGGGCTGGATGAATCTTAATGAGATTTCCACGCGGGTACAGCAAATCCTGCCTGTTTTCACCCCCCAGAGAGCTGGGAACAGCTGCCACTTTACAGCTCCCAGAAGCAGGACTGGAGAACGTGCTTGTACAAAGGCACCGTGTCATAGAAAAGCTCAGCATCACGCCTGTCCAGGGCTTCATCCAGGCGGGCTTTGAGGGTGATGGCCCAAAGCAGCAGATCAATCTGCTCCCTGACAAACGACGCAAAACCCGGAGCTAGCTCGGGAGGGACGGCTTCGTTGGGCACAGCAATGTCGCGGTACCAGTCGGGCGTGTCCCCGCTGAAGACAAGCTGCACATGGATAAGCCCCCAGTAGCTCTGTAGAGCTTCCCAGGCCAGGGCAGGATCGGTCAAACAGACTTCCTGGGTCTTCTGGGTCTTGCGCTGAAGCCCTCCGTTCACCAAAATGAGCTGTTCCTCCTCACTGCCCAAGCTGAGCTCAAAGGGTACTCCGCCGCTCCCTTGTTGGGAAATCACCATAGTATTCGGCAGGTAAGCTCTGGTTGTGACGAAGACCAACCTCTGCAGCTGGGTGGGCTGGGCACAAATTTTCTCCAAAAGGTCCCGGCAGCCCTCGTGTTTTAGAGGAACTTCGCAAAAACGGCGCAGCGCATATTCCTTGTGGATGATCATCTCGCCCCTCCTCGCACAGAAGATCATTACACTATATGCGCGTGCAGCCTAATAATTATCCAGCCTTTTCCTAGGGGCAGTGTACAGTGAGCCCGTCATAGGCCAGGAAAACGCCGGGGGGAAGGGTTTTGCTCACCGTTTCATGATCCATCAGGTGGGAAATGTGGGTGAAGTAGGTTCGCTTGGGGCGCAGCTCTTCCACCAGCTCCAATGCCCGGTCCAGATGCAGGTGAGCAGGATGGGGCTTAAAGCCCACGACACCCAAGATCAAAATGTCCAGATCCTGCAGCAGCCCCAGGGAAGCGTGGGGGATGGTTCTGCAGTCCGTTAGGTAGGCAGCATTTCCGATACGGTAGCCGAAGATGGGCAGGGTATCGTGGAACACGGGCACGGGCTGCACCAAAAGGCCCTTGACCTGAAAAGGACCTTCCACCACGTTGGTTTCGATCCAAGGCCGATCCTGGTGGCGTTCGGTCTGCCGGAAGATGTAGGCGAACACCTCCCGCAGCTCGGCAATGGTGGCGGCACTGCCGTAAACGGGCACACGCCTGTTGGTGAGGCGGCTGAAAACCCGCAGATCATCAAAACCGAACACGTGGTCAGCATGGCAGTGGGTATAAAGCACGGCATCAACCTGCCTGAGCCCAGCTCCCAGGGCCTGCAGGCGGAACTCGGTGGCGGTGTCAATCAGCAGGCTTGTCCCCTCCCAGCGCAGCCAGAGGGAGCTGCGGGTGCGTTTATTTTTCGGGTCTGGGCTGGTGCATACAGGGCAGGTACAGGTTAGCACAGGGACACCGTAGGATGTGCCGGTGCCCAGGAAGGTGATCTCCATACTACCATCCTTTCCCTCCTTGACCAGAACCTTTGTTCTGTATTATAATTTACTCGAACACATGTTCTGGAGGAGGAATATCATGATCGTGTACTGTGGCTTGCGCCACTTTTATATTCGCCATTTTGAACCTTACCAGGCAGAAGCACAGGACACATACTATATTTTAACACACAAGCAGAAGGTCTGGGATTTCTCCCCCGAACTGAAAGCGTACGGATATACTCCGCAAGCCGGCAGCCAAGCAGTTTTGCGCCTGGATAAACCAGTACTCACCCTAGCCATCAAACCCCAGGATTTTCTGCCGTGGGCCCAGAAATGGCATGCTTTTTCCCGCCAGTATACCACCGAGCTGGAGGTGGAGTACCCCCACGCCTGGTACCTGCGTTTCGAGCAGCCAGTCATCTTCCAGCAGTTTATCCTGGATTGGGCTGAAAAACTGCGCCAAGAGGGCTGGGAAGGGATCTGGGGCGCGGGTGAAAGCAAACTGGTGGCCAAACTAGCCGCGCACAACCTCCCGGGTCCAAACCGCGTGGTTCCGGCGGAGCAGACCCAAAACTTTTTGCAGCAGCTCCCCCTCCGCCGCCTGCCCCTGGAAGAACTGGACGCCTTAGAGAAGCTGGGCGTCACAACCGTGGGCCAATTGGGGGAAATACCCCTGGTGGAACTGGCCAGCCAGTTTGGACCCAAGGCTCCAGCCCTGCACAAGCTGGGCCGAGGGGAAGATCTGGTTCCCTTTCAGGCTGAACAGATCCAAGAGTGCCGCTGGTCCTTGGACTGCACCGTGCTGGAGGGGTTTCTGCGCCCCCTGCATCCCCACGAGCTCAAGCCCTACCTTAAACAGGGTATGGAAGAGCTCGCCGCTGCCCTGCACAGCCAGCACAAAGCCGCGGGGCGGCTGCAGCTGGATATGTGCCCAGCCCAGGGCCCGCCCCTGAAAAAAGAGCGGCGTTTTAAGGAGGCAGGAACCCAGGCCAGGCTTTTCCTGCGGACTGTGGAAAGCCTGCTGCCCCCTGAGCCCCTGGCCCAGATTGAGATTGTCCTCAGCGAGCTGGAGCCTTCCGCCGCGGCCCAGCTGAGCATGTTTTGGGAGCCCCAAGCGCCCAAGCCCCTGGAAGAAGAACTGGCCCCTTTTACCCAAATCGGGATAGAACTTCCCCGCCGGGAACAGCTTTTGCTTTTGTGGAAGGAGTGCTTCACATGAGCAAACTAGTCAATCAGCCCATTCAACTGCAGTTTGCCGGCAGTTTCCCCGCGGCTTTCCATTTTGGCCGCAAATTCGAGATCAAGTATATCCTCAACCACTGGCGCGAAGGGGGCCAGTGGTGGCTGAATGAACCGGAACTTTTCGTGTACGAAGTGCTCACCAATAAGTGCCGCTGCGAGCTGCATTTTCTGCCCAGCCAGGAGCAGTGGATTTTATACCGCATCACGGATTAGGGAGTGTCCAGCATGTTTGTCCACCTGCATGTCCATTCCCCCTATTCTTTCCTCGATGGTGCCTCCTCCCTGGAGGCACTGCTCAACCAAGCGGCGGAGTGGGAGATGCCGGCCCTGGCCCTAACGGACCACAATAATCTAAGCGCCGCGGTGGACTTTCACAAACTGGCCCTAAAACTGGGCATCAAACCCATCCAAGGTGCGGAAATCACCACAGAAGATGGTACCCACCTCACCCTGCTGGCGGAAAACAACCGGGGCTACCAGTCCCTCTGCCGCCTGATCACCGCAGGTTTTGCCCGGGGATCCCGGCACCAATGCCTGGTACCCTGGGAAGCCCTGCAGGAAAATGCCCAAGGCTTAATTGCCCTCAGCGGCTGCCACCGCTCCGGCACTGCCCAGGCCGTTTTGCGCCGGGATCACACCCGGGCCAAGGCAGAAGTGCTGCGCTTAGTGGAGATCTTCGGGCCGGGCCAGGTCTACCTGGAAATGATCCAAAGTTACCTGCCCTTCCACAAGCGCCTTCTGGAGGGAATCCACCAGCTCCATCAGGAGCTGCGCGTACCGCTGGTGGCTACCAACAACGTGCATTACCTGCGCAAAGAAGATTTCCCCATCCATGATCTGCTGGTGTGCGTGCGCACCCAAACCCGGGTACAGGAACTGCACCCGGAACGTCCCTTCAATGGAGAAAACTACCTGGCCTCCCCGGAAGAAATGCAGCGGCGCTTTGCCGCCTTTCCAGAAGCAGTGGCCAATACCCTGGAGATTGCCCAACGCTGCCGTCCGGCCCTGCAGCTGAATCAAAACCTCTTCCCCCGCTATTTTCCGGAAGAGGGGTCGGAAAAGGCCAATCAGTTTCTGCGCGAGCTCACCTGGCAGGGCGCCCGCCGGCGTTACTCCTTCCTTTCCCCGGCCCTCAAGGAGCGCATCGAGCATGAGCTGAACATTATCGAACAGCTGGATGCCGCCGATTATTTCCTCGCCGTCTGGGACTTAGTGCAGTATGCCCAAAAACACGGCATCCGCTATGCCGGGCGGGGTTCAGCCGCGGATTCGGTGGTGGTGTACTGCTTGGGCATCACCAATGTGGATGCCTTTTCCAGAGGGCTCCTCTTTGAGCGTTTTTTGAGCCTGGAACGGGCCCAAAAGCCCGATATAGACGTGGATTTCGATGCCCGCTACCGGGATCAGGTGGCGGATTATGTTTACAAGCGCTACGGGCCAGAGCGGGTGGCCTCAGTGTGCACCTTCCACACCTACCACGCCCGCTCGGCCTTAAGGGATCTGGGTAAGGCTTTAGGCTACAGGGAAACTGAGCTGAAGCGGCTGACCAAGAACATTACCAGCGTGCCCGCGGACGGCATCCGCGCCCTGCTGCACAGGCTGCCCGAGCTCAAACACCATCCCCTGCATGAGCAAAAGTACGCCAAGCTTTTGGATTACTGCGCCGCCATCAATGCCTTCCCCCGGCAAATGGGCACCCACTTGGGCGGATTGGTTGTGAGCGGGGAGCCTTTAACCCAGGTCACCCCCCTCCAGCCCTCAGCCAAGGGCGTGCTCATCACCCAGTTTGATAAGGACACCATCGGTGATCTGGGCCTGATTAAAATTGACCTCCTTTCCCTGCGTACCCTCTCGGCCGTATCCGATGCCGTACAAAACCTGGGGTCTAAACTTAAATACGAGGCCATACCCTTGGATGACCAGGCCACCTTCGCCCGGCTGCAGCGGGGCGATACCGTGGGGATCTTTCAGCTGGAAAGCCCAGCCCAAAGGAGCCTCCAATCTCGGCTGCAGGCGGACCGCTTCGAGGACATCGTGGCCAGCGTGGCTTTAATCCGGCCCGGGCCCATTAAGGGCAACATGGTGGATCCCTACATCGCCCGCCGGCACGGCCGGGAGGAGATCACCTACCTCCACCCCAAACTGAAAAAAATCCTGGCCCCCACCTACGGAGTGGTTTTGTACCAGGAGCAGGTGATTGAAATAGCAACGGAAATCGCGGGCTTCACCCCAGGGGAAGCGGATCATCTGCGCAAGGTGATGACCAAGTTCCGCTCCCAGGGGGAGATGGAGGAGATCGGCCGGGAATTTGTTCGCAGGGCCTTGAGCCAGGGCGTGGAGCGGGAAACGGCAGAGCTGATCTTCTCCTATATTGTAGGCTATGCGGGCTACGGCTTCTGTGAAGCCCATGCCGCGGCCTTTGCCGATACGGCCTACCGCACCGCCTACCTGTTAGAGCACTTCCCTGCCCATTTTTATGCTGCCCTGCTCAACGCGCAGCCCATGGGGTTTTACCCGCCGAACACCCTCTGCGTGCAGGCGCGCAGCCGCGGGATCAGAATTCTCCCCCTGGACATCAACGAGAGCGAAGCCGAATTCACCGCAGGGGAAGACTCCATCCGCATCGGGCTCAAACAGGTGAAGGGCATGGAAGCCGCTTTTCTAGAATCCATTTTGGCAGAGCGGGCCAAGGGGAAATTCAGTTCAGTACAGGATTTTGTGAACCGCACCAATGTGAGCAAAGATGTGACGGAGAACCTGATCCTAGGCGGGGCCTTTGACTGGTTTTCCCCCAACCGCCGGGCCCTGGTTTGGGAACTGCCCCAACAATACCAGAACAAAAAGGGGAGCCTCTTTGGAGAAACTCCTCCGGCGTCAAGCCGCCTTGCCGATTTTACCCCCTTTGAGCGCTGGCTGAAAGAATACTCCGTTCTGCGCCTTACAGCCCAGGGGCATATTATGGACTTTTTCCGACCCACTCTACCGAAGAACGTCCTCACCAGCAGGGAAGCTGCTGCCCTGAAGGAAGGCACTGTGCAGATGGCAGGGTTGGTAATCCGCCCCCACCGGCCCCCCACCCGCAGCGGCAGAACCGTGGTTTTTTTGACCTTAGAGGACGAATACGGACTCATGGACGTTACGGTCTTTGAAGAGGTGTATAAGAAATACGGTCGAGTAATCTACAATGAACCCCTCCTGTTGGTGACGGGGGATATTTCCCGGCGCGATGAGTCGGAGCAAGCCAGCATCATCGCCAGCCGCATCCAGCCCCTGCGCTAGCCCCCCTTCATTCCTTGACCAGGTTGGTCGATTATGTTACACTGAAATCGACCATAGTGGTCTAAACGGGGGTGTGGCCATGAACGAGGCCTTTCAAAAACTGGACCCGGAGAAACAGCGGCGCATTTGGGATGCGGTCCTGCGGGAGTTTGCCCAGAACGGCTACGCCAATGCTTCCACCAACCGCATGGTCCAGCAGGCGGATATCGGAAAAGGCATGCTCTTTTACTACTTCAACAGCAAAGAAGAGCTCTTCCGTCGGGCCTTGGCGTACAGCCTAGACTATCTCCACAGGGAGTATGTGAGCAAGCTGGATTATGGGGAGCCAGATTTCATCACCAGGTTCGTGCAGATCACTGAGCTGAAAATGCGCGCCTATCTGCACAATCCCCTGCCCTTTGCGTTCCTGGCCAACCCGCAGGTCAGCCAAGACGCAAAACTCCTGGCCCCCGATCTACTTCAGCGCCTGGAAGACCTTGCCAGAAGCGAGATGGGTAAGCTTTGGGCCAACGTGGATACCAGCCTCTTTCGCGATGATGTTCCGATCAAACACGCCATGAATCTGATCCGCTGGTCCTTGGAAGGCTACCGAAGCGAACTGCTGGACCGCCTCCAGGATCAGAACCTGGCCGAACTGGATTGGCAGCCCTACGTTCACGAGTTCTACGAATTTTTAGGCCTGCTGCGCAAGGTTTTGTATAAGGAGGGGGACCATGGCCATTCTCAAGGTCAATAATGTGACGAAAAGATTTGGGCAAGTGACCGCCCTCGCTGGCATCAACCTCGAAGTCAACCCGGGGGAAGTGTACGGGTTTATCGGGCCCAATGGAGCCGGAAAAACCACCACGATCCGCATCCTCCTCGGGATCCTGCAAGCCACCAGCGGTTCTGTGGAAGTTTTCGGCCTGGATGCCTGGCGGGATGCGGTGGAGATCCACAGGCGCATTGCCTATGTGCCGGGGGATGTGAGCCTGTGGCCTAACTTGACCGGTGGAGAAGTAATCGACTTTTTCGTCAGGCTGCGCGGGGCCAGCCGCAAGAACCGCCGGGAGGAGCTGATCGAGCGCTTCGACTTGGATCCCACCAAAAAATGCGGCACCTACTCCAAGGGCAACCGGCAGAAAGTGGCCCTGGTGGCGGCCTTTGCTGCCGATGCGGATCTTTATATCCTCGACGAGCCCACCTCTGGCTTGGATCCTTTGATGGAGCTGGTTTTCCAGGAATGTATCCAGGAACTAAAAGCCCAGGGCAAAAGCGTTTTCCTCTCCAGCCACATCCTCTCGGAAGTGGAGAAACTCTGCGACCGGGTGAGCATAATCCGCCAGGGCAGGATCATTGAAACCGGGTCCCTGAAGGAACTGCGCCATCTGACCAGAACGCGGGTGCGGGTGGAAACGGCCCAGTCCCTCCCCGACCTGAGCAGCCTGCCTGGCCTTCATGATCTGGAAGAGTTCCCCGGGGGCGCTTCCTTCCAAGTGGATGGGGACCAGCTCGGACCTGTGCTCCAGTACCTTAGCCAGTACCAGATCATCGCCCTGGAAAGCGCCCCTCCCACTTTGGAAGAGCTGTTCATGCACCACTACAAGGGGGCCCAGTAACATGAACCAGCTCTTTACTAACACCGCAACCTTGGCCCGTTTGATCTGGCGGCGCGACCGGGTACAGATCGTCCTTTGGCTCCTTTCCCTGATTATCTTTACCATTGCCGTGGCAGCCACGTTTCCTGTGCTCTATCCGGAAGGGCCCGAAAGGGAGATCATTGCCCAGACCTTTACCAACCCCGCCCTCATCTCCATGCTGGGGCCTGCTTACGGAATCCACAACTACCATCTCGGAGCCATTATGGCCCACCAGATGCTCTTGTTTACCATGGTGGTGGCCATCATGAACATCCTGCTCACGATCAAGCATACCCGGCGGGATGAAGAGCTCGGACGCATCGAAGTAATCCGCTCCCTGCCCGTGGGCCAGCTGGCCACTGCCTCCGCTACCATGTTAGTGTTGGCCATCACCAACGCGGTCCTGGGTCTAGCGGTAAGCTTGGGATTGGGCCTTTTGGGCTTGACAGGAATGGACTGGATTGGTTCCTGCTTTTTCGGGGGAGCACTCAGCGCGACGGGTCTCTTTTTTGCCGCTGCAGCCCTGCTCTTTGCCCAGCTGACCGAAACCTCCCGGGCCGCCTTGGCCTATTCCTTTGGCTTTCTCGGCCTCTCCTTTCTCCTGCGCGCGGTGGGTGATGTGGGCAGTGAGCCCCTCTCCCTCCTCTCGCCCCTGGGCTTAGTGCTGCGGGCCCAGGTCTATGTGCGCAATTACTTCTGGCCCTTGGGAGTGGTGTTCCTCGGCGCAGTCTTCCTTACCATGCTGGCTTTCCGCCTCAACACCCGGCGGGATCTGGAAGCGGGATTTGTACCAGCCAGGCCGGGCCGCAGCCACGCTTCCCCCTTTTTGAGTGGTCCTTTGGGTTTGGTGCTGCGGCTAGAGCGGACCACCATCCTTGGCTGGACCGTGGGTATGTTCATCTTAGGTGCCTCTTATGGCTCCATCTTTACTGATGTGGAGGATTTTGTGCACAGCAGCGAGCTCTACCAGCAGATGCTGCCCCACACTGCCGGTGCTTCGGTTTTGGACCAGTTCGTGGCCATGCTGCTTTCAGTCCTCTCCATGCTGGCTGCTGTGCCAGCACTGCTGGTTATACTCAAACTTCGCGCCGAAGAGCGGGCCCACCGCATGGAACACCTCCTGGCGCGGGCGGTCACCCGCCAAAAGATCATGGGCAGCTTCCTGGGAACGGCTTTGGTAGTTGCTGTGGTCATGCAGTTGGCGGGGGTTGTGGGACTGTGGGCCTCTGCCTCGGCCGTAGTGGACGATCCCTTTGCTTTGGGCCAGGCCCTGCAGGGTGCCCTGGTGTACCTGCCCGCGATCTGGGTCCTGGTAGGCCTGGCGGCATTGCTTGTGGGCGCTGCTCCCAAAGGGGCCAACCTGGCCTGGTTCTATCTTGGCTACACCTTCTTTGTCTCCTACTTCGGCAGCCTTCTCCAGATCCCAGCTTGGATGTCTAAACTTACGCCCTGGGGATACATACCCAATGTGCCGCTGGAGCCGGTACGTCCCTGGACCGCAGCGGCCGCCCTGGTCCTGGCTGCGGCGCTCATGGCCCTAGGCCTCGCGGGTTACCGCCGACGAGATATCTACGGATAACAAGAGGGCCGGGGGTTCCCGGCCCTGCTGCTAGAAATATTCGGAGGAACTTACCTGGACAATCTGCTCCTCTTCCCCTGTTTCGGCATTGAGGTAGATGAGGTAATACTCATCCTGGTAGCGCACGCCCACCCTTTTGGTGAGCACCTCCCCCTGCTCGGCCGTGGGAATGAGGGCTAACTTTTCATCCAGGATTTCCAGCTCGGGGCGCAGTTTTTCCCGCACCTGCCAATTCTGCGCGGGCAGCTGCTCCAGCGTTTCCAACCTGCTCTGGGCGGTATAATAGGCAGTGCCCCAAAAACCAAGAATGCTGCCGTCGGCCGCGCTCACCTGTACCTTCACCGCTTCGCCATAGCGCAGTATACCGTCCCGGTTGGGTACAAAGGTCAAGGTGGCCCTGTTCTGCAGGATCTGGAGATCGGTGAGGTGCAGGGGAGGAAAACCCCGCTGCTGCAGGAACTCTCGGCCCCTGGCCACCAGGTCCTGGGCGGCGAGATGGCTGGCCGCCACTTCTTCCGAAGCCATCATCCAGAGCACCACCCCCCCTGCTGGGAAACCTCAACAATTATGCGGCCCCGTTCGTCTTTGGCTTCCACGGTGTAAGTGGGGAGCTGTCCCTTGGATTCGCCCGTCACCTGGAAGTGCAGCTCGCTGCGGCCGCAGAACTCCCTGGCTGCCTCCACTGCCTGCTCGGGCCCGATGCTTTCCCCGGGGATTTCAACCCTGCCCTGGGGCACCTTTTGGGCCAAGGGCGCCCTCAGTTCCCCCAAAGAAGCGTTGATCGCGGCGAAGGACTGGAGCACCTCGGGTACCGCAACCGCGGCGGAGAGATAGCGATCCCAGGAGACCAAAGGAGATTCCCCCTGTTTTTCTAGGACCAATTTCTCCAGCTCCCCGCTGACATACTGCACCTGGCTGTACAGCTCCTCCAAGGCCGCGGGATCCCCTGCTTCTCGCACATAAAGCTCGGCCTGCTCAGAGACCTCGTCCAGCAGCGCGCACACCCCCGCCAGGTCCACTTCCCCCAAGGGCAGTTCACCTAGGTTGCTCTGGGCGGCATACACCAAACGGCGCAGGTTGGCCCCTACATCTCCCCTCTGCTTGGCGCTCAGGGCGAGCCTGGCCCGCGCCATTTCCCCAGTGAGCTCCTGGAAGTGGGTAGCCAGTTCGCTTAAGGCCCGGCGGTACGCGGATTCCACCTGAACCTGGTAGAGGCGCTGCAGGTAGTACTGACCCGCGGCAAACCCCACACCCACAAGCAGCACAGCGAAGACTATTGCTGTTAAGTGGCGCCGGACAGATGCGGACACGGCCTTTTCCCCCTAACCTGTAAACACGTGTTTGCCGATGGTCTTCAGCACGGGGCGCTGGCGGATCCAGGCGCTGCGCGTTTTGGCGGGATTATAGAAGAAGAGGGCACCCCCTGTGGGGTCCCAGCCATTGAGGGCAGCATGGGCAGCCTGCACCGCGGCAGGTGTGGCAGGCTTGTTCACTGTGCCGTTCGCCACCACCGAAAAGGCCAGGGGCTCGTAGACCACACCTGGAATAGTATTGGGAAACTCAGGGTGCTTGAGCCTGTTGAGGATGACAGCAGCCACCGCCACCTGGCCATCATAGGGTTCCCCTTCTGCTTCAGCCCGCACCACTCGCGCCAGCAGATCCAGATCCGTCTCGGAAAAGGTCTGCCGCCAGCTCTCTAGTTCCACCGGTTGATCTTCCGGGGCCTGGGGCGGAGGCGCCTGCCAGCGGTTCCACACCAGGAAGGCAACCACTAGAATAGCTGTGACCACCCCAAGGCCCCGCAGCAGCTTGGCATATTTCCCCACAGCGGCTCTTCCTTTCTCAGCTTATCTAAAAGCAGGATTACCCTGCCCAATCCAGAAGTCTTATGGGAATGCACTCTGTTCCTGTAGTTCCAAGGAGGATGTTCTGATGCAACTATCCAAACTGGCTGTTCGCCGCCCAGTCGCCGTAACCGTCTTCGTTATTATTGCCCTCATCTTCGGAGTTATTTCCCTGCAGAGAATTGGCATCGATCTCCTGCCGGATATCAACTTCCCCATCGCGGTAGTGGTTACCATCTACCCAGGGGGAGCAGCCCAGACGGTAGAACAGAACGTCACTATCCCCGTCGAAGGAGCCCTTGCTGGCATTAGCGGCATCCAACGGATAGACTCCTTCAGCATGGAAAATGTGTCCGCGGTGGTCCTCCAGTTTGAGTGGGGCACCGATATGCTC
>JAKOTU010000051.1 GCA_029776155.1 Bacillota bacterium | reverse complement strand
CAAAAGCACTCCCATTACTACTCGGCGCATGCAGCCAACCTCCCTGCAAAGTGCTTCACTGCCTAATCAAGGGCATTAAGCACAACCAAATTACCCGATTCGTAGCGGCGCAGACCGCGGTAGAAAACCGTTCGGGCCGTAAGCAACAGGCCCAGAGCAAACAGGAGCAGCAGCCCCACATGGATTCCGGTGAAGTCCTGCAGGATGCGCACTGGCAGGTAAGAGACGAAACCCGCGGGGATCAGCGTGTACAGCACAACACGGGTGGCCGCGGAAAAGATGCCTTCGGGATAGAGGGAGAAGGTGAGCAGTGCTTCCGTTAATTGGTCCGCCAGCTGCGCGCTCTGGCCCAACCAGAAGCTTAAGGAATGGGCCAGCACGGCAAAGCTGGTGGTCACCACTCCACCGGTGAAGATCAGCAGGAGAAAGCCCAGCAGCTGCCCTGGAGTAGGCGCAGCGGTAAGCACAAAGATAACTAGGGAAAAGCACAGATCGCCCCAAGCTGAGGCTGAAGAGCGGGAGATGAGTACATGGAGCAGTACCGGTTTGGGCAGGGCCAGGTAAAAATCGAGCCTGCCCTCGCTCACAGCCCTGCTCAAGGAGAAGGATCCGCCGAAGAACAGCGCCTGACAGGCATAGGCTCCGCTTGCCACCGCATACAAGAGCAGCACATGCTCAAAGAGCCAGCCATTCAGGGCTTCCACTTGGGTGAAGAACACCCACCAGAAGAAAAGGAGCATGAGGTTGTTCAGGAACATGAACACAACCTGGCTGAAAAATGCCCCCCGGTATTCCATGGCTGATTGCAGGTTGGCGGAAAAGTATTGAAAGAAGAATTTGAGGACACGCTTAGCCTCCGTGAACATGGACGCGGTGCACTCCCTTCCTGAACAGGGCCGCAGCCAAAGCAGCCAGCAGGCTTGCCCAGATCAACTGGCCCGTGAGCATCTGCCGCAGCAGGGGATAACGGAAATCCACTGCTAGGCGCGCGGGGGCGGAAAAGCTGTAGCGTAGGGGCAGCAGGTAGGAAAGGCGCTGCAGCCCTTCAGGGTAGGCCTCAACTGGAACCAACAGTCCGCCAAAGATGAAGATGAGCTTATGGAGGATCCAGAACAAGGGCCGGGTTTCCTCCAGCCAGAAGGCCAATAGGGCCAAGCAGAAATACACCAAGAAGTTGATGGCCGCAGCCAGGCCAAAGCCCAGCAGTACCCAGCCCAACTTGCCCCAGTCCACCGCTGGGGGACCCATGGTCAAGTAGGCGAAAGCCGCCCCAACGGTCAAGTTAGTCACGGCCCGGACTAGGAACTCGCCGCAATAGGCACCGAAGTAATAGAGGATGTAGGAATAGGGCCGGACCAGCTTGTAGGCGAGAGCTCCACTCTTGACATCCTCACCCACCTCCAGGTGCGTTTTGGGGGTGGAAAGGGCGATCATTTCGGTGAAGACCATGTACCAGAGCATGGCCGTCCTGTCCAGGCCGGCAAGCTCCCCGCCCGGTCCCAGGACCGTCTTCCACAGCTGTGAGAAGATGAACAGGATCAGGATGAGGAAAATGCTGCTGGCCAAATGGTCTGTCAGGTAGATCACCCGGTTGATGCAGCTGATTTCTGCCACCTTCAGGTACTTGCGGAAGGCTCCCCTAACCAACTGCATACTGCTCCCCCTCCCCCGGAGGCCGTCCGTAGATTTCCCGGATCACCTCTTCCATGGCGGGTTCTTCCACGCTGATATCCCCGATCTCCGCTTGGGCAAACAGCTCACCTAAAACGTCTTCGATGGAAGTAAAGCGGGTGTTGATGCGGAACTTCACGCCTTTTTCAGTGTGCTTGAGGATCTCCCCCTGGGACAGTTTAAGCTCCGGACAAGGCGCCGCAAACTTCACGTTCACAAGCCGCGTGGTCAGGTAGTTGTGCCGCAGGTGCGAGGTGGATGTATCCAGGATGATTTCACCATGGTTGATCACAATCACCCGCTTGCAGAGCTGTTCAATATCCCCGGCATCATGGGAGGTGAGGAAAATGGTGGTTTTTTCCTCCTCATTTAAACGCTTGATCAGCTCCCGAATTTTCAGTTTGGCCACCACATCCAAGCCGATGGTGGGCTCATCCAGAAAAATGACCTGGGGCCGGTGGAGAATACTCGCCGCAATCTCACAGCGCATCCGCTGACCCAGGGAGAGTTTCCTGACCGGAGTCTTGATAAACTCCCCCAGCTCAAACAGCTCCACCACTTCCCTTAAGCGCTTGGCCAAGTCTCGTTCAGGAAGTTCATAGATGCTCCCCAGCAGGCGGAAGCTGTCCAGGGCGGGCAGATGGTACCACAGTTGGGATTTCTGTCCAAAAACCGAGCCAATGGTGTAAGCCAGCTGCCGACGGGATTCCCAGGGCACCAAACCCAAGACCTGCGCGGTTCCCCCTGTGGGGTTCAGGATACCTGTGAGCATCTTGATGGTCGTGCTCTTGCCTGCCCCATTGGGGCCGATAAAGGCCAGGAGTTCTCCTGCTTCCACCGCAAAACTGATGCCCTTCACAGCGGCAACTTCGCTGTAAGCTGGGCGCAGTAGGGCCCGCACACTGCCCCGCAGACCCGGCTCTTTTGCTTTGGCGCGAAACACTTTGTGCAGGCCGTTGACCGCAATTACCGCCACGGTGAACACCTCTCCAGGCGAGTATTTTCACAAGTATAGCAGCACCGGGGAACAGTGTCAAGGTTTCTCCCCAATTGGATAGCGTCAAGCTACTGTAGGATCGAAGACCCAATGCCACCCTGTTGCGACGAGTTGAATGTGTTCTTTTGTTCGGATTAGAAAGTGAAAGTAGCGTTCGCGATCCGTCGCAGCAAAGGTCCCCAGCCCTTCGTTCCTCTGCTGACGGCCGGAATGTTACCCAGGGTTTCAAAGCTGGAGCCGGCGGCCTTGGAAAGCA
>JAKOTU010000081.1 GCA_029776155.1 Bacillota bacterium | reverse complement strand
CATGGGGTCCATTGTGGTTACTGCCTCCACCCTGAGTTTTCTCGGCCTTGGCGCCCCTGAGGGCTACGCGGACTGGGGGCAGATGATCAGCTTTGCCCGCAACTGGATTCTGGGCACACCTGACAATCCCCTGGCCTACTGGTACACGGTGGTGTGGCCCGGTTTGGCCCTTGTGCTTTTCGTATTGTCTTGGAACCTGATCGGCGACGCCTTCCGGGATATTATGGATCCCCGCATCCAGGGATGAGTCCGGCGCAAAACCGGCTACGAGACTGCAGCTCACTGGTCTGCAGTCTTTTTTGTTTTGAGCTGGGGACTTGAGCTGCGGCATCGCCCGAATTGGGTGCAAGTGCGAGAAAGTTCCCCGCTAGCCCCTGTCAATTCGTGCCTATTTGTGTTATGCTGGTGTAAATGTCTGGGCTTAGTGAACCCGTTCACTAGAGAGGAGACGAGTGGTGGTTAGCAGCAGATCATCATGGTTGGTCGTTGCACTTCTCACGGTAGCTTTGATGCTGAGCGGTTGTTTGGGCGGGGGAACTGGAGGATCGAAAGACGTTTACGAGTTGACAGTCGAGGTTAAAGAAGGTAAAGGCACAGTTCAGCCGTTTGTGGGTAAACGCGAATACACAAGCTCGACAAAAGTGACCCTCACGGCCCAACCGGCGGAGAATTATGAGTTCGAACGCTGGGAAGGAGAGGTCTCAAGCCCCCACACGCCGGAAACGGAGGTGGCCGTGGATGGGAAAAAGACCGTTAAAGCTGTCTTTGCCGCGTCCCTCGGGGCAGAAATCCCCGTGGAGACAGGGGAGGCGGTCCGGTTCAGAAACGGTGTTACGGTGGATCTGCAAAACGTGGCTCTGCCCGCGGGAACAACCGTAACGGTGACAGATCTGGCGCAGGAAATTGAGCTGCCCACAGAACTGGAGCTCGCGGGAAGCGCAGTTGACATTGATTTCGGATCGGCTGGCCAGTTGGACTTCTCCCCGGGGGTGACTCTGCGGTTGCCCGTTGCTCCTGGTGCTGACCATGGGCACCTCGGCGTGTTCCACCAAGAGGGAACCGAGTGGTACTACCAGCCTACTACAGTAGAGGGCGGATCTGCCGTGGCCACAGTCCGCAGTTTTTCCGCTTTTGCTGTGCTGAAGGTTGGAAGGTCGAAACCTGTGGAATCGTCAATTACTGGGTTTCATGTGGCTCCAGGGGGAAAAATGGAGCTCTTGGCAGAGGCCGGGGCGCGCATTTTCTACAGCACCACAAGCCCCGATTACCCAGGTGATTACCAGCTGTATGAGGAACCGCTGGAAATGCCGGGAGAGTATTTTGAAGTCTACGCTGTGGCCGCGGAACCGAATAAACTGCCCAGTGAGGTCACAAGGTTCCGGTACGTGGATACCGACTACACGGTGGTGTTGGTGGTGGACGAAGCTGGGCGGCCCATGCCTGATGTTTCTGTAAGGTTCTATGATGGATCGGACTCTGTCTACACTGACGAGGAGGGCTTTGCAGCCCAGCGCATCAAGGCCTCAGAGACGATTGTTACGCCTTACGCTAATGGATATGTCTTCGAACCATTGGCCGGGATTGGAGGACCGGGTGTCGTCTTAGAGTATAAGGGCGCGCCTTCGGACGAAACGATCCACAGATTCGAGCTGACCTTTAACCCCGCGGAGTTCTACGCTCCGGACAGACTCAATCCCTTTGCTTCTGCTAAGATCCGGGAAGCAATGAACAAGCTGGTCGACAGGGACCACTTGGCAAGTCTTGCCGGTGGGGCCACGTACCCCATCTGGACGTTCCTAACGCCAGATAGCTATGACTACGAGTTTATGGAAAACACTCTTTCTGAACTTAAAGAGCTCTATGCCTTTGCACCCGGGGATGCTCAAAAGACCATTGCCGACGAAATGCACCGCTTAGGTGCAGAGTTGAGGGACGGTTATTGGTATTACGCCAATGAACCGGTAGAGATCATTTTCCTGATTCGTTCAGACGACGAGCGCAAAAGCTTCGGAGACTACATTGCCCAGCAACTAGAGTCTATCGGGTTTGTAGTGGAGAAGCATTACGTCTCAGGTTTTGAAGCCGCTCCCATCTGGCAGTTCGGGGATCCTGCAGAGGGCCTGTGGCATCTCTATACTGGGGGATGGGTTAACTATAAATGGACTGGGCTCCAGGCCTCCAACCTCTATACCATGTATACCCCGGGGGGACAGATAGGGAACCTGTCCCAGTACTATGATCCCGATCTGGAGCTGCTGGAAGTTGCAATACGTCTTCATGAAGGAATCTTTGAGTCCTTAGAAGAAAGGAAGACCGTGTTCGCGCGGGGGTTGAAGCTAGCTTTGGAGGATTCGGTACGGATTTGGCTTACCGCTAAATAGCAGGGATGTTTTTGTCGGGCCTGGGGGTACAACCAGGCCCGGCATTTTTATGCCCATAAGGCTCAGGTTGCAGGTACAGAATAAATGTAATACGATCAGCGCAGTAGGAAGTTTATTTGGCGAGGAGATCGGCATGAAGCAGAGACGTCCCTATCCCAAGGTGAAGATATCCCGCAAGGCAGAACGCAGTGTGCGAAGCGGTCATCCGTGGATCTATGGGGAAGAGATCCTGGACCAAGAAGGAGTGCCCCAAAACGGAGGACTGGTGGATGTGCTGGCGGGCACCGCTTATCTGGGCACAGGTTTCTACAACAACACCAGCAAGATCACTGTCAGGCTCATTTCCCGCAATGCCAACGACGTGTTTGACGCCCGGTTTTGGCACCGCCGGGTGGAATACGCGGTGCGCTACCGCAAAACGGTGATGCCCGGGGCAGATTTCACCTGCTGCCGCCTGGTGCACAGCGAAGCAGATGATCTGCCGGGCTTGACAGTGGATCGTTATGGGACGGTTCTGTCCGTGCAGATTACCTGCCTGGGCATGGAACTGGTGAAGGATACGGTTTACCGGGCCCTGCTGGATGTGCTTACAGAAATGGGTGAGACCATCACGGGCATTTTTGAGCGCAATGACAACCCAGTGCGGGCCTTGGAAGGTCTGCCTGAGTACAAGGGCTGGTACCAGTTGGAGGGCCTTGAGGTTCCCAAATGCGCCGTGGTGGAAATCTGTGAAAATGGGGTGAACTATCTGGTGGATGTGGAGAATGGCCAGAAGACAGGCTTTTTCCTCGACCAGAAGTACAACCGAGCCGCGGTGGCCCGCATTGCCCAGGGTAAGCGGGTTCTGGACTGTTTTACCCATACCGGTTCCTTTGGCCTCAATGCGGCGTTGGGCGGGGCAGAAAAGGTGACCTGCGTGGATATTTCCCAAGCTGCCATCGATTTGGCCAAGGAAAACGCCGTCCGCAACGGCTTGGACAGCAGGATGGAGTTCTTGTGTGCCGATGTTTTCGACCTCTTAACCGGCTTGGCGGAGCAGAAATGTAGGGATTATGACTTAATTATCCTCGATCCTCCAGCCTTTACCAAGTCCCGCCGGGCGGTGGGGGGCGCGGCCCGGGGTTACAAGGAGATCAACTTGAAGGCCATGAAGCTCCTGCCCCGGGGCGGTTATCTGGCCACCTGCAGCTGCAGCCATTTCATGACCGATGACCTCTTTCGAAAAGTACTGGCCGATGCTGCCAGGGATGCGGCGGTTTCCCTCCGCCAGATCGAAGCCCGGCAGCAGGCCCCGGACCATCCCATTTTGTGGGGGGTTCCCGAGACAGAGTATCTGAAATTCTATCTCTTCCAGGTCGTCTAGTTATGGGCGGCTGTACACAGACCCTAGGTCTGGCAAGCCGCCCTGTGTTAATCGTTGAGGTTGAACACTTCACCCAGGTCCCCAGGCACCTTGATGCCGTCGTGCCCCCTGACAAATTGGGCGAAACTGGCAAAGTCCCGATCCACAGCCAGGGCCAGCTCGGCTAGCTGGTCCAGCACCTGAAAATCTGCTTCCGTCCACTCTGCTATGGGCCGGCTCTTGTATCCCGGCCAACCGTCCCACGGCTGCATGGGCATTTTTAAAAGGGCATTGGCATCCAGGAGCAGATTGCAGTTCAGGTACTGATAGCCCCACCAGTGGAAGATGCCGAAAAGATTGGGGTCGGCCTGGCCCCGGCGGCACATGAGCCAGGCCCGGGGGCCGGTGATGAAGTAGTCTGCACCCACGTCCAGGGGATCAAAGGGGATGTTCAGGGCCTTCTGCTGCAGTTCATCCAACTGCGTGTCCACCATGATCCACCTGTGCTCAGCTTCGCTCCAGTACTCCAGGACCCAGTGGTCTGTAAACTTGCCTGGTTGGAAATAGCTGGCAAATCTGCACCTGGTCCGGGCCGGAATACCGGCCTCCCGGCAGAGCGCAGCGGCCACCACGGAGAAATCCCGGCAGATCCCCACCATTTTGTCAGCAGCGGGTCTCTGCTCTGAAACATGGCTAAAGCCGCGGCTGCTCAAAAAGCTTAGCTTCTCTTCAAAACGGCGCAGAAACGGTTCCTGTTTCCTTTCCTCGGTCAGCTCCAAACCGTAGGCACTGGCCCAGTGTTGGTGCACTAAGACGTTTTGGGTGCAGCGCACGATCACGGCGATGTCTGGGGGGATTTGGCTAACCATGTGCTGCTGCGACCCAACTTCAGTCATGGGCCCGTGGGTGCGGTAATAGGTGAGCAGTTCAGGGTCCATGTGCTCCTCCTCTCCTTCCTAAAGACGCTCATGCTGAACACTACTCCGCGGGTCTCTGCTTTCCTGCAGGCCTTGGAGGGAGGACAAGTGCATTTGGCGCCGAATCCATGCTGCATAAAGGAGGAGGTTTGTTGCCAGATAAGTATAAGTCGACGCTGCATGCTTGTTATGTGAGTCTGATTACCCAAGCGGTGAACAACAACCTGGCGCCCTTGTTCTTCGCCGTGTTCCACGATCAGTTTGCCCTGTCCTTTGAGATGCTGGGGCGCTTGGTGCTCCTCAACTTCGGCACCCAGATTATCACTTCCACGCTGTCCCTGCGCTTTGTGGATCGCCTTGGTTATCGGGCCTCCGCAGTGTTGGCCCATGTTTTAAGCTTCCTGGGCATCATCAGTTTAGGCATATTGCCCCAAGTGCTGCCCAGTACCCCGCTCGCCCTGGGCCTCGCCGTATTCCTGTCCGGCTGCGGCGGAGGGGTGATGGAAGTGGTGATCAGCCCCATTGTGGAATCACTGCCCACAAAATCTAAAGCGGCTTCCATGAGCCTGCTCCACTCCTTTTACTGCTGGGGCCATATGGCTGTGGTCATCCTCACAACGCTTGTTTTGTGGGCCTTAGGAACGCATCTGTGGCCTTATCTCCCCCTGCTGTGGGCCCTCATACCTTTGTTTAACCTGTTTAGATTCCTGCGGGTGCCCCTGCTCCCCCTAGTTCCAGAAGGGGAACGCATGCCCGCTGCCCAGCTCTTCAGTTCACCCCTGTTTTTCTTGTGCCTCCTGCTGATGATCAGCGCAGGCGCGGCCGAGCTGACCATGTCCCAATGGTCCAGTTTGTTTGCGGAAATGGGTCTAGGTGTCCCCAAGGTGCTTGGCGATCTGGTGGGTCCGGCCCTCTTTGCCTTGTTTATGGTGGCAGGCCGCACTGCCTATGGGGTCTTGGGTGAGCGGATCAGCCTGCGGCAGGTGATCATGGTGAGCTGTGTATTCTGCCTGGTGTGCTATGCCGTGACCGTGTTCTCTCCCCTTCCCGTCCTGTCTCTGCTTGGGGCGGCACTCTGCGGCCTATCTGTCAGTCTGATGTGGCCCGGCACCCTAAGCCTAGCTTCTGCCCAGTTTCCCAAGGGCGGCACCACCCTCTTTGGTCTGCTCGCCGTTTTTGGCAATGTGGGGGGTTCTTTAGGACCTTGGCTTACCGGCTTGGTCTCCGATCTCAGCCAGCGTTCCCAGCTGATCCAGCACTGGAGTGTTTCCCGGGGAATGGGCCTGGATCAAGCTGGGCTGCGGGCGGGTCTGTTGATGGGCAGCATTTTCCCGCTCCTTATGTTCCTGGGGCTTATAGTTCTGGGAAGGAAGAAACGGGCCCTGGCGCGGGCCATGTGAAAGCTTGGGCTGTGGGAAAGTACTGGAGCAGAAGGGGAAGCAAAACGCCGCCCTGCTTAAGGCAGCAGGAGCGGCGTTTCAGCTTCCAGGGTTACTTGTACAAGATCAGGGCAATGAACTCCAAGGGCCCAGTGCCGATGTTTTTTATGCCGTGCCCTTCTCCGTCCCAAGCCACAGCCACATCGCCAGCCTGAACCGTGGTGATCACGCCGTTGTCGTTGTACTCTCCCGTTCCGGTGAGGAAGTAATAGGCTTCCGCTTCCCCTTCGTGAACATGGTAGCCAATGGAGCAGCCGGGTTCCAGGGTGAAATGGGCGAACAGCCGCCCCTTTTCATACATCTCTGCGGCCCCGTTGAGCAGATGGCACATCTGCACGCTTCCCTGGCCGCCCCGCATGTTTTCCCGTACCGCAACGTTCCGTTCCTCGCTCCTGCGGATCATTGTGAACCTCCTTAGTGCGGCTTTTCATTACACGCTTTGCCCCATTCTTCCACTTTGATGATACACCACATGGATCTCTCTGCCAAGGCACTGTGCCGGTTTGGATGTTCCTTACCTGGAGGAATTTACCGGCGAACGCAGAATACGAAAAGAAAGGGAAAGTAAAGAGCGCAGTGTTGGACGGGCTTTTTTCAAATCACATTAGGAGGATTGCAGTGCGGCAGGTTCGTGTCAAACTGATGCAGCTGGAGGAGCTGAGCCAGCGGATCGCTGGACTTGAAGAACTGTTTGCTGAAAAGATGCGCTATGATGAGCAGAAGGAAAGGGCCTTTGATGAGCTGTACAACGAGCTCAGCATGTACAAGAACAACTTCGTCGAGCAGTCCCTCTTAGGGGTATACAAGGACATCATCTTGCTCTACGATAATGTGACCCGCAGCCTGCAGGAGATGACCCGGGAAGAACAGGCGGGGACGGATCTGGCTGAGTTCGCGGAGTTTGTGCTTACCGAGATCGTAGAGATCCTCTACCGGCGGGGCATTGAGTTAATCGATTCTTCAGAGTATTTTGACGCGAGTATTCAGCGGGCCGTGGCGGTGGAGTACGTCTCGGAGCCAGGGCTGGATAACAAGGTGCTGCGGGTTGTGCGTCGTGGATTCCGCTCCGAGCTGCGGGTGATTCGTCCCGAGGAAGTCGTCGTGGCAAGATATAGAGCTGAAGGGGGAGAACAGGCATGACCATTCCTGTGGGGATTGACTTGGGAACAACCTATTCTGCTTTGGCCATCTTGAACCAATACGGGAAACCGGAGATCATTCCCAACGCCGAGGGGGAACGACTCACCCCTTCAGTGGTGCTCATGACCCCAGATGACAGCGTTGTGGTGGGCAGTATTGCCAAGAACAGCGCGGTCACAGAAGCGGAAAACGTGGTGGAGTTCGTAAAGCGGCAGATGGGCAATCCCGACTTTATCTTCGTGCACGGCAATCGGGAGTACAGCCCTGAAGAAATCTCCGCCTTTATTTTAAAGAAACTGAAGCAGGATGCGGAACAGCTGCTGGGACAGGAGATCCGCGATGTGGTGATCACTGTCCCCGCGTATTTCGACGATCTGCGCCGCCAGGCTACGCTGAATGCTGGCCGCATTGCCGGGTTGAACGTGTTGAAGATTATCAACGAACCTACGGCTGCTGCCTTGGCCCACGGCTTGAATCTATCTGGAAAACAGCGCGTGCTGGTGTACGATCTGGGCGGCGGAACATTTGATGTGACCATTATGCAGGTGGATAACGGCGACATTCGGGTGATCGCCACCGATGGCGATCACATGCTGGGCGGCAAGGACTTCGATGACCGCATCATGCTCTATGTGAACGATCTCTTCCAGCAGGAGTTTGGTGTGGATCTGTTTGAAGACCTGGAGGTGCAGCAGGACCTCAGGCAGCGGGCGGAAGCTGCGAAAAAGACCCTGTCCAGCCGTACATCCACTAAGATCAGCATCAGCGCCTTTGGACACCGCAAAACGGTGGAGCTGACCCGGGAGCAGTTTAATGCCATGACCGCAGACCTTTTGGAGCGCACTGAGCTGCTCATCGAGTCGGTGCTCATGTCTGCCAATTTAACGTGGCGGGACATTGATTCTGTGCTTTTGGTAGGCGGATCCACCCGCATGCCTGCCGTGCAGGATCTGGTCAGGCGGTTAAGCGGCAAAGAGCCTGATCAGAGCGTGAACCCAGATGAGGCGGTGGCCCTGGGGGCTGCCCTGCAGGCCGGTATTCTCCTGGCCAAACAGGGCAACAGCTTGATCCTCCAAACTGAAACGGGCAGGCAGCTCGCCACCACCACCATCGTGGACGTCACCTCCCATTCCTTTGGTGTCCAGGTTTGGGATCCTCATACGCAGCGGCTTCAGAATCAGATCATGATCCCGAAAAACTCCCCCATTCCCACGGAGCGCATCGACGAGTTTTACACGGTGGATAACAACCAGACCACTGTAGACTTCGTCCTGCTCCAGGGCGAGGACTTGGATCCGGCCAACTGCACGGTCATCGGCCGAACGGAGCTGCAGTTTGACCGGCCCAAGCCCAAGAACTATCCGTTGAAGGTGATCTATGCCTACGATGCCAACGGGATTATCCACGCCAGCATCGAAGATGTCAAAACTGGTTACAAAGCAGTGCTAGATGTTCAGCTCACGGGCCGGCTCTCTGAAGGGGAGATTGCCGCTAAGAAACTCAGCTTTGACGTAATTGAAGTAGAATAACAGGGAGCAGAAGGGGTGCCGCAATGACTGGAATGGAATGTTTTTTAGAAACCTTTCACCTGCAGCCATACGAACTTTTTGAGGAAAGGCTGAAGGGTTCCAAGCTCCTGGAGGTGCTGCGCCAAGCCCGCAGTGCTGACCAAGCCGGGCTTTACATCGAAAGCCGAATGCTTCTGGAAGAGGCCCTCCAGCTGGCCACAGCCGATCCTGCCTTGGAAGGGCTGATTCTGGAAATGGCCCGCAGTGCGCGGCCTGCGGATCCAGGCGGTGGCAATTATGGAGGTAATTACGGCGGGGGCAATTACGGCGGTCAGCAGAGCGGCGGCCAGCAGAGCAGCAGCGATGATGGCTGCAGCGATTGTGTGACTGGGGCCTGCTTGGGTCTACTGCTTCAGGCCATCTGCGAGGGGGGCTGCTAAATTGGCAGCCGATGCCAGACTCCATCGGGTCTGGGCGGACTATGATGTGGTCCGTTCCGGGCAGAAGGGTATGGTTATCCATTTTAACTTTGTGATTGGGGGCGCCATACCCAACAGTCAAGTCTTTACCCTCATGGGCTGGTTCATCTTCAACGATGGCCGGCCCGTCCCCGGTGTGCTGGAAGAGTATGCCGATGCCCGGGGCAATGCCTGCATCGGGGAAGACTTCACCGTTCCTTATGCCGCCAGCCAGTATGATGATTTTGATATCTTCCTTCCCTACGACGCATTGGGCATCAGCAGCCCTGGAAGGCACACGTTATGCATGAACATGGGGATCTTTGCCGATGGCAGGATCATTATGCGCCGGGAGAGGGTTCTCTCCTTTTTGTTTACAGTAGAGGATCCGGCGGTGCCCATCCCGGAAAACGCGGGGCCCAGCCGTCCGCACCGGGACAGCGGTTCTTCAGACCGCATGGACTACTATACCCTGTTTAACATCCCCCGCGGCGCCAGCCAAGAGGTGATCAGGAGAATCCTGCTTGAGGAGTATAACAAATACCGCAACCAGCTCAACAATCCCGATATTGAGCGCAGGCAGAACGCGGAACGGATGCTGGCCTTGATCTCCCAGGCCAGGCGTGAACTGCTCAAGTAGGCTGGTGCAGCCGGTGTAAACTTAGGAGGGTAAGCAATTTGCAGTTAACAGAACTGGAGATACTCTACCATCAGCGGCTCAAGCCCTTCATCAACCAGGTGGAAGAGCGCCTGCTTGAGCTGCCGGTGCACCCAGCGCTGCGGGAAATGTACAGGGAAGCGGTCTCAGGCGGTAAGCGGTTTCGCGCCTCCTTGTCCCTGCTTGGCTTTCTGGTGTGCGGCGGTGAGGATGTGCAGTGCATTATTCCTGCCGCCGTAAGCCTGGAGCTGCTGCACAAAGCATCTTTGGTGCACGATGATCTGGTGGATGGGGATGCCCTGCGCCGGGGGCGCCCCACCTTTCATGCCCGTTATGGGGAAGAGGCGGCGGTTATCCTGGGAGATCTGCTGGTGGCCATGGGCTACCGCCATCTTAATAGGCTGCAGGTTCCCCGGCAGGTGCTGGAGCAGGTACGGGGGGCCTATGAGGAGGCCCACTGGCAGCTGTGCACCGGAGAACTCCTGGAGCTGGCCACTGCCGGCAGTCTAAATGGTTTTGCCTATGCCCAGGACATTGTGTACGGTAAAACGGCCTGCCTGATTGAAAAGTCTCTGCAGATTGGGGGCCTCTTGGCCCAGGGAGAGCTGGCCCACGTGCAGGCCTTAGCGCATTATGGCCGCCTGATGGGCACCTGTTTTCAGATCATCAATGATCTGAACAATCTCACCGAGCTGGACCGGGAGGTCAAGGGCCGCAGCTGCGGCGATTTGAAGGATGCCAAGATCAGCATGCCCCTGGCGGCGGCCAGGGGGATTTTGGCTGAAGATGATTTTATGGCCTTGTGGCAGGCTTTAACCGGTGCGGTTCCCTCCGGCCGCAGCGAGGCAGTGGCCCGTTTTCGGGAGCTGCTCCTTTCGCCCCAGATTTCCGAACGCATCCGCGGTCAGGTGCGGGAACTGCGCAATCAGGCGCGCAGCTGCTTGGAGCAGGTGCCCCCTGGACCGGGACGGGAGATTCTGCAGATGGTGGGAGAGGAGATCTTCGAAGAGTGGTTTTGGAGGGGTGAGGGCCATAGCGAGGGGAAATAGCGGTTATCAGGGGCTGGCCCAGACCGGCGTGGCTGCAGCTTTGTGCGTAGTGCTTTATGTTCTGGGAGCTGGCCTACCGGGTGTGGGCAGATACCTGAAATACTTGTGTCCAAGCATCATGGGGATGATTACCCAAAGCTACGGACTGCGCCAAGGAGCCCTGCTGGCGGCGGTTGCTGCCCTGCTCATCGGGATGCTGGCGGGACTGCGGGAGTTTTTTATGTTCGCGCTGCTTTTGGCGCCTGTGGGGCTGGTTTTGCCCTTCTTTCGCCAGAGGGGCTGGCGCTGGCAGTATCTGTGGTATTGGCTGGGTTATACAGTCTGTTTTTCTCTGCTCGTCTTGATTCTGGCCCGCCTCATGGGGCTCAGCCTCACAGGATTTGTCCGCCAGATGGCCCTGCTGCACTACGGTCTTTATGGAGGATTCTACCAGCGGTTCAGCATCTCCCCAGAGAGCTTTGCCGATGCTGTGCAGAAGGCGATCTGGCTGCTCCTGCCCTGTTTATCCTTGGCCTACGGAACCATGCTCACTTTGATCAACCGTTTCGTGCTGCGCAAAGGTTCCGCCCTTTTGGCCAGGAAGTAAGCTGCGAAGGATGTTGGTATGTTTGGTTATTGCCGGCCGCAAAGGCTTGATCTGACTCTACGGGACAACAATCACCACCGCGCCCATTACTGCGGTATGTGCGGCGCCCTCAAGCGCCTCTATGGACTGAAGTGGAGGGCGGCCACCAATTTCGATACGGCCTTTCTAGCCCTGTTGATTTCGGCCCAGAGAAGCAGCCCCCCCGAGTTTCGGCGCCGCTATTGTCCCTTCAACCGCTATTGGGGTTTCGGGGTGGTGGTGGATGATAGTATCGCGGTTACCACAGCCGCTTCGTTGACAGTAGTGATGATGGGACTTAAGATCGCCGATGCCCTGCGCGATGGGGCGAAGGGGGCGCGCTTAGCCAGATTCCTTACAGCCCGGGCCGTGGCCAAAGCGGAGCGGGAACTGGCCCGGTTCGATGGCAAGTTGGTGGAGGAGCTGCGCGCCTGCGATACCCAGCTGGTGGAGTGGGAAAGGCGCCACGGGCATTTGGGGCAGGAGCTTTCCTACGACCAGCTGCTGCTGCCCACGGCTCGGGGGTTGGGGCGGGTTTTGGAGTTTACTGCCCAGTTTGCCGACGCTCCTGAACTGGCGCAGCACAATGGGCCCTATCTTCGCCGTTTGGGCGAAGCCTTGGGGCGGCTGATCTACACCTTGGACTGTGTGCATGATCTGGAGCGGGACCTCAAGCGAGGGCGCTTCAACGGACTTATAGCCGCGGGCTTGGCCGCGCCAACGGGTAAAGCCGCCAGTCCAGAGGCCCGGGACAGGCTGGAGTACTTGGCAAAGCGCTGCTGGAGTGAAATCGAGCTGTCCTTTGGCCAGCTCCGCCTCACCCGTTACGGCCCCATCCTTGCCAACATCCTCTTTTTGGGGATCCTGCCCAAGGTAGAAGAGGGCTTAAGCAGTTTGTAAGGACAAAGCAGACACCGCCCAGGGCGAACGGTGTCTGCTTTTTACCTTTTGGAGCTTTAATACCAGATCCACTGTTCGTGCTTACACTGCCGGCAGACGTACTGTTCTTCAAGATTCTCGGTGCGCACGGCGCGATACATGGTCCAATCCCGGCAGGTGGGGCACCAGAGCCCGCTCTCTCCGCTGCCGCCTGTGATGTCATCCAGATCGCTGTCGGAAAGGGCTCCCAGCTCCCCAGGGGTTAAGGTCTGCTCGTAGTCTCCGCGGCCCATCATCTGCACCTCCCCTTAAGCTCTACTGCCCACTCGCCAAAACTTATCATTAGTGTTAACGTTCACATTCTCTTGTTAGGACACTTCTATAGTTATTTTAACAATCCTGCCATGTTGAGCATTTTTGGGTTACCATTTTGGTTACCATTGGGGTCCTTTTTGCAGTAATAAGAACGAAAATTAGCATTGCCCCCTTGACATTAATTGTGCTTGGTGTAACAATATTCCACAAAAGCATATGAGGAAGAAAAAAGGCAAACGTTCCGAAAGGGACGGACGCAAAGCTGCGGGTCTAAAGTTGCACAGCAACCATGACAGCCGGGCTGCTCTTCGCAATAGTGGTTGGGGGCACCACTTTGTTGTGGTGTTTGAAGAGCCATTCCTCATGTCGGGAAGCGGCTTTTTTTGTGCTACTAGGACAGGGGACGTGGATTAGCCATGCCACTATACGATGGTGTTTTGATGCATCTCATTGCGGAACTGGATGAGGAAACATTCATTCACTGTCAGAGGGTCCGTTCACTGGCGCTCTCCCTGGGTGAGCAGGCGGGGTTGTCCCCCGCTGAACTTCAGTGCCTGGGGTTGGGTGCCTTTCTGCATGATATTGGAAAAAAATTCCTTCCCAAAGGGATCCTGGAGAAAAGGGAACCCCTAACCTCCAAGGAATGGGAGATTATCAAGCTCCATCCCGTGCTGGGGTACGATTGCGCTAGGCTGATCGGATGCGGTGAGGAAGTGAGCAGGATCATCCTGGAACACCACCTGTGGGCAGATGGCCAGGGCGGTTATCCCCAAGACCTGGTGGGTTCCCAGCCCTGCTTCTTGGCCCAGATCACCACAGTGGCTGATGTGTTTGATGCCATGACCAGCCGCCGCCCCTATCGCGCTGCCCTCAGCGCCTCCACCTGCCTGGCCTACCTGGAGGCCTACGCGGGAACCAAGTTCAACCCAGATGTGGTGCACCTCCTGAAGGGGCAGGTGCGCTCCAAGTTGGCTGCTATTAGGTGAGCAAGGTCATCGGCAACCAGCGTGGCCCAAAGGGCCTGCGGTCAGGAAGGGGGTGAGAAGCTTGAATGGGCGCAAGGAGTCAGAGGAGTTTCAAGTGGTAGTTTTCAGCGTCGCAGGCAATGAGTTTGCCATCCCCATGACCGTGGTCAGGGAGATTATAGCAGCTGCTAAACTGGTACCCCTGCCTGATATGCCCCCGGCCATGGTGGGGATCATCAACGTCCGGGGCAGCGTTCTGCCGGTGATTGACCTTAAAGCCCGCTTTGCCATGGAGGGCGGTCCGGCTGTGGAATACAACAAGCAGAGAATTCTCCTGGCGGAGCTGGAGGAGTCCATGGTCGGTTTTCTGGTGGACACCGTTACCGAAGTGCTGCGTGTGTCCCGGCAATCCTTGGAGTACTTGGATCAGATCCAGGGCATGAACGGCAACATAGTCCATTCCATCTGCAAAGTTGGGGAGCGTCTGCTGCCTATTGTTGACACCAGCAAACTCTTATCAAACCAAGAAACCAAACAACTCGAAGAAGCCGCGAAGGAGAGAGGAGCATGTTCCGCAATTTAACCCTAGCAAAGAAACTGATCTTAGGTTTTGCCCTGGTGCTTTTGCTCAGTACTCTAGTTACTGCCGTTGCCATCATGTACATGGACCGCCTGGCCGACAACACCGAAACCATGTTCCAGCACCCCTACGCAGCCCACACCACAGCCCTGACAATCCAAGCGCGTATCACGGCCATGGCTAGGGAAATGAAGGACCTGGTTTTGGCTCCCGATCACAACGCTCGTCAGGAGCACGTTAACAAAGTCAAGGAACTCCACCAGAAGGTTTTGGCCGATTTTGAGACCCTGTACGATCGTTTCTTAGGGGATCCGGCTCTAATTGATGCGGCGCTCACCGCCTTCAACGAATGGGAGCCCATTCGGAGCGAGGTGATTAACTACCTCAACTTGAGTTGGACCGATCGCGCGGCGGAGGTGACCAGAACTAAGGGCAACAACCACATTCGGCTGGTGGAGAGCTCCATCCAAAGGGTGGTGGAGGACGCCAGGCTGCGCGCGGAGAACTTCAATAACGAAGCCAGAAAGAACGCTGAATCGGCCACCATGGTTGTGCTTGTGCTCTTGGCGGTATCCTTTGCGGCGGCCATCCTTTCCATTTACCTGATTACCAGGTCAATTACTAAGCCCGCAGCTAAACTCCTTGCCATCACCCAGGAAATCGCCTCTGGAAATCTGGCCGTGGCCGATCTGGAGTACCGGAGCAGGGATGAGATCGGACTGCTCACCGCAGCCATGAATGAGATGAAGACTAAGCTGCGGGAGATGGTCAGTTCTGTCCGCGATGCGGTTGGTTCTGTGCGTTCCTCGGCGGAGCAGATGGCCACAGGTGCCCAGGAAACCAGTGCCTCCGTGGAAGAGCTGGCCAGCAGCGCCAATGAGTTTGCCAGCGCCGTGGACCGCCTCAGCCACAACACCCAGGAGATGTCGAATTTGGCAGCCCAGGCCAATGACCTGGCCGTCCGCGGCTCAGCAGATATTGACCGCACCGTCCAGTCCATGAACGAGATCAACGGCGTGGTTACAGCCCTAGCCGCCGAGATTAGGGAACTGGGCCACCATTCCGAGGAAATCGGTAAAATCGTGGCGCTGATTACGGGTATTGCCGACCAGACCAACCTCTTGGCACTCAATGCGGCCATTGAAGCGGCCAGGGCCGGAGAACAGGGCCGGGGCTTTGCCGTAGTGGCGGAAGAGGTGCGGGAGCTCGCGGAGCAATCCGCCCGGGCGGCTGGGGAGATCACCCAACTGATCCAGCGCATCAGGGAAGCTGTGCACTCCTCGGTGGATCGGGCCGGAGAAGGTGCCCACAAGGTGAAGGCGGGCATGGAAGCGGTGGAGGAAACGGGCGAGATGTTTGCCCAAATCTCGCAGACCATCGAGTCCTTAACCAAGGGTATTGCTGACATTGCCGCCACCAGTGAAGAGCTGGCGGCAGGGGCCGAGGAGATGGGGGCCACCACAGAGGAGCAGTCCGCTTCCGCCCAGCAGATGGCTGCTTCTGCCGAGGACGTGGCCAGGGCTGCTGAAGCGGTGGATGCCCAAATGGGCCAATTTCAGATATAGCTAAGGAGAAAGCCTACAGGCTAGGGGTCGCTGCGGCGGCCCCTTTTTTGTTGGAGGCGGGAGGGGCAACTAAAACTAACAAGAAGTGTTCCCTTTAGTTGGTTTAAGCTCGGACAAATTCGGTGTACCATAAACCCAGGGGGGTACGAAAAGGATGAAAAGTTCGAGGGATAACATTGCGGCCAATCTCCGCTACCTCCGCGACCGCAGCGGACTGACCCAGGAGCAGGTGGCAGAGCAGATCGGGGTTTCCCGGCAGGCGGTGGCGAAGTGGGAGAAGGGGGAGAGCCTGCCGGACATCCTCAACTGCGAGGCTTTGGCCGATCTCTTCGATGTCTCTCTACAGGATCTGGTGCGCCACGATCCAGAGCGAGAGGGGATGCCCATCCCACCCCGCAACAAGCACATCTTCGGTGTGGTCACCTTAGGGGACCGGGGCCAGATCGTACTGCCCAAGAAGGCCCGGGATACCCTGAATTTGCAGCCCGGTGATACCCTGGTGGTCTTGGGTGACACAAATCCCACGACCAAGGGTATTGCCCTCATCGACACCCGGACTTTCATGCGGATCACCGGGGCTGTCCTGGGTGATCTTCTGCCAAGTAAAGGGGACTGATGCACATGCTCGAGGTAAGAGATCTGACGAAACGCTATCCTAAGTTCACTCTGCAGCAGGTTAGCTTTGTGCTGCGGCCGGGCAGGATCATGGGCCTAATTGGCAAGAACGGTGCGGGTAAGACCACCACTTTGAAGTGCCTTCTGAACCTGGTGCGGCCCGACGGGGGCACTGTGGAAATGTTCGGGAAGGATTTCCGCAGCCATGAGGCCAGCTGCAAACAGCAAATTGGTGTGGTGCTGGGCGGCGTAGATTTCTACAAACACAAAAAGCTTGCCCAAATCACCGCGGTAACGAAGCGGTTCTATGCCCATTGGGATGACCGGGCCTATGCCAAGTATCTGGAAATGTTTGATTTGGATCCGGACAAACGGGTCCAGGAGCTCTCGGCGGGGATGAAGGTGAAATACATGGTGGCCCTGGCCCTATCCCATCAAGCGAGACTGCTCATCTTCGATGAGCCCACCAGCGGTCTGGACCCCGTGGCCCGGGATGATCTGCTCCACCTCTTCCGGGAACTGGTGCGGGATGGATCCCGGAGCATCCTCTATTCCACCCACATCACTTCCGATCTGGAGAAATGCGCGGATGACATTACCTATATCAAGGACGGCAGACTGCTGCGCAGCGCAGCTAAGGAGGAGTTCATCCGTTCGTTCCAAGGGCTTAAAGAGCCCGGGGAAGAGGGCGAGCTCACCTTGGAAGAGATTATGATCCGCAGCGAAAGGAGAGGTTATCATGTCTAACCTGCTGTACAAGGAGCTGCGCCTTGCTGCGCACCCCAATTTGTATGTCTTTGCGCTGCTGGGCATCTTGGTTTTGGTTCCTGCCTATCCCTACGGTATGGTCTTCATCTTTGGCTGTCTGGGACCGTACATCACCATGGTCTACGGCCGGGAGACCAACGATCTCTATTACACCGCGCTGCTGCCTGTGCGTAAGCGGGATATTGTCAAGGGCAAGTGCCTGCTTTTTGTCACCGCCCAGCTGAGCCAAGTAATCCTGTCCCTTCCCTGCGCAGTTCTGCGCACCAGGCTGCTGCCTGGGGGTAACCCTGCCGGGATAGAAGCAAATCTCGCCTATTACGGCTTTGGTTTTCTTGTCTACGCCATCTTCAACTTGGTTTTTCTCACAGAGTTTTTCAAAAGCGGCTACAAAGCGGGCCGGGCCTTTATCCTGGCTATCATCCCGGTGGTGTTGCTGGTTTTGACTATGGAAGTGTTGGCCCATGTTCCTGCTCTGGCGTGGCTGGACAGCGTTGCTGCCCCGGACTTGCTGCGCCAGCTGCCCCTGCTCCTCCTTGGTCTGGGGGTCTACACAGCCGCCATGCCCTTGACCCTGTGCATCTCCGCGGACCGCTTTGCACGGGTAAACCTCTGAGAAACAAGCAGACACCGTTCCCTGCACGAACGGTGTCTGCGGCGCGCTTTCCCCTTACATCCACCATGGTTCTCGGTTTGGGTGGTAAATGTCTTTGCGGTAGTCTTTGCACTCGGGGTTGGAGCAGTGGAACCAACCTTCCCCTTTAGGTGAAGGAACTAAAGTGAACTTGAAGCAGCTTGTGCACATGTCGCCCTTTTCCTGCCCCCCTGTCACTGCTTCCAGCTCGCTCTCGGAGAGCTCCCGTGCCCGTGCCTGGACTGCATCCAGTAATTTCTCTGCTTGTGAGTCGGTGAGCTCAACGCCGTAAGTGGCAGCTAGTTCCAGGAGTTCTTCCGCTGTCTGGCACTGGAGAACCTTCTCCACCACTTCGCCCCTACGATCACCCAAGGTTTCCCAAACCTTGGCCACATTCACCGGACACACCTCCCCTCCATTTTTTTCAACACTACGCTGTCCAACCGTACCATCCTGCGCTGTGGGAGTAACCATTTGAGTTACCATTTTCCCCTGCAGGCCTGGCAATTGGGGCTAGTATAAAGTTACTGTAGGACAGGAGTTGGCTCCAAAAAAATAGAAGAAGATCCCACCGTTGCTGTGCAGCGACGAGTACTAAGTACTCAGAGGTGAGATCTTCTTATGTATGCAGTATTCGATGAAAGCCTACTGACCTCCTTTCAAGAAGTTGTCCAAAAAGCGGTATTGGAGATTTTTGACGGAAATGGAATGCCGGCTTTCCAACAATCGCTGCGAGAGGGAATGAACAGAATCTGCTGCACCATTCAGCAGCGGGTGATGGAA
>JAKOTU010000057.1 GCA_029776155.1 Bacillota bacterium | reverse complement strand
ATGACGGAGAAGTACGTGTCCAGCACCTACGACACGGCCATCTTCGAGTTCACAGACCCCCAAGCCCGCCAGGTGCTCAACCACATCCAAAAGGAGGAGCAGCAGCACGGGGAAGGAATCTTCCACTACATGCAGAGCAGAGGCATGTACAAGCCGCAGTAACCAGGCGGTCTCAGGTCCCGGTGATACCGGGGCTTTTTTTGTTGCGGCCGGTACTGCGCTGTTTTTTTACCAAAAAAAGGGTTAGCACCGGCCCTTCACTGTGGTAAAATTTCCTGCAGAATAAGTTCAGGGTGGAACTGGCGTTAGGCGGCAGCAAGCAGAATGGGGAGTGAAAGCGTGACCAAGTTCATCTTTATCACAGGCGGTGTTGTGTCGGGCCTGGGCAAGGGGATCACTGCAGCCAGCCTGGGCCGGCTGCTGAAGCAGAGGGGCCTTCGGGTGGCAGCCCTGAAAATGGACCCGTACCTCAACGTGGATCCTGGAACCATGAGCCCCTATGAGCACGGCGAAGTGTTTGTCACCGATGACGGCGCAGAAACCGACCTGGATCTGGGCCACTACGAGCGCTTTATGGATGAGGATCTGAGCGAGTTTTCCACCCTCACCTCGGGCCGGGTGTTTTGGAGCGTGCTCAGCCGGGAACGCTCCGGCGGCTACCTGGGCCGGACCGTGCAGGTTATCCCCCACCTGGTGGGCGAAATCATGGACTTCATCTACAAGGCCGCAGAGAAGAGCAGAGCGGAGGTGCTGATCTGCGAGATCGGCGGTACCGTTGGGGACATTGAGGGCCAACCTTTCCTGGAAGCCATCAGGCAGGTTTCCCTGCAGCAGGGGCAGGACAACTGCCTGTTCATCCACGTCACTCTGGTACCCTACCTCAGCTGGGCCCGGGAGCACAAATCCAAGCCTACACAGCACTCCGTAAAGGAACTGCGCTCCTTGGGGATCTCCCCCAGCATCATCGTGGCCCGCACCGACCGACCCTTGGCTGTGCAGACCAGGGAGAAAATCGCCCTGTTTTGCAATGTTCGGCCCGAGTGCGTCATCGAAAACCTCACCCTTTCCTGCCTTTACGAAGCACCCCTCATGCTGCACCGGGAAGGCCTGGATGAGCTGGTGTGCAGGGAGCTGGGGCTGAAGACAGCCCAACCTGATTTGGCGGAGTGGCAGGAGCTGGTGGAGAGGATCAAAGCCAGGTCCGGCCGGGTTGTGGTGGCCATTGTGGGGAAATACACCAGGCTGCCCGATGCCTACCTTTCCCTGGTGGAAAGCCTGCACCATGCCGGGTATGCCGCGGGGGTACACGTGGAGATCAAGTGGGTGGACAGTGAAGAGGTCACTGCCGCCAGCGCACCGGAGAAACTAGGGGCGATCGACGGGATGATTATTCCAGGCGGCTTCGGGGAGCGGGGCATCGAGGGAAAGATCGCGGCCTGCCGCTGCGCCCGGGAAAGGGGCATTCCCTTTTTGGGCATCTGCCTGGGCATGCAGGTGGCCGTGATCGAATTTGCCCGCAGCATGTGCGGATTGGTCCGGGCCAACTCAGCGGAGTTCGATGCGGATACCCCCCATCCGGTGATCGACCTGATGGAAGAGCAGAAGGGCGTTGTGGACAAGGGGGGCACCATGCGCCTGGGTGCCTACCCCTGCCAGATCCAGCCGGGCACTCTGCTGCACCGGCTCTACCGGCGGGAGCAGGCCAGCGAACGGCACAGACACAGATACGAAGTGAACAACGCCTACCGGGAGGTCCTCGGCGGACACGGCTTGGTTTTCAGCGGGACATCACCAGATGGGCACCTGGTGGAAGCGGTGGAGCTGCCGGGTCACCCGTTTTTCGTGGGCGTACAGTACCATCCGGAGTTTAAGAGCCGCCCCAACCGGCCCCACCCGTTGTTTTTGGGGCTGGTGGAGGCCTGTCTGGAGGGGAGAAGATGAGGGATTACCATCTGGAGCTGGAAGCAAGGGTGCGCTGGATCCGGGAATGCCTGGAGTCGGCAGGAGCCCAGGGGATTGTGCTCGGCCTGAGTGGCGGAAAGGACAGCGCGCTGGTGGGCGCCCTCTCCAAGCTGGCCTGCGAAGATACCGTAGGCCTGATCCTGCCCTGCCGCTCCAGGCGCAGCTACGGGCAGGACCTGGAGGATGCCCAGGCGGTAGCCTGTGCCTTCGGCCTGGAAACGCGGGTGGTGGATCTGCAGCCTGCCTTGGATCAGCTGGAAGCGGCAGCCCGCACGGCAACAAGCCCCACCCAGGCGGCTCTGGTCAACATGGCGCCGCGGCTGCGCATGGCGGTGCTCTACGCGGTGGCGGCCAGCGAAAACAGGCTGGTGGCGGGGACGGGGAACAGGAGCGAGATCTACCTGGGTTACTTCACCAAGTGGGGCGATGGCGCCTGCGATTTCAACCCCATCGCCGATCTCACCGCCACGGAAGTCGTGGAGTTCCTGCGCTTTTTGGGCGCACCCGCCTCCGTCGTGGAAAAGGCTCCCTCAGCCGGGCTTTACGATGGCCAAACGGACGAAGGGGAGCTGGGTATCGCCTACCGGGAAGTGGATGCCTTCCTTACCGGCGGCCAGGTCAGCGCCGAGGAGCGGGCCATCATCGCAAGGCTCCACGGGGTCAGCGAGCATAAACGGAGGCTGCCCCGGATGTACGGTGACCCGCGATGAAGATCAACAGGGGCTTTCTCCAACTCAACGACCGCTACCTCTTTTCCCGGATTGCCCGGAAGGTCCAGGAATACAGGGGGGAGCACCCCGGCCAGGAGGTGCTCAACCTGGGGATCGGCGATTGGACCTTGCCCTTGGGCCCTGCCGTGCTCACCGCCATGGAGCGGGCCGTTATGGAGCTGGGCAGCGCCGAGACTTTCCGAGGCTACGGCGAAGAGCAGGGCTATGCTTTCCTGCGGCAGGCTGTCTGCCGCTACTACGCCGCTAAAGGTGTGGAACTGGCGGAGAGCGAAGTGTTCATCGGGGATGGGGCCAAAAGCGACATGGGGAATATCCTGGACCTCTTTGCCCCGGAGAGCACGGTGCTCATCCCCGATCCGGTTTACCCGGCCTACCTGGACACCAACATCATGGCCGGGCGCAGCGTCAAATTTCTGGCGGGGAGCAGGGAAAACCGCTTCCTGCCCCTGCCTCCGGCTGATCTGCGCGCCGATATCGTCTACATCTGCTCACCCAACAACCCCACCGGGAGTGTCTACAGCAGGGAACAGCTGAAGGAGTGGGTCGCCTGGGCGCTGGCCCAGGAAGCGATCATCCTCTTTGACAGCGCCTATGAAGCTTACATTCAAGACCCGGACCTGCCCACCAGCATCTACCAGATCCCCGGCGCGCAGCAGTGTGCCATTGAGTTCTGCTCCCTGTCCAAAACCGCGGGGTTCACCGGGGTGCGCTGCGGCTACACCGTTGTGCCCCACGGGCTGGTCAGGGACGGCATCTCCCTCAATGAACTCTGGCTCAGGCGGCAGACCACCAAGTTCAACGGCGTGTCCTATATCACCCAGCGGGGCGCGGAAGCGGCCTTGAGCGAGCGGGGCCTCCAGGAAAGCCGGGCCAGCATCAGCACCTACATGGCCAATGCTCGGGTTATAGCCGAGACCCTGCGGGATCTGGGCTTTTGGTTCACAGGGGGCGAGAACGCGCCATACATCTGGCTCCAATGCCCGCAGGGGATGAGCTCCTGGGAATTCTTCGATCTTCTCCTCCACAACTGCGGCCTGGTGGGCACCCCCGGCTCTGGCTTCGGCCGCTGCGGCGAGGGGTTTTTCCGCCTGACAGCCTTTGCCCGCAGGGAAGACATTTCCCGGGCCATGGAGCGCCTGCGCAGCCGCTATTGAGGGCTCTGGCCCCTTTTCCGGAGGGAACGCTTGACAGGTGAAGAAATCCCGTGCTACTATTAGACCAGGTGGTTTAGACCACCTGGTCTAACTATCTGGCACGAAGAAAAGGGACGGGTCGATGCCGGGCAAGCCCCGGCGGAGGAGGTTGCAGGTGAGAAAACGGGAGTTCAACTACAGGGCACTGATAGGTGAAGACAATCCATTGCTGCGCTATCCTGAGCTGAGGGAAGCGGCCATCGATGAGTTTTCCCAGAGAAGATACGGGGATGCCTCCCTCAACGATATCCTGAAAAAGGCCGGCATGAGTAAGGGCAGCTTCTATCACCACTTTGGGGATAAATTCGGGCTTTATGTGGCCATGATGGATCTCATCACCCAGAAGAAATTGTCCTTTTTCTATCCCCTTTTGGAGCAGGGTTTGGACACCAGCGATTTCTTCGGCACCCTGAAGCTGGCCATGCGGGCCACCACCGAGTTCATGCTGGCCGATGAGCGGATGCACCACCTTTCCAACCGGCTTATGGAGGAGGACGATCACTTTCGCGGCCAGCTCTTCGGCTGCTTTGGCGTTGACTACTACCAGTCCTTTAACGATTGGGTCTACCAGGCAGTTCAGTCGGGGGAGATCGACAGCCGCTATCCACCGGAGTTTGTGGTGAAGGTTGTGGAGATCATGTTTGCCAATGTCCACAAGCTGCTCTCCGCCGGAGACCCTGAGCACCTTCTGGAAACCGCCTGCCAGGTTATCGATGTGATTCAGCATGGGATTTCCAGCAAGAAAGGGGATGCGTGATGGCCAAGGCTTTTAGCGTCAAGGACTTGCGCTTTAAGTATCCATCTGCCGCGGAAGATACCATCAAGGGCATTAACTTCGATGTGGAGGAAGGGGAGATCTTCGGGCTTTTGGGCCCGTCGGGGGCCGGGAAGTCCACAACCCAGAAGATCCTGGTGAAGCTCTTGGCGGATTACCGGGGCAGCGTTAAGTACTTCGGCCAGGATCTAAAGGCCCTGGGCCCTGCCTTTTACGAGGAAATCGGCGTGGGTTTCGAGATGCCCGTACACTTCAGCAAGCTGACTGCCCTGGAGAACATGGAGTTTTTCGCGGGCTTCTACAAGCGCACCGCGGATATCCAGGAGCTCATGGAACGGGTGGGGCTCTGGGAGCACCGCCATCGCAAGGTGGGGGAGTTCTCCAAGGGGATGAAGGTGCGCCTCAATTTCGTGCGGGCCCTGCTCAACCGGCCCCGGGTATTGTTCCTGGATGAACCCACCAACGGGCTGGATCCGAAAAACGCCAGAATTCTCAAGGACATGATCGCCGAGTACAGAAAGCAGGGGGGCACAGTGTTTTTGACCACCCATCTCATGAACGACGTGGAGCAGCTCTGCGATCGGGTGGCCTTTTGCGTGGCGGGCCAATTGGTGGAAATCAGCGCGCCCCGGGATCTGAAGTTGAAATACGGGAAGCGGGAAGTGAAGGTGGAATACAGAACCAACGGAACCCTGGCCAGCGCCGTCTTTCCCCTGGACGGCATCGGCTTCAACGAGGATTTTGGGCGCCTCCTGCAGACGCAGCAGGTGGAGACCATCCACAGCGGAGAGACTTCCCTGGAGGAGATCTTCATTATTGTCACGGGGGTGGAGCTGGATGAACACGCTGACCCGGTTGATTAAGGGTGAAGTGCAGCGGCTGGTCAGGTACAAGATCCTCCCGGTCAGCCTGGTAACGGCGGCGGTGTGGATCGCCCTCTTTTTCTTCCTTTCTCCCCAGGAAGCCCGGGGAACAGCTCCCCTTTTCATCTTTGTGGATGTGGCGACCATGTCCATCCCGCTTTCGGGAGCCGCCCACCATCTGGAAAAGCAGGATGGCACCATCCGCACCATGCTCGTCCTGCCTGTGAGTGTGGGACAGATCATCGCCGCCAAAACCGCTGCTTCCCTGGTTTTGGCCCTGGAGTCGGCGGTGCTCACAGCTGCGGCCCTCTACCTCATCCACGGGGTTGGCTGGCGGCATCGGACGGGGAGATCAGAAACAGCCATTCCCAGCGGCTGTCCACTACCCCCAAGCTGAAGAGAAGCGAGGGCAGGGTAAAGATGAAAAGATACACCACCAAGAGGCCCAGCAGCGAGGTGAAATCCCGGCTCCTGAGGGCGAGCACAAACCCGATGGCCGCCTGATCACTTCGGCAGTAATGGGCGAGGTCCAAGCACCGCAAGCCGCGGCAGCTTGCCTGTATCTGGCGCTTCTGGCGGCGGTGCTGTTTAGGTTTGCCGTGTTTCCCCAGTTCAAAGATAATGCGGTAAGGGGGTAAGGAGATGGGTAAATACCTGGCGCTGTTCAGGTACGAAATGAGGACATTTGGCGGGATCCGCTGAACCTTTATATGTGCGCCTTTCCCCTGATCATGCTGGGGTTGTCAGCTTACGTGTTTCCCCTGCTTTTTGCCTCCATGGATGCCCTGGAGGGGGCTGTGTTCAGGGCGGTGCTGCTTGTGCTGCTCATCGCCATCCTGGCCTTCGGATCCTTCTTCCTGGCGGCCATGGCCGCGTTCCTCCTTCTGGAGCAGAAGGACGAACACACCCTGCACACCATCGCGGTTACACCCCTGGGGGCAGGCGGTTATCTGCAGTTCAAAATGGCGTATGTCTACCTTATGTCCGTCTTGGGCAGCGTGCTGATCCTGGCGGGGACCAAACTTGTCGCCGGCGGCCAGTACGTAACCATGGGCGTGCGTCTGTTTGACCGGATCGGCTGGGTGCACATTATTGCCTTCGCCGCCGTCAACGGCCTGTTTACTCTGGTTTTGGCCCTGTTCCAGGGTGCTGCGGCCAGAAACAAGGTGGAGGGTTTCGCCTTGATCAAAGGAACGGGCATCCTGGCCCTGCTGCCCGCCCTGGTGATTCTGGAGACGTTCCAGGGGAACCTCCAGTATGTGCTGGGCATCTTCCGCATGGGCGGCGGGTGGCCGATGGTTTCAAAACCCAAGGCCCCATAGAACTCCGGTACACCGCCGAAGCAGTACTGGGCCCCCAGGGCCTTGGTCTTGCGCATGCCCCCGTAGGCCAGCATCTCCGGCAGCAGAAAAGCATGCTCCGGCCCTGTGACCAGGAAGCTCTCCCCCAAGCGGTGCGTCAGCCGGTGGTTGAACATGGGGTGGGTATGGGCATACTCCAAAAACTGCGGTAGGAGCCAGGCCCACCCTTGCCCTCACCATGCTCGTGGAAAACACCCAGCAGCTTTTGGACAAGCTGGAGCAGGGAGAGATCCAATTTGCCCTCATTGAGGGGCTTTTCGACAAATCGGCTTACCACTTTGAGCTCTTCGCCCTGGAACCCTTCGTGGGTATCTGCGCGGCCACCTCGCCTCTGGCCGGG
>JAKOTU010000027.1 GCA_029776155.1 Bacillota bacterium | reverse complement strand
TCTGTATCGGGAAGGAGGATAGTGAACTCATCACCGCCCCACCGGGCCAGGATGTCCGATTTCCGGATGGAGCCAGTGGCCCGGGCCGCGATTTCCTTGAGCACCGCATCACCCACCATGTGCCCGCGTTGATCGTTGATCCCCTTAAAATCATCCACATCGAACAGGATTAAGGAAAGGGGGCGGTCCGAGGTCTGGGCTCAGCACAAACACCAGGCGCACCAGTGTGATCTGCAGAAACGGAGATGTATGGCGCTCGACCAAGCTGCTTTGCACCACAAAAAGCCCAAGCACTGCACCGAAAACCAGGGACAGATAGGCGGTCAGTTTTCTTGAGCCGCTTAAGGCGTCATCCAGGAATTGAGCTTCTAGGGACTTGTCCACAAACTCTCCAAAGAACGACATTCTGTGCTTAGCCATAATGCCCATGGTGATCCCTGATTTCCTGTGGACTGGCACCGGCAGATCTTACCAGGTTCTTTAGGAAAATTGTAACACATGGGCTGGGGAATGGGAAGCAGCAATCGTGGGCCTAGGGCGCGCGGCGCACAAAGGTAATTTCCAGTATCCAGGAACCGGAAAGGGCGCGTGGTACTTTAAACGCGCGAAGTTCGCCCTCGGGACAAGACCGGGGCGGCTTGAGAATACCACGCGAAGGAGTGAAAACCATGAACCTCAAGGCGCTGTATGAGCGGTTGGGCCCCAATCGGGAGCAGGTGATCAGAGAGGCTCTGAGCTGCCAGAGCGCGGAAGAACTGCTCGCTTTGGCCGCGGAAAAGGGTATCGAGCTGACAGAGCAAGAGGCTGAGAAGATTCTGCCGTTCCTGCGTTTTAGACCGGCGGAACCACTTTCCGAAAGCGAACTTGAGGTCGTCACGGGCGGCGATGAGGACAAAAACTGGGTGTGGCCATGTCTGCTGTGTGGGAATGATGCCCTGAGACATAAGGGCGGCTGGCTGTGGTACTGTGAGGCGTGCAATCAGTGGATCTCATTTGCTCCGCCCTGGGCCTAAAAGGCCCTAGTGCTGCTAACGGTGCGGCTTCAGCCATAGCGGGAGGGCAAGCTTGAATCTCTCGCTGCTCCTCAGGGACACGATGATGCTCTGCAGCACGATGAACAGATACAGCAAGAGCCCACTCACAATGGCCTGCAGATTGGATTGTACCCCGGCGGCCCGGATCAGTTCGTTGATGGTCAGCAGGGTCAGGGTGCCGATGGGTGCGCCCAGCAAGTTCCCCACACCGCCGTTGAGCATAATGCCCCCCATGACATTAGCGGCGATGGCTTTCATCTCATACAACGACCCATTTCCGATGTTACCGGCTCCCGTGGTCAAAAGGAAGATGAAGCCCGAAAGCCCTGCGGTTAAGCCGCAAAGCACGTAAGAGAGGAAAATGGTCCTTTTCACATTAATCCCCAGCATCCGGGCGCTCTGGCGGTTGCCCCCCACCGCATAGAGATTGCGCCCAAAGCGCGACCACTTCATCATCACCGCGTAGAGAACGACCAGGAGGACCACCACAATAACGCTCGGCTTGATCTCGCAGGGGATAAACACCCCCAACCTGTTGACACTGCCCAGCCAAGGAATCTCGATGGTATAGCGCCGCAGGGCAACAAAAGCTGGATTAGTTACATTGAGGGGCTCTTTGTGCAGAGTGGTTAAAAGCCCCTGGGCCAAAAACATCCCCGCCAGGGTGATAATAAACGGCTGGATTTCCAGATAGGCAATGAGGACCCCATGCATGAGCCCAAAGGCCAGCCCAATACCCAGGGCCAAAAAGAACGCGCCCCAGATATTGCCCGCCCCTGACTGCAGGAGCATGGCGCAGGCCATGGTCACCAACCCGCAGACCGCGCCCACGGAGATATCGATGCCGCCCCCAATCATGACCACACACATCCCCAAAGTGACGATGAACAGGGCTGCGTTGAGGTTGAAAAAGTCAAAGAAAGTCTGGAACTGGCGGAAACTCACAGGGAAGGTAAGCAGGGCAATCCCGTACATGAGCAAAAAGATGACCCCGGCAATGATAAACAGCAGCGTCGAGTTGGATAATCTCGTTTTGGATTTGGTTCTGTCCAGAGTTCCCATCCTACTCCTCCTTCTGCACTGTTCTGTCCGTGAAGGGCGCAGCCGCCTGGGGCAGCCCGCTTCTTTGGCGCGCCGCAGGGCCGGCGATGCTTGCTTTTAACTTATCCAGTATTCTCCGACCAGAGTCTCTGACCACGGGCGAGGCAATGATCATGAGGATGATGATAAAAACCGCCTTGAAGGCCTTAATGGCCTCGGGGTTCACCTCCAGCCGCAGCAGGGTTCTGTTCAGAACCTCAATGGTGTAGGCGCCGAGAATGGAACCGGTAATACTGAACTTCCCACCAGCCAGCGAGTTTCCGCCTAGGGCCACGGCCAAAATGGCGTCCATCATGATGAATTTCAGCAGGTTAACACTGTCATGGCGCCCCGCCTTGTTCACGGCAATGAAGCCGGCGACCGCGCTGCACACTCCCATGATCAAGAAGGTGAGGAAGATCACCTTTTTCGGGTTAATCCCGTTCAAGCGGGCAGCACTGGGGTTAACCCCCACCGCCTCCACATAGAGCCGGAGATTGGTGGTCCTGAGAATCACAGCAACAATGACAATGAAGACCGCGGTCAAGATGATAGGCGTCTGAATGGGTACACCCGGGATGACCGTGCCGATTTGGTTGGAGATGGGGTTGGCTAGGATGGGCGATACTTTTCCATCGATGATAAAGGCGATGGACCTGCCTCCCAGGAACAGAATAAGGGTAGCCACCATGGGCTGAACGTTGAAGAAGGAGACCAAGGTGCCGTTGAAGGCACCGATGACCAGGCCGGCAGCGCAGCTGATCATCAGTCCCGCTAGGATAGTCCAGATGGTCACGTTTCCAGAGCGCAGAACGTACTGGACGAAGATGGCGGAACTAATCGCGCCGCTTTCCCCAATACTGATGTCCTGCCCGCGGGCGGCCGCCGTAACCAGGGTCATTCCGATGCTTAGAATCACCAGTTCCGAGGCGCCGAAGAGGATGTTGGGGATGTTCCCGTAGAGCACCCCGTTGATCAAAGTGATCTTGAAATAGTCCGCGCCTTTAATCAGGTTGATGATCAAGAGCACCACCAAGACAGAGAAGGGCAGGACGAGCTGGTGCATGCGTTCGAACTGTTGCCGCAATTTAAGCACCCCATTCACCCCCTTGGGCGATCATCTGCATCACGTTCTGCTCCGTCAAGTTCTCTCCACTGAGTTCGCCCACGATCTGCCTATCTTTCAACACAATCAGCCGCGAGCAGACCCGGAGCATTTCATCTATTTCCGAAGAGATAAAGGTTAAACTCATACCTTCTGCCGCCAGCTGGAGCACCAGCTTTTGAATCTCCACCTTGGTTCCCACATCGATTCCCCGGGTGGGCTCATCGAGGATCAGGTACATGGGCTTGGTCAAGAGCCACCGGGCCAGAATGGCCTTTTGCTGGTTGCCGCCGGAAAGGGATCTGATAGGTGTGTCTAGGGAAGCAGTCTTTATGCCCAAGAGCTGCACGTACTTGTTGGCAAACTCTTCAGCTTCAGTTCTGGACAGCGGCCTGAAAAAGCCCTTCAGCACTTGCAGAGCCAGGATGATGTTGTCCCGCACCGACAGGTCCTCAATGATCCCGTCATTTTTGCGGTCCTCGGGCAGATAACCGATCCCCTGCTTCATGGCATCCAGGGGCGTTTTAATCTTGACCCTCCTGCCTTTAATCTTCACTTCACCGCCGGTCACCTTGTCGGCGGCAAAAATGGCGCGCACACTTTCACTGCGCCCAGAGCCAAGCAGTCCGGCAAACCCGTTGACCTCACCTGCATGGATGGCAAAATCAAAGGGCCTGACTCCGGCAGCGCTGGACAGTCCCCGCGCCTCAACCACCGGCACACTATCTTCGGCCTGGGGCGGTTCGTGTTTTTTGATGGCAGAAACATCGCCCAATGCCTTGCCCATCATCTTGGAAACCAGCTCAATTTGGGGAAGCTCCTCCGTAAGGTACTCACCGATGAGCTTACCGTTGCGCAGAACCGTAATCCTATCGCTGATCTCGTAGACTTGATCGATAAAATGGGTAATAAAGATGATGCCAACACCCCGAGCTTTCAGGGCGCGCATGAGAGAGAAAAGTTTTTTTGTCTCATCTTCATCCAGGGAAGATGTGGGCTCATCTAGGATTAGAATCCTGCAGTCCATCGCCACGGCGCGGGCAATGGCGATCATCTGCTGGACGGCAATGGAGCAGCTGGCCAGTTCCTGCGTGGGGCTGGCGGGAATCCCCAGGGAAGCAAGCATCTCGGCCGCCTGCTCGTTCATCTTTTTCCAGCTCACGAAGGCACTGCGGCTTCGGCCAATAAACATGTTTTCCGCCACGGTGAGATTGGAACACAGTGCAATCTCTTGGAAAACCGTACCTATCCCGTTGTTCTGCGCATCCTGCGGCGATCGAAAATGGACGGGCCGCCCCTCGAAGTAGACCTGGCCGGCGTCCTTTTGGTAGACACCGGTCAAGATCTTGATCAGGGTGGACTTACCCGCTCCGTTCTCGCCCATCAGGGCGTGGATTTCCCCTCGACGGAGCATAAAGTCAACATTGTCCAGAGCCCTGACCCCGGGGAAGGATTTGCAGATCCCCTCCATCTTGAGGATGATTTCGTTCTGCAAGCAAAGCCCTCCTTACCGGTTCCAGATAAACTAACGGCAGTGCGGCTAACCGGACAACATCCGGCTACCGCACTGCCTGTATGGGCCGAAAACTACCGTGTAATTACACCTTTGCCTGGATCGGGGTTGATACCGTATTTTTCAATATGTTCGTCGGTGATGGTGTCCGTATCGAGGATGATCTCTTCCTGGTAGACGATACCGCCAGGTATGTTGCCGCTCTTGATCCACTGGTCGATTTGGCTGGCCATACGGGGATTGCACTGCACATCGGCATTCCAGTAACCGGCCTGGACGTTCCTTAAAGCAAAGCGGTTGAAGTCAAAGCCGATGATCTTCACCTTGCCGTCTTTGCCAAAGCTGATCCCGGCTGCTTCGAGGGCTTGGCAGGCTCCCTGGGCCATGCCGTCGTTCTGGGCATAGATCACGTTGAAGTCCTTGCCGGCGGCAATGGCCGCTTCCACGACCCTGCGGGCTTCCTCCAGGCTCCAGGTATCGCCGCCCGTGCCGTCCCACACAATATTCAGTTTGCCTTCAGCAGCCGCTTCCAGTAGCGGGGCACTGCGCCCAATTTCCGCGGCGCTGCCAAGCTGTCCGCGAATCAGGATGACATTGCGGGGTTCTGGAACATTGTTGAGAATCCAGTCCGTTGCCAGCTGCCCTTCGTAGTACATATCGGAAACAAGGGCCGCCTCATAGTTCTCTGGATCCGTATCTATGAGCCGGTCAAAGAGAATGACCCTCACGCCCGCCCGTTTGGCCGACAGCAGGACATCGTCCCAACCGGAGGCGTGGGCGGCAGAAATGAGAAGATAATCGACACCATCGCGAATATAACCCATGGCCGCCGCGATCTGCTCATTCACATCGGCGGTGTTGGTCTGTTTGGCATCATACCCGTTTTCCCTGGAAAAGACCTGGTTCATGTCCTCCACATTGGCCTGGCGATAGCCCGATTCTTCCGGCGGCAGATTGACAATCCCCACCCTAATCAGTTCTTGCGCGGCCACGGCAGAAGACAGGACCAGAACAGCCGCTACCAGCAACAATACTACTTTTGGCATCCTTTTCATCATCATACCTCCTCGGATTCTCTAGGCTGAAGTGAAGTAACCCGCCTAACGTTTCCGAACCTTTTTACCGCGCCTTCTTATCCGGTTCTAACGCCCTCCTTTTCATTTTTTTCAAAGCAAACCATGCGCAGCCGCCTAGGCCAGCTGCGAGATGTTCGTCGGTCATTAATGAATACGGGCTGTATGGGATAAATAGAAGGTCGCTGAACTAAATGTGTGGTCCATGGTAAGGATTAGCGGGATGTTTGCGAGGAGTTGAATGACGGATTTCTTACTGCGGTCACTAGCACAAACATAGGCTGTACTCTAAAAGTGGCCAAGGCACAACGCCGCCAAAAACCAGGATCTTTGCCCCGGGCTATTTTGACTGATACGAATTGATTCTATAACACATTTTACACTAAACGAATTATTGTGTCCATGTTTATTTGCCCTGGAACACGTCGCAGCAAGTCCTGGGTGGATAACCGCACTTGTATACTCAGACCATACTCTCGAGTTAAGCCTACCAATCCAAAGGCCGCGAAACCCAACTAGAGGCAAAGGGCAGCACTAAAAGCCGATTTGCATTGGGCAGACTCGAAACAGCATCGGTCACCGCGCCACACAGCAAGACATCAACTCCCGTTGCACCAGAGGACATCCTACGCTAAATGGATACGTTTCAAATGTTTCAACCCATGTGCCCGGGCAGGGTGCGACATAATCTCCTTGAGTGTAGACACTGGCAGGGAAGGTTTCAACCCTCGCGGGGTGCGACGAGGGAACTCAAGCAACGCTGTTTCGGTGTAGCTGTTTCCATCCACGCACCCCTGTGGCTATGCCCAACTCCTCGAGGGCATTGTAGAACGTTCATCGTGTTATGCGGGAGTCATTCCGCCGCCCACTATAGTAATACTGCTCTGCAGGCGCCTTGTTGTCCGTTAAACCCCTGCGCAAGCAGCTCAAGCGGGCCGAGCGCCAGGGAGCGTCAAAAAAGGACCTGCAGGAGATAGCCAAAAGCTACGCCGCCGATACACTCCTGCGCCGGCATGTCTGGGTAGTCCCACGTATTGAAGTTATCGCGGGGAACCGGTGGAAAATCTGCTTGACCGCTTCATTCAATACGACAAAGTGGCCTATGACAACGAAACGGGGGTGAAGCCATGGCAAAAATAACGCGCGAAGAAGCGCTGGCTATACTCATGGCAGAAGACCCGTCTCGAAGGCACAGTGTGGAAATGTACACCATGAAAGACATGCGGAAACTGGCTTTGAAAGGTTTAGACAAGCTATGGGCAGCGGTACATGACGGATGAAGGAGGTGAACCCCGATGAAGAAAAATCCCAAAGGCAAATACTGGACGCCCGTTCACCCGTGTCAATGGCCACTTGAGAATCCCCATTTGGGGGTGCGGACAAAAACCTGGACTTAAACAGTCAGGAGGATGTCCGTGTACTCGTATGAAGACCGTATTAGAGCAGTGAAACTGTACATCAAGTATGACTTCAGTGCGGCAACGGTTATTAGGGAGCTCGGTTACCCGTCGTATAAGACTCTGGTTGCTTGGTGTGAAGAGTTCCAAGCCAAGGGCGATCTCAAGGCTGTTCTGAAGCGAAGGCCCAAATATTCAAAGGAACAGAAGGAAACGGCCGTCAGCTACTATCTGGAACACGGTCGATGCATCAGGCGAACTGTAAGGATGCTAGGATATCCTTCCAGGGCGGAACTAGTTAAGTGGATCGATGAGTTGGCTCCCGGGGAAAGAAAAGTAAGGATCACCAGCG
>JAKOTU010000092.1 GCA_029776155.1 Bacillota bacterium | reverse complement strand
CAGGGAAACCATGACCGCCAAGCCAATGGACACCACAATCAGCAGCTTCCAGGCGGAGATGGCCGACAAGGTGACAAAATCTACCTGGTAGGCCAGCACCATGAGGCCTGGTTCGGCTATGGAGATGAAGAACCCCAAGATCAGCCCACCTATGAGGACCACGGGCAGTTTATTGGTCTTCACCAGTGAAGACCCGGTGAGACTGCCCATGGGTGTGATGCCGATTTCAACCCCGAAAAGAAACAGGGAAAGGCCGATGATGATCAAAATCGAACCCACTAAGAACCGCGCTATGAGTGAACCCCCGAGGGGCACTAGGGTGAAGTTGAGAACCAGCACCACCGCCACAATAGGAACTACCGTCTTGATGTTGTCCTTGAAAAGCCCTGCCAATATAGTCAAAGGACCACCCTGCCTTCTGGGCAGTTCACCGGCAGCTTAAGCCGCCCTGAACCACCGCTATATGTGGGATTCCGGGGATTTAGTTCTGGTGAAGATCCCGATCTAAAGGCGCCCCAAGCGCATACAGCGCCGGGGCGCCAAAAGCAGCATCTCAACGCCGCATCAGCAAGGGATGAACTCTCCAACCGTGTTTATGTTAAGAGATGTTTTCTCCCCCCACCGCCAAGTTCCTGCCTTACCAGCAAAGATTTCAGGAGCCTAGGCTGTTTCCGGGAAAAGTCGCTCCAGTAACATCAACAACATAGACTGAGGCTCTCCAGGGCGTCAAAATCAAGCGCCCGCATGGCCCGTTCCACCCTTTCGGGCAGGGCCTCCTCAACTTGGGCAATCTGTCCCATGTTCAACCCCAAGGAACGCAGAAGTTCCATGTCCAGGGCATACTTGTGCACAGATTCGGTGAGGGACTCGTAATAGTTGAAGCTGATCACATCGGCGATATGCATCAAGGCAACCTCGGGTCTGTTCAGCTTAGCTTTCCGGGGAGCATGGTGATACTGCACCACATTGCGAATATCCTGGGGCAGGTTCCACTTGCCGCACACCCACTCCCCGATCATGGAATGGGTGAGCTTGCCCAAAACCCTGACTTCAGCTTCCAAGATGGGCATGTTCTCTTCTGCAGCCATTTTGAGAATCCTGTTCAGGGTAATGGGCATGGCCCGATCCAGGGCCACAATCCCAATATCATGCAGCAGCCCGTAGGTAATGAGCTTATAGGAATCAAGCTGTTCGTCCAGCCCCGCTTCCGTGGAGAGCATCCGAGCCGCAAGGGCTGTGCCCAAACAGTGGCGCAGGAAGTTCATCCGATTGAAGTTCTCCAGCACCTGCCGTTTGGAAAACATGGAGTAGAGCACCACACCCAAAATGGTATGGCGGACGGCTTCCATCCCCACCAGGATCACAGCCTCTTCCAGATCATCTGCCTTTCTGCCGTGGCGGAGATAGCCAGAGTTAACCATCCGCAGCACAATCTCACTGAGATTGCCGCACTGGCTGATTTTCGTGATCAGAACCGGTAGATCTATAAGATTAGGGTCCTTCAGTTCCGCAATGACTTCTGACATCTGTGCCGGCAGGTCAGGCAGGTCCCGCTCCAGCACCTGCAAAACTACATTAGACATGGTCACGCCCCTTTTCAGAACTAAAGTGGCATGCTTATCTATTCACCGTCCGCCGTGAAGATCCTGTTAAGCGCCGAGAACCTGGAGGGGAAACAGCCTAGATGCAGAAAAGAGAAGCAGCATAAGGGGGAACCAACATGGCCGTACTAGGAGTGGCAGTAGCTTTTGGCTCTGTGATCTATCTTGCTTCCAAGGGAATTGCTCTCTGGCTCGCCCTGCTCATGGGCACAGGTATGCTTGGGTTTCTGTCCCAGATGGGGCTGATCCCCTTTGCCTCTGTTCTGCTGGAGGGCCTGATCAGTCCCCTCACCATTCAGCTGGTGCTCGCCGTCGCCCTGATCAGCGGCTTAAGCAGAGTGCTGAAAGAAAATGGAGATTTGGAGCTGCTGGTAGGTTCCCTGATCGCGTTAGTCCCCAGGCCGAAAGCGCTGACTATGCTTCTACCCGCGCTCATCGGCATGATAAATGTACCGGGCGGGGCCATTATGTCTGCCCCCATGGTGGAGGAAAACGGGAAAACCCCAGCCCTCGATACGGTAACCCAATCGGCAGTCAACCTCTTTTTCCGGCACATCGGCTACTTTATCTATCCCCTGCACACTTCCCTGATCTTACTCAGTGAACTTTTGTCTGTCCCCAAACCGTCCATCATCCTCTACAACCTCCTGCCCACCCTGGTGGGGGCAGCCGCAGCGTACCTCACCTTTTTCCCACGGTCCGCAGCGCCCCACAAACCAGCCTCCAGGGAACAGGGCACCTTCGTGTGTATCAAGCAGTTTTTGCTTGGCTTTTCCTCCATTCTGCTCATCCTGGGCCTGGTTCTGCTGTTCCAAGTGCCCTTTTACTTGGCTGCTGCCGCCGGCCTTTGCTTGGCCTTGGTGAGAAACCTGCAGGGCGAAAGCAAAACCACCGCTTTCCTCCAACGCCTGCAGCACCTGTTCACGAAAGGGATCGACTACAAGCTCACCTTGGCCATTTTGGCCCTCATGCTCTTCAAAACGGTGGTAGAAGCTTCGGGAGTTACCACCACCCTCACCGAGGCGTTTTTGAGCTACGGTATTCCTCTGCCCATTTTGGTAGTTGTCCTAGGCGCCCTGGCTTCCTACATTCTGGGAGCGCATATGGCAGCTTCCGGCCTTTTGGCTCCCTTTTTCGCCTCCCTAATCCCCGCGAGTGCCCTGGCACCCTATACCGCGCTGCTCCTGGTGGCCATCATGCTCGGCTACCTGGTCTCCCCCCTGCACCTCTGCCTGGTTTTGACCAACCAATACTTCCATCTCCCCTACAGCAGAGTAGTGCGGAGAATAGCTGTGCCCCTGCTCTGCATGTTGGCAGCGTCACTGGCCCAACTGCTCTTGCTTCTCTGATCGCCGGTGTGGTATTCTGATCTTGTGCTTCTCCGGCGAACGTGGTTGCGCCGCAGCAGCCAAGTAACGGTTTAGTCCCCGAGCATAGAGAAAGGCAGGCAGGCATATGAAAAGCCTCACAGCCCGCATGTGGCCGCGCTTTAAGGAGAAGTTCATTGGCGACCGCGCCTTCTACGCAATGGTTTTGAGCCTGGTTATCCCCGTAGTTATCCAAAACACCGTAACCAATTTTGTCAATCTTTTGGATAATGTCATGGTGGGCAGCCTGGGAACGGCCCATATGTCTGGCGTCGCCATCGCCAATCATCTCATGTTCGTTTTTAACCTAAGCATTTTCGGTGCCCTGTCTGGAGCCGGCATCTACGGGGCCCAGTTCGCCGGAGCCAAGGATTGGGAGAGCTTCCGGGAAACCCTGCGCCTAAGAATCTTTGTATCCGTGGGGATCACCGCCTTGGCCGTAATCATCTTCACTTCCTGGCCCGAGAGATTACTCTCCCTCTACCTGCAGGGCGAGGGGGACCCTGCGGTTAGCGCGGCCACGTTCGCCTATGGACTGGAGTACCTGCGCATCATGCTCTGGGGTCTCTTGCCCTTCGCCTTGGCCCAAAGCTACAGCAGCGCCCTGCGGGATGCAGGTGAGACGGTGCTGCCCATGCGGGCCGCCCTGCTGTCCGTTTTGATCAACTTGGTGTTCAACTACCTGTTAATCTTCGGTAAGCTGGGGCTCCCCGCCCTGGGGGTTAGGGGAGCCGCGCTGGCCACGGTGCTGAGCCGCGCGGCTGAGCTGCTCATGGTTACCGTGGTTGCCCATAGGAACCGGGATCGGTTCTTCTTCCTCACCGGCCTCTACCGCTCGCTGCGGATCAGGGGGGCCTTGGCCAAGGAGATCACCTTCAAGGGTATGCCCCTCTTTGTCAATGAACTTCTGTGGTCCTCGGGCATGATCACCCTGGCCCAGATCCTGTCCACCAAGGGATTAACTGTTGTGGGAGCCCAGAATATTGCCAACACCTTTACCAACCTGTTTGGGGTGTTCTTCTTCTCAGTGGGCACAGCTGTAGCCATCGTGACCGGACAATCATTGGGGGCGGGACAGGAACAGCGGGCCAAGGAAGAAGTGTGGAAGTTGACTGCCTTCGCCGTAGGGCTGGCCATAGTCCTGGGTGCCCTGCTCTTCATCACGGCCGGGTGGATTACCCAGATCTACAGAACCGAGGTGGAGGTGCGCCAACTGGCCGCGGTGTTCATGCGGGCCAGTGCCTTCTGCTTCCCCTTCCAAGCCATTGCCAACTGCTCCTATTTCGCCATCCGCTCCGGAGGCAGGACTCTGCTCACCATGGTGTTTGACAGCATCTACCTCTGGGTCATCTGCGTGCCCTACACCTACGCTTTAGTGGCCTTCACCAACTGGGGCATCACCACAATTTACCCCCTCAGCCAGCTCATCCACCCCCTGAAAGCGGTGTTGGGCTTGATTGTGGTCGGCTCAGGCATTTGGGCCCGCAATTTGGTGGGGGACAAGGCTGGGGCAAGTGTCTAAAGGCTGCCAAATGGCTGCCGCTGACCAGCAGAGCAAAACGCCCGGCGCTTCATCAAGCTGCCGGGCGTTTCTGTTTTCCCAGCCATAAGGAGCCATCAGCTAACCACCCGATCCTTGCCGCAGCATTTAGCCTGGCGCAGCAGGTCATCTACCCTGCGCAGCAGCGAATGCTTGGTGTCACCTGGTTCATAGGCGGTAGCGCCGAAGCTGCAGGTTATGCTGTCCACGGCAGCGAATCCGCCAGCCAGAAGGGAACTCCTGACCCGTTCCGCCAGTTTTTGTGCTTCCTCCAAATCTGTATCGGGAAGGAGGATAGTGAACTCATCACCGCCCCACCGGGCCAGGATGTCCGATTTCCGGATGGAGCCAGTGGCCCGGGCCGCGATTTCCTTGAGCACCGCATCACCCACCATGTGCCCGCGTTGATCGTTGATCCCCTTAAAATCATCCACATCGAACAGGATTAAGGAAAGGGGGCGGTCCGAGGTCTGGGCT
>JAKOTU010000083.1 GCA_029776155.1 Bacillota bacterium | reverse complement strand
CTCCGCACAGAGCTGGGGGAACATCTGGTTGCCGGGGAAACAGTATTTGGCCTTGAGCGTTCCAGGCTCCTCATGAATGCCCGCGTGCACAATCCCGCTGTTGGCCTTGGTGGTGCCCCAGCCCACTTCCGCTTCCTTTTCCAAAAGCAGAACATCAAGCTCATAGCGGCTGAGCTCCCGGGCTGTAAGGGTGCCCACGATACCTCCTCCCACGATGACCACCTGGGCGGTCATTGTGGTCTTTGCTTCCCTGTTCATCTGCCCACCTCCACCTCTTACCTTCTGCACAAGCGCCGTCCCTCCAGGGGAAAGATTAGTGAATAATGTTGCATATGTTAAGGATTGTCGCGCAAAAGACCGTGCAAATATGTTCATCCTGTGCAAGTATTTTCGAGGACCACAGCGCGCCAAAAAGCCCAGCTGCAGCCCCGGGCAGCTCTGCAGCCGCTGTGCGGCAACTGCTGTTTATGCCCCACTATTTGGCGACAGTTGGAGCCTCTTACGATCTCATTATGGCATGACAGGCGTTCCCTGTAAAGATCCAACTGTCCTCGGCGGCCCGCACTCGGTTTCTGCGCTTTTGTATCTGATCTGCACTTTTGTCTGGCGTGAATTGCCATCCTTTGTGCCGAAAACGGGAACAAAGTTATCGGTTTCGTTAAGTTCAGTCGGGATCCGCACCGAAATTGGCCGGCCCAGCCGATTTGGGGCGCGCAAAACCTCCGCGGATGCGGAGGTTTTGTCCCAAGGGTTCTTGTTATTCCCGATCCTGCCACAAGCTATCCGCCACTTCGTCCAAACAGCCCAAATCCCACAAAAGCCAGCTGGCATTGTATTTGTTGCGGATATCCTTGGACACCTTAAACGCTCTGCGGGCATCTGCGTAAGAAATCCCGATTTCGGTCGGAGACACCGGAGCCCCCACCGCTTGGAGATAGCCGCGCACCTGAGCAACGCTGGGCAGTTCCGTTTGGATAATCTCCAGAATCTGCCCCCACTTCTGCACAATCACCTCAAGCCTCTGCCGGTGAGCAGCTTGGTCATATTTGCGCTCCTTGCGCTCCTGCTCCACTAGGCCCGCTCCACTTCTCCCGAGGTACTCCTGGACGAACTGGTGCCACTTGGCCAGATCAAAGGACTCCACGTAGGATAGGCCCTTTTCCCTGCTGGGCGTGAGCTTTTTGATCTGGTCATACACCTCCAGAGTGAGCACAGTGCCAATGCCGCACTGGATGCCGTGGAAGTCTTTGGGCGTATGGAACTCCAGATAACGCATATCCCAGGTATGGGAGAAATAGTGCTCCACACCGGAAGCGGGCCGGGTAAAACCGGCAAAGGCCATGGCAATCCCGGAGAGAATCAGGCTTTCCATAACATACTTAACTGCCTCCGGCTCCCGCTTGGCCAAGCCCTCCACGTTGGCCACGCAGTTGCGCACAGCCATGCGCATCAGCTCGGCGATCTGCTCGCAGTAGTACTCCCCGGTAATCAGGTTGGAGATCCGCCACTCGGCGATGCTGGTGTACTTGGCCAGAATATCGCCAAAGCCGGCCTGCAGCAGGCGTTCCGGGGCCGCAACCAAAATGTCCAAATCCGCCACAACCGCCAGGGGAACGGTGCTCTCTATCGAGACTTTGATCCCCTTCATCACCATGGAGGAAGTGTTGGAAACAAACCCGTCCATGGAAGGGGCGGTGGCTACACAGATGTAGCTTACGCCCCGCTCTTTGGCGGCCAGTTTGGAAATATCGTTAATAGTGCCACTCCCCACCCCGAGGATCATGTCGCAGTCGCCAGAAAACTTGGCCAGAACCTGCTCCAAAGAGGCGTCGGTGGGCTGGACGTAATCGTCTGCGAAGATGAAGACCTCGTGGTCGATTCCAGCCTCCCCGAGCAGGGCAGCTGCTTTCTGCCCCGCCACCTGATAGGTGTTTTGATCGGCGATGAGAAAGACCCTCGAGCCTCCGTATTTTTCCACCAGGCGCGGAGTCTCTTGAAGCGCTCCTGCCTGCATCACCACTTCCCGCAGCTCGGTGTGGTGCCTCTTACCGCAGCTGCAGGATAATCCTTCTTTCCTTAATAATCCGCCCAGTCCCTGCCGGGCAATGTCCACAATACTGGTCAACTCTGGTCCCCTTCCAGCTTAGTGTTGAGCTATCTTTACTTCAACCCATCGGGAAAAGCCACTGGCGCGTTTTGCCTGGAAGATTCGTACATGGCCAACACCAAAAGGGTGGGAATCTTGCCCACATCGCCATCAATGCGGTGCCCGCGGCCTGCGAGGAGATCTTGATAGAACTCGCGGATCTGCCGCTTGTGGCTGAAGCCCCAGTAGCCGACGCCGGTGGATTTAATGTAATCTACGCCCGCGGCATCGCCCCCGCCTTCTTCCACAATGGTGACCTGGTTCCCGGTCCTGATGGTGGCCGTGGTGCCCTCAATTCGAATGACACCCTTGGTTCCGTAAATCTCCAAGAAGTTGGGGGGATCGTAGGCGTACACGGTATTGGCATAGACGGTGCCCAGAATTCCGCTTTCGAAGGTAAGCAAGCCCATGGCCACATCCTCCACCTCAATGGCCTTATGGGCCCAAGTTCCACAGTGGGCCCGCACTTCAGTGACCTTTTGACCCACCAGCCACTGCATGAGGTCAATGGTGTGAATGGCCTGGTTGATCAAGGCGCCGCCCCCCTCCGTTTCCCAGCGGCCCTTCCAGTCGCTCTCGGCGTAGTAGGCATCGTCCCGGTTCCAGGTGACAAAGCAGCGCGCCGCCTTGACCTCACCGATCTGCCCGCTTTCAATGGCCCTTTTGGCCGCCTGGGACGTGTCATTCCAGCGGTTCTGCAGAATCACACCAAGGGTCACCCCATGTTCCCGGGCCGCGGTGATCATCTCTTCCACATCCCGGGCACTTGTGGCCATCGGTTTTTCCGTCAGGACATGTTTCCCCGCTTGGGCAGCAGCGATGGTTATATTGGCGTGCTGATGATGGGGCGTGGCCAACTGCAGCACATCAACATCACTGCGCTGGAGCAGCTCCCGGTAATCCACCACAGGAACCCCACCGTACTTGCGGCTGAACTCCTCCGCCCGCTCCGGCTTGATATCACAGCAAGCAACCAGTTCCACTTCTTCCAAAGCGGACAGGATTTCGGCATGGACGGTGCCAACCCTTCCGCAGCCCACTAAGGCTACACGCATTTTCTTCATCGACCCATCTCCACCTCTTCTTCAGTTCTTTGTTAATGTATGAGTTCCTTACAAAAGTTCAGCGCTGGCGCGGCATAAGACAACAGAACCCCTGGAACACGCCCCCGCTTGGGGCTCAGTTCTGCGCACATTTGATACTCAACGATACTTTTGTGCAAGGATATTCTTCGAGAACCGTGGGGAAATACCTGCCGTGCCGGCGGCAAAATTTTGCTCCCAGCCGCAAAAAAACCATCGGCGCAGCACCGATGGTCGCCTCCTGTTTTCGGCTCCCCAGCTACTTCTCCGGCTCAATGACCAGTTCCACAAACCACTTCTGCATGGTTAGGATCACACAGACCGGCACGAGCAGGGCAAAGATGGCCGCGGCCATGACAATGTTCCACTCAGGCAGGATGTCGCCGCCGCCCGGAATCAAGCTGCGGATTCCCACCACCACAACCTGCATTTCCCGCTTGTGGGTGATCATCAGGGGCCAGAGGTACTCATTCCAGGCTCCAATAAAGAGCACCACAAACAGGGCTGCGATGTTGGGCCAGGAGTTGGGCAGTAGAATGGACCAGAGAAAGCGCAGCGGGCCTGCCCCGTCGATCTGGGCCGCCTCCACCATTTCCCCGGGGACGCCCTGGTAAAACTGGCGGAACATAAAGGTGCCGGTGGCGGAAGCAATCAGGGGGACAATCAAGCCGGTATAGCTGTTCAGCCAGCCCAGGTCGCTGATCACCTGGTAGGTGGACACAATGCGCACGGGCACAGGCAGCATCAAAGTGATGAAGATGGTCCAAAACGCCACGCTCTTCAGGCGGAAATCGAAGAACACGATGGCGAAGGCAGACAAAATGGACATGACAATTTTGCCGAAGGTGGTGGCTAAAGCCACAAAGGTGCTGTTAAAGAGCAGCCGGCCCATATTGGTGCGCTGCCAGGCACCCCGGTAGTTCTGCACCAGGTAGCTGGAGATGGCCACCTTCGGCCCGGAAATGATCTCGGGCAGACTCTGGGTGGAAACACAGAAGGCAAAGATCAGAGGAAAACCTATGATCAACACGATGAGCAGCAGCACCAAGTGCAGAAGCAGCTTTCTGATCCGTTTCCTGTTCAGCAAAGGCGTATGCGCGCGGCTCAATATGAAACCTTCCTTTCCATGAACCTGAATTGGAACACAGTGAGCAAGATGGCCGTGATCATGAGGATGACCGACTGGGCCGCAGAGGAACCCAAGTTCAGTGAGATGATCCCGTCGTTATACGCTTTGTAGATCAGTATTTCCGTAGCCCGGCCCGGGCCCCCTTTGGTGATGGCATCCACCAGGCCGAAGGTGTTGAACAGGGCGTAGATGAGGTTCATCACGATCAAAAAGAACGTGGTGGGCCACAACAGGGGAATGGTCACATGGCGCACCGCCTTAAACGAAGTTGCACCGTCCACCAGAGCCGCTTCCACTAGGGAGCCGGGAATGGACTGCAGCCCCGCCAGGAAAAAGGCCACGTTGTAACCTAAGTTGGTCCACACCGCGGTAACGATAATAATCAGCATGGCGGCATCCGCGTTGAGAATCCAGTCAAAATCAAAATCGATAATACCCCGCAGCCAATAGGGGATCAGGCCGAAGTTGGGATGAAAGAGAAACATCCACAGAATTCCGGCAACCGGAAGGGCAATGCCATAGGGCCAGAGAATTGCGGTCCGGTAAAAGGGCAGGCCCCGTAGGCTCTGGTTGAGCAGCAGGGCGATGCCCAAGGAGATGACCACGCCGAAAAAGGTTACGCAGCCGGCGAAAAACAGGGTAATACGCAGACTGGCCAGATACTCCCGGGACTGCAGGAGCCTCTGGAAGTTCTGCCAGCCCACAAAAAAGACCCGATCGCCAAAGGGCGAGGTGCGGTAAAAGGCCATGCGCAGGGAAGTGAACGCGGGCCAAAAAACAAAAACTACAGTGATCACGATCTGGGGCAAAACCAGTAGATAGGGAAGCCACTTGTTTTTGAAGGTGACCTGGGACATGGCTCTTCCTCCTCCCAAACGTAAAGGGTAGGGTGCACGGTTTGGAGCAGGCTCCAAACCGTGCTTTAGCTTCGACTACTGATACATCTCAGCAAACTCTTTCAGCAGCTCGTTGCCTTTCTGGACAGCATTGTCCATGCCCTCTTTAACGCTGGTCCGGCCGCCGAAGATGTTCTCCATCTCGCCTTCAATTACATTGCGCACCTCTAAGAAGTTGCCCAGGCGGATTCCCCGGGTTATGGGCGTGGGTTCAGACCAGTTCAGCTGCTCGATGGCAATCTTCTGGTAGGGTTCCCGCTCAAAATGCCCTTGGGCTTCCAGCAGCTCGCTGGCGGGAATGCTGATGGGCACATAACCAGTCTGCTGATGCCACCAGGCCTGCTGCTCGGGCTGGGACACGAACTTGAGGAACTCCGCTACACCCCGGTATTCCTCGGGGCTGTGTCCCTTCATCACCCAGAGGGTCGCCCCGCCCACGATGGTGTTCGTCTTGGGATAGGGATCGCCGTAGTGGGGCAGGTAGGTGGCTCCCCAGTTCAGGCCGCTCTGCTTCATGGTGCCGATCAGGGCCGAAGAGTGGATCATCATGGCCGCATCTCCGCCTAAGAAGATCCAGTTGGCCGCATCGCCCCTGCCTCCATAGCGGAAGATATCCTCTTCATGCCATTTGGCCAGCCGTTCCATGTGCTCCAGTGCGAAGCCCTCATTGAGCAGCAGCTCCGCCTCGAGCCCGTCAAAGCCGTTGTTCAAGGTGGCGAAGGGCACCCCGTGCCAGGCCAGGGTGTTCTCCAGCAGATAGCCACAGGGCCAGCCGGTGGTAAAGCCATAGCGGGCTGCCCCGGCTTCCAGCACCTTGCGGCTGACCTCCTCCAGCTCCTGCCAGGTCTGGGGCGGCCGCTCCGGATCCAAGCCAGCCGCGGCGAAGATGTCTTTGTTGTAGTACAAGATGGGAGTGGAGCTGTTGAAGGGCAGCGAATACAGCTTACCATCATGGAGATAATAGCCCAATACCGCGGGGATGAAATCATCCCAGTTGATATCCATGCCATAATCCTCCATGAGCTGGTACACGGGGTACACCGCGCCAGAAAGGAGCATGGTTACCGTACCCACTTCATACACCTGCAGAATATGGGGGGGATTACCTGCCCGGTAGGCGGCGATGGCTGCGGTCATGGATTCGGCGTAAGCCCCCCTAAAGAAGGCCCGTACTTCATATTCGTCTTGGCTTTCGTTGAATTTCTGCACCAAAGCCTCAACGGTTTCGCCCAGCTGACCGCTCATGGACATCCAGAAGTCAATCTGCACCCGGGCACTGGCCAGGCCAGAACCGGCCAGAAGCGCGGCTAGCACAAAAACGACCACCAGTTTCTTGGCTGACATCTAGATTCCTCCTTGCGTTATTCAATGTGTGCCAACTACTTCCTTCTTTTTACAGCTCCTTGTGCGTCCTTCTCCCCCCTTCCTTGGCTGAGCTCATCCCTGCTGCACTCCGGGTGGGCAAGCAAAAACGCCGCCTCTGCCCAACTCTAAGCAAGCCGTCCTGAAGGCCTCGGGTCACTGCGGCACGCCGGGCCTGCACTTTTGATCATCCCAAATACTTTTGCACATACACTTCCTTTATTTCGCTGGAGTATGTGAAATCCCTCCTTTTTTCAACGTATTTTTCCCAGCCTCAGCTTTTGGAATATAGACACAAAAAAAGAAGCGCCAAATCAACATGACGCTTCTTGAGAGTATCCTGTTTACTGGACCTGCTCTAGGCTGCGGCTGGCGATGAGCCTTACTCCTAAGCCCAAGAAGTTCTCCACCAGCACATCGCCCATCTTAACGGGGGCTTCCACCTCCAGCTCTGCCGTGGCCCGCATGGCCTCCCTAAGTTTGTCCTTGGGAATGGGCCGATCCGTGCGCACGGGCAGCAGGGGATGCACTCCTCCCCTGATTTTCACCGTGGTGGTGAGGGTCCGCTCGGGGGCAGTGTGCTCTTTGGTGGCATAGCTCTTCCCC
>JAKOTU010000071.1 GCA_029776155.1 Bacillota bacterium | reverse complement strand
TGGTACACCCGGTCCATGGGAATGCGCTGCGCCCGTACGAGATCGCTGACAATCTGTTCTATATCCAACCCAGAGTTCAAACCGGAGATTCTCATCTTCTCCACCTCATCCCTAAGCTTTCCTAAATAACTATCGGCATGCAGACCGGACTTCTTTAATCCGCATGTGGCGTGCCCAGGCGGCTTTCTCCACTGCCGCTTGCTCAGGCGCTGCCCTTGCCCCCTCCTTTCCCCATTCTAACATGTTGGACCTTCTATGCTTGACAGGCGATCCGGCCTGTGGTATGCTTAATTCGGTTAGGTGTTTAAATGAAGCGAACATAGATGGCCTCGAGTTCCAACCTAAGGTAGGGCAAGATGGGCTGGAAGATGTTTGCGTAGTTTAAGCCTTGCCTAGCATTAAATTTTCAGGAGGCCATTGCATGACTGGTAAAGTAAAATGGTTCAGCGCCGAAAAGGGTTACGGATTCATCGAGTGTGAAGACGGCGAAGACGTATTCGTACACTTCACAGCTATCCAGGGCAGCGGGTTCAGGACTCTGAACGAAGGCGAAGAAGTTAGCTTCGACATCGTCCAGGGCGACCGTGGACCGCAAGCCGCTAACGTTGTACGTCTGTAGTTAACGACCTTGGTAGAAAAAGCCCCATTCCTCGGAATGGGGCTTTTTTGCTGCCTAATTGAGCTGCTGGGCCAGCCAGGCAGTTACTATCTCAATCAGCTCAGGGTTCAGCTGAAACGGCTGCAGTGGGTCAAACTTGCTGCTGGTATGGGCGAACGTGAAAGTATGGCTAGTTTCTGGCAGCAGCTCCAGCGTCACCTGGTCATTCCCCGCCTCCCGCAGACACTTGGCCAGCTCCTGGGCGTGGTAAGGCATTACCTGCAGGTCATCCTCTCCCTGGACGATGAGTACCGGGCTTTTCACTTTTGCCAGATTCTCTAAGGGCCGCAGCTCCATGTGCTGCCTGATCCAGTCCAAATTAGCAGCAAGACCCGTGCTCACTTCTTTCCCTTCCCGGGCTTCCTGCAGCAGAACTTCCACCTGCTGCTTCAGGCCCTTAAGGTAAGCCTGTTCCTGCTCCGAGAGCCAGGGCTGAGCGATTTGGTAATCCAGCTGCTCGAGCATGAGCTCATCCAGGGGTATGGACGGTCCCGCTAAAAGAACCACAGCGCTGAGCCGCTCGTGGAACAGGGGAGCGAAATAGGCTCCCTCGCTGTGGCCCAACATGGCCAAGCGCGCCGGGTCAATTTGGGGGTGCGCCGCCAAAAAGTCCAGCAGCGCTTCCACATCGGAGAGTAGGTCGTTCAGATCCGCCGCAGCGTAGTCACCGGTGCTTTCACCTACCCCCCGCTCATCATAGCGGAGCACCGCGATGCCGGCTGCCGTGAGCCTTTCTGCCAGGATTTTGAACATGTACGTCTGTAAACTGGGGGGAGAATTACCGTCACGGTCCTGGGGCCCAGAACCGGAGTTGAGGAGCACCGCAGGAAAGGGTCCTTCGCCCCTGGGCAGGCTCAAAGTACCGGCCAGGGTGACATCGCCACTGCGCACCTGGAAGTCCTCGTTACGGTAATGACTGGGTTGGGGTTCAGCGGCCACTGCCGGCTGCAAACCCACATAGCCTTCCCGCAGCACCTGAACCCCCTGCATGGGTATCTCCAGGCTGATTAGGCGATCTCCCTCGGCCAAAAGACGCACCTGGAGATTACCGGGCAGACTGACAATGTACTCCTCCAGGGACAACGCTGCTCCCTGAAGCTGGTAATCCTGGGCGCCTCTGCGCTCTGCCGACCCGCTGAGCACAGGGTTTTGATTGGCCAGAATCAAACTGGGTACTACAACGGCGAAAGCCTGTTCCGCACCGCCATCTGAAAATAGGGTCAGAATCTGCTCAAAGTGGGCAAACACATTGTTCTCAAGGATCACAAAGGGCTCATCCAGAGCATATGTGCGGCGCAGGGGCCCCACCTCTGCCTCCATTTTTCCCGGCCCGAAGGTCACGGAAAGGGAGGCTCCTGGAGTGAAGGCAACCTGATAATGGGACCACTGTCCCCCGCTGCCCTGAAGGGAACTGGTTACCTTTAAGCACTGGGCACCCACAGAGATGGACCCTTTCGTACGCAGCTCCTGGGGACTGAAGGAATACTCTTCCCGCCCCGCTTCGGTCCCGCCCAGAAACAGGACAAAGGTACCTTCTTTGGCAGCGGCCTGCACTACACCTGCACAAAAAGTGAACAAGAGCACAAACACAACTAGACCTTTCAAGCGCCGCACTTTACTCCTCCTCTGCGTTCAGTTTCCTCAACACCCAATTTAGCTCTTCAATGGCCTTTTCCAGGGCATCCCAGCGAGCTTGGTCCGATTGGATAAACGGCCTCAAGCCCACCTGCTCAGATCTCAGCTCGTAGATTCGGGCCTGTACCTGGCGAGCCAGAGTTTTTGCATCCCAAGCCATATCCATCATCTTTCCCAACTCCCCTTAAGATATTCACATTGTACTTGATCCTTCCCATGGGCGCAACAGTCAACATCGGCGGAAGGAAAAGGACATCCAAACTCGAAGAGTCTAGCTAGTACAGTTGTTAGAAGGTGATCTGCTGGTGTCGTTATCCATTGTCACGGACAGTGCATGCGATTTACCCGAGTCCATCCTCAAGGCTTACAACATCCACGTCCTCCCCTTCCTGATTTACATCGACGGCAAAGAATACCTCGACGGAGTAAGCATCACCACCGAGCAGGTCTTTGCGGCCATTCGGGAGGGTAAAGTCCCCTCCACAGGCCAGGTACGCTTGGAAAACTTCCTGCAAGTCTTCACCCAATACGCCCAAGAAGGCAGGCCTTGCCTGTTTATCAGCGTTTCCTCCGGATTCTCCGGTTCCCACAGCAGCGCCCTCTTGGCCCTGGAGGAAGTGAAGCGCGCTTACCCCGAAGCTCCCATCACTGTAGTGGATTCCCAGAGCGCCAGTCTGGGAGAAGGCCTCATAGTGCTGGAGGCTGCGGAAATGGCCAGGGAAGGCAGGCCGGCAGCGGAGATTATCGAGCGTGTGCAGAAGCGTTCCCAGAATAATGTGGAGCACATCTTTTCTGTGGATGACCTCACCCACCTCTATCGAGGCGGCAGGGTCAAGTTCACCAGTGCCTTTCTTGGTAGTCTACTGAACGTTAAGCCTATCTTGCACGTCCAGAACGGTGCGTGCACCCCCCTACATAAGGTAAGGGGACGGAAAATGGCTGTCAAGCGGATTGTGGAACTAGTGCAGGAAAGATCCCTCGGCCATCCTGACCAGCTCGTGGGTGTCGCCCATTCCCAGGCTCCAGGCCTGGCGCAGGAGCTGGCGGCCCGGCTCCGGGATCAGCTGGGGTACCGCCGCTTTTTGATCCACGAAATCGGCTGTTCTTTGGGCTGCCACATTGGCATTGGCGGAGTCGGCGCCCTTTTTGTCAACTCCAACTACCCCCAGCCCAACTTGACCCGCTTACCGGAAACGTAGGCACGCAGAACAATATTTTACTTTTCATTAACCCTGAGTTATACTGAAACTAGAAAAGAAACTTCGACAGATTGGAGTGTGGCTAGTGGACAGCTACAAGTATCGACCTGAACCGTACCGCATCAAAGTAGTGGAACCCATGACCATTCCCACCCGCGAACAGCGGGAAGCAGCCATCAAAAGGGCTGGGTACAACACCTTCCTCCTCGACTCCGAAGATGTGTACATCGACCTGCTCACGGACAGTGGCACTAACGCCATGAGTGACAACCAATGGGCAGGTCTCATGCTGGGCGATGAAGCCTATGCAGGGAGCAAGAACTTCAGGCATCTCGAAGCAGCCGTACGCGATCTGTACGGATTCAAGTATGTGGTGCCCACCCATCAAGGGCGGGGCGCGGAGCACATCCTGTCCAAGATCATGATCAAGCCCGGCGACTTTATCCCAGGCAACATGTACTTCACCACTACCCGGGCCCATCAGGAGCTAGCTGGGGCCACCTTCCGGGACGTAATCATTGACGAAGCCCATGACCCTGAAAGCGAACATCCCTTTAAAGGGAATGTTGATTTGGATAAACTGCAAGCCCTCATCGATGAGGTTGGGGCCGAGCGCATCCCCTACATCTCCCTCGCCGTAACCGTGAACATGGCCGGCGGTCAGCCCGTATCCATGGCCAATATCCGGGCCGTGTCCGAACTGGCCCATAAACACGGGATCAAGGTCATGTTTGATGCCACCCGCTGCGCAGAAAACGCCTGCTTCATTAAGCACAGGGAACCGGGCTACGAAAACAAGACCATCCGGGAAATCCTCCGGGAGATGTTCAGTTATGGCGACGGCTGCACCATGAGCGGCAAGAAAGACGGTATAGTAAACATCGGCGGTTTCCTGGCCCTCAACGACGAGGAGCTGTATCAAAAAGCCACTGCGCTGGTTGTGGTCTATGAAGGGATGCCATCCTACGGCGGAATGTCAGGCCGCGATATGGAAGCGTTGGCCCGCGGCCTGTACGAGGCGGCGGAGTACGAGTATGTGGCCCACCGCCTGGACCAAGTAAGATACCTAGGAGATAAGCTCCTGAAAGCGGGAATCCCCATTGTAAAGCCCATCGGCGGCCATGCCGTTTTCCTGGATGCCCGCAGGTTTTATCCCCATATTCCCCAAGACCACTTCCCGGCCCAGATGCTTGCGGCCCAGATCTATCTAGAGTCGGGCGTGCGCTCCATGGAAAGGGGCATTGTCTCTGCCGGCCGCGATGACCAGGGCAACCACCGCTATCCCAAACTGGAACTGGTGCGCCTCACCATTCCGCGGCGGGTGTACACCTACGCCCACCTGGACTATGTGGTGGATGCCGTAAAAGCCGCTTGGAAGAACCGGGACAATGTCAAGGGTCTGCGCTTTGTCTACGAACCGCCTGTACTGCGCTTTTTCACTTCCCGTTTCGAACCCATCGAATAAAGGGAAAACCCCGGCTCCGCCGGGGTTTTACTTATTACAGCCAGCTAAATGAAAAGGCCCGTGTAAAACTTAAGCAGGTCGAATACCATGAGCACTCCCACCACGATCAGCAGCAGCCCTGAGACCATCTGAATGCGGGGCAGATTGCGTTTGATCACGCCCAGGGTCTTTTGGAGCTTCCCCCACAGCACAGCAGTGAGTACAAAGGGTATGCCCAGGCCCAAGGCAAAGGTGAACAGCAGAGCCATCCCCTGGTACAAGGTGCGCAAGTTGGAAGCCAAGATCAGCGCCGTGCCCAAAAAGGCCCCCAGGCAGGGCGTCCATCCCAGGGAGAAGGCTGCGCCAAACAGCAGGCTGGACCAGAAGCGCAGGTTGCTGGTCTCCGCTTTCCACACCCTACTGCGGTTCAGAAAACCGATTTTGATCACCCCGAGATAATTCAGGCCGATGAGCATCACCACCACGCCCCCCATCCGCTGCAAAAGCAATCGGTGGGCGGAAACGGCCCGTCCCAGGGCCGAAGCGGTGGCGCCTAGAACCACAAATATCAGGGTAAAGCCGGCAATAAAACCTAAAGTATTCACCAAAAGACGCACACCAGCCCGTTCACCCTGGGCTTCTTCGCCCCCCAAATACATGAGATAGATAGGGAGCATGGGCAGAATACAGGGTGAGAGGAAAGCCAAGAGGCCTTCCACGAAAATCAGGCCGAACAGCGACGGTGTCACTTGAGGCGCCAGCTGCTGCAGCATTATTTGGCCACCTCGATCATCCTGCGCACAACGTCTTTGGTGACCATACCGATGGCATAGTCACACAGGTAACCTTCGGCATCGATCACAACTGTGGTGGGCAGCCCAGGTACCTGGAAAATGCCGTTACCCACGGTGCCAAAATCCAGGAGGTTAGGGATGGTAATGCCCTTTTCTTCCAGAAAGGCAGTGGCCCGTTCCGGCGTCTCATACTGGCCATCGATCTGGTCTACCAAGTAGATGACCGCCTCCCCTGACTCCTGCAGTTCCTCGTGGAGTTCCTGCAGCTCGGGCAGTTCCATGACACAGTACGGGCACCACGTGGCCCAGAAGTTGAGCACCACCACCTGCCCCCGCAGATCACTGAGCCGCACCGTCTCGCCTTGGGCAGTGACCAACGCAAAATCGGGGACCAGAATCTTCACGCAGTACTCCTCGTCCTCCATCTCCTCCTGTGCCCAAGCCCCCGTTCCCATGGAGAGCACAAGTACCACCGCTAAGGCCAACAGCTGCCAAACACTTCGCTTCATCACATCTAACCTCCGTCCACAGTATTATGGTTTGCTCGCCCCACTTCATTTGTGATCAATATACCATAGGAGGGTATCCCAAACAAGGATAAAGATTGTGCCCGCTTTCCCAACCGCCCTTGACAAAGGGGACCGCTTCTTAGAAGATCAAGGTATGTCAGCACTGTACATTGCAGGCGCGAGGTGTGAGGCGGGACATGAAGAAAATACTAACTGTGTTATTCCACCGGGCGACCATAGCGGGGGTGGCCATTTTCGTGCAGCTTGGCGCCTTGGTTTTGATGATTGGGCGCTTCAGCAAGTATTTTCCCCTCTTTTATGTGTTCTGCAGCAGCCTGAGTGCCGTGGTGGTAGTGATCATCGCCACCGGAAGGGCCAAGTCGGCCTCGAAAATCGCCTGGATCATGGCCATCATGCTCTTTCCCATCTTTGGCGGGCTTTTTTACTTAGTTCTCGGTAAAACCAGGCTCAGCCCCCGCATGCGCAGGAAGCTGGAGACAACGCGCCTGCATGGGGAAAAATCCCTGGACTCCAGTGAACCCATCCTCAATGAGCTAGAGGCGTTGGACCCCCGGGCCGCGGGGCAGGCCCGCTACATCCAAAACCACGCCGCCTACCCCGTGTACCGGCACCAGTACTCCCAGTTTTACCCAGTGGGCGATCTGGCTTTTCCAGCCATGCTCCGGGAACTGGAACAGGCGCAACGCTATATCTTCCTGGAATACTTTATCCTGGAAGAAGGCCTCATGTGGAACAGCATCTTGGAGATCTTGGTCAAAAAGGCCCAAGCGGGGGTTGATGTGCGCCTCATCTACGACGACTTGGGCTGTATTTTCCGGGTACCCAAAGACTACCACAAGAAGCTGGAGGCCCTGGGCATCAAAACTGCCCGCTTCCACCCCCTAAAACCCATGCTTTCCCCGTCCCTGAACTATCGGGACCACCGCAAGCTCATGATTATCGATGGGCATACGGGATTCACTGGAGGTATAAATCTCGCGGATGAGTACATCAATGCGGTGGAGAAGTACGGCCACTGGAAGGACTCGGCCTTCCTGCTGAAAGGAGAAGCGGTCTGGTCGCTCACCGTGATGTTCCTGGCCATGTGGGAATATGTGCGGGGCGAGCAAGTACGGCTCGATGACTTCCGGCCCGGCAAACTGCAGCCCAGTTCGGAGCAAAACGGTTTCATCCAACCCTTCGCAGACAATCCCTTAGATGATGAGACGGTGGGCGAAACGGTGTACTTCAACCTGATCACCCGGGCCCAAGACTATGTGTACATCAATACGCCTTACTTGATCTTGGACAATGAGATGCTCGCCGCCCTTTGTGCCGCGGCCAAAACGGGCGTAGATGTGCGCTTGATGACCCCGGGCATCCCCGATAAGCCCCTGGTGTACGCGGTCACCCGTTCGTACTATCTGCCCCTTTTGGAAAGCGGCGTGAGAATCTATGAGTATTCCCCCGGCTTTATGCACTCCAAAACCATGGTGGCCGACGACCGCGTGGCAGTGGTGGGGACGGTAAACCTAGACTACCGCAGTCTGTACATGGCCTTTGAAAATGCGGTCTGGCTCTACGGCACCCCAAGCGTGCTGCAGATCCGCGATGACTTCCTGGAGACGCTGCAGTTATGCCGGGAAGTGCACTTGGCTGACTACCAAAGCATCCCCGCCCTGCACAAAGCCAAATGGTCACTCCTGCGCCTGCTGGCCCCTCTTTTATAAGCAACTCGAAAAGGAATTCTTCGCTTTATGTCGAATAACCACGGTACATTTTCCACCCACTGGGGGTCTCGGCCTTGTCTAGATGGAAGTTCGGCAGAATCCGCGATCGTGTCCTGGCCTTGTTTATCATCGTGGTTTTGGGCCTCACCGTGACGGTAATGATCATCACAGGTGTGCTTACCCGTGCCTTGGTTACCGACCTAGTGGTGGAAAACGCCCAGGCCCTGGCCCACCAACAGAGCGAAATCCTAGCCCTCTGGCAGAGGGAACGCATGGCCGATCTCCAGCAGCTGGCCAACTCGGATCTTTTGGAAACCATGGACTGGGATCTCATTGAGCCCTACCTGCGCCGGCAGATCGAAGAAGCTCCCCCTTACTACCTCATCTTTTTTGTGGCCGATCCAGAGGGCAACTACAACACTACTATGGAACGCAATGCCGGCAATATAGCCGACCGGGAGTATTTCCCCAAGGCCATGGCCGGGGAAACGGCAATTACCGGCCCCCTGATCTCCCGCTCCACCAGTCAGCGGGTGATCATCGTGGCCACGCCCATCTGGAACAGTGATCACACGGCGGTCCAGGGGGTATTGGGGCTTTCGGTGGATTTGGAGGAGCTGCTGCGCGTCTCCCGGGAACTGATTGTTTCTTCACAGCAGGACTCCCTCTATGTTGTGGATGAACACGGATACTTCATCATCCATCCCGATCCAACCATGATTATGAACGCCCGCATTCAAGACGTATACCCCCGCTGGGACCAACTCCCCCGGGAAGCCGGGTCCTTTACGGGCGTAGACAATGGAACAAGCTACCACGCCTATTACCAAAAGCTTCCCGGCGCCAGCGGCTGGACGGTGGCGGTGAAGGTACCCACCACCTACTTTACTGAGCCTGTGAACAGGCTGATCTGGCACCTGGTCGCCGCTGGCGTCGTGGCGGTGGCCCTGGTTTTCTGGCTGGGTTCTTGGTTCGCCTCCACCATCTCCCGCCCCATCGTAGAGCTGAACAAGGTGTTCCGCCGGGGCGCGGCGGGTGACCTCACGGTGCGGGCCCAGGTCACCACCAGGGACGAAATCGGGGAGACAGGGGAATCATTCAACCGCATGATGGAAACCATCGGCACAATGACCTTTTACGACCCCTTAACGGGGCTGCCCAACCGCCAGCACTTCATGAGCAATCTAGAGGGTGTCCTAGATGATGGCGGTACGGTCATTCTGGCCCTGGTGTCCATCCGGGATCTGCCGGAGATTAAGACCTTCCTCGATCGCCTGGTCTTAGATGATCTGTTTACCCGCCTGGCCCGCCGGCTGCAGCAGATCTCCAGTGAAAACCTGGTGGTGGGACGCCTGTCCGAAGGGGAGTTCGGACTGATTATCCCCTCCAACACCAACGCGGTGCTCCAGGTCATTGACAGGCTGGACCAACTGGTGGCCCAGCCCTTCCTCTATGCGGAAAACGATCTGTCGGTGCGTCTGTGCGGCGGGATCAGCATCAGCGTAGAACAGGAGCTGAACGCGGACTTGTTCTATCAGCAGGCGCAGGCGGCCCTGTATGAAGCGGAGCACAGCGACAACGAACCTTTGAAGCTGTACAACCCCAGTGTGCATCATGCTTTGGTGGAACGCATGCGCTTTCAAACGGAAATTCGGGCTGCCTTGGAGCAGGGGCAGTTTGCCGTGTACTACCAGCCAGTGGTTGATCTCCAGACGGGAACCATCGCGGGCAAGGAGGCCCTGACCCGCTGGAATCATCCCACCCGGGGCCTGCTCCAGCCAGGACAATTCCTTCCCGCGGCGGAACAGGGAGGTTTGGTGGAGCAGATTGGGGAGTACATGCTGAACGTTGTCTGCGCCCAGCATGAAGAGTGGCTCAAGGCGGGTTGCGACCCGGGCTGGGTCTCGGTGAACATCTCCGCTAACCATTTTCGTTCACCCCACTTCCCAGCCCAGCTGCGCTCCATCTTGAACCGCTACGAGCTGCCCAGGGAGCTGCTGCGCATCGAGATAACCGAAGAAGCCATGCTCAAGCCCACCCCCGATGTCCTGGAGAACTTCCAGGCGCTGCGGGACATGGGCATCTACATCGCCATTGACGACTTTGGTACCGCTTACTCTTCCCTGCACTACCTGGCCCGCTATCCCATGCAGGCTTTGAAAATTGACAAGCAGTTCATCGACGGCGTGGACAGCAGCCCGCGCATGGCAGGTTTGGTTCGCTCCATTATCGGTATGGGCATGAACTTGTCCATGGAGATAGTGGCCGAAGGGGTGGAGCGGCAAAACCAGCTGGAGCTGCTGCACCATATGGGCTGCGTGAAAGTCCAGGGGTTCTTGTTCAGCAGGCCTGTACCCTGGCAGGAGTATCTGGAAATGCAGCGCAGCCTCGCCGGGCGCTTGGCTTCCCTGCTGCCGGTGTAGCTAACCGCCCGCTAGGCCCTTAAGTTTGCTGGAGAGGAATGAGGTTCTGCAAGATGGTCTACGCTTTAGGAATCGACATTGGCGCCACCAACACCAGAATCGCAGTGGTGGATGCCGCCGGCAAGATTGTGGAAGTAGAACGCCTGCCCTCCCGCATGGCCGAGGGGGCACCTTTTTTTGAGCAAGTTGGTCAACAGGCTCAGCGCCTGGGGGAGAAATACCAAGCTCGGGCTGTGGGTGTGGGTACAGCGGGCCAGGTTCACCGGGCCACCGGCACCTATCTGCCAGGGCTTTACCCCGAGGCTCCTTGGGTGGGAGTTCCCCTGCGGGACCTTGTGGCCCAGGCCACAGGCCTGCCCACCTTTGTGGATAACGACTGCAAAATCCACGCCTACGCCGAGTTGAAACTGGGGGCAGGTCGGGGTTACACCGATTTCATCTCCCTCACCTTAGGTACCGGCCTAGGAGGCGGCATCATCGCCAACGGTGAGCTGGTACACGGCGCCAAGGGAATTGCCGGCCATATGGGGCACATCAGTATTGATCCCAGTGGCCCACCCTGCCCCTGCGGCAACCGGGGCTGTCTAGAGCTCTACGCCTCGGGCACCGCGGTTGCCCGCATGGCCAGCCGCCTCCTGGACAGGCAGGTCACTTCCCCCGAAGTGTTCCGCCTGGCAGCAGCCGGAGATGAACTGGCGCTGGCAGTTCTGGAGCAGATGGCTCGCGCCCTGGGCCGGGGCCTGGGGGCCATGGCCAACATGTTTGACCCCCAAGTCTTGATTCTGGGGGGAAGCATCATGCAGTGGTATCCCCTCCTGGAAGAAGCCACCCTACGCAGTTTCCGCTCCAGCGCCATGACCGAGCTGCGGGATATTCCCATCCTCCTCTCCCCCTTGGCAGGAGATGGCGGCGTGTTGGGTGCAGGGTTATACGCGCTGGACCAGCTGGAGAAGGTGGAGCGATAAAAATGGGGCTCGCCGCAAGGCAGGCCCCTTACTTTATCTAAAGATAGGTTTCAGCAAAGTGATACAGCAGCCGCACCCCTACTCCGGTGGCCCCTTGGGTTAGGTAGTCTCCGTCCTTTTCGGCAAAGGCGGTGCCAGCAATGTCCAAGTGGAGCCAGGGCTTATCCTGCACAAACTCGGCGATGAACAGACCGGCCGTAATTGTTCCTGCCTCCCGCCCGCCCACGTTGCGCAGATCCGCGTAGGGAGTCTTGTTCTGCTCCCTGTACTCGGGGAAGCTGGGCAGCTGCCACACCCTTTCCCCCGACTTGTGGGCAGCCTCCTGCAGCCGGGCATAAAGATCTTGGTCATTGGTGAGCACTCCCGTGGTGAGGTGGCCCAAGGCTACAATCACGGCTCCGGTGAGGGTGGCCACATCAACGACCACGGAGGCCTTTTCTCTACTGATGATGTAATGCACCGCATCGGCCAAGGTCAGCCGCCCCTCCGCATCTGTGGATTCCACCAAGACAGTCTTTCCGGCCATGGTGCCGATGATATCCCCGGGACGGTAACCCGTTCCAGACACCAGGTTTTCGCAGGCGGCCACCACAGCCACCACATTCAAAGGCACCTCTTCCCGGGCCAGCGCGCCCATGGCCCCAATTACCGCGGCTGCCCCCGCCATATCAAACTTCATGGTTTCCATGCCTTTGGCTTGTTTCAACGAGAGGCCGCCGCTGTCAAAGGTCATGCCCTTACCCACCAGGCCAAGCACCCGGTCCGGATTGGCCGGATCGCCCAAATGGCGCATGACAATCAGCCTAGGGCTGTTGACGCTCGCCTTACCCACAGCCAAAAACGCTTCCATCCCCAGCTGGGCAAGCGCTTCCCCTGCGAAGACCTCCACGGCAAAGCCGTATTTCTCCCCTGCTTTTTGAGCTTCCTGGGCCAGTCTTTCCGGAGTGAGCACGTTGGCTGGTTCATTCACCAGATCCCGGGCCAAGTTGGTGGCCTCGCCTAAGGTCTGTCCCAGCTTCAGGGCAGGCAGGACCTCTACTTCTTGAGCGGGGTCATAGCGCACCTGCAGGAAACGCACCGAGCACTCCTTCTTTTCCGAAAGGTAGCGGTTAAACCGGTAGGTGGCCAGAAGGTAAGCCTCCGTTACCGCCCGGGCCGCCTCCCCTGGGGTGAGGCCCCCATTAGTCCAGGGCATGGTGGTGAGCACTTCGATCTTCAGTCTATCCGCTTCCTTGAGACCAGCCCCAAAGGCCCGGCGCACCTTCTCGGTGGTCAGCTCCTCCGTTTTGCCCAGGCCCGCGGCCACCACCCTCACCGGGCGCTGGAGTTCTTCCGCAAGGTACACGCAGGAAGCGGTCTCGCCCAGCTTGCCCGAGAACTCCTGGGCTGCCATGAGCTGCTTAACCAAAGGGCTCGGCCAGGGGTAATCCCCAACCTCATCTTCGGCTACCAGGCAGAGCAGATCCGTTACCACATGTGCATTCAACTCTAGAGCGCGAATCTCCAACTCTCTATCCCCCTCTTCAAACATTATTGCCCCCAGCTGAGGAGCTGCACTCAATCCACATCCAAAAGTTCCAGCTTGCTCCTGGGAACGGGCGCTTTGCTGTCACCATGCCGCACCTGGCTCATGGTGATCAAGGCCAGGAACATGAAAACCGTGGCATAGGGAAAGAGCGTGCCATAACCCACGCGCTCCATGAAATACCCAGAAAGGATGGGCGTGAGGATCTGCGCGGACATGGAAGCGGTGTAGTAATAACCGGTGTATTTGCCGATATCCGCTCCCTTAGCCATCTCCACCACCATGGGGTAGGAGTTCACGTTAATGGCCGCCCAAGCAAAGCCGATGAGCACCAATAGGATGTTGAGCACCGGTGAGAAAGTCCGGAAAAAGGAGGCGATGAAAAAGCACAGGCCCAGCAAGATGATGCCGGCCATAATCGTCCTCTTCCTCCCAATCTTCCCGGCAATCATGCCGGCGGGGATAAAGGCCACTACCGCTGCCGCGGTGGCCAGCATGAGACTATTGGCAAAACCGCCCCCCGCCAGGCCCAGATAACTCTGGGCGTATTTAGAAAAGGCAGTTGTCACCGCATTGTAGGCAAAGAACCAAAAGAAAATGGAAGCCAAGATCAAGTAAAAACTGCGGGCGACCGCGGGGTCCATGGGCCCGCCCTGGGGCTTTGCTGCTTCCTGCTGATCTTCTTCCTCAGCGCGCATCTGGTTAGCGATTTTCTTCTCCTTCACCGTTAGGAAGAGGATTACCACCGCCACCACCATGAAGGCTCCCACACAGGCGAAGATGGGCAGGTAGTCGGGTTTACCCTCCTTGGGCACCAAGGCGGAAATCAGCGCCAGGGAGTAAATCCCTCCCAGGGCTCCCATGAGGTTGATAATTCCATTCGCCTGCGAGCGGAGCCGCTTGGGGGTCACATCGGGCATGAGGGCCACCGCCGGAGAGCGATAGGTGCTCATGGCCACGAGTGCTACCAGCAGAGATCCGATAAACACAGGCAAATTCCCCGCATTATCCGCCGCCGGGATGATCACCATGGCTGCAACAGCTACAGCAGTGCCGCCTAAAACAAAGGGCATGCGCCTGCCAATAGGGGTATCCACCCGATCCGAAAGGGCTCCAAACAAGGGCAGCATAAACAGGGCCAGGATATTGTCCAGAGCCATGATCACCCCGGACAACGTATCCCCGATCTGAAAAGTATGCTTGAGGATCAGGGGGATAATGCTGTCGTAGACATTCCAGAAAGCAGAAATAGACATAAAGGCCAGGCCGATGAAAAACGTCCTGCGGTAGTTCAGCTTCACGCACATGCTCCTCCTTTGAGTCAAAAATGGCCTACTCCTCCCTTTTTTCTCCGCGTTCCATTAAATACCTGCTGAAGGAAAAAGTAGGAAAACAGGCAGGATTTCTATTCCCCAGTCAGAAATGATAATTGAAACCATTACAAGGGGGTTTGGACAATGAAGGAATTTGGCCCCGGCTGCCAGCGTCCGAAAGGTCAGCCCAAGCTGGAGGCGGAAACGGCTGTTGTACAGGAAGTACAGAAGGGAGCGGAGAGAAGGATGATCCAAGTCGGCAAACCGGCGCCCATGTTCAGCGCACCCGCCTTCTATCAGGGGAAGTTCGTGGAGGTGGATTTGGCGGAGTTTAAAGATAATTGGATCATGCTCTGTTTTTATCCAGGTGATTTCACCTTCGTCTGAGCAACGGAAGTCTCAGCAGTTGCTGAGAAATACCCTGAGTTCGCGGAACTCGGCGTGAAAGTGTTCTCCATCAGCGTGGACAGTGTCTATGTGCACAAAATGTGGAATGACCACGAGCTCACAAAGATGCTGGAGGGCAGAGATATCCCCTTCCCCATGCTGTCCGACCAGAACGGCAACATCGGGCGGCTCTACGGAGTATATGATGAGGAATCGGGAACGGAAACGCGGGGACGCTTTCTCATCGACCCCGACGGCATAGTCCAAGCCTTCGAAGTGATGACACCCCCAGTGGGCCGCAACGTGGAAGAGACCCTGCGGCAGATGCGCGCCTTCCAGTTGGTGCGGGCCAGCAAGGGCACGGAAGTGACTCCTGCGGGTTGGCGGCCCGGCAAAGCCACACTGAAACCCGGCCCAGGGCTGGTGGGCAATGTGTGGCAGCAGTGGAACCCAACCAAGGATCTCAAACCGTAACAGCCCGGAGTATAAAAGCCAGCTGAATGGGGATGCTACCCGGGATAGCGCCGGGGAAGGAGCGTTCACCGTGGGTAAGACCATTCTCATTCTCGGAGGAGGCACGGCGGGAGTAGCAGCCGCCAACGTGCTGGCTGATGTTCTGCCTCCAGGAAACCAAGTAGTTTTGGTGGACCGCAGCCCGGTCCACCTTTTTTTGGCCTCCCTGCCCCTGTTGATCGTGGGACGCCGCAGACCCGCCCAGCTTACCAGGGAGCTGTCCCTCCTGGAGGGCCGGGGCCTTAAGTTCATCCAGACGGAAGTACAGAGCCTGGACCTTGTGGGCCGGGCTGTGCTCACCCAGGCAGGCCCACTCACCTACGATTTCCTTTTCATCGCCTTAGGGGCAGAGCGCCGCACAGACCAGATCCCTGGGCAGAAAGAGTGGGCTTTCAACCCCTTCGATCTTCAGGAAGCCCAGGAGTTGGCGGCAAGGATCGCCCGGCTGCACCGCGGCCGCATCGTGCTGTTTGTCCCCAGTTTGCCCTTTACAGGCGAAGTTGCCCCCTACGAGATCATGCTCCTCCTCCACGACTACTTCCGCCGCCGGGGTGTGCGCAGCCAAGTAGAGTTGGTGCTGATTACGCCTGAAGAACGCCCCTTCAGCTTTGCCCCCCAGAAGATCAGCAGCCACATGGAACAACTCCTGGGCCGTGCTGGCATAACCCTACTTACAGGACGCAGGGTGCACAGCGTAAACAAGGCTGGTGAAGTGCTTTTGGATCAGGGGCGCCTTGCCGCCGATGTTGTTGTGGCCATTCCCCACCATCAAGCCCCTGCTTGCCTGCGGAGTTCTCCCCTAGCAGGTCCAGAGGGCTGGTTGGATGTGGACCGCCACAGCCTAGAAACCCGTTTTCCAGGGGTCTATGCCCTGGGCGATGTCGTTGGCCTGAGGCTTTCCACGGGCCACTGGCTGCCTAAGGTGGGCTTTTTCGCCCACTACCAAGCGGAAGTTGCGGCACGCAACTTGGCCCTGCAGCTTAGTGGCAGGGATCCCGCCTTCAAGTTCTTGGGGGGAGCAGCCGGCGCTTCCATGCTCACAGCGTTCCGGCGGGGCTGTTTTGTCTCGCTGGGCGCCTACTCCGCGCCCCCCACCATGACCGTATCCAACCCCAATCCCTGGGCCTACCTGGTTAAGACCATTTTTGAAAAATACTGGCTCACGGCTTGGTTTTAGCATAACTTGAACCGGAACCATGCAGGCTAAACACAAAACACATGAAGGGGATGGAACAGTGCCAAGGAAACTAGATGAACAAGAGAAGAGCAAGAAGAATCTCCAGCAGCAGATCCGGCACACCAAAGACCGCCTGCGCGATGCGGAATTCGCCCTGGAACACGAACCCATGTCCCCCGGACGCCGCAAAGAGCTGGAAGAGAAGAACGAAAACAGGCGCAAGGATATTTGGGGAAAAACCAAAGAACTGCGGGAAATGGAATAGCAGCGGGCCCACCAGGGCCCGCTGTTTTCTGCCCTGGGGGGCAGGTCAGGAGAAAAATGGGGTTGATAATAAGAATCACTTGCACTCCCTGCCAAGGTATGCTACACTGAAGGCAAAACAATCCTTACTAATTTAGTCAGGATTAGCAAGGAGTGGACAAATATGTTTGAACAGGCAAGACTGGGTTACGACTTTGCCGCCCTGGAACCCCATATTGACGAGTTGACCATGCAAACCCACTACGGCAAACACCATGCCGGGTATACCAATAACCTGAACAAGGCCTTGGAAAAGCTGCCCGAACTTGCGGGCAAAAGCATCGAAGCTATTTTGACCAACCTGGAGGCCATTGAGGATCCTGCCCTGCGGACCGTGGTCCGCAACAACGGCGGAGGGTATTACAACCACAACCTCTACTTCGCCATCCTCAGCCCCCAAGGAGGACAACCTCCCCAGGGCAGATTAGCTGAGCAGATTAATGCCGATTTTGGTTCCTTCCAGGAACTAGTGGAAAGACTAACTGCCACTGCCGCATCCGTGTTTGGTTCGGGCTGGGCCTGGCTCTCCAAAGACCCCTCCGGCAAACTGGTTATTACCAGTACGCCCAACCAGGACAATCCCCTCATGACCCATGGAGGCCAACTGATCCCCCTTCTAGGCATAGACGTGTGGGAGCACGCCTACTACCTCAAGTACAAGAATGTGCGCGCCGACTATCTCCAAGCGTTTTTCAAAGTGCTTGACTGGGGCGAAGTCGCCCGCCGTTACGAGCAGGCCTAAACCCAACCAACACTGTTTCAGGTGCTGAACACCCCGTTCAGCACCTTTTTTGATCCAAAATAGGAAGACAAAGCCACTTCCGTTTTCCTGCCCTTGAATACTATATCCCAGAAAGGGGGGTGTACAGTGGGGAATCTGTTTTCCACCAGCAGAGGCGCGGGTGGGGCGGCTAGTCCCGTTGACCTGCTCCCCGGCCTTCTGGAAGCCATCCCTATGCTGTCGTCGATCCTCCAGTCCTCTGGCGATGGATCAGGCCGCCTGTCCTCGCTGCTAAAGGGGTTGGATCCCCAGGCGCTGGCCGGGCTGATCCAAAGGTTCACGGGAACCATGCCGGATCTGGAGGGGTAGAAAAAGCAAAGGAGTGACAGAAATGGGCAGACCCATCTGCTGCGGGATCGATCCCACCACGGCTATTTTCATTCTCTTCCTGGTTGCCCTGGTGATCATCGCCGCCAACCTCTAACACAAGCGGAGGTGTTTGGATTGAAACGTAAAGAAACCGAGGGAAGCTCTTCCCTCGATGCGCTGCTCAAGCTCCTGCCGGCCTTGGCCCTGAGCTACCCGTCCCTCACCTCCCTCCTCGGCCAGCTCACCGGGCAGCCCCAGGACAACAAGGCCGCGGTGCAGGAAGCAGTGCCCAAGATCACCCAAACCTTGGCGCAAATGGATCAGGCCAAAAAAGAAGAACTGGTCCAGGAACTGCTCCGCTTTTTCCCAGAGCTGGAAAAGCTGCTCAAGCAGGGGGAAGCAAGGAACTAAACGTACCTTGACGGTGCCCTAGGAACGTGAACCTAGGGCACTTGTCTTGCCTTGGAGCAGGTGCTGTTGGTAATGCAGGGGAGTAACATACACTCGCTTGAGCATCCTGCCATCACCCAGTTTCCAAAACAGGCCTTTGTCGGGTTTGCCGTTCACTTCCAGAATCCAAGGCTGGCCCCCTTGGTCCAGCAGAAAATCCACCCCCAGCTCACCTAAGCCTCCCAGGCCGCGATCCAACACTTCCGCCACCATCTGGCCCAAGAGATGCAGCTGGTCCAAGGTCGCCCGGGACACCACTTCCCCCACCTTCGCCACCGCGTGGTAGCCGTTGGTCAAGAGGCTCTGCGCGGAGGCGACCCGACTCAACTCCCCGCTTACCTGCCACTTTCCATCCCGGTTTTTCTGCAGTACCAGGCGCACATCAAACTTGACCCCAGAGCGTTCCAGGCTGGGAATGTACTGCTGCACCAGGTACACCCCTGGGGAAGCGGCGGCTGCCACCAGGGGTACATACAAAGCTTCTCCCCAGAGGGGGAAGGAGTACCACTGAGTGGTCACCACCACCAGCTCTGGCCCCGCCAGCTCCAGCTTGAACACCCCTGCCCCACCGTGTCCCCGGCGGGGTTTGCAGACTACAGCCTTATACTCAGCCAAGAGCTGGGGCAGCTCCTCCGGGGCGAACAGGCGGCTGTGGGGCAGGTGCGGAGCGGCCTCGCTTTCCTTGAGCAGCCCATACACTTCCCATTTGTCCAGCTGAGTGCACAGGTTGAAGATGTTCCCAGGAGCAACGTGTTCGCCGAGCTTGGCCAAGAGTGCCTTGGGTTCAGGAAAGCAGCGGTTGTAAACAGTGCGGGGAAAGGCAAACTCCCCCAACCGCCAGACCCCCCGGCGCAGCTCCAGCCCCTTAACTGTCCCCTTTTCCCAATCGATACCCTGGGGAGCAAAAAAGAGGAGTTCCCGGGGCAAATCGCGCCAGTTATCTGTGTAATAGGGTACGGTGTGTAGAGTGTTGAGCAGTAGAGCCCTGTCAATGCGCCGCGGCATACAAGCACCCCCCTACCTGGAAAACGGGAACCGGGCATGATCACCCACCCGCCGCAGCTTCATAGTGTAAGAGCAAGAAGGCCAACTTCTTAATTCTCTCACCGAGGGGGTGCGAGTTCGTGAACAACGAGCAGGAAACCTTCATCGTCTTTGTTGCGCTGATTCTCATCGTTGTCCTGGCCGTGATCCTCTTGGCCTAGCACCTGCCGAGGATGGGGGCATCCCCATCCTCCTTCCCCTGCTATATTAATATGATCCAAGGCCTGGAAACGGGAACCATGGTCTTGACCAATCTGAGAAAAAGGAGGCGGCATCAGGAGATGAGCGAAGAACAAAGGACTGAATCATCCCAGCTGGTCGATTCAGTCCTGCAGATCTGCGCCCTGGCCCTCACCAGTTATCCCGTCATTGCCCCTCTCCTCAGCCAGCTGAGGGAGAATGTGCGGGAGACCTTGGCCAGGGCGGCGAACGTGCTGCCGCGCCTCAGCCAAGCATTAAGTGAACTCGAAGTGGACAGCGATGTTACTGAACAGCTCCTTGATCAGCTCCGAGAGGCAGTTCCCGAATTGGAACCCTTCTTTCAAAGGCTGCGGCGTTAGGCTAGATGATCCCTAAAGGCTGGGAGGTGAGTTATCCCTACCCAGCTTTTTCCCTGCGATCAAAGCCCCAAGGGCGTGGAGGCACCCGCGCCCGGAACCAAGAGTATGTACTGGAAGTAGTCTGTGGTTACCCCAGAAAGGGGGACAGCTTCCTTTAGCGGCCACAACTGGTTGCGGCTGAAAGGGGACTCGAGTCCATCCAGTTTGACCAAAAGGGGTTCTTTTCCCGCCAGATCGGCCAGTAACGGAACGGCTGTGCTGCGGTAGGTGTCTAAGGGCAGCACCTGCAGGCCGTCTTGACTGAGGTGTTCCCCGGCGCTGTAGATGAGCACCAGGCTGAAAACGGACCCGGCAAATCCCTCGGTTCCAGCTAAGCGCGCCGCTAACCAGTCCACACCCATCTGCTGCCCTTGAAAAACGTGGTTCACTCCCCACTGGCCGAAATACTTCTCTCCGCCGTCCAGGGAGATCTGCTTAAGCAAGTTATGATACATAGCTGCATCGCGGCCGTTGTTCCAGGCAGGGCCGGAAACGCTTTGCAGCTGCAGACCCGCAAGCAGGCTGGAGAGGACCAGCTCAAACTCGCCCCAGAGTTCTCCCAAGGCCTCTTGGAGCTGGGCTGTTTCCAACTCCAGCAGAAGATGCTCGGTAAAAAGCACCGCTTCAGCATAGTCTAGCCTGAGCTCACCGGTAAGAACTTGATTTATTTGGGCTAGTTTTGTGCTGGACCAGCTTTCCTCTGGCACCTTGCTGAGGAGATGCTGCAGATAACGCAGGGCCATCAGGGGCTGATGCTCCACATCTAAGCCAATCAGCCGCAGTTCTTCCCCTGGGGGCAGCTCTTCCTGCAGGGCCCGGATGCTCTGCCAATGGGCGTAGTTTTCCTGGGTGAAGAAATAGGTTCCCTGCACCTGGGCAAAGGCCAGCTGCAGCAGGGCTTCATCTCCCGTGCGCACGTACTCCCGGAGAAAGCCCACGAGGCTCGGGGAAAGCTCCAGCAGAAGATGGCGTACTTGCCCTTCCTTAACCATGAATTCCACCAAGGCAGTCTGCAGCCCCTGGTTAAAGGCTGCTCCGTGGCTCTCCCCCACCAAGAAAACGCGGTAGGAATCCAGTTCCCGGCCAAGATGCCAGGTGAGATCTTCCCAGGTGGCAACGGTCCAGCTCCAACCCTCTAAGTATTCCCGCAGAACAGACGGTTCCACTGGGGAAAGGTTCTCGGCCCTTTGAAACACCAAAGCCTCTCGGGCCAAGTCAGCCAGTTCAGGAAGCTCGGTGATGATCTCCATCACCCGGCGCCCGCTCCGCCCCACCAGCTCTGGGGGATGAATACTGAGAAACAGCTGCTGCAGAGACTCAGCCTCCCCATCGGTTCCGGTAAGTACCAGGTTGACTTGGATGGTACCCTGGGGTGTGGCAAAGGTATAGTTCACCAGCTCCTGCAGGGTCACACCCAGGCGAGCGGAAAACTCTGCCAACTCTGCCGGAGAAGCCAGATACTCCCCCACCAACACCCAGCCCGCTGGGACAGAAGAGGGATCGAGGAGGGTCCCCTCCCCGCCCGCGGCGGCCGCTGCCCAAGGCCCGAGGCCGAGAACCCAGATCAGCAGCGCGGCACAGACAAGTCGCTTCATGACCATCTTCCTTTTGTGAATACTTTATACATCGAGTATAGCATTTGTCCTGCACCTGCTCAAGCAGATGATTGACTGCAAACGTCCGTTCGTCTATGATGGAGGCAGAAGGGTAGGTGTGGGCAGTGAGTGTTGAAGAAGCCCTGAGAAAACTGGAAAGCAATCCCCGTTTTATGGCTAACGTCACGTTCCGGTACACCATCGAAGCTCAAGAAGGGAGTTTTGAGTCCATCCCCGAGTTTGTCCATCCCCAACTCCAGGCCCTGCTTAAGCGCAAGGGCATTGAGCGGCTCTACTCGCACCAAGCGGCGGCCCTGCGGGCAGCCCGGGCCGGAGAGAACTTGGTGGTGGTCACGCCCACCGCTTCCGGGAAAACCCTGTGTTATAACCTCCCTGTGCTGCAGACCCTCCTGGAGGATGAAGAGGCCCGCGCGCTCTACCTGTTCCCCACCAAGGCCCTGGCCCAGGATCAGGTCGCGGAGCTCATGGCCTGGAGCGATGAGCTGGGGGGCAGGATTAAGACCTATACCTACGACGGCGATACGCCGGGGGATGCCCGCATTGCCATCCGCGCCGCGGGCAGCATCGTGGTCACCAACCCGGATATGCTGCACTCCGGCATCCTCCCCCACCACACTAAGTGGATCAGGCTGTTTGAGAACCTCAGATACGTGGTCATTGACGAACTGCACATCTACCGCGGCGTGTTCGGCTCCCATGTGGCCAACGTACTTAGGAGGCTGGACCACATCTGCCGCTTTTACGGGGCCAACCCCCAGTACATCTGTACCTCGGCCACCATTTCCAACCCTCAGGAACACGGCGAGACCCTCCTGGGCCGGCCCGTCCGCGTTATTGACCAAAACGGGGCCCCCCGGGGGCGCAAAGACATCTTTTTCTACAACCCCCCTGTGGTGAACCAGGCCCTGGGGATCAGGCGCAGTTCCCTATTGGAGGCCGAGGCCATTGCCAGGGAACTCATCTCCCACAAGATCCCCACCATCATCTTTGCCCGCAGCAGGTTGGATACGGAAGTACTCCTCACCTATCTGCGCAAAGCCTTCCACAAAGTGGGTGAGTCCGAGGAGAAAATCCGCGCCTACCGCGGCGGGTATCTGCCCAAGCAGCGCCGGGAGATCGAGCGGGATCTGCGGGCGGGCAGGGTGCTGGGCGTGGTGAGTACCAATGCTCTGGAGCTGGGCATCGATATTGGCACCCTGCAGGCCGCGGTGCTCACCGGTTATCCCGGCACCATCGCCAGTACCTGGCAGCAGCTGGGCCGGGCCGGGCGCAGCCATGGGCCCTCCCTGGCCGTGCTGGTGGCCACAAGCAGCCCCTTGAACCAGTTCATGATCCAAAATCCAGACTACTTTCTGGAGCGGGGCGTGGAGTACGCGCGCATTAACCCCAACAACCTGTTCATTTTGGTTTCCCATCTCAAATGTGCAGCCTTTGAACTGCCCTTCAGGGAGGGCGAGCTGTTTGGTGAAGTGGATCCCACCGAGATCCTCGATTACCTCACCGAGGAGCTGGTGCTGCGCAAAGTGGACGGCCGCTGGTACTGGATGAGCGAAAACTACCCAGCCGCCCACATTTCCCTGCGCAGTGCCTCAACGGAGAACTTCGTCGTCATCGATACCACCGAGGGCAGAACGCAGGTCATCGGAGAAGTGGACCGCTTCAGCGCACCCATGCTCATCCACGAAGGTGCCATCTACATTCACGAAAGCAAGACCTACCATATTGATCGCCTGGATTGGGAAGGGCACAAGGCCTATGCCCGGGAAGTGGCCACGGATTACTACACCGATGCCAATTTGGATGTGGAGCTGAAAGTGTTGGATGTGTTCGCCAAAGAAGCACTGCCCCACGTCCGGCGCAGCTGGGGCGAAGTGATGGTTACAGCTAAAACGCACATGTATAAGAAAATCAGATTCTACACCCATGAGAACATCGGCTGGGGCCAGATCTCCCTGCCGGAAATGGAGATGCATACCACCGCCTACTGGTTCAGCGTACCAAAGGATTTTGCGGGGAACTTGGACCAAGGTGCCCTGCAGAGCGCCCTGTTGGGCGCGGCGAACGTGCTGGGCAACATCGCCTCCCTGGAGCTCATGTGTGAGCCCAGCGATCTGGGCGTAACCGCCCAGATCAAGTCGCCCTTCACCGGCGAACCCACCGTGTTCATCTATGAAAAATACCCCGGCGGAGTGGGCTTCAGCGAGCAGCTGTTTGCAGCCCACGGCAGACTGCTGTGGAGAGCCCTGTCCATTATCAAAAACTGCCCCTGCGAAGCAGGCTGCCCATCTTGCGTGGGTCCCGCGGCAGAAGTGGGCCAGGGCGGCAAAGCACACACCTTGTGGCTGTTAAAGGGGGCATTGGGTCATGGATCTCACGAGCAGGCTGCGGCAGCTGCTGCCCCAGAAAAGTAACTCCCCCTCCATCCCGAGGAGTACAGTAGATCTCGATCCCTTCCTGGGGGGAAGGGAAACCCCCACTCCCCTGGGTCCCTGTTATGTGGTAACCAGGGAGCTGCCCCTCCACCACCGCCACGGCAAGTGGCCTTTGAGCGAGGTGTACCAAGCCTCCTTCCGCAGCCTGGACCGTTTGGTCCCGGGCAGCGGAGATTTTGCCCTGGATCAGGCCCTCTTTCTGGATACGGAGACAACGGGCCTAGCCGGGGGCACAGGGACCTATGCCTTCCTGGTAGGCCTGGGCTATTTCACGGAGCGCCGCTTTGTGGTCAAACAGATCCTCATGCGTGATTATAACGAAGAGTTGGCCCTACTCCACTTGGTGGAGCAAGAGCTGGCCCAAAAGGAAATAGTGGTGTCCTTTAATGGGCGGGTGTTCGATCTGCCCCTGCTGCACACCCGCTTCGCCCTGGCCCGCCTGGGCTTTCAAGGGGCTAAAAACAAGGCCCATTACGATCTACTGCCCCTGGCCCGCCGGTTGTGGCGGCACAAACTCGCCAGCTGCAGTCTGGCCAGTCTAGAAGAGAACATTCTGGGCGTACAGCGCTCCGGCGATATTCCAGGCTATGAAATCCCCCAGCGTTTCTTTTCCTTTCTCCAGACCGGCCAGGGTCAGCTTCTCCAGGATATTGTGGAGCACAACTTCCTCGACATTGTCTCCATGGCGGCGCTGTTGTACCGGCTGGGGCAAGTGCTCCAGCTAGAGCCCAACCAATGCAGCTGCCCCTACGAAGCGGAAGCCCTGGGTAGGCTGGCCGCGCAAGAGCAGGACCTATCCTCAGCCTTGGCCTACCTGCAGCGGGCTGCGGATCTGGCCGCCCATCCTGAACTACTGCTGCGCATCCTCAGGCAGAGCGCCGCCATCCTCAAGCGCCTGGGACGTCACCAGCAGGCGGCAGGGCTCTGGCAGGAGATCCTCTCCCGGGCCCCCCAGGACCTGCACAGCGCTGAAGAGTTGGCCAAACACTACGAACATCGTGCCAAGGACCTCCCAGCGGCCAGGCAGATTGCCCGCCGAGCTTTGGCCCTAGCCTGGATGGAAAGGTCGCCCCTCGCCCCCGCCTGGGAACACAGGCTGAACAGGATTGAAGGCAAACTGCACAGTCAAGGGGAAGCTGAGGAGCCCTGCGGTTGATCAAGTCCGCAGGGCTTTGAGCTGCAGCGCAAAAAAATCCCCCGAGGTTGCATCCTCAGGGGAGGTAATGACTCTAGGAGAATTAGTCCCGATTACTTCAGGGCGTCCTTAGCGGCTGCCAGCAGAGCGGAGAGGTAACCGTAGGTGTCAACCAGGGTTGCGCCGGTGACCAGGTCAACCGCTGCTTCTTTCTCCGTGGAGTTGAGCAGAGCTTCCAGTTCGCCCACGGTCATGCCCACTACGAAGTTTTCAATGGCTGTGAAGTTGTCGGCGATGGTCACAGTGGAGCCGGCACGAGCCATGTTGTTGCTGTAGAACTCGTTGTTTACCTTCTTGGAAGCCAGCCAGGTCTCGCCAACGGTGAAAGCAGACTCGGCGTTGGGAACGCCAATGGTCTCGCCTTTGCCCAGCATCTGGTACTCATCGATGTAAGCGGCAACGATCTTGTCACCATCGAGGGCTACAACGGCTACGGTAAAGCACTTGGTGCCGTGGGCCGCAAAATCAGCTTTGCCCAACTTAATCTCCGCTGCCAAGCTGGAACCAGCCACAGCCAAAAGCGCAACCAACACAAGAACTGCTACAAGACTTCTCTTCATCTACCTGCCTCTTTCTACTTAATATTTGCACTTCATCAAGTGCAGTTGATGTTCACATGCCCTATTATAGTACCCCCGTCCCCCAGCGTCAATAGTGTTTGTGCACATTTTCTCAAGAGACCCAGACTTTGACGCTTGGATCACAATTCCCTAATAAGCCCTTCGGCAGGAAAAGACAAGCACAGTGCGGAAGATGATGCCAACACCACAAGAAGGGACGACAGCCCATGGAAAACCTGCGCCTTGACGATCTGGCCAACTTCAAATTCCTTTCCGGCATCAAGCACAGCCCCAACGGCCTGCGGGCCTGTTTTGCCGTGCACCAGGCGGATCTGGAGAACAACGAATACCGCTCCCACCTTTGGCTGTACGACCTGGAGCGCCAGGAGTGCTTCCAGCTCACTGGACTGGGCAAGGAACGGGCCTTCATCTGGCTGAACGACGAAGAAATCCTCTTTGCCTCCCTGCGCAGCGCCCAAGACCTGGAGCGCCAGAACAAGGGCGAAGAGTTTACCGTGTTCTACAAAATCCGCATCACCGGAGGCGAGGCAGTGGAAGCCTTCCGCATCCCCCAGCAGGTCTTGGACATCAAACCCCTGCCCCGGGGGCGCTTCCTCCTCACCTGCCTGTTCAACCCCCGCAGGGCGGATTTAGACACCCTGGACGACAAGGAACGCTCCGAGGAGAAGAACTACGAAGTGCTGGAGGAAATCCCCTATTGGAGCAACGGTGAAGGCTTTGTGAGCGGCTGCCGCACCCGGCTCTACCTTTTCGATGAGCACACGGGTGCCCTAGAACCCTTAAGCGGCGAGTTGCTGCAGGTGAGCGGTTGTGAGCTCAATTCGACCCGGGACAAGGCAGTGTTTGTGGGTGCCGAATACCAGGGTAAAGCCCAGTTTACCAATGCCCTCTATCTGGCCGATCTGGAGCAGCGGGAAGTTAGGCAGATCACGGCCGCGCATGAGTTCACCTATCACGAAGCCCATTTCTACAGTGACAACGAGCTGATCTGCTGGGGTTCTGATTGCAGGCGTTACGGACTGAACGAAAACCCCCGTTTCTACCTGATCAACATTACCGCTGGCACCAAAACCCCCTTGACACCAGATTTCGATGCCAGCATCGGCAACTCGGTGAACTCCGACTGCCGCTTCGGCCCGCGCAATGCAAGCCAGCTGGACGGTGGCTGCATCTACTTCACCACCACGGAAGGCCACAGCGCTTACCTGAACCGCATCGACGGCGCCGGCAGAATCGAGCGTGTGCTCACAACCGAGGGTTCAGTAGATTGCTTCAGTGTCAAAGGCGAGAGCATCTTGTTCGTAGCCCTGCGGGGGCTGCAGCTGCAGGAGCTCTACTCCCTGGAAAACGGTGCCGCACGCCAGCTGACTTCGTTCAATACCTGGGTATCCAGGGAGCGCAAGCTCGCCGAGCCAGAGGCGCTGAGCTGCGAAACCGCCCCTGGACTGAGCATAGAGGGCTGGGTACTCAAGCCGGTGGATTACGTGGAGGGTCAGCGCTACCCGGCCATTTTGAACATTCACGGGGGACCCAAGACCGTTTACGGAACGGTGTTCGTCCACGAGATGCAGTACTGGGCCAATCAAGGGTATTTTGTCTTTTTCTGCAATCCCCGGGGCAGTGACGGCCGGGGCAACGAGTTTGCAGACATCCGCGGCAGGTATGGAACAATCGACTACGACGACCTGATGCGCTTTACCGATGCGGTGCTGGAGCGCTTTCCCGCCATTGACCCAGAGAGGGTGGGCGTTACAGGAGGCTCTTACGGCGGCTTTATGACCAACTGGATAATCGGCCACACCCAGCGCTTTAGGGCCGCGGTGAGCCAGCGCAGCATTTCCAACTGGTTCTCCATGGGTTATACCACCGATATCGGTTACTTCTTCGCTCCGGACCAAATCGGGGCCACGCCCTGGTCTGACCCGGCCAAGCTCTGGGAGCACTCTCCCCTGAAATACGCGGACAGGGTCCAGACTCCCACCCTGTTCATCCATTCCGATGCCGATTACCGCTGCTGGCTGCCCGAGGCCCTGCAGATGTTTACAGCCCTGAAGGATCACGGCGTGGAAGCACGGGTGTGCATCTTCAAGGGAGAAAACCATGACTTGAGCCGCAGCGGCAAGCCCAAGGCTCGCCTGCGCCGTCTGAAGGAGATCACCGCTTGGTTTGACCGTTTCCTGAAAAGCTAAAAACACCGTGGATGGAGCCCCTCCATCCCCGGTGCCTTATTTCAAAACAAAGTTCAACTCGAGCCTCAGCTGATCCGGGCTCTGGTAGTGAATGCCCCTAATGCCAAACTCGCTGGCCGCGGCCAGATTGGCCAGGGAATCATCGATAAACACACACTCTTCGGGAATCAAGGCGTAGCGCGCCAGGAGGATCTGGTAGATGGCGGGCTCAGGCTTGAGGGCCTGGTGCTGATAGGAGATCACCCCGCCGTCAAAGAGGCCCAACCACCCGTACTTGGCGCTCACATACTCAAAGGCAGCCTTGTGGAAGTTGGAGAGGATGTAGAGAGGGTAGCCCGATTCTTTCAGGCTGCGCACCACCTCTACGTTGGGGGAAATGGGTTTGAGGATGCTGAACCAATCGGCAAAGGTGAGCTGGATCTCCGCCGCCAACTGGGGGTACTGCTTAACCAGCCTGTTGACCGCCTGTTCTTGGCTGATCACGCCCCGGTCCAGCATATACCACTCTGGACTGCAAAAAACGGCCCGCTGGACCTGGGCAATCAAGTCCGCATCGTCGAAGAGGCTGGCCAAGTATTCTCCAGGATTGAACTTGAGCAGTACATTCCCTAGATCGAAAATGACATTGTGAATCCTCCGCACAGAACCGCCCCTCAGCGCAAAATAAGTACCCCTGTTTCTTCGCTGCCCTTCCCCACTCTTCCTCCTAGGCCCAGATGAAATTCGCACCAGGTTCGCCGAAAGGTGCGAAGGAAAATCCTCCCGGGGCGGGGAATCACAACAAAAACTGCGCTAATGAGGTGATCCATGTGCCTAGGAAACTTACGCTCACATTGACCATGCTTACTGCCGTGATCCTCCTTGGGGTCCTACCGCTGCAGGCTGCGGATTACGCCCAGTTTGATGCCCTGATTGAAAGCAAAGATGTGGGCAAGATCTCGCGAGCCATCGAGCAGTTGGAAGCACTGGTGAGCAAGGACCCCTCCGATGGTCAAGCCCTGTGGCTGGTGAGCAAGGCTTACTTGTACTTAGGCGATCGCACCGAGGAAGGCCGGTTGGAAGTTTTCGAGAAGGGGAAAGAATACGCGGACAGGGCTGTGGAGGTCCTGCCCAACTCGCCTGATGCCCACTACTGGCTCTCCGCCCTGATCGGGAGGATCGGGCAAACCAGGGGCATTTTGAGCAGCTTGTTTATGGTGCGCCCCATGAAGGACGCTTTGGATCGGGTACTGGAGCTGGATCCCAACTACGCGCCCGCCTATTGGGTGCTCAGCCAGCTCTACCAGCAGGCCCCCGGCTTTCCCTTGAGCATCGGCAGCAAGAAACTGGCCCTAGAAAACGCCCAGCGCGCCGTGGAACTAGAGCCAGGCAACCTGGAGTTCCAGCTGCAGCTCGCCCGGGCCCTGGACCACAACGGAAAGAAGGAGGAGGCCCGCGCCCTCCTGCAGAAGATCACAGCAGATCCCAAACTGCAGGCAGACCCTGACCTGCTGCGGGAAGTGGAAGCACAGGCCGAGGAGTGGAAGCGCTAAGGCTATACCAAATATCTCCATCTTTTTCCCCACTGCGGCAGGAATCCATTCCTTAGTGCCGAACTAATATTTCACCTTAGTAAGGAGGGAAAGCATGGAAAAACGCACGGTTACCATGAAAGGAACGGAACTCACCGTACGGGGGCCCAAACTGAGCCCAGGCCAAAAGGCGCCAGATTTTCGGCTCGTGGACAACCAGTTTAACCCCAAGACCCTGGCGGATTTCGGAGACAAGGTCAAGCTGATCAGCATTGTACCCTCCCTGGACACCGGAGTGTGCGATGCCCAGACCAGGCGCTTCAACGAGGAAGTGAGCAAGCTGGAGGGGGCAGTGGTGATCACGGTGAGTGTAGATCTGCCCTTTGCGCAGCGGCGTTGGTGCGGAAGCGCAGGGCTGGAAGATGCCATCACCCTTTCGGACCACTTTGATGTCTCCTTCGGCCAAGCCTATGGGGTGCTCATCGAAGAAATGCGCATTCTGGCCCGGGCTGTTTTGGTCCTGGACCGGGAGAACACCATCCGCTACGTCGAGTATCTGGACGAAATATCTTCCCACCCCAACTACGGGGCAGCCTTGGAAGCAGTGCAGAAGCTCCTTTAAAGCAAAACCGGGACCTCTCCCAGGGATGTCCCGGCTTTTCCTTAGTTGTAATTATTCTCCTCCAAAAGATAGCGACAAAGATGGGCCAGGGCAATGCCGCTCACCGGCAAGGTGATAAAGGACCCGAAACCATAGGGTACGGCCCCAACAACCAGCAGGACCGCCAGTACGGCCAGCAACCCCAGCACCAAGAAGAAATGATCCTTAACCATCCGGAAACTAGTGCCAATCGCCTTCAAGGTGCCCATCCCGTGGGCTGCAGATAGCAGGGGGGCAAAGCAGAGGAAAATGCCGGCCACAACCCCCAGGACCACCCACAGCTCCCCAGCCACGCCGATGATGGCTCCCGCCAGAAGTGATGTGCCCAAAAAGGACAAAAAGCGGTCGCCCACCTTAAACAGCTGGCCAAAGCGCACCGGCCTTGCCGCGTCGATCTCTGCATACAGCTTGATCAACCCTGCCATAAGCCAGAGGAAACCGAGATAGACCCCAATGCCCAGAAGAATAACGGCCCCCGGTGAAATCCGGGCCCTGTACCACAGGCCGTAGCGGTAACCATAGCGCAGATAGCCCCACGACAGATAAGCGGCCAGCGCAGCCAAGACCACCCCCACCAGAATGAAAAACAGGCCGATCCCCACATGCAGCCCAAGGCGCGAGCTGAAGCCCCGCCAGCCTGCACGCAGGGCGTCGATAATAGGCTGCGCCCCCGCCGAGCTCCCTGCCCCGGCCACGGACGGCCCTGCTGCCCCCTGTTCAGCGCTGCCTGGAGAGGGCAGGCGGCTGTGGCAGTGCTTGCACAGCACCGCATCCGCCAGAATGATTTCCCGGCAGTAGGGACACCTTTTGGTCGGCTCGGAGGCAGACCTTTCCACCCAGCCGCATCTGGGACAGCGCCCCAGCTCCCTCCAGCAGTCCAGGTGCAGTATCCCCTGGCACTGGGGGCAGATCTGAATGGGTTTTCCCGGCTGCATCCCTTCCCCGCAGTGGAGGCAAAGCTCATCCAAGAACTGCGACATACGCTCCCCCTCTTCTGCAGGCCCTAGGCCTGCCAAGTTACGATCTCATCCAGGGCCTTGCGCTTCTTGGCAGGAACAGGCCCCTCTCCCGGGTAGCCCAGGGGAATGAGCACGATAGGTTCTAGATGCTCGGGCAGCTGCAGCACTTCATGCAGCTTCTGGGCATCAAAGGCGCACACCCAGCAGGTACCCAGTCCCAGGGCCGTTGCCGCCAGGATCAGGTGATCCACAGCAATGGCCACGTCCACATCGCAGTGATCCTTACCATCCCGGCGTTTCCAGGACTCGGCGTGGTTGCCGCAGGCCACAATAATCACCGGTGCCCGCTGCAGCCACTCGCCCCGGTAAGCGCTGCAGATTTTCGCCTTCAACTCTTCCTCTGTGGCCACAATAAACTGCCAAGGCTGGTAGTTCACCGCACTAGGGGCCAACCTGGCCGCCTCCAATACTTGCCGGAGCTTCTCCTCCTCTACAGGTTGAGCACTAAAGCTGCGCACCGAATAGCGCCTCGCCACCAAATCAAAGAATGAATCAGCCATAATTCCCCTCCTTCACACACTCTATTCACCGGGGCAGCCTTCCTTTCCTGCCCTTTGCATTCTACTCTTGGGCAGGCACCAGGCGGATCTGGTAGATGTTGGACCAGAGCTTCCCCGTGACAAAAACCCTTCCTGTCTCGGCATCATAGGCGATGCCGTTGAGCACATCGATACCTGGATTGGCAGCCAGTTCCCTGCGGGTGAGCTCGCTTAGATCGATCCAGCCCACAACCTGCCCCGATGCTGGGTCAATCCGGCAGATCACACTGGTCAGCCAGATGTTTGCCCAGATCTCTCCCTCCACGTACTCCAGCTCATTGAGCAGGGGAACAGCACCTCCCGCAGCCAAAACCTGCAGGCGGTCTACTATCTCCAATGTTTCTGGATCCACAAAACGCAAGGTGCTGGAACCATCACTCATAATCAAATAGGTGCCGTCTGTGGTCAGCCCCCAGCCTTCGCCCTGGTAGGTGAACTCCCCCAGCTTGTTTAAACTCCCCAAATCGTAGATAAAACCGGTCTGCTCCCGCCACGTGAGCTGATAGATCCTGTTTCCAAAAGCGGCAATCCCCTCACCAAAAAAGCCCGGCTCCAAATCGACGCGCCTAAGTACCGCCCCATCCTCCAAGCGCACTTGCCGCAGGGAAGACTCGCCGTAGAGCCCAGTCCCTTCGTATAACAACCCCTGCCAGAAAAACAGCCCTTGGGTAAAGGCGGCAGGGTCATGGGGATAGACCTCCACCACTTCCCCCCGGTACAGGGGTTCCCCCGCCAGGCACAGTCCCAGGGAGGCAGCCCCAAGCAGCCAAAAGGCGGCCAGCCCCAGAACCAAAAGCCAGCGCACCCTACTCTTCCACCACACCATAGACCTCGTTCACATCCTGGACAAAGATGATCCCCTTACCGGGCTCGTCTATCTTGAGCTCATCCCGCACCGCGAGCACAATCCGATCCGCCAGCTCCGGCCGGGCCAAGATCAGCACCATCTCCTTTTCCGGTTCGATCTCCAGGTTCAAAAACCGGCCGGTCTCATGGATACTGGAACCCCGGGCGTTGATAATGGTGCCGCCCTTGGCCCCCGCGGCCTTGGCCACATCCATGACCTCTTCTCCCTTACCCTTATCCACCACCACAAACACAGCCCGGTACATACTGCGGGCACCTCCCTCGCGGCTTTTAAACTCGTACTCGTAATGGCCCGTACCCAGAAAAGCTCCCAAGGGCATGGCAAAGGCAATACCGCGCTTGGGCTTGTTGAGATGCAGCTCATCGGCGAACATCCTCAGGGCATTGCGGCCCAGGTGTTTTTGGGCAGCCATGAACACAATCTCTTTGCGCGTATCCGTTAGGCCCAGCAGCTGCGCCAAGCGCCCGCTCACCGTCCCTCTCCCCAGGGCGATGGTGCCCCCACTGATGCCGTTCTTTTTAGCCATACTCACGACCCGACTGCCTAGGCCATGGTCGACCACCACACAGAGCAGCTCGTACTCCCTCCACCCAGTACTACCTTGCACCATGTGCCTCATCTCCTTGTTACCTTGACTTGACCCGAAAGACAACCCCCAAAGCCAGCATGGTCACTATGGCCGACATGGCCACCAAAGCGATCATGCCCAGTCCATCGCGCAGAAGATCTGCCCCTTCGAAGGCCCCCGCGGCGCCCTGGGCAAAGGCCAGGATGAAAGTGGTGGTCAGGGGACCCGTGGCCACGCTGCCCGAGTCAAACCCGATGCCCACAAAGAGCGGAGGGACAAAGCGCACCAAAATCAAAGCCAACAGGTACCCAGGGAGCAGCAAGTGCCAGAGGGTCAGTCCGGGCACCAGCACGCGCACAGAGGACAGGAGAATAGCCAGGCCCACCCCCAAGGCCAACGAAGTGGCCACAAGTTTCCCTTTTACGGATCCCGCCGTCACTTCTTCGATCTGCCTGTTGAGCACATAAACCGAAGGTTCAGCAAGAATGGTCACAAACCCCAATACAAAGGAGGTGATCAACAGCCAGGCCTTGTTATCCAAGGAAGCGAGGAGATAGCCCAGCTGACCGCCGAGCTCCATAAAGCCTCCGTTCACGCCCATGAAGAAGAGGAAGGTTCCCAGCAAGGTATAAGCAAACCCCTTCGCCATACGCCGGAACTCCCTTTTCTCCAGCTTAAAGAGGAGGTACTGCAGCAGGAGAAAGGCGACCACCAGAGGCAGCAGGGCAATAACGCTGTCCCGCACCGCCGCTGGGGTTGCCATCCAGAACCTGCGCATCACCCTGCCTGTTTCTGCTTGAGCCGGTTCCAAAGAGATCAGGGGGTATTCCGGTACGGGCCTAACCAGGTTCATAATCATCACCGCCAAAATGGGCCCCACCGCGCCAGCACCAACCAGGCCAAAGCTGTCTTCCTCCGCCTGCTTGCTGTCTTTGCGCAGTTTGGAAATGCCCACGGCCAGAGACATGATGAAGGGTACTACCAAAATACCAGTGATGGAACCGGAGGAATCAAAGGCAATGGCCAAGAACTCCGGGGAACTGCGGGAGGTAATCCAAGCCAAGACCAGGACCACGCCATAGGCCACCGTGAAGAAATTGCGCATGGACACATGGAGGAAGACGCGCACGAAGCCCAAGGCAATCAAAAGGCCAAAGCCCGTGGGGATAAAGGCCAAGAGCAGCCGCGCGGGAATGCCCCCGGCGGTAACGTATTCGATCTGGTTCACCAAAACCAAAAGACCCGGCTCAGCAACGGAGACGAAAAAGCCCAAAAGGCCCCCCGCCAGCAGGAATACCCAGAGCCGGTTCGTTTTCACCAGGGCAGTGCCGGTAATGGTCCCCAAAGGAGAGATGCCCAGATCCACACCCACAAAGAAGATGGATAAGCCCACAATCAAGGTAACCGCACCTACCAAAAACCTCATCACCACGGGAGCGGCCATGGGCACCAAGGTAAAATTTAGGATCAGAACAATGATGGCAATGGGAACAACCGCTTGCGTATTGTTCTTGAGGTAACTTACAAGGATGTTCAACCAATCACCCTACCTTTCCAACTATGATCGTTTAACAAGAATCCGGCTGCTGTTGGGGCACACTGAAAGCAGAACCAAAGGTTGGGGCGAACCATGAAGTTCAGACGCAGGGGGCTGACCTGGACGAGTTTGAACTCTCCCATCGCCTCAACGATGGTTTCCAGCGCAGAATCGAACTGGAGATAGATGGCGACACCTAGCCAGAAACCTCCCGCACCTAGATCCTTTGAGCCTGGAGCAGCTTCCTGGCCGTCTCCTCGCTCACCGGTCTGGAGAAGAGGAAGCCCTGGAGGAAATCGCAGCTGTGCCTGATTAGGTATTCCCGCTGCGCCTCCTGTTCCACTCCTTCAGCCACCACACTGTGGCCCAGGCGATGGGCCATGGAGATAATGTCCCCGGCGATGGCCAGCTCTTCCCCCACGGTGAGCACCCGGTCGATGAAGGTCTTGTGGATCTTCAGGCAGTTCACATTGAGCTCCTGCTCCCTGGACAGGGAAGAGTAGCCGGTGCCGAAGTCATCGATGGCAATGATGGTACCCGCTTGCCTCAACACTCGCAGCTTCTCGTTGATGGCCGCATAGTTCTGCGCAAAGACGGACTCGGTTATCTCCAGGCAGAGCTGGTCGGGCGTAAGCCCCGCTTCGTCCAGCGCGGCGAACACCTCATCGACAAAGTCTTCCTGGGCCAGCTGAATGGCGGAAACGTTGATGGAAATGCGGAAACCATGGAACCCCCACTGCTCCAAACGGGCCAGAAAAGCACAGGCTTTGCGCATGATCAGCTTGCCGATGGGCACGATGAGCTGGTTTTCCTCGGCTATAGGGATGAACTCGCCAGGAGGGATAATCCCCAAGGGTCCCCCATCCAACCTGGCTAAAGCTTCAAAGGCGTAGATGCGCTGGGTGGCCGCATCGACAATGGGCTGGTATTCCAAAAACAGGGCCTCTGCCCTTTCGCCGTAGGCCACCCGCAGGAGCAGCTCCTCGATTTCGCTTAGACGATCCAGTTCCGCGGCCAGCTCCTGATCGTAGAAACGGTAGGCAAAGGGGCGGCTGCGGTCGGCCCGCTCCGCGCTGATCCCCGCATGGTGAATGAGGTCTTCGGGCTCCACAACCTCGCCCTGGATCTGCCTAATGCCGATTCCGCACCCGTAGGTGTTCACTATGGCCACACTTTTCAACGTTTCCACCACTTCCCGGCAGAACTGGATCAGTTCGGCCCTGCTTAAGGGTTCCTGAATGTAAAAGGCAAAGCGGCCGTAGGCGGCCAGAAACAGCCGCCGGGTATCTGAGCTGTGGGCAGCCAAGCGCTGGGCAATGCTGCGCAGCATGTACTCGCAGAAGCTGAAGCCGTAGATGGCGTTGATGGTGTTGATCCTGCGCAGGTTGAACAAGACCACCGCCCGCTGCGGGAACCTCCCACTTTGGTTGTCTGCGGCCATGACCGCCCGCAGGGCCCGGCGGTTGGGCAGACCCGTGAGCAGATCCAGCTCACTGATCCTCTTGAGCTGCAGCTCGCTCTTTTTCCGTTCAGTGATGTCGATAATAATGCCCTCGAGGGCATCCACTTCCCCATGGGCATTGAACACGCCTTGACCCATTTCCAAAACCCAGCGGCGCTCCCCGCCTTTGGTGATAATCTCATATTCAAACTCAAAGGACCGGCGTTCAGAAAGCGCTTCCAACCATTTCTGCCAGAGTACCTCCCGGTACTCGGGGGCGATTAGATCGTTAAAGGAAAGATCCCTGTTGTAGAGCAGGCTCTCCGCGGAATAACCCGTCAAGGCTTCGCAGCCCTCGGACACAAACTGCATGGTCCAGCTGCGGTCAAGGAGGCACCGGTAAGCCATACCCGGAAGATTCTTGAGGAGAACCGCCTTGCTGCGTTCGCTTTCCGAGAGACGTTCTTCCACCGCCTTGCGATCGGAGATATCTTTGATCATATAAATAGCTTTGCGGCGCTCCTGCCCCACCTGCGCGAAGGGGGTTGCCGTGAGCTCCACCCACACTTGGCTGCCATCGGGGCGCAGCAGGCGCAGTTCGGTGCTGTAACTGGAAGCCTTCCCCTCTTCTAAAAGACGCCTCTGCTCCCGTTCCCTCTCCGCATCCTGGGGATGGACTACCTGGCCCCACCCCAGCTCACCCAACTCCAGGCGGGACCGGCCCGCGATTTTCTGGAAGGCTGCATTCACCAGAGGATAGGAATGACCATCCAGCTTCCCCGGATCCCAAGGCAGATCCACGGCGAGGCCCAAGGAACTCTGGTTGAAAATGGCCTGCAGGAGGGCGGCATGGTGGTAATGGGCACTGGTCAGTGCCTGGAGCAGGCCCTCTTGATCCCTGACAAGCACCATGGGGATGCCCCGTCGGCCGCTGGCTTCCTCCAGCTCCTCAGCTAGATAGTAGCCATCGGGTTCTCCTTGCCCCCGGCAGATCGCTACAAGATAAATATCGGAATGGGCCTTCAGCTCTGCGGCGGCATCCTCCACAGTACTGCATACGATGGCCTGGTATCCGCCCAGCACTCCTTGACGAGCCGCGGCTTCCGCCAGGCAGTTGCCTACGATCAAGATTTTCCCGGGCAATGCAATTGCTCCTCTCCAACAACGGTAAGGCCCCACGGGCCATTTGATCTTTTCCACACAAAGTCCGGTCATCCTGCACCCCAAGCTCGAAGTTCCGCGGCGGGGTCCGCCCCAGGGCCTTGGTGATCAGCCTAAAACCACTTCCACCTCATGCTCTCCTTCGCCAAAGGGAGGCAGGAGATTGCCGGCTACCTCTTTTCCATCCACGAGCACCCTGGCCACGCCCCGGCTCACATGGCGGGGATTGCGGACGGTGATGCGGTACACCGCTCCCCTAAACTCCCTGCGCACCTGATAGCCATCCCAATCTTCAGGGATACACGGATCGATGCGCAGGCCATCGTAGTCGGGCTGAACACCCAGGATAGCTTGGGAAATGGCAACATAGTTCCAGGCTGCCGTTCCGGTCAGCCAAGAGTTTTTCGCCTGGCCGAAGTTGACCGCATCCCGCCCCGCGATCATCTGGGCGTACACATAGGGTTCTAGGCGGTGCAGGTGGGAGATTTCTTCCCGGTAAGCGGGGCAGATCTTTTTGTACAGCTCAAAGGCCCTTCCGCCCCGGCCCATCACCGTCTCTGCAATCATGATCCAGGGATTATTGTGGCAGAAAACGCCCGCGTTTTCCTTATAACCGGGGGGATAGGAAGAAATCTCCCCAAAATTGAGGTAGTAGCGGGAATAAGCTGGGGTGTGCAGGATAATCCCGTGTTCCGTCTCCAGGAACTGGGCCACCGCATCCAGGGCCTTTTGGGCCTTGCCATCGTCCACCCCAATGCCCGCCATCACGCACAAGCCCTGGGGCTCGATGAAGATCTGCCCTTCTGGGCACTCCCTACTGCCCACTTTCCGGCCCTGGGCATCGTAAGCACGCAGAAACCAGGCCCCGTCCCAACCGTGCTGCAGCACTGCCTTAATCATATCATCCCGGTGTTTTTCTGCAAGCCGGGCCTCATCCTCCAGCCCCTGCCGGCGGCAGATGGCGATGAAGTCCCGGGCCGCGTAGACAAACAGCCCCGCGATGAACACCGATTCGGCCACGGGACCCTCAGAGGGACCTGTAGTCTGAAAGGACTCCCCTGGTTCCTCCGAGAAGCAGTTCAAGTTCAAGCAGTCATTCCAATCGGCCCGGCCGATCAAGGGCAGGCCATGGGGTCCTAGGTTGTTCACGGTATGGTAAAAAGAACGTTTGAGATGCTCAAAAAGGGTAGCTGTATTCTGGGGGTCGCTGTCGAAGGGAACCTGTTCGGTGAGGATAGAAAAGTCCCCCGTCTCCTTGAGGTAGGCGGCGGTACCCACAATCAGCCAGAGGGGATCGTCGTTGAAGCCCGAACCTATGGCATGATTGCCCCGCTTGGTCAGGGGCTGGTACTGGTGATATGCGCTGCCGTCGGGGAACTGGGTGGAGGCCAGATCCAAAATCCGCTGGCGGGCCCGCTCCGGCACCTGGTGCACAAAGCCCAGAAGGTCCTGGTTGGAATCGCGAAAGCCCATGCCGCGGCCAATACCCGATTCGAAGTAGGAAGCGCTGCGGGAAAGGTTAAAGGTGACCATGCACTGATAGGGGTTCCAAATGTTCACCATGCGGTCCAGCCTTTCGTCCCCGCTGTGCAACTGGTACTTCCCTAAGAGGGCTTCCCAGTAGGCCTGCAGTTCCCCCAGGGCCGCGCTCACCTGAGCGGGCTCCTGGAAGCGGGCCAGCATCTCTTGGGCGCGCCCTTTGTTGATCACTCCAGGGGCTGACCATTTTTCCTCCTTGGGGTTTTCCACATAGCCTAAGAGGAAAATATAGGTCTTGGTTTCGCCGGGAGCTAGTTCCACCACCAGATGGTGGGAGGCCACGGGGGCCCACCCGCTGGCCAGCGAATTCTGGGAACGGCCCTGGAACACCACCTGGGGCTCATGCAGGCCGTTATACATCCCCAAAAAACTTTCCCGATCCGTATCGAAACCCGCTATCTCTGCATTCACCGCAAAAAATGCGTAGTGATTGCGCCGTTCACGATACTCGGTCTTGTGGTAGATGACAGACCCTTCCACTTCCACTTCACCGGTGCTGAAGTTGCGCTGGAAGTTCACCTGGTCATCCTGGGCATCCCAGAGGCAGAACTCCAAGAAGGAAAACACAGACAGGCACTTCTCCACTTGGCTTTCGTTGGTCAAGCTGAGCTGCATCACTTCCCCGTTGAAATCTAGGGGAACAAAGAAGAGCTGTTCGGCCCGAATTCCGCCCCGGGCTCCAGTGATTTTGGTATAACCCAGGCCGTGCCGGCACTGATAAAAGGCTAGCTCCCGTTTCATGGGCCGAAAGCTGGGGGACCACACATCATCCCCGTCTTTGATGTAAAAACAGCGCCCCCCCTCATCCAGGGGTATGTTGTTGTAGCGGTAACGGGTGAGCCTGCGCAGCCGGGCATCGCGGAAAAACGAGTAGCCCCCTCCGGTGTGGGAAATGAGGCTGAAGAAGTCCTGGCAGCCCAAGTAGTTGATCCACGGGTAAGGCGTATAGGGCGTGGTGATCACATATTCCCGGTTGGCATCATCAAAGAAACCATATTTCACGGCCATCCCCTCCCTGCCATTTTCCATCCTATTCTCCACCCCCTTCCCGGCATCCTCTTTTCCAGGACTTGCCCTGGGCCGCCGGAACTTTTTTTCAGGAAGTGTTCACCTCCGCGACCAGATGACACTTTACAGGGGACAAGAGCTGTGGTAACGTAATACTGTGAAAGACATAACTCATATAAGCCTGCAAATTTGGTGCAGGAGTCTCTACGTGGCGGCCTATACCGCCTACGCTATGAGTGACCTATAAGCGCTTGTTCAGTAAGGGCTTCCCGCAAGCCGTTATTGACGTTTCCTGCAGCTTGTCGAGCACTCGATGAGTTTTTTTGTTTTTCCAGGGCTGTATGGGGAATCATCCCCATCAGATAAAGGCAAATCCAAACTAGAGGCGGAGGAATGAAAAGTCAATGGAGAGTTTTTTCAAGCTGAAGGAAAACGGCACTAATGTTCGTACCGAGGTTCTCGCAGGATTAACCACCTTCTTTGCCATGGCCTACATTATCATGGTTAATCCGGATATCCTGTCCCAGACGGGAATGCCCTGGGGCGCTGTCTTTTTGGCCACCATCGCCGCTTCCATCATCGGCACGCTGGTGATGGGCCTCTTTGCCAACGTACCCTATGCGCAGGCGCCAGGCATGGGCCTCAACGCCTTTTTCACCTTTACCGTCTGTTTCGGCCTCGGCTTTACCTGGCAGGAAGCCCTGGCCATGGTGTTCATCTGCGGTGTGATCAACATTCTGATTACCGTAACCAAAGTCCGCAAGTTGATTATCAAATGCATCCCTGAAAGCCTTCAGAACGCCATCGGCGGCGGTATCGGCATTTTCATCGCCTACATCGGCATCAAAAACGCCGGACTGCTCAGTTTCGATGCGGGTATCCCTGAACTTGTGCCCCTGAACAACGCCTCGGTGCTGCTCACCCTGTTCGGGCTGGCCATCACCGTGATCATGCTGGTCAAGGGCGTGCGGGGCGCCATCTTCATCGGCATCGTCATCACAACCCTCCTGGGGATTCCCTTTGGCGTAACTGAACTGGGAGCCACCGTCAGCTTCGGCCAGGCCCTTTCCGAGCTGAAAACCACCTTTGGAGCCGCCTTTGGCAACCCAGGATTGCTTTCCCTGTTCAGCGATGCCAGCAAGCTGCCCTTGGTGCTCATGACCATCTTTGCATTCAGCCTGTCCGACACCTTTGACACCATCGGAACGTTCATCGGCACCGGCCGGCGGGCGGGTATCTTCTCCGCCGAAGACATGCAGGCCTTGGAAACCAGCTCGGGCTTTAAGTCCAAAATGGACCGGGCGCTCTTTGCCGACGCCACTGCCACCTCCATCGGCGCCATCTTCGGCACTTCCAATACCACAACCTATGTGGAAAGCGCCGCGGGTATTGGCGCAGGGGGCAGAACCGGCCTGACCAGCGTAGTAGTGGCCGCCCTCTTCTTCCTGAGCGCCTTTTTCGCTCCGGCCATCAGCGCCATCCCCTCGGCAGCCACATCGCCCGCTTTGATCATCGTGGGCATCATGATGCTGGCGTCCTTTAAAGAAGTGAATTGGTCCGATTTCGTGGAAGCTGTGCCAGCCTTCTTCGCTGGGATCTTCATGGCCCTGTGCTACAGCATCTCCTACGGAATTGCCGCCGGCTTCATCTTCTACACCCTGGTCAAAATCGTGAAGGGTGAGACCAAGGAAATCCATCCCATTCTGGCCGTATCCACCCTTCTGTTTATCCTCAACTTTATCATCATGGCCATACTCTAAAACTGAGATCCGTGTCCCATGCAAAGGCCACCGCCCAAGGCGGTGGTCTTTGTTTTAAGCCAGCTTGCGTAGGGCTTCTTCTTCCACTAAGGGCTTGCTGAACAGATAGCCTTGGATCACATCACAACCGCTGGCTGCAAGATAGCGGAGCTGCTTTTCCTCCTCTACGCCCTCCGCCACCACCTTCAGGCCCAACTTGTGGCACATGGCGATCAGGTCCTTGATGATCAAGCGCTGCTCATCCTTGACCAGTATTTTGTCGATAAAGCGCTTATCGATCTTGATCCAGTCAATGGGCAGTTCCTCAATGCGGGAGAGGGCTGAATAACCGGTGCCGAAATCGTCCAGGGCAATGCTCACCCCCAGCTCCCGCAGGGGCTGCAGCTTAGCCTCGATGTCGGAAAAATCCTCGATCACCACCGATTCGGTAATCTCGATCTGCAGGCGGCAGGCCTCCAGGCCCACCTCCTTGAGGATTTCGCCCACTTCCTGCCCAAAGTCCTCCTGGACCAGCTGGATGACGGAGATATTCACCCCCACGTGCCGGTCAGCATAACCCAACTGGTCCAGGCGCCGGGCAAACCGGCAGGCACTGCGCAGAACCCAGTACCCCAGGGGCACGATCAACCCTTGACGCTCAGCAATGGGAATGAACTCCCCGGGGGAAACGGGCCCCAAACGGGGCGAGTGCATGCGGGCCAGAGCCTCAAAGCCCACCACTTCCCCACTGGCCACCGCCACCTGGGGCTGGTACTGCAGAGTCACTGTATTTAGACTGGGATCGGCAACAAAACGCAGCAGCTCCTGGGCGATGATCTCTTCCCGCCGCAGCCTTTCTTCCATCTCCACATCGAAAAAGGCATAACAAGGGGCCTCGGGCAGGTCCTCCAAGTGCTGAGTGGCCACGGAAGCCTGGGTCAAAACGTCCATGGGCTCCTGGTGGACTCCGGTCAGCTCAACGATCCCTGTCCCCACCTGCATATGATGGGCAATGGGATCGAGCCCCTCTTCGATCTGGGCCTTGATACCCTCGGCGAAGCTGATCAGCTCTTCCCTGCCGCTGTAGCCCTGCACTAAAAAGACAAAGCGGTTGCCGGAAAAGCGAAAGAGGAGCCTGCCGGTCTGGGCCAAGGCCCGCAGTCGGGTGGAAATGTCGTGCATGAGCCGGTCGCCCACTTCGTAGCCGTACACAGAGTTGACCTGGCTTAGGTTGCGGCAGTGCACAAAAAGCAAGGCCCTGCTCACTCCGTCCCTGCGCCCCAACCACTCCCTCAAAACTTCCAGCAGGTACGCCTTGTTGGGCAGGCCAGTGAGGCTGTCATGGTAGGCGATATCCACCAGCTCCTGGTTATGCCGGTAATTGGCATACATGATGTACATCACAATCAGGGAGACAAAACTGGTTCCGGCAAAGACCAAAAGGGAAGTGAGGCGGACCGCGGCGGCCGTGGAGGCAGTGGATTTCCCCACTACCAAAACGCCGCTAAACTCGCCATCAAGGTAGACGGGCACGTAAATATCATAGAGCTCCTCACCGTTTTCCCGGTTGATCCGGGAATAACTCTCCCCGGCCCGGAGCGCCTCCCAGATGGCGGGGTCGTCCACATGCTCCCCTAGGTGATCCGGTTTGCTGGCAGCGAGCACCGTAAAGTCCGGCCCCAGGAAGCACACGTGATCCACCAGGTGGAAACTGCCGATTTCGTCCACGATCCTCTGGAGCTCAAAGGAGGACAGGAAGCTCTGCACAAAGTCGGCGTTGATGCCCAACTGCACAAAGCGCCCCCCATCCAGGCGCTTGTAGGCGTACTTGTAATACCTGTCGGATTCACTGTCCTTGCGGATATCTTCCACCAACGAATCCAGGCCGCTGACCAAAAAGCCGTAGACCGGATGCCCGGGCAGGGCTGTCCAGCCCAGATATTCGGGCCGGGTGGAGTATTCGATGACACCTTGGGGATTGTACACATAGATCTCGTCCACGGACAGCGAGTGGGCCAGGGCCCGGAGGGCCTCATCTGTCATCTGATCGGACAAGAGGGCCGCGGTGCGGGAGGCGGTGAGCAGACGCTCTTCCAGGAGATCGTTGATGGCCCGGTAGGCTTCCCTGCTCTTGGTCAAGCTGTGGGTGTAGATGCTGGCGTAGTTGAGGCTCTCCTCCTCGAGCCTTCTCAGGAACTGGGTGCGCACTGTGTTCACCAGAAAGTAACTGAGGGCGGCAAAGATAATGGCGATCAGGATAATGGCAATAACATACGGTACGATCTTGATGGTTCTCTGCATGGTGCCACCTCCCCGGGGGATTCTGGCCAGCGGCCCAGGCTGCTGCGCAGTCTATTTCTCAGTCAATTCTTAATATAGTTTTTCTGCACCAAGCGGCTGAACCCTGCCGCTTCTCTGCGCTTGCCCCCGGAGGAACATGAGGGGACCCCGCAGAAACCTACGGGGTCCCGAGAACCAGGTGCCTTGCTGTGGCTGCTGCTTTTTACATTCTCCGCCGAAGGCAAACCTAGTTGGCAGGATACTTCAGCTCAGCAGGTGTAATGGCAAGGTCCGGATCCAGGGAGATGATGACGAGCGTGACCTCGTCAATGC
>JAKOTU010000056.1 GCA_029776155.1 Bacillota bacterium | reverse complement strand
GGCAGCGGAAACAACCAAAATGGCTCCGTCCATCTGAGCAGCACCGGTAATCATGTTCTTTACGTAGTCGGCGTGGCCCGGGCAGTCCACGTGGGCGTAGTGACGCTTCTCGGTCTGATACTCTACGTGGGACGTATTAATGGTAATGCCCCGTTCCCTCTCTTCGGGAGCGTTGTCGATTTCCTCGAACTTGCGGACCTGCCCCAAACCCTTTTGGGCCAACAGCATGGTGATGGCAGCTGTGGTGGTTGTTTTACCATGGTCGACGTGGCCGATGGTGCCCACGTTAACGTGAGGTTTGGTCCTTTCAAACTTCTGCTTAGCCATTTTGTCTTTTCCACTCCTCCCGGAAAACATTGCTAATTTAAAGGATTACGGTTACATTCGCCAAGCCCCGCGAAAGTCCTTCTAACGCATAAGGAAAAGGGCAAGGCCCCAGCCCACAGCCAGCCACGACCCCAGCAGCACCGCCAGGATTTGTCCGTCAGTGAGCTCTTGCCCCCTGCGCCTTCGGTTTAGTGTTACCAAGTACAGGGAAACCAACACACCCGCGGGCCAGACCAGCCACAGCGGGACTAGCCACAGACAAGTATATGTAATTGCCAGGGCAATTATGAACGCCCACATGGCCCGTAGTCCTCCCATCCCTGCAAATCTAGGAGCACCCTCCTAGATTTCATAGTATGGGAGTTCTCTGTACTGGCAACAAAAAACCACCAGAATCGCTCTGACGGTTGGATAATCTGGTTGCGGGGGCCGGATTTGAACCGACAACCTTCGGGTTATGAGCCCGACGAGCTACCAGACTGCTCCACCCCGCGATGATTTATGGAAAATGGTGGAGGGAGCAGGATTCGAACCTGCGAAGGCACTGCCAGCAGATTTACAGTCTGCCCCCTTTGGCCAGCTTGGGTATCCCTCCACGTGTATTCAATGGAGCCGGAGGTGGAACTCGAATCCACAACCTCTCGATTACAAGTCGAGTGCTCTGCCAATTGAGCTACACCGGCTTAACCACTTAAGAGTATAGCAACCCATTGGGCTTCTGTCAACAGCAATCTCTGGGGAGAAGGCGGCTGCAGATTAATGCACGCTTTCCCGCTTCTCCAGATAGCGTTCCAGCTTGCGCTTAACCCTCTGCAGGGCATTATCAATAGACTTCACATGGCGGCCTAATTCGTCCGCGATCTCCTGATAGCTCTTCCCTTCCAGATAATACATGAGCACCTGCCATTCCAGCTCGCTCAAAAACTCCACCATCTTGGTTTCAATATCGGAGAACTCTTCCCGGCTGATCACGAGCTCCTCGGGATCAGTCACTTTCGAACCGGAAATCACATCCAACAGAGTGCGATCAGACTCTTCATCGTAGATGGGTTTGTTCAAAGATACGTAGCAGTTGAGGGGGATGTGTTTCTGGCGGGTCGCCGTCTTGATGGCTGTGATAATCTGGCGGGTGATGCACAGCTCCGCAAAGGCGCGGAAGGAAGCCAACTTATCAGGGCGAAAGTCTCGGATGGCCTTATAGAGACCAATCATACCCTCTTGGATGATGTCTTCGCGGTCTGCTCCAATCAAGAAGTAGGAACGTGCCTTGGCCCGAACGAAGTTCTTGTACTTGTTGATCAGGTGTTCCAGGGCCTCATCGTCGGTGTCCCGGGCGAGCTGGACGATTTCCTCATCGCTCAGGCTTTCGTACATGTCGTAACACCTTTTGGGCACATTTGCACTCACCATCCATCGCCTCCACCCCACGTGTCACAGGACACAGTTTGTCCAAACGGCACGTGTTTATTATACACCAAGGCCTAGCGGGGGTCAAGGTTGGCCCACGAGCGCTGCCGAACCACCTCCAGCATGAGCAGGGAGGCGGCCACAGAGGCGTTCAAGGAGTTGATACGGCCCCGCATGGGAATAGAGGAAAGAAAGTCACATTTTTCCCGCACCAAACGGCTCAAACCAAAGCCTTCGCCCCCGATAACCAGGGCTACGGGGCCCGTGAGGTCCTGTTGGAAGCAGGGCTCGCCGGCCGCATCCGCGCCGAACACCCAGAAACCCTCACCCTTGAGGGCATCAATGGTGGCAGCCAAATTGGTCACCCGGCAGATGGGGAAGTAATTGGCGGCGCCCGCAGAAGCCTTCATCACCGCCTCCGTGACCAATGCCCCGCGGCGCTTGGGGATAATCACCCCCTGGGCACCCAGGGCTTCTCCGCTGCGGATGATGGCTCCCAGATTGTGGGGATCCTGAATACCGTCCAAGACCAGCAGCAGCGGGGGCCATTCAGCGGCCTTGGCCTGCGCTAACAGCTCGTCCAGTTCGAAATAGCGCACTTCAGCCAACTGGGCCACAACTCCCTGGTGATTTACCTCCCGACTCAGGCGATCCAGGACGCTGCGGTCCACCTCCTGCACCACAATGCCCCGCTGTCTAGCCAGGGCCACAATCTCCCGCAGGGAACCCTGGCGCTGCCCTTTGGCCACGAGCAGCTTGTTGATCTCCTGCCCTGAACGCAGTGCTTCTAAAACGGGCTGGCGCCCGGCTACATCAACCACCGCGCTTTAATACCTCCCTTTCAAACTCCCCAAAGGAGATGGGGGCCACTTCTTTGACCAACTCCAGAATGGCTTCGGCGTACATCCTGATCTCATACTGGGCATCTGGGGCGGTCCGCAGCATGAGGAAGTTCATGAGGGAGCTGCCGTTGACCGTCCAGTAGAAGTTGGTATAAATGCCCACTGGCAGAACGCTGCGCGCCTTTTCCCGGCGCATTTTGTAGGTATTCACCAGCTCATAGTAGAAGTCAAAGGCCGCTTCATTCTGCTGCACCCAAGCCTCCAAAAGCTCCCCTTCCAAATCCTCTGGGATGTAGTATTCCCGGTTGGCTACGCAGTAGCGCAGCGATTCTTCGTTGTACGAAGCAATGCGGTGCCTGAACCACTGCCTGGCCACAAACAGGGGCGCCTTCACATCAAAGGTAAAGACCATGGCTTCGAAGGGGGTTTTGTGGCCTTTCTTGATTAAATGCCTGAGCAGCTTGCGGTCGGCATCTTCCTCCGATTTGGACTCGCTGCGCCAGCAGCGCCTGGCATTGCGGATCACGGCCGCATCGCCGCCCATGTGTTCCACCAAGTGCACAAACCCCTTGTTCAATACCTGCATGGCAATCCTCCTTGTTCTATGCATCCACCGTGGGGGTGATTTTGTGCAGCAGCTGCAGCAAGCGCTCCTGCTGGCCGCTTAAGTACAAATAGCCCAGCAGCGCCTCCATACCGGTACTGTGGCGGTACTCCAGGGCATCGCTGCGGCGGGGCACCCCGCCCTTGGCATTTCTGCCCCGGCGCACAACTTCCTTTTCTTCCTCGGTGAGTTCCGGCTCCCAGGCGTGGATGATTTCCGCTTGGCGCGCCGCCTGCACATATTTCACAGCACTACGGTGCAGGTCATGCACTTTGGCGGGGTAGGCCACCAGCCTAGTGCGAATATAAAGCTCGAAAACTGCATCACCCACATAAGCCAGGGCCAGGGGCGACAGTTCCCCCACGTTCAGTTCCCCTTCTACAAACACTGCTCACACCTTCCATCTCGGTCCCTGGGGAGTATCTTCCACCACAACCCCCAACTCGGACAGCTGAGTGCGGATGCGGTCGGCCAGGGCAAAGTTCCTCTCCCGGCGCAGCTCCTCCCGAATGGACAGGATCAGCTCCATCAGTCCATCCACCAAGCCCTCCTGCTGCCTTTGCTCCAGCTCGAGCACGCCAAGGATCTCTCCAGCCCACAGGTTCAAAACGTCCCAGCCCCGCTGCAGCACTTTTTTGTGGAAGCCCCCCTTATGTCTGTAGGAGTTGATCTCCCTGACCAAATCGAAGAGCACCCCCAGGGCCATGGCCGTGTTAAAATCATCGCTCAAGGCAGCAATAATCTCCTGTTCATAGCGGCCCAGATTCTCCAGGGTTTCCTGATCGCCGCTGGCAAGATCTCCGTCCTGGGCTTCCTCCAGATCCTCTTTGAGCTTGCGGGCCGATTCGTTCAGGCGCGACCAACCCCTGCCCATCTCCTCCAGCTTGCCGTCGTAGTATTCCAGCCCAGAGCGGTAGTGGGTAGACAAAAGGTAAAAGCGCAGCAATCCCCTGGGATACTTCTCCAAAAGCTGGCCGAGGGAGACGATATTGCCCAGGGACTTGGACATTTTCGCATCCTTCAGGGTGATCATGCCGCTGTGCACCCAGTAGCGGGCCAAGGGCTTGCCTGTGGCCGCCTCGGACTGGGCGATTTCATTCTCATGGTGGGGAAAGATCAGGTCATTGCCGCCGCCGTGGAAATCAAACTCTTCGCCCAGATATTTCAGGCTCATGGCCGAGCATTCAATGTGCCAGCCCGGCCGGCCTTTGCCCCAGGGGCTGTCCCAGGCCGGTTCGCCTGGCTTGGCCGCCTTCCAGAGGGCAAAGTCCGCGGCGTCCCTTTTCTTGGGATCCACCTCGAAACGGGTGCCTTCCCGCAGCTCTTCCAGCCTCTGCTTGCTCAACTTGCCGTACTCCTTAAAGGATTCCACACTGAAAAACACATCCCCGCCGACTGCGTAGGCGTGCCCCCTGTCAATGAGGCGCTGGATCAGGGCAATAATCTCCTCGATATGCTGGCTGACCCTCGGGTAATAATCAGCCCGCTGCACCCCCAGGGCATCCATGCTGGCGAAATATTCATCGATGTAGCGCTGGGCCAGCTCCACCGCGGGCACCCCTTCGCTGAGGGACTTGAGGATGATCTTATCATCAACGTCGGTGAAGTTTTGCACATGCACCGTCTCATAGCCCAGCCACTTGAAGAAGCGGATGATCACATCCCAAACCACGCTGGGGCGGGCATGGCCCAGGTGGGTATCGGAATAGGGCGTCACGCCGCACACGTAGATGCTCACCTTACCCGGCTCCCTAGGCACGAATAGTTCCTTTTCTTGAGTCAGGGTATTGTACACCCTTACTTCCCGTTTCATACCTCTCCCCTCCTGCATTCCTGCTTAAACAAGAACAGCCCCCTTCTCTCACAGAGACGAGGGCCGCGGTTCCACTCTGCTTCCAACGCGCAGCGCCTGGCGCCTGCACGTCAGCACTTTGGGCACGGTAACGGGTGCAGCCGTCCAAGCCTACTCCCGCCCGGGCGGTTTCGGTTGGCAGATCTGGGGTGCACTTCATTAAGGTAACCGCAGGGCACTCCCACCAGATGTGCCCCTCTCTGGGCGGCGCTCTTAACTACTCTCCCCTTCATGTCCTTTGCCTAATAATAACCATATTATATGCAAGGGTCCCTGCCAAGTCAACTCCGCGCGGAGCGGAGCATAACCACAGCTTGGGCCGCGATGCCCTCACCCCTTCCCACAAAGCCCAAACCTTCGCTGGTGGAAGCTTTAATGTTCACCCGCGCCTCGAAAACGCCCAGCGCCTGGGCCAAACTGGTGCGGATGGCCCCTTTCCACGGGGTAAGTTTGGGCCTTTGGGCCAGCACAACCGCATCGGCATTGCTCACTTCCCAGCCCCTGCTCCTCACCAGCTCCATAACCCTGGCCAACAGCGCCATGCTGGATATGCCTGCATAGCTGGAATCGGTATCTGGGAAATGCTCGCCGATATCCCCCGCGCCTAAAGCTCCGAGCAGGGCATCCATCACCGCATGGGTGAGCACATCGGCATCGGAGTGCCCCAACAGCCCTAGTTCAAAGGGGATTTCAACTCCACCCAGAATCAGGGGCCTGCCCGGCACCAGGCGGTGCACATCGTAGCCGCTACCCACAGAGAACTCCTCCCGGCGCGGCAGATCTTCCGGCGTGGTCACCTTGATGTTGCTGTACTCGCCGGGTACGATCTGTACAGGATGCCCCAGGGCCTCCACCAAGGCGCAGTCGTCGGTGGCCACCAGGTCCCGGCGCCTGGCCTCCTGATGGGCCTTTAGGATCAGTTCGTAGCGGAAGATCTGGGGTGTCTGCATGGCCCAGAGCTCGGAGCGGGGCAGGGTGTCCACGACCACCCCAGCGCGCACCCTTTTGATGGTGTCCTTGACCGGCACAGCCAGCCCCACAGCCCCATGCTCCCGGGCTGCCTCCAGCCCCCGGCGCACCGCGGTGGTGGTAATAAAGGGGCGCGCCCCATCATGGATAATCACCCACTGCGTATCCGCGGGCAGGGCCTGCAGCCCCCGATAAACGCTTTCCTGCCGCACGGGTCCCCCGGGCACCACCTGTATTCGTTTGGTGGGCTGCATTCTCTCAAGCAGCGTCCCCACCATCTCCTGATCCTCTTCCCTGGTAACCACCACTAGATCCCTTACTTCGTCCATGGCCTCAAAGCATTCGAGACTGTACTGCAGCATGGGCTTGCCCTGCACCGGCAGGAGCACCTTGTTGCCCTCGGCCCCCATGCGCAGTCCAGATCCTGCTGCAGCAATCACTACTCCAACCTTCATCTTCACGCCTCCTGCTTCCCTATCGTGCCTCCGGCCTGAGAACCAAAAAAGGCCTGATGTCAGTGCACCAGGCCTTGGCTAGACAATAGAACCTATAATGCCCGCTCCATGGATTTGGGTTTGGCAAAAATCATGCGACCAGCTGCAGTTTGGAGCACACTGGTGACCAATACGGCAACGGTCTGGCCTATATAGCGGCGCCCGCCATCCACCACAATCATGGTGCCATCATCCAGGTAGCCGACACCCTGGCCCTGCTCTTTACCATCCTTGATCACATGCACTTTCAGCTCTTCTCCAGGAAGGACTACGGGTTTCACCGAGTTAGCCAGCTCATTGATGTTCAGCACCTGAACCCCATGCAGCTCGCACACCTTGTTCAGGTTATAATCATTGGTAACCACCTTACCATTGATGTCCTTCGCCAAACGAATAAGCTTGGTATCTACCTCACTCAGATCACTGTAAGTATCCTCAATGATGCGCACGTTACAGTAGGGTTCTTTTTGGATCCGGTTCAGGATGTCCAGTCCCCTCCTGCCGCGGTTGCGCTTGAGCACATCGGAAGAGTCGGCAATGTGCTGCAGTTCCTCTAGAACGAATCCGGGAACAATCAGATCCCCTTCCAGAAACCCCGATTTGGTGATGTCGGCGATCCTGCCGTCAATAATCACGCTGGTGTCCAGTATCTTCGGGCTGGCCTCCGAGGCCCCCCTCAGACCGCGCAGCACTTTCTCTGAGCGGGAGAACACGCCCTGCATCTCTTCTGTCTTCCTGAGGCCCACCACTAATCCCATATAACCCAGGAGGATGCCCAGCACGATAGAAACATAATCCCCCAACACCGGGATGCGCAGCAGGGGAATGGAAATAACCAGGGCAATAATCCAGCCGCTGACAAGACCGATGATCCCGCCCATTAGTTCATGGGTGGGGGTTTTCAGTACAAACTGGGTTGCCGCCTTGGTCCCAATCATCAATCCCCTGACCACAGGCGGGCCGATGAGCAGACCGATCACCACGCCAGAAAAGACCAACAGACCAACCAGATACCCACTTGCCATTACTCCGCTTAAAACTCCCGTATCGAGCAGCAATAACGATCCCGAATAACCTAAGAGCGCGCCTATAAATGCAAAAACGACCCTAGCAACCAGGACCAAACTTTATTTCACCTCCCGTTTTACAACATCCTTGCGACAGCTTGCTCGTTCAAGGCATAGTATTTCCTGTTTCCTGGCGAGTATTCTCTTGTGGCCCAAAATGTCCCGGCTCACCCCCTACTGCTGAAATATCTCCTGAATCGCCTCCTCCACCTCCTCCTTGGTAGAGTTCTGAGCTATGACTAACTCACTGACGAGAATCTGCCTGGCTGTGTCCAGCATTTTTCTCTCGCCGGTGGATAACCCTTTCTCCGCATCCCTGATGGTGAGATTGCGCACAACCTCCGCCACCTCATATATGTCTCCGCTTTTGATCTTCTCCATATTAGCCCGATAGCGGCGATTCCAGTTGGAAGACATGGCCGTTTCTTCCCCCTGCAGCACTTGATAGACGCGCTCCACTTCTTCTGCGCCGATCACCTGGCGCAATCCCAGCTCTTCCACGGCATTCATGGGAATCATGACCTTCATGTCGCCAATGGGAAGCTGCATGATATAGTATTTCTGCCTTTCCCCCAAGACTTCCCGCTCCTCAATGGCCACAATCACGCCAGCGCCGTGCATGGGGTAGACCACGTAATCGCCTACGTTATACAAAGCAACACCCCCTTTTACAAACCAAGTGGCTCCTTACAATAAATTTACCACTCTGGGCGAACAAAGTCAAACGACGAGGGTTTTCGTACGGTATTCGCAGGGTTTGCCCAAACTTGACAATCGATTTTCACAAGCCTTATAATTGAACCAGAATTGACCCCCCAGAAGGTGGCGAGAGGACGTGACCGAAGTGACGAAGCCCATGAGCACGTGTCATGACTTTCAGAAAAACGTAGAAGAGAACCTGGTCCGGCACTTCAGTATTCTGGACATCGTTTCTAAGTTTCAAGAGACCAATGCCCGGGTCAACAGGGCGCTCTTCCGAGCGGTAACCGACTGCGGATGCATCAAGATCGATGCTTCCAAGCAGGTTCTGCCCGACGATTGCTCCTTTGAGGATATTAGGAACCACGTTCGGTCCCATCTAGAAGGGCAGCTCTGCGAAAACTGCCGGGACGTGCTGGAAGCAGAAGTGGGTCAAAACCTATTCTACCTCGCTGGCATGTGCAACGCTTTGAACCTGGATCTGGAAGAGATCATCCACAAGGAGAGCCAGCGCGTGGCTACCTTGGGAATATTCCACCTCCGCTAACCTAGAGATGGCTGTCTACCAGCACTTGTTCACGCAGACGCCGCAGACCGTCCCTGATAGCCTTCGCCCGTACTTCACCGATTCCCTCTACATCATCGAGTTCTTCTATGGTGGCATCCATAATGGCCGCTAAGCTGCCGAAGGTATCCACTAGGTTCTCAATGACCGGCATGGGAAGCCGGGGTATCTTGGACAGGATGCGGTAGCCTCTGGCGGCCGCGGGCTGTTCCAGGCTGCTGATGCTGCTGCTGTAGCCCAAGGCCTTGGAGAGCATACCCACATTGAGGAAGTCCTCCGAATCCCACTCCTCGATCTGGCCCCAGGCTTCGGCCAGATTATCGCCTACATAATAGTCTTTGAAGACCAGCAAGCCCTGGTCTTTTATATCAGCCATCAATTCTTCCAGCTGCATCTTCACCAAACGGCCTTCCGAACCCAGCTGAACCACATACCGTTCGATTTCCGTGGCGATCCGGTTCACCATCTGGCTGCGCTGGAGCACCGTAGTCACATCTGATAGGGTAACCAGATCCTCGAACTCTAAAGCGCTGAGGTTGACCAAGGACTGCTGAAACACGCTGCGGTACTTCTCCAAAGTGGACAGGGCCTGGTTGGCCTTGGAGAGGATCACGCTCACTTCCCGGACCACGTGTTTCCAGTTGTCTTTGTAGATGGTAATAATATTGCGGCGCTGGGAGATGGAAATCACGATCTGGCCCGTCTGTTTGGCCACCCGTTCTGCCGTTTTATGGCGCGTTCCGGTCTCCTGGGTGGGAATCATGGGATCAGGGGTGAGATGGGTATTGGCGTAGAGGATGCGTTTGGCATCGCTGGACAAGACGATGGCCCCATCCATTTTGGCCAGCTCGTAAAGGGCCGCCGGATGCATCTCCGCATCGATATGGAACCCCCCGTTAACCAGCGCCAATACTTCGGGAGTATCGCCGATGACAATCAGCGCTCCCGTTTTGGCCTTCAAGATGCTTTCCAGCCCTTCGTAGAGCTGAGTGCCTGGTGCAATCATCTGCAGATACTTGTAAATGGCTTCCTCGTCGCGCATGGACTCACCTTCTCTTTTCCAGAGCAATTTCTAGAGCTTCTTGAACTGTCTTGACACCATGAACCTGGATGGGTTCATTTCCCTGTACATTGCTTCTGGGCATAATGCACCGTTCGAAGCCCAAGCGGTGCAGTTCCTTGAGGCGCTGTTCTATACCCCTTACCGCCCTTATTTCTCCCGCGAGCCCCACTTCCCCCACCACCGCGCACAGGGGCGCAACGCCCACGTTCGCTACGCTGCTGGCCACCGCCACGGCCATACCCAAATCCAAGGCCGGCTCCTGGAGCTTAAGACCACCAGCAACATTGAGAAACACATCTTGAGCCTGCAGGGGATACCCTTGCCTTTTTTCCAGCACTGCCAGCACCATGGAGAACCTCTGGTAGTCAACCCCCGTGGTCTGCCTGCGGGGATTGCCCCCATAGGGGGCGGGGGTTGCCAAAGCCTGCACTTCTACCAAAAGGGGACGGGTACCTTCCATATAAGGCACCACCACAGACCCGGGACTGTCCACGGGCCGCTGGGAGAGGAGGAACTCAGAAGGATTGGCCACAGGGATCAAGCCCTGCCCGCTCATTTCGAAGATGCCCACTTCGTTAGTGGAGCCGAATCTGTTCTTCACCGAACGCAGGATGCGAAAGGAAGTATGTACCTCGCCCTCAAAATAGAGTACGAAATCCACAGCATGTTCCAGAACTTTTGGCCCAGCGAGGCTGCCGCCCTTGGTCACATGGCCCACAAGCAGAATCGAGGTACCGCTGCCCTTGGCCAACTGTAAAAAGCGTCCCGCGGCTTCCCGCACCTGAGCCACACTGCCCGGCGGCGAAGCAATGTCCTGCACATACATGGTCTGGATGGAATCCACAATGGCTAAAAGGGGCTTTTCTGCCGCGATCATGTTGGTAATTGCTTCCGTATCCGCCTCGCTTACAGCAACCAGCCGTTCGTCCAACGCCCCTAGGCGCAGCGCCCGCAGCTTGAGCTGGGCCAAGGACTCTTCGCCGGTAACGTACAAAACCTTCCCTTCCTGTTTGGCCACGCTAGCGGCCACCTGGAGCAGCAGGGTGGACTTGCCGATGCCAGGATCTCCGCCGATCAAGCCCAGGCATCCCGGAACCAGGCCGCCGCCCAACACCCGGTCCAGTTCCGCCAAGCCGGAGCTAAAACGCTCATGGCCGCTGTCTTCCACCTGGGTAAGGGGCACAGGTTTGCTGGGGGCCACCCACTTCTGCGCGGCCCAACCCCGGGCCTGTTTGCCCACGGGCCCCACCGTTTCTTCCACCAACGTATTCCACTCTGAGCAGATGGGGCACCGCCCCATCCAGCGGGGGCTTTCGGCGCCGCAGGACTGACAAACGAATACGGTAGTCTTCCTAGCCACGAGCTGCCCTTTCTAAAATCCCAAATTTTTACTTCTTTTTTTATTATACCATCAGAAAAGGGAGCGCACAACTGCTCCCGCGGCCATGCACTCCCTTTCTAGCTCTGGAAACACCCATCCCCAGATTTAGTAGAACACAAATTCCCCTTCCCTAGCATCCACCGTTATGGTGCCGCCTTCGCCAAAGGTTCCCTTGAGGATTTCCTCGGCCAGGGGGTTCTCGATGTAGCGCTGGATGGCCCGGCGCAGGGGTCTGGCCCCAAAGTCAGGATCGAAGCCCTTGTTGGCGAGCAGATCCTTGGCCTGCTCCGTCACCACCAGCTCAATGTCCATCTCCCGCAGCTGCTGGCGCAGCTCCTTGAGCATGATGTCGGCAATCTGGGAAATATGCACCTTGTTCAGGGCATGGAACACCACAATCTCGTCGATGCGGTTTAAGAACTCTGGGCGGAAGGTGCGCTTGAGCTGATCCATAACCTTATCCTTCATGGCCAGATAGTCGCTGCGCTCATCTTCCACAACGCGGAAGCCAATCCCCGAATCCCGCCGGATCTGCTCCGCGCCCACATTGGAGGTCATCACGATAACCGTGTTGCGGAAGTCCACCACCCGCCCCTTGGCGTCGGTAAGCCTACCGTCCTCCAGCACCTGGAGCAGGATGTTGAACACCTCGGGGTGGGCTTTTTCAATTTCATCAAACAGCACCACTGAATAGGGCTTGCGCCGTACTTGTTCGGTAAGCTGGCCGCCCTCTTCGTAGCCCACATAACCGGGAGGGGAGCCCACCAGCCGGGATACGGCATGGCGCTCCATGTACTCCGACATATCCAGCCGGATCATGGCATCTTCATCGCCGAAAAGGGCTTCCGCCAGGGCCCTAGCCAGCTCCGTCTTGCCCACGCCAGTGGGTCCCAGGAAGATGAAAGAGCCGATGGGCCGCTTGGGATCCTTCAGCCCCGCGTGGGCCCGGCGCATGGCCTGGGAGATAACGTTGATGGCCTCCTCTTGGCCTACTACCCGTTGATGGAGGATTTCCTCCAGGTTGAGCAGGCGCACCGCCTCTTCCTCGGCCAGATCCGTTACGGGAATGCCGGTCCAGCCGGCCACAACCTCGGCGATATCCTGGGGAGTGACCACAGCTTCGCTCCTACCCTGGTCACTGCGCCACTCTTGGCGCTTAGCCTCCAGTTCCGCCTGGAGTTTCTGCTCCCGATCCCGGAGGCTCGCGGCCTGCTCAAACTGCTCGTTTTTGATGGCCGCCTCCTTTTCAATCCGGGTCTCCTCAATTTTGGCCTCCAGCTCCTTCAATTCGGCCGGCGGAGTCAGGCCCCGCAGGCGCACCCGGGAACCGGCCTCGTCCATGAGATCGATGGCCTTATCGGGCAGGAAGCGGTCGCTGATGTAGCGGTCAGCCAACCTGGCCGCAGCTACAATGGACTCATCCTTGATCTTCACCCGGTGATGGGCCTCATAGCGATCGCGCAGGCCCTTGAGAATCTCGATGGTCTCTTCCACCGTGGGCTCATCCACCATAACCGGCTGGAAGCGCCGCTCCAAGGCCGCATCCCGTTCCACGTATTTCTGGTACTCATCCAAGGTGGTGGCCCCAATGGCCTGCAGTTCACCCCGGGCCAGGGCCGGTTTGAGGATGTTGGCAGCATCAATGGCCCCCTCGGCGGCTCCGGCTCCAATAATGGTGTGCATTTCATCGATAAAGAGGATCACATCCCCCGCGGCCCGGATTTCCTCGATCACCTTTTTCAGGCGCTCTTCAAACTCGCCCCGGAACTTGGACCCTGCGACCAGACTGCCCAAGTCCAGAGCCACAACCCGCTTGTTGGTTAAGGTTTCGGGCACATCGTTGTTGATAATCTTCAGGGCCAAACCTTCAGCAATGGCTGTCTTGCCCACGCCGGGCTCCCCGATGAGCACGGGGTTGTTCTTGGTCCTCCGGCTCAGGATCTGGATAACCCTTTGAATCTCTTTCTCCCTGCCGATTACCGGATCCAACTTGCCTTCCCGGGCCATGGCGGTGAGATCCCGCCCATATTGATCCAGGGTGGGAGTCTTCCCACCGGACCTGGGTTTCTGACCCTTGGCCTGGGCGCCGCCGCCCAATTGGCTGGTTACCAGGGCCCGCACCTTGTCCAGATCCGCTCCGAGGTTAGTCAATACCTGGGCCGCAACCCCTTCCCCTTCCCGGATCAGGCCCAGCAGCAGGTGTTCGGTGCCGATATAGGCATGGCCCAGGCGCCTAGCCTCATCAAAGGCCAGCTCCAAGACCCGTTTAGACCGGGGCGTAAACCCGATAGGCCCTTCCGTGGGCCTTTCGCCTCGGCCGATAATGCGCTCCACCTCGGCGCGCACCTGATCAATGCTGATGCCCAAGGAAAGCAGGGCTCGAGCAGCCACATCTTCGCCTTCGGCAATGAGTCCCAATAAAATGTGCTCGGTTCCCACTACAGTGTGCCCCAGCCGGCGTGCTTCCTCCTGGGACAGCACCATCACTCGCTGCGCTCGCTCGGTAAACCGCCCAAACATATTGTCACCTACTCTCTTGAGTTTTGCTGGTCTGCTTTTCCAGTGTATCCCTAATCAAGCTGGCCCGCAGCCGGTCCCGCTCCTGGGCCGGCAGGGGCTGGCCCATAATGCTCTGGAGATGTGCGGCGCGGATCTGCACCATGAGCTGCTTCACCACACTGGGATCCACCTGCTGGATCACTCCCAAATCAAGGCCCAAGTTCAAATCGGAAAGGAGCTCCATGGCCTCCTGGCTGGTGAGGATGCGGGCATTCTGCAGAATTCCATAGGAACGGTACAGCCAATCCTCCGTAGCCAAGCGCCGCTCCTTCTCAAGCAGGTATTCCCTGGCCTGCCGCTCACTGTGCAGGATCTGGGCCGTGAAGCGGGCTAGATGCTCAATAGTTTCATCTTCGCTTTGACCCAAGGTGATCTGGTTGGAAAGCTGGTAAACGTTGCCCCACACGTCACTTCCTTCCCCGTACAATCCCCGCACAGTCAGGCCAAACTTGGAGACGGCTCCCAAAACCTCCTGTACTTTTCGCACCCTCCTCAGGGCCGGGAGGTGCAGCATGACGGAAGCCCGCAGGGCCGTACCCACATTGGTGGGGCAGGCGGTCAAATAACCGGTCTGCAGATCAAAGGCAAAGTCCAAGTGCCTTTCCAAAAGGTCATCGACCTTGTCGGCCTGCTCCCAAGCCTCTTCCAGCTGCAGACCTGGTTTGAGCACCTGAATGCGGAAATGATCCTCTTCATTGACCATGATGCTGATGTTGTGCTGAGCGTTGAGGATCACTGCCTTGTGGGCCGGATTCTGCATGTGGCTGGGGCTGATCAGGTGCTCCTCTACTAATATTTCCCGTTCCAAGGCGTCCATGGTGGCCATCTCCAGGAAGGAGAAGTCCCCCAGGGCACCAAGGCGGGGCGTGACCTCCGAGGCCTTGCCCAACACCTCCCGCAGCTGATCCCGGTTAGCCGCTTCCGGGAAGGGAATACCCTGCAGGTTGCGGGCCAAACGGCAGCGGGTGCCCAGGACGATATCCCCTTCGGGTCCGCGCTCTTTCATCCACGAAGCAATCTCCCTCACTGCGCTTCACCCCCCGCGAGCTGCTTTTCCAACAGCCTGAGCTCATCGCGGTACTTAGCCGCCTCTTCGTATTTCTCCAGGCGCACGCACTCTTCCAGGCGCCGGCGCAGCTCTTCGATCTGGCGGGCCGTGTGTACCTGGGGAAAAGCCCGGGCCGGAACCTTACCCGTATGATTCCCGGAGCCGTGCAGGCGGCGCAGCACCGGATTCAGCTCCTCCCGGAAAACCTCGTAGCAGCTGCTGCAGCCGATTCTGCCCGTTTTCTGAATGTCCATAATGCTCCGCCCGCAAATGGGGCAGCGTTTCGCGGCCACACTAGGGGCGAGTTTCGGCCCCAGGCCTACGGACTGGAACATGCTGGACAAAAGCTGCTGGAGGTTGAATCCCGGGGTAAAACTGGGATAGCCCTGGGCGCAGTCGCGGCAGAGGTGCAGCTCCGTCTTCTTATTATTCTCAATCTGCACAAACTTCACTGTGGCCTCATTCTGCCCGCACCTATCGCACAACATGGATAACCACTCCTTAGGATTCGGACTCGATAATGTAAAACAACAAGGCCCGCACCAGGCTGGCCCTGAGCATATCCCTACCTTGGCCCACGGCGCCCGTTTCCTGCTGCACAATGCCCCGGATCAAGCGGCACTGGCGCGCCGAAAGGAGCCCCAGGTCCTTGAGGCGGGCCAAAATGTTCTCCATGCGCCGCTCCGAGAGCTGGGAGCCGATGCTCTTCAGCAGATTCACCGCGTGGGTTAGATCATCTTCCACCTGCACATGGGCAATGCGGATATAGCCGCCGCCTCCCCTCCGGCTCTCTACAATATAACCGCGCTCCAAAGTGAAGCGGGTGGCCAAGACGTAGTTGATCTGCGAGGGAACACAGGAAAAGGCATCGGCAAGCTGGGCCCGGCTCAGCTCCACGCTCCTGCTCTCGCTGCTGAGCAGCATCTGCTTGATGTAAGCTTCAATGTGATCTGCCAGCGTACTCAACTGCTCACCAACTTTCTTTGACTATCACTGACCTTCAGCTGTATTATAGCACAAAACGGAAGTAAAGGGGCAAGTGTCGGGAAATTGGTCAGGAAACGTCAAATGAGGGCTGTCGACGTCTGGAGAAAATGGTTCCGTTCCAATTCCCCATTCCTCTTATTTTCTCCTCCTTACGCATAAGGATGTTGGGGAGGGGTACCATGATCAACTATGTCTGGTTTTTCATGATTCTAGCCGGGGTAATCACCGCAGCGAGCCGCGGCGAGATTCAACTCGTTACCGAGGGAGTGCTGAAAGGCAGTGAACAGGCTGTTCTGGTCGCGGCAGGGCTGATTGGCGTGGTCTCCTTTTGGTCTGGCATGATGAAAATTGCCCAGGAAGCAGGGCTTACCCAGGCGCTGGCCCGCCTTTTAGGGCCCCTGGCCCGCCGGCTCTATCCCCAGGTACCTCAGGCGCACCCCGCCCTGGGAGCCCTGGTGGCAGCTATGAGCGCCAACATTTTAGGTCTGGGTAATGCCTGCACCCCCTTGGGCCTCAAGGCCATGGAGCAGCTCCAGGCATTAAACCGAAACAAGGAAGAAGCCTCCGATGCCATGTGCACCTTTATGGCCCTTACCTCTTCCAGCCTGACCATCATTCCCACCACCATTATCGCCCTGCGCCTCACCCACGGCTCCCAGGCCCCAGCCGAGGTCATGGGACCCATCGCCCTGGCCACCTTGGGCTCTACCGTTGCAGCCGTGGTGCTCGATGCTGTCCTGCGCAGGTTCACCGGGGGGAGGGTACGGAGATGACCTTGGCTGTCCACGGTTTTTCCCGCTGGGCCATACCCTTACTGCTGTTAGGCATCACCACCTGGGGGCTCAGCCGCAGAGTGCCCATATACGAGTGTTTTGTGGAAGGAGCCAAGGAAGGCTGGCTTACGGCGGTGCGGGTACTTCCCTACCTAGTGGGAATGCTGGTGGCCATTCAAGTGTTTCAGCATTCGGGGGCCATGGCCCGGCTCATCCAGGTGCTCACGCCCCTGGCCAGCCGCTTAGGCTTTCCAGCAGAGGCCCTGCCCATGGCCCTGATCCGCCCCATTTCCGGCTCAGGTTCCCTGGCCGTGCTGGCCCAGATTTTTACAACCCACGGCCCCGATTCCTTTCTGGGCAGGCTTGCTTCCGTGGTCATGGGCAGCACAGAAACCAGTCTCTATGTGATCACCGTCTATGCCGGGTCTGTGGGCATCAAGCGCACACGCCACACTCTGGCGGTGGTTTTACTCACGGATCTGGCGGCCGTGCTGATCTCTTTTTGGATTGTTCTCCATTTTTTTGCATAACTTGGGCCCAGTTGGACATACTATACAGTAATTCTGGCCAAGGAGGGATTGAGCATGACTCAGCTGAGCAAGAAAGAAAAGGCTGAACTCATTGCTGCCGCCATGAAAGCCATCAGTGAACAGAAGGGACTAAGTCCCGAAGCCCGCCAGCGCGGCCTTGAAATCCTCCAGAAAGCGTATATGAAGAACACTGCTTCCAGCTCCTGAAGAGGGTTGGCCGCTGCCTTTGTCGTATAGATTACTCAGCAGTAGACAAGGGAGCGAGCTGAATGTCCAACCTCTTCAGGCAGATTCCAGCCGTTGACAAACTCCTGGCAGATCCAGCAGTACAGGAAGCTGCCGCGGACCTTCCCCGCCCAGAGGTGGCCGCGCTTATCAGGCAGGAGCTGGATGCCATCAGGGCGGAACTTGCCAGACTCCCCCAGGGTCTTGGCCCTGGGGAAATCAGATCCCGCGTGGTCCAGCGTCTGAAACGGTGCCGCTTGAACCGCTTTCAGCAGGTGATCAACGCCACGGGGGTGCTGATTCACACCAATTTAGGACGAGCCCCCCTACCTGACCAGGCCCTCCAGCGCCTGCAGGACTTAGGAAGGGGCTACTTCAATTTAGAGCTGGATCTAGCCCAGGGCACCAGAGGCAGCCGTTATGCCAGCCTCGCGAGGTTGTTCAACCTGCTCCTGGAAGATGCCGCGGGGAAAAATGACACTGTGGTGGTGAACAACAACGCGGGGGCGGTGCTCCTGGTGCTCAAAGCCCTGGCCGCAGGCCGCGAGGTGATTGTCTCCCGGGGCCAGTTAGTGGAAATCGGTGGAGGCTTTCGGGTGCCGGAAGTGATGGCCGCCAGCGGCTGCAGACTGGTGGAGGTGGGCACCACCAACCGCACCAGGCTCAGCGACTATGCCCAAGCCATCACCCCAGAGACCAAAGCCATTTTACTTGTGCACCCCAGCAACTACACCATCATGGGGTTCACCGAGAGTGTCCCCAGGGAGGATCTGGCCCAGCTCGCGGAGGCACATGGACTATATTTGATCGAAGATTTGGGCAGCGGCTCCTTTGCGCCCTTCCCCGAACCCCGGGTGCCCACAGCCTTGGAGCACAGCCACATTGTCACCTACTCGGGAGACAAGCTCTTAGGCGGCCCCCAGGCCGGTATCATCCATGGACGCAGGGAGCTTGTAGCAGTGATCAAAAAAGACCCTCTGCTCAGGGCCCTGCGGATTGATAAGCTGTCTCTTCTGGCCTTAGAAGCGGTGCTCGAGCTGTACCTGCGCAAAGAGTACGCTAGCCTGCCCCTGTGGGCCCTGGCCAGCCAACCCGCGGCGCAGCTGCGCGAACGGGCCACAGCCTGGCTGCACAGGCTGGGACCGGGACTTGAGGGGGAAGTGGTTGAGTGTGCTTCCACCATGGGCGGTGGTTCCCTGCCCGGCGAAACCATTCCGTCCTGGGCTTTGGCCCTGACCAGCCCAGCCCTTTCGGCCCAGGAGCTCTTGGACCTGCTGCGCCGCAACACGCCGCCCATCATCGGCCGCATTGCCCGGGAGCGGGTGCTTTTAGATCCCCGCACCGTCCTGCCCGAACAGGACCAGGACGTGGCTGCTTGTCTAGAAAGGGGAGTGCAGCCATGTTCATAATGGGTACTGCCGGTCATATCGATCACGGTAAATCAACCCTGATCAAAGCCCTCACGGGCATTAACCCCGATCGGCTCCAGGAAGAGCAGGCCCGGGGCATGACCGTGGATTTGGGCTTCGCCTGGCTCTCCCTGCCCCGGGGCACTGTGGGGATTGTGGATGTACCGGGCCACCATCGCCTGGTCAAAAACATGCTGGCTGGGGTAGGCCTGGTGGATTTCGTGCTGCTGGTGGTGGCCGCGGATGATGGCTGGATGCCCCAGACCCAAGAACATGCGGAGATCATCACCCTCTACGGCATCAAGCACGGTGTTGTGGCCCTGACCAAGGCCGATTTGGTGGAGGCGGAATGGCTGGAACTGGTGCAGGCTGATATCGCGGAGCGGTTGCATGACACCTCCTTGGCAGGGGCTCCCATTATCCCCGTTTCAGCAGTCACTGGGTTTAACCTCGAGGTGCTCAAACAGACCATAAATGACCTTTTGGGCACCCTGGACCGCGACGAGCAGGGGGATGATCCCCTCCTTTGGATCGATCGGGTCTTTACCATCAAGGGGGCAGGCACGGTGGTCACGGGCACCCTGCTTGGGGGCACCCTCCAGGTGGGGATGGAGGTTCTGGTCCAGCCTGCGGGCCTGCCGGCCAGAATCCGGGGCCTGCAGACCCACACCCAGCCTGTGGAAAAGGGGCTGCCCCATTCCCGCCTAGCCGTGAACCTCACGGGCGTGGAAAAGGCGGAGTTGGCCCGGGGCATGTACCTGAGCCTTCCCGGCAAGCGCCCCCACTTTTCCCTGATCAATGCCTGGGTGCAGGTGCTGCCCCAGGCACCTGCGCCCCTAGCCACGGGCCACATGGTTAAGCTCTATGTGGGCACCCTGGAAACCCTGGCCCAGGTACGGGTTTTAGGTGCCCGGGAGCTGGCTCCCGGCGCTGCGGGCTTTGTCCAGCTGGAGCTGGAGCTCCCCGCCCATTTCTCGTTCCAAGACCGCTTTATTCTCCGCCACAGCGAGCTGCAGGAAACGCTAGGCGGTGGCACCTTCATTGAAGAGGCGGTCCCTGTACGGGGCCAGAACCTGCGCTTGGTGGGCCCGAACCGGCTGCGCCACCTCTTTCCCTTTGAAAAACCAGAAGCGCACCTGGATTTGGCGGGCCTGCAGGCCAAATGCTCCGCGGATCCCCTAACCTACAGCCTGCTCAAGGCAGAAGACCGCACCTATTGGCCTGCACAGCAGTTCAAAAGGCAGGGGCTGAGCCGGCACCCCGATCTTCTGGTGCTGGGAGAATTCGTTATGGGTCCGCAGCAGTTCCAGAAGGTCCGCCAGTACCTTCTGGAAACGGTGGAGGAGTTCCACAGGGCCCATCCCCTGAGCCCCGGCCCCCACAAAGAAACACTGCGGGCTGCCACAGGTCTCCCCGCCAGGCTCTTTGATCAGATTCTAGGGGCCATTCCGGAGTTGAAGGAAGTGGACGGATACATCAGGCGCCAAGGCCATGAACTGTCCCTTTCCCCCGGGGAAGAGCAGAAACTGGAAGAACTGCGCACCCTGCTGGCCCAAAACCCCTATGAGCCCTTGACCTTAAGCGCCATCGCGGAATTGGGCTACCCCAAGGAGCTGGTTTTCGCGGGCGCCCATCTGGGGGTGTTGGTGCCCCTGGCCAACGAGCACTGGACCACTAGGGAAGTTGTCCAGAAAGTTGCGGCCATCATCTTTGAAGAAGGGGAGTTTCAAAACGGCTTCCAGCTGGCCGCCTTCCGTGACCGGCTGGGCACCAGCCGGAAATTCGCGTTGGCTTTCCTAGAGTACTTCGACGCCCAGGGTATTACGATCAGAAAAGGAGACGTCCGCGCTCTGGGCAGACGTCCCCCCTCAATCTAAATGGCGGGAGAATATGGGAATCGAACCCACCGAGGATAACCCAGGTTATCCCCCAAACAGGTTTGAAGCCTGCGGAGCCCACCAGGAACTCATATTCTCCCAACAATTATTCTACCATATTGCCTGCTTTTTTCAATCCAAAACCAGCCGGATCTCATCGGGCAGCGCGGCCCACCTCCCCCAGGCCGCTTCGAGCAGCAAACGCCCGTCGGGCAGCACATCCCGGGCCCTGGCCCGAAACCAGCGCCTGCCCTGCTGCACCAGCAGGGGCCGATCTAAAAAGTTGCCGTGCTCGCGGCAGAGGCGGGGCAGATTACTTCCCCGCCAGGCCAGTGCAAAGCCCCGTTCCAAACCGCAGGCAGCCTGGTGGAGAATGCCCAGGCGGGTCCAGGTGCAACCTGTAACCTCCCGTAAAGACGTCCGGCCCTCCCCTTGCGGCACAGAGTTCACATTAAGTCCCACGCCCACAACGAGCCATAAGTCCCCTGCCCGGTGCAGGGTTTCGGTCAGGATTCCCCCAAGTTTCCGTGTCCCCACCCAGAGATCGTTGGGCCACTTCAGCTTCAGCCCGGGCACAAGGGGCCCCAGTTCCATAACTAAGCCCAACCCCACCGCCAGCGTCAAGGCTGAAGGAAGGCTTTCCCCTGGAGAGCGCCAGACAAAACTGAAGGTGAGGGAACCCTGGTCGCTTTCCCAAACCCTCCCCTGGCGGCCTTTTCCCTTGGTCTGCTCCAGCGCCCAGAGGACTGTGCCCGAGGCAATACCCCCACTTTTGATCCGCCTTTTCCCGAATTCGTTTGTCGAGTCCAAGGCGCGGTGGATCTCGATAGTCCGCACCAGGTTTTTCCCCCACTGGATGGAGTTAACTTGCTCCCTCACAGATCCACTCCCTTGTACACTCTTAATGAGAAGAGTTATAATTAAACCAGTGATTACAGGAGGAGGATTATTATGCGCAAACGTATCACGGGTGTTCTGATCGTCCTTGCTGTTATCTTGGTACTCAGCGGCGCTGTGGCCCATTTGTCTCCACGGACAACGTTGGTGGCTCAAGAAGCGCCCCGGACTGAAACAGAAACACCAGTCACTGTTCAGAGCCGGGCCCTGCCCATGTTCATGGATAATCCGTACGTGATCGCTGACATTGCTGAAGTGGCCAGTCCCGCAACGGTGTTTATCTCCGTCACTTGGCCCACTGAGACGGTGGATACCTACCGCAGACCCTTTTCGACTTGGGATCCCTTTGGTTCCTTCTTCGATTTCTGGTTCAACGATCCTTTCTTCAACCAGCCTCGCCAGAGGACGGTAACCAGTGCCGGCTCCGGCTTTATTATTGATCAGTCGGGGATTGTCCTCACCAACCAACACGTAGTGGGCAACAAGGGGGAAGGCCAGACCATCACTGTGGTCGTGGATGCCCCTGGGCTGGAACGGGAGTATGAGGCGGAGATTATCGGCTCCGATGCTTCCCTGGACCTGGCCGTACTGCGTATCCTTAACGAGGAAGGACACATCTTCCCCACCCTGCCCCTGGGCGACTCCGACGCCACCCGGGTTGGGGAATGGACCATCGCCATTGGCAACCCCTACGGCCGGGATTTCGAGCACACGGTAACGGTGGGCGTACTGAGCGCCAAAGGCCGGGAAATCACCATCTACAATTCGGAAACGGGAAGGCCGCAGGTGTACAAGAACCTGATGCAGACCGACGCGGCCATCAACCGGGGCAACTCCGGCGGACCTCTGCTCAATATCAAGGGTGAGGTGATCGGCATCAACACCGCGGTGCATGCCCAGGCCCAAGGCATCGGTTTTGCCATTCCCATCAATGTGGCCAAAGAAGTGCTGGACGAACTGATCACCACCGGTGGGGTGAGCGTACCCTGGTTGGGCATCTGGTATCAGAACATTACCGAAAGCGTGGCCCAGCAGCTGCGCCTGCCCGATGACAAGGGCGTGGTGGTTATGGACGTGGTGAAGGGCTCACCCGCAGAAGAAGCGGGCCTCAAGCCCTGGGATGTGATCCGACGCATTAACGATCGGGATATCTACACCATCGATGATGTGCAGGATCTGATGAGTCAGCACAAAACCGGCGATAAACTGCTCATCACCATTCTGCGCAGCGGGCAGGTCCAGATGCTGGAGGTAACCTTGGGCAACAAGCCTGACTATCTGCGCTGAGGAAGGGCCCGAACCAAAAATGCACCCAGAATGCTGGGTGCACTTTTTTTGGCCATGCGTTATGCTGTTTACGCTTCTCCAACCACCGGATCAGGACCTGGGCGCCTGAACTCACCACGCAGCTTGGCCGTCTCTTTCTTGGCCTCCTCGTGGATGGCCGCAGCCGGCTCCACCACAGGCGGTATTTCAGGCTGGAGCGCAGGCAGTTCTTGACCTTCCATTAAAGCTAAGAATTCTTCGCGGGTGAGGGTCTCCCGCTCCAGGAGAGCCGCGGCCACTAAATCCAGCTTGTCACGATGCTCCGTGAGCAGATTGGCGGCCTTCTCGTAACTAGACTCCACAATCTCCCGGACTTCCTGATCGATCAGGGCCGCCACCTCTTCACTGTAGTTGCGTTCCCGGGAAATGTCCCTGCCCAGGAAGACCAGATCTTCGCCATTGGGCCGGCCAAAGGTGAGGGGCCCAAGTTTTTCGCTCATTCCCCACTCCATGACCATCTTGCGGGCAATGCGCGTTACCCGCTCCAGATCGTTGTGGGCACCTGTGCTGATCTCACCCAGGGCCAGCTCTTCCGCGGCCCGGCCTCCCAAGAGGTTCACCAGATCATCGAGCAGTTTGGACCGGGTGGATACATAGCGCTCCTCTTCAGGCAGCATCATGGTATAACCACCAGCGCTGCCCCGGCCCACGATGGTTACCTTGTGCACGGGGTCCCCATGCTCGGAAAAGTGGGCGACAACAGCATGGCCCGCCTCGTGATAGGCGAAGACCTTGCGATCCATTTCGCTCATCACCCGGTTCTTCTTCTCGGGGCCCATGAGCACTCGGTCAATGGCCTCTTCGCAGTCGGCCATGGTAATGATCTTGCGGTTGGCCCGGGCGGCCAGGATGGCTGCTTCATTGAGCAGGCTTTCCAAATCTGCCCCGGAAAAGCCCGGCGTACGGCGGGCCAAAACATCCAGATCGACCTCTGGAGCCAGGGGCTTGTTGCGGGCATGGATCTTCAGAATAGCGATGCGTCCCTGCAGATCGGGACGGTCCACCACTACCTTGCGGTCGAAACGGCCGGGCCGCAAAAGGGCCGGGTCCAGCACGTCCGCCCGGTTGGTAGCCGCCATAACAATAATCCCCGCATTGGTTTCAAAACCGTCCATCTCCACCAGGAGCTGGTTTAGGGTCTGTTCCCGTTCATCGTGGCCGCCGCCCAGGCCTGCGCCCCTTTGGCGTCCCACCGCATCCAATTCGTCGATGAACACCAGGCAGGGAGCATTTTTCTTGGCGTTTTCAAACAGGTCCCGCACCCGCGCGGCACCTACGCCCACGAACATTTCCACGAACTCGGAACCAGAAATGCTGAAAAACGGCACGCCCGCTTCCCCGGCCACCGCCCTAGCCAGCAGGGTCTTACCGGTACCGGGAGGGCCCACCAAAAGGACGCCCTTGGGGATCTTAGCACCCAGTTCATTGAACTTCTTGGGGTGCTTGAGGAACTCCACTATCTCCATTAGTTCCTGTTTGGCCTCGTCCACACCGGCCACATGGTCAAAGGTGACCTTCGGCCTATCCTCATGGTGCAGCCGGGCCCGGCTTTTGCCAAAGGAAAGCGCGCGATTATTCCCGCCCTGCATCTGGTTCATGATAAACAGCCAGACCAAGGCGAGCATCACCACAAACAGTAAATTAGGTAACAAAGCCATCCACCACGGTGCTTGCGGCGGCAGATCCGCTTCCAGCTGGACATTCTTTGCTTCCAGGCGATCGGCTATATCAGGCATTTTCCCCACAGGAATGGTGGCCACAAAACTCGTGCCGTCCTTGAGGGTACCCTCCACATGCTGATCTCCCACTAAGCGGGCCGATGCAACTCTGTTTTCATCGATGTATCGCAACAACTCGGAGTAGTAGAGCTCTTTAGCCACACTACCCGGTGAATAGAGATTGCTGACAATAGAAATGGCAATGATGGCTATGAGTAGATATAACCCGATTCCACGGAGAAGTTTGTTCAAGTTCTGCCCTCCCTTTTCCAATACCAAGGCAACAGCAGTGCGTCATCCAATTATACCATAAGGGCAGAGGTGTGACAACAAATTAAGAATGACTCACATTTAGCCGCAGTACCCTTCGTGTAGACTCGGTAAGGGGCGCCCGGTCGCTCCTGCGGACGGTGGGGATCCAGAGAATACTCTCCTGATCACAGATTAGGGGAAGATAATCCCTCCGCTGCACAGGAATGCGGGCGTCTATAAGCAGGTCCTTCACCTTCTTGCTGCCTGCCCCCCCAAAGGGACGCAGGCGGTCCCCTTCCTGCCTGGGGCGGACCAGCAGGGGAAGCTGTAGCTGAGCCAGATCAAAATCCTCGCTGTCGGCCGTTCTAGGCGGCAGATGGTCCTTCTCCCAGAGCTCTGCCCTCAAGGTAAAACCACCCACCTGCACTTGCCCCGGTATAGGTAGTTCCACAGGTTCCCATGATTCACCCGAAAATGTCCCGACAAAAATATGATCTACGTTGCCGGACACCCAAACTTGAGGGAGAGCCAGCTGGAAAGTGCTGTTCTCCAGGATCTGGCGGCGCCACCCTTCAATGTGCACAAAGGTGATCTGGCGCAGATGCCCCCGGTTAATCTCCAACAGCCTGCGCAGCACCCGGCGCTGCATGGCCGTGGACAGTTCCAGAAAACGGGCCCGGGGAAAGATAAGCTGCCCCTTCTGCCAGCGCATGTGCCTGCGGCAGATTTCTTCCGCCCTGGCCTGGAGTTCTAACTCATCTTCCCGGGCCAAGTCCGCGAGCTGCACAAGCTGGGGTACGATCTCGGGGTTGTACTCGGCAGCCAAAAGGGGCAGCAGCTCCTGGCGTACCTTGTTGCGCAGATAGATCGGCTCCAGGTTGGTCTCGTCCTGGACGTAGGGGACTTCAAAAGTGTGGCAGTAGCGGAGGATCTCCTCCTTGTATACGGTAAGCAGGGGACGGATAAACATCCCCCGCTGCATGGGGATCCCCCCCAGTCCGTGCAGCCCCGCGCCGCGCAGCAGGCGCATGAGCACCGTCTCAGCCTGGTCATCCCCGTGATGCCCCAGGGCGATGCGGTGAAAGCCGCCTGCTTCAGCGAAGTTCTTCAGCAGCTGGTAGCGGATCTTGCGGGCCCCCTGCTGTTTCGACTCCCCACTGGCTGCCAGGTAACGGTTGATGTCATACTCCTGGATCTCCACGGGGATGTGTTTGTCCCGGCACCAGTCGCGCACAAAGGCCGCGTCCCGGGCCGCAGTCTCCCTAAATCCGTGATTCAGGTGAAAAACACCGATCTTGCGGGCATTCCAACGCCAAAAAAGGTGCAAAAGCGCCATGGAATCGGGACCACCGCTCACCGCAACCAGTACCCGGTCCTGCTTGGATACGGACATGGCTGCCAGGTTCTGCACAAAGGCAGGAAAGAGATCACATTCCACCAGACTGCACCCTCCTGTACACTCCAATCTCCCGTTCTGCGGGGACCAACCGGGCCACCACCACCATCATATCGTCATCCACCCTGCCTCCGGCCAGCTCGATGCTGTCGTACAGAATCCTTTCCGCAAGGGTGGCGGGGTCTTCAGCATCGTCCAGGGACTTTAAGCTCCAGCACATCCATTCCTCCCGGCGAGCTGTGTGGTGCCGCGCTTCCAGCACTCCGTCGGTGGCCATGATCAACAATTCGCCTTCCTTCAGTGTTCTCCTATCAGCCTCCAACTCCACCTGGTCCAGTACTCCCACGGGCAGGGTATGATTGTGGACCACCTCCACCTCCCGCCCCCGTTTGATGAAGCTTGGGGCTGCCCCCACTTTCACAAACTCCAACTGGCCGGTGAACAGATCTACCACCACCAGGTCGATGGTGACAAACATCTCCTCCCGATTGCGCAGCAGCAGAAGGCGGTTGATCAAAGACACCGCGGTGCGCAGATCATAACCGGCCTTGACCATCCGTTCCAGGAGCCTGAGGGTCATGCTGCTTTCCGTTTGGGCTTTGGGGCCCACCCCCATGCCATCACTGAGCACGATGGCCACTTTGCTGAAAGAAATCTCGAAACTCACCTGGCTGTCGCCGGAGACATCACAGCTGGCCACCGCGGCTTTGCCGATCTCCACCCGGTAGGCGGGACAGGGGGAAATCTGAAAGCCGCAGGTACCGGAGGCGCAGTTGGTGCTCACCACCGCATAACGCTGGGAGGCGATGGTTCCGCTGCAAAACGCAGCCACTTCCTGGCAGAAGGACCGGCTGGAGCAGGGGGTGCGGCGCGCCCCATAGATATCGAATCCGTCTAGACACTGCAGGGCGGTGATATAGGCTAGGTCTGCGCCGGCAAAGCGCTCCAGCAGCCGCTCTTCCAGCTCTCGCGTGAAGTGGGCTTCCGGAGAAAAGGAAGTTTTCATGGCCTTGAGGAGCTCAGCCAGACCCTGCATCTGCTTTTGGAAGAGGGGATGGTCGCTCTCCTGCAGGGTCTGCTGGAGCTCTTCGAAGACCGTGAGATAACTGTCTATTTTCTGATCAAACACCTGTTTCAAATGGGCATCATGACCCTTATCCTGCTGCAGAAAGGGCTCGGTGCCGGGAACAAGGCGGCCCAGCACATCCAGCCTTTCCCGGGGTACCTTCCCGGCCAGCCAGGCTGCGGCCAAAAGGACCAGAAACCACTGGAGAATCTGTTCGTCCACCGGCCCTGGCACCGAGAATACCATGGCTAAAAACACCCCGGCATAGGAACCCCAGGTGAAGCGGTGCAGAAAACCCGTGAGCAGACTGGCAGTCACCAAAAGCAGCACCATGGCCGTGGGCTCGCCTAACAGGAGGAAGATCAAGGCCAATGTGGGACCGAGCACACAGGAGATACCCAAGCCTCCCAGGCGCGCCCCTAAGACCAGGAGCCAGCAGGCGAGGAACAGCCTCAGGCTAAACCCTCCCCAAGACCAGTTGATCCCCAGAAGCAGGGTAAGGGAAGCAAACAAAACGAAGAGTTCCTGGTGGGCCAGCTGCTTGTCCATACAGCGCGCCACCACAGACTTCATGAGCCCCAAGCTGAACGCGGCAAAGGCACATTCAGTCAAGGCCACAATAAAGACGATGGGCATGGGGCGCAGCCCATAGTGCACCGCCGCCTTCACAGCGAAGGCGCCGCCCAGCAGCCAACCGTCCAGCCGGCCGCCCTTCCAAGGTACCAAGCAGATCAGAGCCAGGGCGGCATAATAGGGGGCTGCCTCGAAAAGCCCCAAGGTGGCAGTGAGGCCCAGCGCCACCCCCAGTACAGGGAGTACTGCCCTGGTCCGCTTTTCCCCCCTCCAGACGGCGGCAAAGGCTAGGCCAAAGGGCCACACTTCGCCAAAGATGGCGCTTTTGCCGAGCAGAAAACCGAGCAAACCCCAGACAGGTGGGGAATACGCCCAGCGGGCAAGCAGCTGCCCAAGTCCCAACCCGTCTTCTTGGAAGCGCAGAGGAGTAGATATTGTTCTGGACACACTATCAGCTCCATCCCATTACTTCCTTCAAGCATAACAGCAGATTCCCTGCCCTTCCGTCGAAGACATTCGCACTCACATTCAAGTTATCTAAAAAATCCGAAGCAAAAAGAAAAACCCTACACGATTTTGTAGGGTTTTGTTGGCTGAATTATGGTAGCGGCGGCTGGATTCGAACCAGCGACACTACGGGTATGAACCGTATGCTCTGACCAACTGAGCTACGCCGCCTAGACAATGCTTATTATACAAACACGGAGGCCCCATGTCAAGCCCCGGCCACTTTGCAGTGTGAGATTCCGAAAACAATGAGCAGGAGCCCAGGCCCCATGATATAATAGAACTCAACTCACTGCCGGGAGGTTAGCCCATGAAGCGGACCATTGGCCTGGCCGCTGCTCTACTGTTCGTCCTGGTGCTGGCTGCAGCGGTCTCAGCTCAAGAGCAAGGGGAATACAGCACCTATGAGGGCCGAGTTTTGGCCGTTGAAGTTTTGGAGCCCCAACCCTACGCTGATCCGAGCTGGGAAAACCAGCTGGTCACGGTAAGAATTCTCTCTGGACCACACAAAGGACAGGTGGTGCAGATCCTGCATACCCTAACCGGCCACCCCTATTTCGATCTCCACGTCCGGTCCGGCCAGCGGGTGATCCTGCAGGCCGATGAGTCCGGGCCCGAGACCCAGTACTACCTGGCCGATCTCTCCCGTACCAGGCCCCTAGCAGTGCTCACGGCACTCTTTGTGCTTTTAGTCATCGTGATCGGCGGCCCCCAGGGTGTAAAAGCCATCTTGTCCCTCGCAGGCATGGGTGTGATTATCTTCACCCTGATCCTGCCCCTCATCTTGCGGGGGTTCAATCCCATTGTGGTCAGCGTGGGACTCTGCTCACTGCTGACGGTGCTGTTCATCCTGTTCGTAACCGGGCTCTCCAAGAAGACGGCCGCGGCCATTGCCGGAACTGTCGGGGGGCTTGTGGCTGCGGGGCTGTTGGCCTGGATTGTGGGCAGAGCCAGCTCCCTTACAGGTCTCTCTTCAGGGGAAGCCCAGATCCTCCAGGTTCTCTCCGCCAACATTGATTTTCAAGGCGTACTCTTCGCCGGCATCATCGTCGGTGCTCTGGGAGCTATTCTCGATGTGGGCATCAGCATTGCTTCCGCCATGGAGCAGATTAAGGAGGCGGATCCTGCAACCGACTTCCTCACCCTCTTGACCAGGGGCATTCTGGTGGGAAGGGATATGATTGCCACCATGTCCAACACCCTGATCCTGGCCTACGTGGGTTCTTCCCTGCCCCTGCTCCTGCTCTTTCTGGCCAGTCACACCAGCTGGAGGCAGGTGCTCAACCTTGATCTGGTTGCCGCGGAAGTGGTGCGGGCCATGGCGGGCAGCATCGGCCTAACCTTGGCCATCCCCGTTACCGCCCTGGTGGCGGCTTTCCTCTTCGTCCAGCCTGAGCACAAAGGCCAGCACCCGCGCGACTAGTTCATACAGCTCGGGAGGAATCTCACTGCCCACGGGCAGCCTGAGCAGTGCCTCCACCAGTTCCTGGTCTTCATGGAGAGGCACATCATGGGCGCGGGCAGTTTCCAAGATCTTCTCGGCCAAAAAGCCCCGCCCTGCCGCCACCACTTCCGGGGCTTGGTTTACTTCCCGATCATAGCGTAAAGCGACTGCCTTGCGCACTGCTCCAACTCACCCGCCTTTACTCCCTGTACCTGCCAGCCAGCAGCCCCCAGTTCCGCCGTGAGCTCGGCCAGTTCCCCCTCCAAAAGGGGCAAGTTCTGCTCTGCCCAAAGGTTTAGGCGCAACGCCTGTCCCCACACCACCAGCTCCGCCCGGAGCAGCCCAAAGGACTGTGTGGGGAGCAGCAGTTCCAGCTTGTGGGGCTGCAGACCCTGGTGCTCCTCCCCTTCCTGTTCTTGGGACACCCGTACCCAGGCAGCGGCCAGATCCTGGCCTAGCATAAAGGGCAGGAAGAGCATAAACCCGGAATTGCCTTCCTGCTGAGCAGTAAGGAGAGAGTTCAGGAGATGCTCATAAGCCACCAGGCGCGCCCAGGCCCGCCAGACCCTGCCCTCCCCGGGTCTTGCCCCCCAAGCTTCCCGGCTGCGCAGGCTGGGATAGCGCAGGGCCTCCTGCAGCTCCGGGGAGAACTCCGGCGCGCCCTGCTCCACTACCCGACTTAGGGGGAACCCTTCCTTCACTTCACCTACCAGTTCCACTAAATCAGCAGTTACGGGCAGCCTAGCTTCCAAAAGCAGCAGGGCTTCCTCCAGCCTGCCCTGCTCGGCCCAAGGCAGCAACAGCAGCAGATACTCCTTCTGCAAGGGAAACCCCCGTTCCAGGAGCATCTGCGCGGCCAGCTGGAGCGGCTCCGTAGGCCTCAGATCTAAGGCCAGCAGGGCCTCTGCCAGCGTCTGCGGGGAAAAAGAAGGCTGCTCCTGAGGGGAAACGGGCTCTGAGGGGACCACCCTCAGCTGCACCGTACCCTGGTCCCGCTGCAGTTCCACGGCAATTCCTTCCCGCAGGGCCTCCCGAACTGGCGCGCTGAACAGGGCCAGGGGCAGTTCCACTACCTCCCGGGCCAAGCGCAGCACCACCGTTTCCCCAGTGATGCGCTGGATGCGGCCTTTGAGGGCCGTGCGGCCGGCAAAAAGCGCCGCTAAGTTTGGCTCCAAGCTCTCGGACGGGATGCGCATGCCTTTTCCCTAGCCTTTCAACAGTTGAACTACCTGGCGCAGAGTGGGCCGCTTGCCGTAGAGGAGAATGCCGATGCGGTAGATCTTGGAAGATATCCAGGTACCCACAACGATTGAGCAGAGCATAATGGCCACAGAGGCAGCCACCTGCGCCAAGGGGGGATCAGCCAGCATAATCCGGGCGAACATGACCATGGGCGCGGTGAAGGGGATCAGGGAAGCAGTCACAGCAAACCCGCTGTTGGGGTTCAAGAAGGAAAGATAAGCACCGAAAAAGCCCACCACAATAAACATCATGAGCAGGCTTACCACCTGGCTCACCTCTTCCACCCGGGACACCAGCGCTCCCGCCGCGGCAAAGATGGAAGCATAGAAGAAATAGCCCAGGAGGAAAAAGAGGCCGAACCAGAGGATGCTGTCCAGGGGAACAGCCTTTAGGGGTTCTGTCATCCCCAAGAGGGCCCTCATCAACCCGGTTCTGCCCATGAGGGCCATGGCCAGCCCGGTGCTGATCCAGATCACAAACTGCACCAGCCCTAAGGCGCCCACTCCAATAATCTTGCCAAACATAAGTTCCAGGGGCTTCACGGTGGAGATCATCACTTCCATAATGCGGGAGCTCTTCTCCTCGGCTACTCCCGAGGCCACCATGTTTCCGTACATGATCAAGGCCATGTAGATCATAAAGAGCAGGAAATAGGCGAGGACCATAGCTTGGGTCTGGGCCGCGTGGTCCACTTCCGTACCATCTTCCTGCTGGGGCCTGACTTCCCGAATACGGAAGTCCACCGCATTAAACAAACTTTCCATCTCGGCTGGGGTCAATCCCAGCTGGGCAGCCTTCCACATGGTCGCGGCCTGGTTGACCAAGTTCTCGATTTCTTCGTTCAGAACCACGTTCTTGCTGTCGGGGGTGACCAGTGTTGTTAGGGGCCCATCGATGAGCAAAAGCCCAGAGAGGCCTTCATCCAACACCAGCCGGTAGGCATCGCGCTCATCCCAGGAGCTGGCATCGCGAATGGTTAAGCCTTCCCGTGCCTGGCCCAGCTCCACCAGGTAAGGGAAGAGACTTGGTTCGGCCCCGTGATCCATCACCACCAGGTCAATGCTTTTGGGCATCAGGGTGCTGGATAGCCGCTCCATAAGTGGAGGCAGGAACGACAGCCCCACAAACACCAGCACGCCCACGAGGGTGGTGAGGATGTAAGCCGTTCCCTTGACCCGGGAGGTGAACTCCCTTTTCACTAGAACGGGGATCACACTCATGCACCCGCACCCACTTTCTCCAGGAAGATCTGATCCAGGGATGGTTCCACCAGTTCGAAGCGGATGACCTGCCCCGCCTCCATGGCCTCAGCCAGTACCCGGTTGGGGTCCAGTCCGTCCTCTAGTTTGAACTCCAAATAGTCGGCACGCTCGGCCACGAGCTGCAGCCCAGGGATCTTGGCCCAAAAGTCCAAGTTCCCTTCCAGGCTGAGCCGGAGGATTTGGCGCCCCATGGCCTTTTTGATCTGCCGGAGGTTGCCGTGGAGCACCAAGCGGCCCAGGTTGATCAAGGCAATGTCCTGGCAGATCTCTTCCACTTGTTCCATGCGGTGGCTGGAGAAGATGATGGTCTTGCCCCGGCCGTGGGCTTCCAGCAGGACCTCCTTCAAGAGGCCGGCGTTAACCGGGTCTAAGCCTGCAAAGGGCTCATCCAAAATCAACAGCTCCGGATCGTGGAGCATGGTGCCGATCACCTGTACCTTCTGCTGGTTGCCCTTGGAGAGCTCCTCGATACGTTTGCTGCGCACGGCACCCAGCTCGAAGCGCTCCAGCCAGCGGTCCACCTCCCGGCGGGCCCTGGTTCGGTCCAGCCCGTGGATGCGTCCCAAAAACTCTAGATGCTCCGCAACCCGCATTTTCGGATACAGGCCCCGCTCTTCAGGGAGATAGCCGTAAAAGCCTGGGCCCAGGCGGTCCAGGGGCCGGCCCTTCCAGGTTACCTGACCCTCCTCGGGTTTGAGGATGCCTAGTATAACCCGCATGGTGGTGGTTTTCCCCGCACCATTGGGTCCTAAAAAGCCGAACAGGGCACCTTCCCGCACGGTAAAACTCAGCTGATCCACGGCGGTGATATCCCGAAAGCGTTTGGTAACCTCCGCAACAACCAGTGACATGCCTCTACCCCCCAACTTAGGAACAGGCTCTGGCCACAATGGTAAACTCCGGATCTCCCTTCAACATGCGCCTGGTGATGAAGCGGGCAATGGTAGCTCCCACCAACAGTCCGATGATGGCTCCCACACCGCCCACGGTATCGCTCCCGGAAAGGAGCCGCCCCACACCGTAGCCAGCAAACAAGGCGCCAAAGGGCAGCGCGTACAGCACGCCTAGAGCCCGTACGTAAGGCCGCATTTCGCTGTCCAGAATTACTTCATCGCCCACTTGATACTTATCTCCAGGATCCTTGGTGCGGACCACGTAGTACTCCTCTGAGCTCTGGCGCGGCAGAAGGCGCATGCAGCCCTTGCAGTTACCGCAGGTTTTGGAAGGATCCTCGATCTGCACTAGTACTCCTTGGGCGTTTTTCTCAATAATGACTCCTCGATGCCGCATAATCCTTTCCTCTTCCTTCCTTAAGCCCTTTTTGCAAATTGGCTTGCCTAAACTCTGAATTACAGGTATAATACAACTGCACGGAGCCGTGGTGTAGCTGGTTAACACGTCGGCCTGTCACGCCGAAGATCGCGGGTTCGAGTCCCGTCGGTTCCGCCATTTTTGTTCCAAAGCGATTCAGCAGAGCTGAATCGTTTTTTCTTTTACAGCCGGTACTGTTCCCGCAGCTCCTGGGCCAGCCTTCTTCCTGTGGGCGTGGCAGCCAGCCCGCCCAAGGAAGTCTCCCGCAGGCTTTCGGGTAGGGCCCGCCCAATGGCTTTCATCGCCCCCACCACCTCATCGTAGGGAACAACTGCGGGGATGCCCGCCAAGGCCATATTGGCCGCGGCCAGCGCGGTAACGGCCGAGGTGGCATTCCGGGTCACGCAGGGCACTTCCACCAGCGAAGCCAGGGGATCGCACACCAAGCCCAAATGGCTCTGGAGAGCCAGGGAAGCCGCTGCGAAAACCTGCTCCGGGGAACCACCTGCTAGATCCACCACTGCCCCCGCCGCCATGGCGGAAGCCACTCCGCATTCCGCCTGGCAGCCGCCCTCGGCGCCGCTGATGGGGCCCTGGGCAGCGGAGACGATGCCTACGCCGCCCATAACCAGCAGAGCGTCGATGAGCTCCTGATCACCGCTGCCCAGTTCCTCGGCGGCGGCCAACAGCGCGCCCGGCACCACCCCGCAGCTGCCGGCGGTGGGGCAGGCCACAATTCGGCCCAAGCTGGCATTGTACTGACCCACCGCCAGGGCATATAAAACCGCGTTCTTAAACAGGCTGCCGCCCAAAAGGCGCCCTTCCTGTTCTGCCCGGGCAAAGAGCCGGCCGTAGCCGGTAATTAAGCGGCTGAGCTTCCCCTCATCTTCCCGACCCTTTTCCACCGAAGCGCGCATCACCTCCAAGGTGGCGCCCATGCGCTCGAGCACCGCCTGAACGGAAGTATTGCTGCGGAAAGCCTCATACTCCGCCACAACCTGGGCCAACTTTTCCTTGCCCTGGCTGCAGAGTTCTAGTAGTTGACCAGCACTTGTGATCTGCACATTCATCCTCCTAGAAGCACGGCAGTGTCCGCACGGCAAGTACTTGGGGAATGCGGCGCACATGGTCCACAGCCAAATCGGGAATGGGATCGTCCGTCTGGGCCAGCAGCAGCGCGTCCGAGCCCCGTGCTTGGCGGCTCACATCCAGAAAAGCGATATTGATGCCGTGGATGGCCAGTACTTTGGTAACTTCCGCAATCACCCCAGGTGTATCCCGGTGCCTGGTGAGGAGCACCCAATAGCTGCCGTCCACCGCCACTTGAAAGCCATTCAGCTCAAAAATGTTGATCCGGCCGCCCCCGATGGAAGACCCGCACATCGTTATGGCCCCAGCGGAACCGGAAGCATGGATGCGCACCGAATTGGGATGGACATCGCCCAAATCGGCGGAAGCAAAGGTGTACTCCAAGCCCGCGGCCCGGGCCAGTTCGAAGGCCTGGGGGATGCGCTCATCGTCCATGGTCATGCCCAAAAGGCCGGCAACCAAGGCCACGTCGGTGCGGTGGCCCCAGTAGGTGGCGGCAAAAGAACCGTGCAGCTCGATTTCAGCCCTCTGCACTTCCGAGCCCAGGATGCGCCTGGCAGCCAAACCTAAGCGCACCGCGCCCGCTGTATGGGAACTGGACGGCCCCACCATCACAGGGCCCACGATATCAAACAGACCTATCTGCGCCATACTTAGTCCCTCACTCCTCAATTAATCATACACCTTTTGTTCCGCATTTTCCACAACAGAAAAGCCCTTGGTTAACCCAGGCTAACCAAGGACCTTTCCTTACGTTTGATCTAAATTGGTGAGCTGCTCCCAGAAAATATCCAGAATGCAGTCCCTTGCTTCGCCACCCCAGTACACGCAGGTCTCACAGCTCCGCTCCACATCTGCGCCTTCCGGCTCGTAGGCACTACAGTTCTGCCCCACCATGCGCATGTCAGACAAACTAGGCATACTAACCAGCTCCTTTTCTTCTAGTCCTAGTATGGCCTAGAAGGGAGCGAACTATCAGCGCGTGGGCCGCGGTGAAGCGAAGTTATTCGGTCAGGGCCGCCTCCACCGCGGCGATGATCGCCTTGCTGGTATAGGTGGCACCGCTCACCACATCCACATCCCAGGACTGATTGGCCACAATAGCTTCGGGCAGCTTTTTAAACGCCTCCTCGGCGATAAAGGGTGTTTCGCTGTTCTCCAGCACAACCACCTTGGCGATGGCCCCATTGGCCACCGTCACTTCCACAGTGAGCGGCCCGCCAAAGCCTTCGGCGGTTCCAGTGTACACGCCGTCCTTGAATCCTTCAGCCTTGCGCACCGCCTGCTTCACCGCGGCTATGAGGGCATTGCTGGTGTATGTCGCGCCGGAAACCGCTTCCACCTCGGGACTTTGCGTCTCGATCATCTTCGCCACCAAAGTCTCAATGGCTGGTCCGGCTATAAACGGAGTCTCATCGTGGGGCCGCACTGCAATCGCGGTGATCCGGCCGCCACTGATGGTCACATCCACTACCACTTCGCCGCCAAAGCCTTGGGCGCGGCCAACGTACACGCCATCCTTGAGGCCTTCCTCCTGGGCACCCATGGACCACACCACACCGGTGACCACCAGCAGGGCTATTAAAAGGACTAGACTGATACTTCTCCTCGTCTGCATACTCAGCACTGACTACCCCTCCAACTAGAATTCTTCTCCATGCTTCTCCGCCCACAGGGCCACAAAATCCAGCAGCTCAGGCCAGCTTGGGCTGCGCATCTGGCGGACATAAAAGCCCGATACGGCCTTACCCAGGGCCAAGCACTGGTCCACCTCTAACTCTAGCATCAATCCCAGGCAAAAGCCAGCGTTAAAATTGTCGCCGGCGCCTGTGGTCAGGCGGGGTTTCGAGGTGAAGGGCCCCTGTACATGGTAATACTGACCTTGGATGTAGGCGCCCGCTTCCGCCACAGGATGCACCATAAGGCACCACAGGCCCAAATCCTCCCCTAAAGCCCGGACAATCTCTTCCAGTTCCGCTTCTTCCGCCGGCCTGCTCAGGCGCAGCCGCCGCGCATTGGCCACTTCCGAAGCCTCTTTGCGGTTGAGGCCCAAGATCACCCGGTAAAACCGGGAGAACTCGCCCATGGTGTCCAGCGCCTCCAGCATATCCTCGGGCTGGCGCTTGCCCGGATCACATAGGTCTATAAACAGAAATGGTTTAGTGCCGTCCTCCCTGGGACTGAGCAGGCCCAGTAGACCATGCCAGATCTCCGGCAGGTGGGGAGTCATGGTCCAGTTGAGGGTGGCTGCCAAGTCGCAGTTGGTGAAGGCCTCCTTCAGCCGCTCTGGGCCCACCATTTCCTTCAGTGCAGACCAGTTCACCGCGTCCAGACTTTCCATCTTGCCCAGCATGATCTTGCCGTCATCAAACTCCACCGCATCGGTATGTCCAGGTTCCGCCAGGGAATACACTTCGGTGCACCTATCCACAAGTTCCCCAAACACGGGGTGGATATTGGGTACGCCCAAAGAGCCCATGTAGGTGACCTTAGTTCCACAGTTGACCAGGGCATTGGCCATGATGGGGCCGTTGCCCCCTAGCTTGACGGCCTTGGGCACCAGTTCAATATTGGTGCTTAAGCCCGCTGCCTTTAAGATCCGCTGGCCGAACTGCTCCATCCGGGTCATGCGGGTGTATTCGGCAAACGAATGCCTGCGGTCCACCGCCTCCACGATTTCGTCCACGAAACCATCAAAGCCGATGGTCACCTTAAGCCCGCTTGGATCGAGCTCCTGCAGGCGCTTATGGAGTGTTTTCAGCAACTGTTGCATGCTTTTCCTTCCTCCCGCCACATCTTCACGAAAGCTTTCCGGCTAGAATTGTTCTTCCTCCGGGGCGCCCGCGCCTGCTACTCAACTAAAAAGATTACTGCATACCGCGCAAAAAAATCGTACTGGGCCATGGCCTGCAAGATCCTCTGGGTATCCTCCGCACTGATGTACACTCCGGTCTTGGCCGCATCGGCCACGCCAATGGCCTTGACAACCAGCGGGTTTACATAAGGATCGTCGGGGGCCACCTGCAGGCGCTGGAGCAGTTCAGGTGTCAACTCTGAGCCATACGCCACCACGCCGCGCTCCTGGACCAGATCTGGCGGCGCAAGCACTCCGCCGTAGATGAGCTGTCCCCCTTCACTGTAGATACGGGGGCTGATCCCCCGGCGCACATCCAGGTGCCGGGCGTCCACCACTAGGCCTGTGTAAAAATCCCGCTCCCCTTGGGGCTGTTCCGCTTGGTAGGCTATGGTTTCCCGGGAGTCCTGGTAGGAACGGAGCACCTTGAGGTTCTGCCAGTAATAGAGGCCTTGCCGGTCCGCGGTAACCACCAGCTCCCATCGTCCGGCCGTGTGGGGAATAGGTACATGGATAAATCCCAAGACAGTCCAGGCACCCCCTGGATCCAGGGTGCTTTGGGCAATTCGGGAGTCCAGCACCTGGCCGTTTTCCCCCCGCAGCTGCAGGGTCATGGTAACCGCGGCTCCTTCCAGGGCGGTGCGCATTTCCATACTGATTTCATAGGCCTTCCCCGGTTCCAAAGGAAGGTTAATGCGCAGGTCTTGCCCTGGGCCAAGTGTTAAGGGCGTCCCCTGGGCAGAAACCGCCCCTGCCCAGAGCAGCAGGCTGAGAAAAGTGAACAGAATGAGAAAGGTCCTCTTGCGCATACAAAGCCCTCCATTACGGCGGCACGACTTCCCAGAAAAGACCATTCGTGCCTCGTTCCCCCTGATTCTATACAATAATCTTACCACAAAAGGGGGAATCTTTCTTGACTAGAAAATGCTGGTTGCTCGCTTTGGGGCTCTTGATCGCCCTCCTCCACACAGGCTGCCTGCCTCCCGGGCGCCTGGGGAGCGAACCTCCAGATCACGAAAGGGAGCTGTGGCTGGTTGACGGGTTTGATTTTCCCGTCGGCGATCGTAATGGCCGCGGTTGGGCGGTGACGGGATACGACTTCCTAGACTGGAGCAGCTACAGCAACTCCTATCATCCAGGGGAAGATTGGAACATCCCCGGAGCAGGCAACGGAGACCAGGGTGAACCGGTGTATGCCGTGGCCCACGGAGAAGTGGTCTTTTCCGGCTGGAATACGGCCTTGGGCAACGTGATTTTGATCAAACACGCCATTACACCCACCGATTTTGTCTGGTCCCAGTACGCCCATTTAGCTGAACGCTATGTGGATCGGGGGGAGCGTGTGTATCGCCGCCAGCCCATCGGTACCGTAGGCCGCGGACCCAATAATACTTTCGCTGCCCACCTCCACTTTGAGCTGCGCAAAGCAGATCTGCCCGCCAACGCCTGGCCCAGAACCAACGGGGTGCCCTGGAGCCGTTCCAAGGTTGCCGATTTCTGGCTGCATCCTTCCGCGTTCATAAACTTAAACAGACCCCAATAGTGTTTTGTGGTAGAATATAGCTGATCACGGCCAAGACAGGAGGCGGCGGCATGTTTCTAAAAAACTACCCCCTGGCCAATCTTACTTCCTTAGGTGTGGGCGGACCTGCCGACTTCTTTGTGCAGCCCTCAAGCCTGGAGGAAGTGGTACGGGCCCAGCGCTTTGCCCTGGAGAAGGGCTATCCCCTCACGGTGATTGGATACGGCACCAACCTGTTGATCAAAGACGGGGGGATCCGGGGAGTAGTGGTGCAGATCGCCGCACCCTTTGCCAAAGCCAAGGTGGACGGGACAGCCCTCATTGCCACCACCGGCTGCCTGTTGAGTTCCCTAAGCAAGCTGGCCCTCCACCACGGATTAAGTGGGCTGGAGTTTGCTGTAGGCATCCCAGGGGGGCTGGGTGGCGCCGCCTTCATGAACGCGGGCGCCTACGGTGGCGAAATCGGACCGTTAGTCCGTTCGGTACAGCTTGTCCAGGATGGGGTGGTAAAAAACTGGCCCCGGAGCGAGCTGAGTTTCGCCTATAGGCACAGCCGCTTCCAGCAGGAAACCAGTACCCCCATAGTTACAGAAGTAGAATTGGAGCTGGTCCCCCAAAAGCGGGAGGCCATTCTCCAGAAAATGAATGATCTACAGCACCAGCGGCGCAGCAAACAGCCCTTGGAATACCCCAGCGCGGGCAGCACCTTTAAGCGCCCCCCAGATCACTACGTGGGACCGTTAATCGAAAAGGCCGGCCTGAAAGGACTGCGCATCGGGGGAGCAGAGGTGTCCACTAAACACGCAGGCTTTATCGTAAAAACGGGGGAAGCCACCGCGCGGGATTTTCTGGAACTGATCGCCACCATCCAGTCAGTGATCTGGGAAAAGTTCGGAGTGCGCCTGGAACCGGAAATCCGCATCCTGGGCGAGGATTAAAGGGGGCGCAACAGCTTCTCCAGATTGCCCTTCAATTCCCCATACAACTCCGGAGGCAGACCTGAGGCTTCCAGCAAGGACAGCGCCTGCTCCAGTTTGCGCCGGTCGAAATTCTGCCCCTGCCGCACGTAGGGCTGCACCACCGGCCGCCTGCGCGCTGCCTTGGAACCGTTCAGCTCTGCCCTGACCAGCTGCTTGCAGTAACCTACTGGGCAGCGTTCGGCACGGCATTTTTCATCGCCCAAGCAGATCTCGCTGAGCAGGCGGTCCAAAGCCTGGAGCTGCCGGGCCATGCGCTGAAGCTCACCGCTGCCGCTGTCCGCGGCCCGCCGGCGCCGCAGGGCCGCAAGGCGCGGCCACACAGCTGCCCCAAGAACCACCGCATAGAGCAGAAGATTGCCGGGAGTCACAAACCTATCGGGCACGGTCTGGATCAAGTGGAACGTGCCGAAACCTATAAACACAAAGCTGGAGATGAGCTTCAGCGCCAGCTCGGGGATGCGGTCTCCAAGTTTAGTGCCTACATAAATCCCTCCCAAGCTGGTAAGCACCATGCCCAGCACTGTGCCCGCCAGGACCGCCGCGGGAAAGGCGGAACTGGAAGCGAGGGCAATGGCGGTGAGCTGAGTCTTATCCCCCAGCTCCCCCAAGAAAAAGGCCAGGGCAACTACTAAAACAGGACTGCCCAGCGCCTTCTGACCTCCGTTGATATGTTCTTCTTCTGACCATAGACTCCACAGACCGAAGGCCAAAAACAAAAGTGCCGAACCGAGCCTGATGGCCGCCAAGGGGATGACATTGGCCAAATAAGCGCCGATGAGCACCGCCACGCCATGATTGAGCAGGGCGCCGGCCGCCACCCCCAGAAGCACCTGACCTACCGAATACTGCAGGGCAAAAGCCATGGCCAGAATCTGCGTCTTGTCTCCCAGCTCCGCAAGGAAAATGAGCAGCGAAGCCCTGCCAAGTTCATACAGCATTGTGGTCGTCCCTTCGAGTTTACTGTCCCTCCAGTGTAGCAAATCTACGCGCCAGAGGCATGTCTTATTTGTTAAGAAAAGCTGCCTGCCCGGCAGGAGAATCCAGGGCAGAAAGGGTATTTAGATTACTGAGGGGAGGTAATTACATTGAGCACCATGTTTAAGGCTGGGGATTTTTTCGTCCGGCTCCGCGTTCAGGGAGATCGTCCTAAACTGACGGTCTGGAACAACAGAGGTACGAAAATAGTCAGCGAGTTTATCAGCTCCACCACAGAGAGCTTCTGGGCAAAAATCGCCGCAGCAACTTCGCAAGAAGTGGTGGACCGGGTGCAAGCTCTCTTGGAAGGGGAGCAGTAAACTGCTGTTTCCATAGACAGCCTTAAACAGCCTTGCCAAGGATAATAGGTAAGGCTGCTTTTGCCTGAGTAAGAACAGCTGATTAAGGGTTCCCAGTATTATTCGTCCGGGCGGAGGCGGTTTCCTCTCTTGCAGAAGCCAAACAGAGATCTGCCGCGGCGCGCCTTCCAGCGCTGCGGTGATCTGTTTGCCTTAGACAAGCCCATGGATTATACTGTGAGGAAGACCTTAACTTGAGCCAGGGGTGACAGGGATGTTCGCAGAAGTGTTGGACTTGGTTGTGCAAAGCGCTGAAAGTTCTTTCGTGCAGGTGACCGCCTTTGTCGGCGCAGTCCTGCTCCTCTTTGGCTACGTGGATTATCTCCTTTCCGGGCGCCTGATAAAGCTAATTGAACGCTCCAAGAAGTTCCAGCCCATCATTGGGGCCCTCCTGGGGCTCACCCCAGGCTGCGGCGGAGCAATCTTCCTCATGCCCCTCTTTCCCAGGCGTATAGTGAGCTTTGGTACCGTCGTTGCCGCGCTCATAGCCACCATGGGTGATTCGGCCTTTGTGTTTCTTACTGTGATGCCCAAACAGTTCGTGCAGGTTTCCGCCCTCACCTTTGTTATGGCCATCATTGTGGGTTACGTTGTGGACCTCTTTCCCCTGGGAGAACGCCTAGTGTCCAAGTTTGAAGCAGACCAAGAACGCAGAAGGCTAGAGCGGGAAGCCCATGAGCACATGGACCACAGCGTTTTTGAAACCGAAACTGGAATCGGGGTCGAACAGTGGCAGCACATTGGACACGCGGAAGGCGATGAGATCGACATCATCCTCCACCACGGGGTGAAGGGCCACCAACCCACAGACAGTCTTGGCTACAAACTGACGCACAATGCCTACATTGTCTACTGGATCTTTATTGCCATCGGCCTGCTTTTAGGCATCTTAGACATTGCCCAGGTGGATATCAACCAGCTGGCCATTCCCAATCTGGGCCTTGTGTTCGGCATTTTGGGTACGGCCTTTTCCGTGATTATGATGGTGTTCAGCAAGAAGTTTTTCGTCGCCGATACCCACGAAGAATCTGAGATGAAGCTGGCCAGCCTCAAGGAGACTCTGATCCACAACGCCCAGGAAACGGCCTTTGTGGGCACCTGGGTGTTCGCGGCATACCTGGCCTATGAGTTGTTTGTCCTCTTGCTGGGTTCAGGCAGCCATGCCGTGGGCGAAGCCGTAATGGCCCAGTTCCTCACCCAGACGGGCCTGTTGGCTGTCCTCATCGGAGTCCTGATTGGAGTTATCCCCGGCTGCGGCCCCCAGATCATATTTGTCACCCTCTTCACCAAGGGGCTGGTCCCCTTTGCCGCGGTACTGGCCAATGCCATTTCCCAGGATGGCGACGCCCTGTTTCCGCTGATTGCCATCGACCGGCGTTCAGCCTTCTGGGCCACTTTGATCACCACCATTCCTGCACTGGTGGTGGGGCTTTTGGCCTATTGGATCGAAGTCCGTTTCTTTTGACGCCGGAACCAGCAGCAGATCCCCAAAAGGAAGCGGGCCTACTAAGGCCCGCTTGACATGTTTTTCTGCTGCTCAGGCCGGCTCCTCGCAAGGCACTAGGCGGCCCCGGGCTATGCACTGCCCGATCTTCGCTTCACCTCCTCCACCGATGCTGAGTCTATCCCTCCAGTTTCCCGACGTCATCAATCGAGAACTCGAGTTTCTTCCGCACTCCTCCTGTGACAGCCTCCAGGTCACGCTCTGACAACTCGGCTGCGTGGGAAGCAAGCAGAGCCAGCAGCTCTTCAGCCTGCTCTGCGGTAAGCTCCAGGCCGTTTTCCTGGGCAAGCTCCAGCAGTTCCTCGGCTGTTTTGCACTGCAAGGCCGCTTTCAACACAGCTTCCCGCCTCTCACCCAAGCGATCCACAAGCTCTTTGATCTCCACAGCACACACCTCCCGTCGAGCTTTAGATGATCACTGCTTTCATACAATCCAAAAGCCCATACATCCTTCTTGTTCCTGGTAACTGCCAGTGACTTTTTGGCGTACAAAAAAAGACCGGATGTCTCCGGTCTGCACAGGATTCTAAGGAAGGGGCGCCAGCCCCGCGGCAGCTATGGCCTGGCCTACCCTGCGGTCACTTTCCCCAGGGAGGTGAAACTGAATGGGGGCCAACTCAGGAAACTCCACCTTGAGCACTTCCTCCGCCTGCTCTTTGATGAGCACGCCCCCTTGTCCCGAGGTAACCCTGCCTAGGATAAGCACGTGCTTGATCTCGTAAAAGTCGGCGTAATGGGCAACTCCATAACCCAGATAGCGCCCGATGCTGGCAAATATCTGCTCTGCACCGCGGTCCTTGCCAGCCAACAGTTTCTGCACATGGGCGAGTTTTTCCGCGGGAGTTAAGGCCCCATCAAGCTCAATCCCGGCAGCGGGGGCCAGCTTGATCACCGCATCTTGGGAGAAATACTTCACGCCGCAGCCGTAGTCCCCTGACCACTCATCCACCATGGCTGCGGGGTTATAATCCACCGGAACAAAAGCCAGCTCGTTCAACCAGCCCGTGAGCGATCCAGAGGCATCCACATAGCCAGCGGCCTGGCTGGTCCCCATGGCTATGCCCAAGACGCGGCTGTCCTGAAGCGCCGCCGCTCCAGCAAGGGCCGTCACATCGCCGTCATTGCGCACCACCACCGGGACATTCCCCAGCGTTTGGGCTGCACGCAGGTAGATATCCTTAACTTTCGCCTCAAACAGATCCTGGGGCACCTTTAAAAACAAGGAGGCCACCATGGTGCGGTTGTTGATGTAGATCCCTGCGGAGCTCACCCCCAGGGCATCAACCCGCGGCAGATGGGCCGCCGCCCGGGTGAGGGAATCCATGATGCCCGCAAAATGATAATCAGGATCTGCAGCTAGTTTCGGGTGCCAGACCGTCTCGTCGGCAAAGACCACCTCGCCATCAATCAGGGCTGCTACTTTGCGGTCACTGCCCCCGGCATCAAAACCGATGCGGCATCCGGCCAGGTGCCCCCCCACCCGTTCGGTACGCTCATAGGGTGCGGGCACTTGACTGTACTCCACAATCTCCACCTGGAAAGGCCGTTCATAGACCCGGCCCATGAACTCTGCATCAAAGCTGCGCCCGCCCCCAGGCGCATAGGCTTCCCTAAGCCTTTCGCCTAGGGTGGAAGAACCCCCCACAATCAACCTCCACCCGCCCCCCATCCAGAGCAGGCATTTCACTAGGCGCTCCACATAAAACCAGTTGGCCCCATCCCATTCCGGCCTTTCCCCGGAAGGGAAGAGGCGGGTTTTATACACCGACACCTGTCCCCCATCGCGCTCCAGGGCGACAGCAAAGGGAACCCCCTGCCCCGACTCCTCCACAGCCTGGGCAAAGGCCCTGTTCCAGAGGGCAGCGGGCCGAAACTCCGAGTCCAGTTCGGGCCCAAACTTAGGTACCGCTTGTTTGGTGATGTGTTCGATCATCTTTCAATCGCCTCCCCATCGCCTCGCGAAAGTAGTGTTCCACCATCCCGCCCCCCAAGCAGCCTAGTTGGCCAGCAGGGTATACAGGCCGAAAACCAGGGCGAAAATGAGGGGCTGATGGATCAAATAGATGAGCAGGGAATGGCGGCCGCAAAACCTAATCCAGGCTGTTCCCCGCAGGGAGCTTAATCTCACCAAGGCCTGCATCCTCAAGCGCCGCTTCCCGCCGGGATACAGCACCGAGCCGAGCCAGATCCCCACAAGCACCACGCCCAACCACGGGAGGAGGGGATAATAGTCGGCCATGGGGATTTCCGCCTCCCCTATGCCCAAGGGCACCAGCCACCAGCTGCCTGCGGGCAGCTGGGCCGCCCAGGGTGCTGCGGCGATGAGCACCAAGCCCATGAGCCCAGCCAAGCGGGGCCTAGGCAGAAAGAGGGGCGAGAGGATGATGGCTGTGCCCAGTAAGTGCAGGATGCCAAAGAAGATGGGCATGTCCACGGCAAAATAGACCACCAGAGCAACCCCTGTAGCCCAGGCCAGGAGCTTGAGCCCCCGGAGCACATACTTCCTCCAAATCCCTCCGGGGCCTTGCTGCTCCACGGTTCGGGCATAGCTGATGGATAGGGAGATACCGGCGATAAGCTGAAAGGAGGCGCCAATGGCCTTGGCGATGAGTACGGGGTCGTCCCCCAGCAGATCCCAGGGGACCAGATCGAAGTAGACTAGATCCCAAAAAAGGTGATAAAGAACCATGGCCACAACACTCAGGCCCCGGAAAAAATCCAGCTCCGGGAACCGCTCCCGCCTAGCTGTCAAAATAGTCCCCCCCACTGGCTAGTTTTGGGGCAGGGCCCGCTGGTACTGTTTGGGCCACAGCTCTGGATCAGCCTTGGCCTGGAGCACCCAGTAGGGATTGCGCAGAAGCTCCCTGCCCAGGGCGACAAAATCGGCCCGCCCGTTGGAGATGATCTCCTGAACCAGCTCGGGGGTGGTAATCAGCCCCACGGCTATGGTGGGCATCTCCGCCCCTTTCTTCACAGCTTCGGCGAAGGGCACTTGGTAGCCGGGCCCCAGTTCAATGCGGGCCGAGAGGATCCCTCCGCTGCTGATATCCATCAAATCTACCCCTTGAGCCTTGAGCGCTTTACTGATCTCCACCGTATCGGCAATGGTCAGCCCGCCTTCCAGGTAGTCCACTGCAGAAAGGCGTACAGAAAGGGGTTTATCCTCAGGCCACTCGCTCTGCACTGCTTCCACCACTTCTAACAGGAAACGCAGCCGGTTTTGGAACGCCCCGCCGTATTCATCCCTGCGCTGGTTGCTCAAGGGCGAGAGAAACTCATGGATCAAGTACCCGTGGGCGGCGTGAATCTGCAGCACATCAAACCCCGCTTCCCTAGCCCTGCGAGCAGCCTGGCGCCAGCTTTCCACAACTTGTGCGATCTCCCCTTTACTCAGGGCATGGGGCACAGCAAAACCGGGAAAAGCAAGGGCCGAAGGGGCCACCAGCTCCTCCCCCCAAGCCTTGCGCCCGGCATGCGCGATCTGAATGCCCACTACAGAACCATGGGCCCTGCACAGCTCAACTACCTTGCGCAGGCCCGGGATATGGCTGTCATCCCAGATCCCCAAGTCCTGGCCGCTGAGCCGGCCCCTTTTTTCCACCGCGGTGGCTTCGAGGATGATAAAACCCACTTTCCCCACGGCGCGGGTGCCATAGTGCACCAGGTGCCAGTCCGTCGCCTCGCCGGCCTCCGTAGCCGAGTACATGCACATAGGCGGCATTACAATGCGGTTGGGGAAAGTCACGCTTTTCAGCTCAAAGGGAGTAAACACAAAAAAGCACCTCCTCTGCAGACTAGAAATCCTACTGTGACTATTAGCCCACAAGCCGGATTTCCCTGCAGAAAAGGTGCTTGATTGCGCGCTGGCTCAAAACTCCCTGCGACTGTAGAGCTGGAGAGAAAGCAAAAAGGACAACCCAGCCACCACTACCACGCAGGCCGCTGCTAAACCCCACACCGCCGGTCCGCTCCCCCCGATCAGTTCCGCCCAGGCAGGCCTTTGGGTCAAGACCCGGGACAGAACCGCAGCCGCGGAAAAGGAACCTGAGAAGATGAGAATATTGAAGATCCGCGAGCGCATATAACCCAGGGCGAAGTAGAGGGGCAGATAGAAGCTGGACATGCCCAAGACAATGCCGGTGGCCACTGCCGCCTGGTCCAAGCGCACCTTGGGCAGGGCATCTCCAATGCCCACTAGGGGCTGCACAGTAAACAAGATCCAGGTCAGGGCAGCCACCGCCGCCACATAAATCAGCACGGCCAGATATTTCGCCGCCACGATCTTCCATTTGGGGACGGGCAGGCTGTTCCACAGCTTGTCGGCATTACACTTATCGTCCCAGGCCCCGCTGTACATGACGAACATGTACGCTACGCCGCTGATTACGGCCAGGGGCAGGTGCTCGCCTAGCCCGTGCATGGCAAAGGAGAAAATGAACACGTACAGCAGGGCCAAGCCCAACACTTTTTTCTGAACCAGCAGATCCTTAAGCACCAAAGCGACCATTACCCTTCCCCCTTATGCAATGCAGCATGATTTCCTCCAAGTTCGGCCGTTCAAACACAGCGCGGCTGCCGGCGATGCGCTGCGCTTCCTCTTTGTTGATCACAAGGCCTTCAAAGCCAAACTGGCTCTCCTTCAGGCCCACCACATAGGGCCGCAGTCCACTGTCCAAAAGGGATTTCTCACCTTTGATCAGCGCGTATTCTTCCCACAGTTCCTCCTTGGATTTGCTGAAGATGATGCGCCCTCCGTTGATCAGGGTCACGTAGTCGGCGATCTGGTCCAGATCCGAAGTGATGTGGGAAGAGAGCAGCACCGAGCGGCGCTCATCCTGGATCACTTCCCGCAGGATATCCAAAAACTCGCTACGCACCAGGGGATCCAAGCCCGAGGTGGGCTCATCCATAATCAGCAGTTCCGCCCCGTGGGACAGGGCCACGGCCAGGGCATACTTCATTTTCATCCCCCGGGAGAATTGGGCCAGTTTTTTGCGTTCCGGCAGCCCGAACAGATCCACATACTTCTTGTAAACCTGCCAATCCCAGCTGCGGTAAAAGGGTGCGATCAACCTGCTCATCTCGGCTATGGTCAAATTTTCGTAGAAATGGCTTTCGTCATAGACAAAGCCAATGCGCTGTTTGATCTCCTGTTCATGCTTCCGGGAGTCCAGACCGAAGACCTTGATCACCCCTGCATCCAAGCGGATCAGGTTCATGATCAGCTTGATCGTTGTGGTTTTGCCGGCGCCATTGGGCCCGATGAATCCCATGATGTACCCCGGTTCCAGGGAGAAACTAACCCCCTCCAGGGCAAAGCCGGTATAGCGCTTAGTGACATCCTTCAACTCCAAAATCGCTGTCATTTTCCATCCCCCAGTACACGTTCAAAGATGATCCGCAGCTCCGTTCGGGTCAGACCCATAAGCTCAGCCGCGTTTAGGACCTCCTGTAGCTTCTCCTCCACCAGCTTCGTCTTGGACTCTGTCAGCGCGCCCTTGTCAAAGTCGGCCACAAAGGAGCCTTTGCCAGGAATAGTGTAGATCAGGCCTTCCTTTTCCAGTTCCTCATAGGCCCGTTTGGTGGTAATCACACTAATGCGTAGCTCCCTAGCGAGCAGCCGGATGGAGGGTAAGGGCTGGTCGGGAGGGAGTTCTCCCCGGAGGATAGCTGCCTTGATCTGCTCCACGATCTGCTGGTAAATAGGAACTTCCCCAGTGTTGGTGATGATTATGTCAATGGAGATCACCCCCAATACTGTATATATACACTATACACAGTATCCCTTCTGCTGTCAACGAAAAAAACCCCTTGCAGTAGGGGGAGTAACTGGGAGGGGCTGGGGCAAAGACTAAGTAGGGAAAGGAGCGGTAGTATGGACAAACACTATCTGAAATATGGAGGGGTGCGCTTTGTGAAAAACGCACCCCAAGAAGAGATCAACTCGTTCGTGAACAGCCTTCCCGAAGAGGAGCGCAGCTCCCTGCAGCAGGTAGTTACCCGCTTGGAAGAAGCAGGGCTGATCACCCTGCTGGGGGACACCACCACCATAGATCAGGAGTTAGAGCCCTTCCTGGTCCCCAACACCGACGATCTCTAGCTCCGCTTCACACCTGGGCAGAACCAGGGCAATGCGGGTGCCAAAATTCTCCCGGCTCAAGACTTCCAGGTAGCCGCCATGCCTTTCGGCGATCCACTTGGCAATGGACAAGCCCAAGCCTGTCCCCCCGGTGGAGCGTGCCCGGGAGTTGTCGGCCCGGTAGAACCGATCGAAAATGTGGGGGATATCCTTGGGGGGAATACCCACACCCGAATCCTGCACTGTAAAGCGCACCTCATCGCCTGTGCTGCTCACCAGGAGCCGAATGCTGCCCCCCACCGGGGTATACTTGATGGCGTTATCGATGAGGATGCGGCAGGCCTGTTTAACCAACCCGGCATCGGCCCTTACTGGGGCAGGCTCCGTTGCCAAACTGAACTCGTGGCCCCCATCGATCAGTTCGGTTTCCCGGTAGAGGGTCCTGGCCAAATCCTGCAGATCAAAATATTCCAGCTGAATCTGCATGGTCTGATTGTCGCCCCTGGCCAAAAAGAGCAGCTTCTCCACTAGCTCCTTCATATTTGCCGCCTCTTCTTTCAGGGCATCGATGGACTCCTGGAGCGCTTCAGGGTCGTGTTTGCCCCAGCGGTCCAGGAGGTTCACATAACCTTGAATGGCGGCAATGGGCGTGCGCAGTTCGTGGGAGGCATCGGAGACAAAACGGGCCTGCAGCCGATACGATTCGTTGATGCGCTCCAACAAGCTGTTGATGGCCTGGGCCAGGCCCTTGAGCTCATCCTGGGTGCTGTCTAAATCGATGCGGGTATCCAGGCGCGCGGCATCGATCTCATCGAGAGTGCCGGCCAAAGCCTGCATCTCGGCCAAAGACAGCCGGCCAGGGCCCTGGGAGAGGGTCTGGGTCTGTTCAGCCAGGTCAGAGATGGGCTTGAGCACGCGGCGGATCAGTTCCGCCCGGGACATCATGGTGCGCACTGCCGTGAGCAGCTGCCAAACCAAAAGCACCACGAAGACCGTTTTTAGTGCCCAAATCACAGCAGTAAAGCGGAGCACAATGCGGACCGGATTACCATCTACCTCCAGATCCAGCTGGTACTGGAGATCATCTAAGATATTGTATAAGGCCACATCAGCTGTATGGGGGAGTGTGACCTGGCGGTGCGCACTTCTTGTCTCGGCAGGAAACAGGCGCTGCAAGTGCTTGGGAATCGTGATGCCCTCCGCCGGGCCTTCCCGCGGACTAACCTCCAACTCCTGGCCCACAAGCCGCCCGCCTTCCATCAGTGCAGGCAGGCCAAGGCTGTGGATCTGCTGGACTACCTGCACTGCCCTGCGCTCGCCTAAAAGGGCTAAAGTCACGCCGCTGGCAGCGAGAAAGACAATATTCAGCATAATAAAGGTTCCTACCAAGCGAAACCACAGCTGAATATTGAGCTTGGAAACCAGGGAAAACCCGATAGTGTGTACTTTTTCCTGTTTATTCTTCATCGCGGATCACATATCCCACGCCCCGTACCGTGGAGATCAGTTTCAGATCAAAGGCCTCATCGATCTTGCTGCGCAGAAAGCGGATGTAGACGTCCACGGCATTGGTTTCTCCTTCAAAATCGTAACCCCAGACCTTCTCCAAGATGTTCTCCCGGGACAGGACAATCCCCTTATTTTCCAAAAGGTAATGCAGTAGGTCAAATTCCCTTTTGGTGAGCTCCACGGGGACACCCCGCACCAACACCTGGCGGCTGTCCGGATCCAAAACCACCTTGCCGGCCCTGAGCTTGCGGGCATCGGTACGGGGACCAGCCTTGCGCAGCACATTGCGGATGCGGGCCAGCAGTTCTTCAATGGCAAAGGGCTTGGTAATGTAATCATCTGCCCCACTGTCCAGGCCAGCAACCTTGTCCATCACGCTGTCCCGGGCAGTGAGCATGATCACCGGGACGGAGGAGGTGCGCCTGAGGCGGCGCAGCACCTCCATCCCGCTTAGACCAGGCAGCATAACGTCGAGGAGCACGAGATCATAGTCCCCAGATTCCGCCATCTCTAGGCCGATGCGCCCGTGGTGGGCTTTGCTCACCTCGTAACCTTCGTAGGTGAGCTCCATTTCCACAAAGCGGGCAAACTTCTCCTCGTCTTCGATGATGAGAATCTTGGGTTTCATGAACCGTGCTCCCCCCTTTTGCCTAGCTGTCGTTTCTGACGAACTGGTAGTGGAAGCCCAAGAACAGGCCGATGATAATGAGCGGCAAGGTGACCCAGGGGGCAAACAGGAGCAGCAGCACCAAAACCGTCACGGGGAAACTGGCCACGTGATCCTTGTCTTTCAAGATCTCAAAACTGGTGGTGTTGCCCTTTTTGATCAGGCCGCTGAGGAAGTTCCAGAATCTCTCCAAAGTCTCCTTGAAGTTGCTGGTCTCCTGACGGTCCTCTTTACCTTGCTCCTGGGAGCCTTCTTCCTTGTTTTGCGCGCCCTGCTCAGCGGCGGTGCTTCCTTCACTGCGATGGTAGCCGCCACCCTGCGGAGGGGGTACTTTACCCTGCTTTTCCAACAGGATGAGGGCATCCAGCAGATCACCGCCCGCCTGTTCCAGCGCTTCTCTGGCCTCATCATAGGTTACCTGTGCCCGTTCCCGCAGCTTTTCAACTTTCTCGAGCCGTTCCATCTCCATGCTCATACTCCTTTCTGGCATTTTGATGACTCGATTGTACCGGGACGGACTTTAAACCCAATTTGAGTCGGTTTAAAAACAGATTAAAATGGCCCCCCAAAAACAGGGGTTTCAGGTGCTAAAACGGAAACTCGTAGTCCAGCTCCAGCTCTTCGGCCAACTGCTTGATCTCCTTTTGCAGACTCTCATTAATGGGTACGCCCTTCTCCATCCGCTCCAAGCAGGTAAGATACTCCTTCTCCCCAGCGGTGTAGATGCGCTCCCGGCCAGGTGCCTTCTTGGAGGCCCTGAGGGCCCGCAGAATCTCGCCTGTTGTCTTTTTAAAATCATCCAGACTGGTGAAGGCTTCGATGTTGATGGCTATGAAGAAGTGGCCCAGCGCGTGGGGCACCTTCTTGCCATCGCGCATGCCGGAGAGGGCTTTCAAAAAGGCGCCCTGCTGGAGGGAGGCGGAGAGGATTTCCACAACGGTGGCATAGCCGTAACCCTTATGGCTGCCGGTCACCTCTTCCACCCCACCCAGGGGAGTTAGGGCAGCTTCGCCGGTGCTGAGATCCTGCAGAATAGCCAGGGTATCTGTGCGGATGCGCCCCTGATTATCGATAACCCAGCCCTCGGGAATAGCCTCGCCGCGACGGGCGTACACCTCTATCTTACCCCGTTGGCTGGTGGAAGTGGCGCAGTCCAAGAAGAAGTGGAACTCTTCATCCGTAGGCATACTGAAGGTCAAGGGATTGGTGCCCAGCATGGGCTCCACCCCAAAGGTGGGGGCAATGGACGGGCGGGCGTTGGTGCCGCTGATACCGATCATACCTGCATCTGCGGCCATGTTGGTGTAGTAGCCGGCAATACCGTAGTGGCTGGAGTTGCGCACGGCCACCATACCCATGCCGTATTCCCGCGCTTTGTTGATGGCCATCTCCATGGCCCGCTTGCCAATTACATGGCCCATGCCGTGATTGCCATCGAGGACAGCTGTGGTGGGACCTTCCTTGACAATATCGATTTTGGTTACAGGATTGAGGATGCCATCCCTGATGCGGTTGACGTAGATGGGTTTGAGCCGGCTGATACCGTGGGAATCGATGCCGAATTTGTCCGCGGTGATGAGCACATCAGCCACGATCTCGGCATCTTCCTTGGGAACTCCCACTTTTGTCAGCACATCCACCATGAATCTCTCCAACACTTCTACGCTGACCCGTGGATCTTGGTTGTTTGCGCGCATGGCTAAACCCCTTTCCTTAAGATTATACTTAGGATCTTCCAGTCCTGACCAAAGAATCCTCCATGTGACCTGGAAAGCCGGGCACAAACTTGTCGGCCAAGGTACGGTCAAATCATACTTGGTCGGACCTTAATCGCGGTGGTCGGACCTTTAATTATTGACAGACCTTTAATCACATGATATTCTGGATGCAAATCATAGTACAAGTTTAATATTGTTAATAGGAGAAGAGCAATGCAAAGACGAATTCAACCGGCGAAAGCAGGTAAAGCTCTTCACGAGGAAATCGCGGAACAGATCAGGGCCCAGATCAGCAGCTCCAATTTGACAGCAGGTGACAAGCTGGGTACAGAGCTGGAACTGGCCGCCCGCTACAAGGTGAGCCGCTCCACCATTCGCCAGGCCCTAATCCAACTGGAGAACGAAGGTTTGATTGAGCGGCTGCACGGACGGGGCACCTTTGTGGCCGAAAAAACGGCCAGCCGCAGCAAGGGTGATTACAACATCCACGTGATTGTCCCCTACCTGACCACCAGTTTCACCGGCCGCATCGTGATGGGCGCCCAGGAAGTACTGTTCCAGCATGGTTACACCGTGTCGGTCTCCTCCACCAACGGCAGTACCGAGGCGGAAGCTGAATACATCAAAAAGCTCATCGACCAAGGGAGCCCCGGAGTAATCATCCACGCCACCGAATCCCGCTACTACAACCCCATGGTTTTCCAACTGCTGCAGGCAGGTATTCCCCTCGTGATGACCAGGCACTATCGGCACATGGATGTGAGCTACATCGAAGCAGATAACTACCAAGGCGGCTACGCCGCCACCGAGCACTTGATCAAACTCGGGCACAAGCACATTGGGCTGGTAACCAAACCCCCAGGGTTTTTGGCATCTCTCCAGGACCGCATTCAAGGCTTTCGCGATGCCATGGGCGACTACGATCTGGTGATCAAGCGCGAAATGATGCTCACCGATCTGAAGGACTTCCGCTACGTATACCGGGAGGACAGAAGCAAAGAGCATGAGCAGCAGGTGCTCAATGACCTCAAGGAGTTCCTGCTCCGTTCGCCACACATGACGGCGGTGATCTGCCTCAACGACTTCATCGCCGCCGATGTGGCCCGGGCCGCGCGGCTGGTAGGGCGCAGAGTAGGCGATGATCTGTCCATTATGGGTTTTGATAATATCGGCATCTCAGCAAATCTGGACCCGCCCATCAGCACGGTGAATTGTCCCACTTACGAAATCGGCAAGGAAGCAGCAAAATCCCTCCTGTACTTGATGGAAAACGGAGCACAGCACAGAATCCACAAGACTTTACCCATGGAATTGGTGCTGCGGGAATCGTGCGCACCCCCGCGAAATTGACGTGCTGAGCGAGTGGGACGGACTATAAAATCAGGAGAAAAGGAGGGAGAGACGCCAGAAGGTCGCGTGATCTACCTTGTTGTCAGCGGACTGTACACTGCCAAAAAAAACAGGAGGTAAAAACGTAATATGAAGAAGTCTTTAATCCTGATCCTTGCCCTGTTGATGGCCCTGGGCGGTGCGGGAGCAGCCCTGGCTAACCCCTACGAAGTGACAGAACCGATTACCATCACCTGGTGGCACGCCCACGAAGACCAACTCCATGAATACATGAACTACATGATCGAGCGTTTTCATGAGGAAAATCCCTTGATTAGAGTTGAACCGGTCTACATTGGCAGCTATACTGAGATCAACACCCAGTTAATTGCCGCCATTGCCTCCGGGGATGTACCCGCACTCTGCACAGCCAACACCTCGTATCCACCCAGCTATGGTGCAGCCGGCATCTGCGAAATCCTAGACCCCTACATTGAAGCCTACAACTTCCCCATCGAAGACTTCGGCGAAGGCTTAATCCTAGCCACCACCTACGAAGGCAAGCAAATCGTCCTACCCTACCTCATTTCTACCCAGGTCATGTTCTACAACAAAACAGCAGCTGAAGCAGAAGGAATTGAAATGCCCAAGACCTTCGATCAGATGGATGAGTTCCTGGAGAAGGCTACCTTGTTCAATGAAGATGGAACCACCAAGCGTTATGGCACCGTGTTCGGAGGCTGGGACTACTGGTACTATGAGATGCTCTTCAAGAACAACGGTGTAAAGGTGATCCTGGACGATGGCCTCAGCACCGACATCAACGGCCCAGAGTCCGTTTACATCACAACCAAGATGAAAGAGTGGATCGACAAGGGCTATGCCTACTACGCCTATGGAACGGGCGCTTCCACCGATATGCGGCAGCTGTTCTGGAACGGTGGTGCCTTCAGCGTATTCCATACCAGCTCCCTGTATGACACCTATGTCCAGAACGTTGGCGACAAGTTCGAAGTAGGTATGGCCTGGCTGCCCGGCGGCATGGATGGGGAGAGCTTCTACAGCGAAGTAGGCGGCGCCACCATCTTGATCCCCGCCGTCGCTCCCCAGAAACAGAAAAACGCGGCCTGGCAGTTTATGATGTTCATGGCCAGCCCGGAGATGAACCTCTATTGGGCAGACAAAACCGGTTACTTCCCAACGCGCCAGTCGGTCATGGGCACCCCGGAATACGCCGAGTATCTGCAGAGGAAGCCTGAGATGAACAACGTGGTATCCATGGGCAGCTGGGTCAACCCACGCAACACCCATCCGGCCTATGACACCATTGCCAACGAGTGGCGCCACGCCCTGTACCGCATCTTCAACGAGGATGCTCCCATCCAGGCGACCTTGGATCAGCTGGCGATCACCATCGAAGAGATTCTGGAAGACTTCTAGACAAACTAGCAACCTTGGAGGGGGGATGGCTCTCCCCCCTCACTGCCATTCGAGGTGAGGGACATGCGCAAGCAGGACCACTTAGCAAAACCGTATCCCACCAAAGGGGCCCGCACTGCCTCCGCGGTGCTGTTCATCTTGAGTGCCATTTTCATCGCAGTGGGCATGTACGGCTGGCTCATGGGCGACTGGAACTTGGAGTCGCTGCGGCCGATCTCGGCCCAGGTTTACGAAGCAAGGCGCATCGCCCGCCAGTTTGAGCAGCCCATCACCGGAACGGTGAATTTGGGGTGGATCACTGTTCCCTTGAGGCTGTTGAGCGGGATCATGAACAACGCCATTTTGATCATCATCTTTGGGATTACGTTCCTGGTGAATGCCATCATGCTCCGCATCCAGCCATGGGAGCGGATGAAAGATTTCTTCTGCGTCCAACCGGCCCTGATTTTCTTCCTCTTGTTTGTATACTATCCCGTGATTGATCTGGTGCGCATCAGCTTCACGGACATGAGAATGCTGGTCGCGGATCCCCAGGAGTTCATCGGTTTTAAGAACTACGAGTGGCTCTTTTTCAGAACCGGCTGGACCCGCTTCAGCGAGTCTCTGCTCATCACCATGCGCTACACGTTCTGGGAGCTGTTTGTCACCTTGGTGGGCGGCCTGCTTTTGGCGCTGCTCTACAACCGCATGAACAAAGCGTTCAGCGCCATGCGCGCCGTTGTTTTTATGCCCAGGTACATTGCGGTGGCCACCAGCGCGGTGGTGTTCATCTGGATTCTCCACGGCAACTACGGCATTCTCAACTACGTGCTCTCCCTATTTGGAATTAGGGGCCCCAAATGGCTCACCCAGGCCGATACGGCGCTGATGGGTATTCTGATCCTCACCACCTGGCGTGTAACCGGCTACGCCATGATGATCTACCTCTCGGCCATGCAGGGCATTCCCAAGGATTACTACGAGGCCGCGTCCATTGACGGTGCCGATGCGGTGCAGCGCTTCCGCTACATCACGCTGCCCATGCTCGCACCCACCACCCTGTTCCTCTTCGTCACCACCTTTATCGCCAGCATGAAGGTGTTCCAGTCGGTGGATGTCATGACTGGCGGCGGCCCTGGAACAGCCACCAATGTAATGGTGCAGTGGATCTACAACTTGTCCTTCCGTGATTTCCGGGCGGCGAGGTCCGCGGCGGTTTCGGTGATCTTCTTCATCATCCTGCTCGTGTGCACTGCCGCCACCATGCGCTGGTCCAACCGGTCCATCAGCTACGATTCCTAGAGGGGAGGTACCGCTGTGCAAGATACGCTGCTGTTGAGGATGCGTCAAGCTGGCCTGTTTGATGTGCTCACCCTGATCCTAGTTATCGCCCTGGCCCTTCTGCTCCTGGGGTTGGCGGGGGTGATCCAGTACAGCGTACAGATGAGCAACATGCCCGAGGGGCTCACAGACTTCGAGATCCGGGAAAGCCTCGGCTATTTCGCCTCCTCCAGGGGCACCTTCCTCACTTGGGGCTTGATTCTGCTGGTAGCCGCGGCTGTGGGCTTTGTGCTCCTGGCCATAGCCAGCTATTACCGGGATAAGGTGTCTTACGAAACCAAAAAGAAGCTCCACAAAGTGGGGGTGGTGTTCCAGTACCTGGTGGCCCTGGCTTTAACCCTAATTGTGCTCTTTCCCATTTACTGGATGGTCGTCTCCTCCCTGAAAACCAGTGAGGAACTGCTGCTGCCCGTACCTACGCTCTGGCCCAAGGAGTTTCATTGGCAGAACTTCCCCAATGTCTGGAACCGGGCCCCCTTCGTGCGCTATTTCCTGAACACACTGATCACCACGTTCTTCATCATGCTCGGTGAGTTGACCCTGGGCATCCTGGCCGCTTACGGCTTTGCCAAGGGCAGCTTCAAGGGAAGAGATTTCATGTTCCTGCTGGTGCTGGGGGCGCTCATGGTTCCCATCCAGGTCACCTTTGTGCCCATCTACGTGATGATGTCCCGTTTGGGGTGGATCAACAGCTATCAGGGCCTGGTGGTGCCCAACCTGGTCAGCGCCTATTTCATCTTCATGATGCGCCAGTCCTTTAAAGCCGTGGACGACAGCTACCTGGATGCTGGGCGCATTGACGGCTTGGGGCGCATCGGCTTGATCGTGCATGTGCTCATGCCCATGACCGCCCCCACCTTGGTTACAGTATCCATTATCACCTTCATCAGCGGCTGGAACAGCTACTTCTGGCCCCGGATGGTGTCCACCCGTGATGAATGGCGCACCATCGCTGTTGGCGTGGCCCGCCTGCGCCAGACCTTTGCCGGCATGGAGGTGGCCAACTACAATGAGATCATGGCCGGCGCTGTCATGGCCATCATTCCCATCGTAGTACTCTTTTTGGTGCTGCAGAAATACATCCTGACTGGTATGAGCAAGGCGGCTATGAAATAACGTGTTCCAGCGGGGAACAGGGAGGTCCCAATCATGAAAAAACGCATAGCCTTTCTAGTTTTGGCCTTAGTGCTGATCCTGTCCTGGGGTGCCTGGGCCGAGGAGCAGCTGGGCAGGTATGATCTGATTTTTGATGCCTCCCAGGATGGGGGCAGGCTCACCGCCCGTTTCCTGCAGTTGACTACCCGCAGTGAGGATAAAAGCGGGGATTGCACCATACTCACCTCGCCAGATGGCAGAGTGATGGTGATCGATGCCGGCAACCCCAGCACCTTTCCAGATGTGGACGGCGCTCTGCAGGCACTAGGCATCACCCGCATCGACTACCTGGTGGCTTCCCATCCCCATGTGGACCACATAGGGAGTTTCGCGCAGCTCATCTACAACTACGAGATCGGGGCTGTGTACACCTCCGAACTCGAGTACCCCACCTCCCACTACAGGAACTACATGGAAGCCATTGAACGCACCAAGGTTCCCCACATCATCCTGGCTGAGGGAGACAGTTTTATGTTCGGCCAGCACGTTCGGGTGGAAGTACTGCATCCCCCGGCGGGCATCGAGTACTACGAAGGTTATCCCCTGGGCAGCACCCAGTTCATCAACAACCGTTCCCTAGTCTTGAAGCTGACCTTTAAGGATTCTACATTTCTGTTTACAGGCGATGTGTACACCGCAGCGGAACGGGAAATTGTGGGGCGCTACGGAGAGCAGCTGAAAGCCGATGTACTCAAGGTGCCCCACCACGGCGATTCCACATCATCCAGCAAGGCCTTCCGCGAGGCGGTCAGCCCCCAGATCGCGGTGATGATGCACGATGCCATCGCGGATCTGCGCATCTACCGCAACTACTCCCGGGCCGGCGCGTCCACCTATATCACCAGTATCGACGGCTCGGTTCTGGTCTCCACAGCTGGAGATGGCCAGTACACGGTGATCACCCAGTTTGATCGCAAAACCGACTTCCTCGATTGATGATAGCCCAGACCCTTAGACCAACAGGCCGCCGGCGCGGTCTGTTCTTTTTGTGTTCCCATAAACTCACCCGCAAACATTTTCTGTGTCTCCGCGCATCTGTGCCCCGTTTTACTAGAGGAAAAAAACCCTGCTCTGTCCAATACTGCTGGGAAAAAGCTTCTAGAATGGGGTGCTGCGGTGAAACGTACTGTCTTCGTGATCCTGCTCTTAAGCCTTTTGGTGGGCATTCCCCTCATGATCCTGGATGCCCTGCAGAAGAGCCAAAGCCAGTTTAATGTGCCTGATAGGTTCACCAAGCTCGTTGTGGACCTGAACACAAACACAAAAGCGGACGAACTCCTCCTGGAACGCCAGCTGGAGGGCCCCGCGACCGTGGAACTGTTTATCCAGTCCGATAGTGGCAGTCTGAAGGAAGTAAAACTGGTGAGCACAGGCGAGATTCTAGGCCTCGATGGGAACACCCTAGACTTTCAGGTGGGGCGCTTGACGGGCACGCAGGCAACGGCAGCCACTGTGCTCCTGGGGCCTGGAAAATATGCCCTTTACCTCACCAGCCCCAAGCAGGCCGGTACCCTCGTCATTGGTTACCAGGAAATTCCCGCCGACCCCAAAGAATTTGAACGCCTTACCAAGGTCCACCAGGGGGATCTGGACAATCCGCCCCCGGGCTACAGGAAGGTCTACAGCGCGGACCTGAGGGGCCTGGAGGTGCAGGACGAACTGATCTTCACCCTCTCCCCCACTTCGCCCCAAAGCGTTGGCATTTCCCTGTATACCTCGGCACGGCGGGGCACAGTAAGCGTTGATATCGTCGGCGGTGGGTCCAATTGGCTCAGCGTCATCAGCACCGAGCACAGGATCTGCGATCAGATGGAACTCACCCTGCCCCCGGGAGAGTATCAGATCAAATTGACCAGCCAGGATGCGGACGGCGAGCTGTATCTGTTTCTGAAAGGCTATGAGGAGGGCCGATAAATGAAGAGAACTCCGGCACCAACCACCAGTCAAGCCAATGTCCTTTTCTTTCTCACTGCCGTGGTCACACTAGCGAGCAGTATCGTGTTCGCGCCCAGGTTAGGTATTGGAACGAACCTGTGGATCAATGAGTTTGTCTATATCCTGCTGCCTCCACTGCTGCTGGCCACTGTGCAGGGCTGGTCCCTTGAGGAAGTGTACAGACTCAAGGACACCTCGACCAGAAACCGCCTGCTGAGCCTGCTGGCTGGAGTCA
>JAKOTU010000037.1 GCA_029776155.1 Bacillota bacterium | reverse complement strand
GCACCAGTGGCTGGAGGAGACATCCCACGAAGACATCCAGAATCCTGTCAAAGAGGCCACCATTCGGAAGAGAATCGCATCTAGAACTCTGCTGCAGGACCCGACTTGGCGGCACGTTTGTATTCCGAGTTTGAACGGGCCGACTCGGCCGTGGATAATCGCGCTTCGGGCATTAGCTGGCCTGGCCAGTACCTAGAAGCGCAACCGCCCCATCCTGGTCTTGGGTCCGTGAAACAAGCAACTGCGAGGTCTCAACCTACTAAACGTTGACACTTACTGAGAACTACGACCGCTTGATCGAGCGCTTCGAAAACGAGATTATGTATCGGTAACAGTCGCAACTTCGCCGGGGGGCTTTCCCCCCGGTGAACTCTAAATCAGGCACCGCCACAGTACCCTGTGGCTATGCTAGGAGGAGTTAACTTGGCAAAGGCATTAAGGAGCAAAGGAGTTGTGGCCGGCGCTTCCAGGGTGCGGAACTCCAAAATCCTCTACCTGCTCATGGCTCTGCTATGGGTTTGGCTGGCCATCTTCGTCATCTATCCCTTACTCAATGTAATGACCACAGGACGTTTAGCTGAGTTCCAAAGGGTACTGCAGCGGAGCTATTACCGCAAGGTGATCATGAACACTTTAGGCTTGGGCGGGACTGTGGCCCTGCTCAGTACCACCATCGCTTTCATCTACGCCTATACGATCACCAAAGTGGATCTGCCCAGGCGTCTGCGCCGTCTGCTTCACTTTATCGCCCTTATCCCTACCGTTTCGCCGCCCTTTATTTTCGGTATCTCTTTGATCCTGCTCTTTGGGTCGCGGGGCCTTGTTACCTATAATTGGCTTGGTTTGCGCAACGTGAACCTCTACGGGTTCCCCGGTTTGGTTATCGTGCAGACCCTCGCCTTTTTCCCGTTCGCCTATTTGTCCTTCCGCAGCCTGCTTATGGGCCTGGATCCTTCCTTAGATGAGGCTGGATCCGTGTTTGGCGGCGGGCGCCTGACCGTGTTCAGGAAGGTCACCTTCCCCTTGGTGCTGCCAGTGGTGATCAGTTCCTTTTTCATGGTCTTTATGCTCTCGGCAACGGACATCGGTAACCCCGTCTTCATTGGCGGCAACTTCGATGTACTCTCCTCGCAGATTTATGTCTCTGTGATTGGGCGTTTTGACATTAGAACGGGAAGCATCCTGGCTATTCTGCTGCTTATCCCCACTCTGTCCCTGTTTGCCCTGCAGCAGTGGATCGCCAAGAAGTGGACTTACAGTACTGTTACCGGCAAACCGAGCCAGGTAGGCCACCGCATTCAGGATAGGCCCGTGGTCTTTCTTATGGGCGGCTTTACGCTGCTGATGGCTCTGTTTGTAGTGCTCTTTTATGTG
>JAKOTU010000020.1 GCA_029776155.1 Bacillota bacterium | reverse complement strand
TGCAGCTCCTCCAAAATGGGCCGGGCAAAGCGGCGCACTTCCATGTCCAACCGGGCCACAAACCCGATTTCAAAAACACGCAGGCCGAGGTGATACTTCTTGGTGCGCTCATCTTGACGCAGATATCCGCAATCCACCATGGTGGTGAGTAGGGACGCCACTGTGCTCTTGGGCAGGTGCAGTTCCTTGGCTAGCTCAGAGACCCCCCAATCCCGCCTTTCTTCCCGGAAGCAATCCAGGATTTCAAAGGCCTTCTCGAGTGACTTGATCCTTTTCATATGCCGATTGTTTCCCTTCATAGACGTTCGTCGTTCGACAATATCGAACAGTGTACACCTTACTCTACAGAGGTTATACGACAGCCCACTATAAACTCCTTCTACATTTACGACAAAAACTTCACTTTGAGGCATAAAACGTTTTTTACTTAAGGGAATAGTAATTTTCCTGAGAAAAAGTACCAGCGCGGCTGGAGCCACTGCACCACTTCTGGCCGTTCTCTACACTAATCAGCTAATGAAAAAGGGCCGGGAAAACCCAGCCCAACACCTTGTCCTATTCCCCATCACCAAAAGCTTTGCCAGTCCATGTTCAAGCGGACCAGCGCTTCCAGGTAAAAGTAGTCACCCCACGCTGTAAACTCATTGGCCCCCCGATGCCGATGGTAGACGCCTTCAGTGATCAGTCCGGCCCGGGGATCGCCACTTTTGAGCCAAGGCCAGGCTGCCCAGTACACTTACCCCAACTCAGGCCGGATAACAAATAGCCTCCATCTCCTCCTTGAGCCGGGCAATCACACCCCTTTGGGGAGGCAGGGTGCCTGGAGTGAAGCAGGCCGCGGTTCCGAAGGCTGCCGCGGTCTTGAGCATCTCCATCTTCGTCCAGCCCTGGAGGTAACCATAGATGTACCCCGCCAGCACACTGTCCCCCGCCGCAATGGTGGACAGGGGAGTGATCTTGGGAACACTGATGCGGCAGCACAGATCTTCCCCGGCATAGGCCAGCCCCTGCTCCCCAAGGCTGATGAGCACATTTTCCACGCCCTGGGCATGGATTTCCCGGGCTGCGGCCAGTACAGCTTCTTCTGTTCTGATCCCACGCCCCAACAGGGCCTCAATTTCATACTCGTTGGGCTTAATCAGCCACGGCCCAAGTTCAGCCAGATCCTGCAGGGAAAAACTGTTGGAATCCAACACCAGCCAGGCCCCCCGCCCTTTCAAGCGGGCTAAAAACCCCTTGATCTTCTCCACAGACAGGCCCCGGGGCACCCGGCTCCCGAAGGCGATGATGGTACCTGGAGTAATTTGGGGCAGGAGTGCCTGCTCGATTTGCTCAAGTATGGAGCTGTCCAAGCGGAAATTGTCCAGGCTGAGCCGGGTTTCTGGCCCCTGGGCCGGGTGAATGGTGATATTATAGCGGATCTCCCCTGGGCAGAGAAACTCCAGGCACCGCACCCCCTCCGCGGCCAAGGGAGCCCTGAACTCGGCCGCGTTCTCCTCACCCAACACAATCACGGCCAAGCTGTCCACACCCTGGACCTTGAGGGCACGGGAGATGTTCAGCCCTTTGCCGCCAATGCTCACGATCCTGTGCGAACTGTAGTTTTCCTTCCCCACTTCGAAGCTTTCCAGTTCATAATGGACATCGAATGCGGGGTTTAAGGTGATGGTGATAACCTGCCCCATGTCACTCCCCCTTCCGCCCTGGCCCAGGTCAAACGGTTCGCGTAAACTCCTTCCACGGGATGGACACCGGCCGATCCTGGTTGATCACTTCATCCATATGCCTCAGCAGTGGATATTCTTCCAAACTGGCCAGCCCCCGTTGCGCCAATTTGCGCAGGGCACTGGCGGCGGTGGTGATGATCATCAAGGATTCCAGGGTCAGGCCCTTAAGCTCCTCCAGCGCTTCCTGCATCGAAAGGCCGCGCCCCAGTAGTGTGCCCAATTTCCGGTTGCGACCGCCGAAGATGGTTACGTACAGATCCCCCAGCCCCACGTTGATGCTCTCATCGCTGCCGCCAAGGAAGCGTACCAACCTGGTCATCTCCATGGCCGCTTGACCGAACAGCCCAGCTTGGGGGTTGTAGGCTGGCGTACAGCCGATGCCAAACTCCCGCTCCTGCAGGCCCACGGCAAAGGAAACGCCCAAGGCATAGGCGTTTTTCAAAGCCACAGCAGCCTCAATGCCTATGACATCCGTGGACGTGGACACATGGTAGTAATCCGTTTCTAAAAGCTCCTTGAGCTTCCTCAGTACTTCTGGATCGTCTCCGCAGAAATAGACCCAGGTCTGGCGGCGATCCGCCAGCTCGTAGCTGGTGCAGGGTCCGCCAATGGCATTAATGCTCAGCCTGTTTTCGACCAGCCCCTGCCAATAATGGGGGAAGGGTTCCAGCTCTCCATTTCCCCGTTCCCTCAGCCCCTTGGTCACTGCCAGTACGGGTATGTGCCCAGGGATGAGGGGAAGGATTGTCTCCCCAAACCACTCTACCCCAAAACTGTTTACTCCGCAGATCACCACATCCGAACCGGCTAGGGCCTCCTGGATCTCCTCCAGCTGGAAAGCCTTGATCCCCTCGGGCAGTGTGCGTTTGAGGGTTGGATGAAACCTGTCCGCCTGGAGACTCGCGATGATCTCCCGATCTAAGTGGGTACCCACCAGGCGCACCTCGTGTCCGTTGTCACAAGCCGGCACGCTTAAGGCAGAACCCATCATGCCCGATCCCACTACAGTAATTACACTCATGCAAACCCCACCTCAGTCTCAGCTTGTGCCCAGTTCCTGCTTCCAGGCATTCCTAGAATACTTTCTCCAGCCGAGGCAATTACCCTGCGTTGGCGTGCACCAAAAAAGGGTACTGGGCTTTTCGACCAGTACCCTTTCTCGCTCCTGCTAACGGCTTAGCACATTGGCAATATCCTGCGGCAGGGGCTCGTTCATCACTTCCGGCCACATCTCCGCCAGGTTGCCCCTGTCGATCTTCACCGCCGGAACGGTGACAAAGGGAGGTGTCTCTTTGCCGAGGACGCTTAGGGCGCCTACTTCGGCCAGCTTTTGACCCAGTACATAAGGCAGGTCGGCCACAATCCCCTTCATGTTGCCGCCCCTGGCCATATCCATGGCACTGGTGTTGCCCAGGTCAATGGTGAAGATCTGCACCTTGCTGGAAACCGATCTGGCTGCCGCCACTACGCCCTCAGCAATGGTGTCCCAGGGGGCATAGATGGCATCCAAGTTGGGGTATTGGGTGAGCAGGGCCGAGGCCACCACATTACCATCATTGGGATCAGCGATGCCCCTCTCGGCCACGATTTCGATCCCTGGATAATCCCGCTGCAGAACCGCCTTCACTGCCAGATCACGCTGGTTGGTGACATAGTAGTTGGCATCGTGGTACAACAGGGCAACCCGCCCTTTGCCGCCCAGGGCATCCCCAATCATCTCGGCTACCGACTTACCCATCTGGAAGAGGTCGTCGGTGACGATGGCCGCATAATCCTTACCATGGACAAAGCCCGTGGGCAGATTGCTGAGCAGCACGATCTTTACTCCCTGCTCAATGGCGGGGCGCAGGGCAGAAGCCGCGCTCACGGGGTCGATGGGGAGCGTGATGATAATGTTGGGACGCAGGGCCAGCACCGTTTCAATATCGGTGGTCTGCTTCTGCGAATCCATTTCCGCATCGGTGATGGCGACGATCTCAATGCCCAGATCGTTGAAGGTATCCCGGATACCATTGGTTACGGCCTTGGTCCAAACCGTGGTCTGGTGCAGGCAGATCGCGGCTTTAAACTTGCCAGAGCGGACTGCTTCCTTATCGCTTGGCGAAAGCTCAATTTGGTCATGGGTTGCGGCCTGCTCTCCCTGGGGACCCACCGTGGCAAAGGGATATGACGGGTCAATGGTCAAATCTGCCGCCTGAACGATACCAGCAGCGACCAGCAGCAGGCTGAACAGTACAACTAAACCTATTCTTTTCATGAAGTACCCTCCTTTAGTCTGTTCTTGTCAAATACTCTGGTGACAACGTCCCCTTCCAGCGCTGTACCTGTGGACCAACTCCCCCTTCCATCCTAGCGTGAGCTGTAAGTTATGGGACTTTTGCCTTGGGGCAGCTCCCCTTGGACCAGCATTCTCGCCATCTGCACAGCGGAACACGTTCTTGAGGAAAAGGCAGAAACGTAGGTAACCCCTGCTGGGTATTGCTTAAACTCGTAGGCGCTCCTCAGTCCGATCACAACTACCTTCTCCCCGCACTCTCGGATGATCCGGCGTACGTTGTCCTGCTGCTTCTCTTTGGCGAAATCTTCCCCTGGGAGCGGGTAGTCTTCCGTGACCACCAGCACTGTGCTTGCTGGGGTTGCAGACTGGAGAGCCTCCTCCAGCTGTTCGCTGGCGAAGAACTTGACCTCCGGCGCTAACCGTGCCAGCTCCCCTTGGAATGTATCGAAGGCAGGGGTTGCCTGGTTAGGTCCGATCCCCCTGATATTGACCATATTGGCATAGGCTTCCCGGGGAGTGGCGTTGATGCAGATGACACTGCCGTCCATTTGGACAGGCCAGTTCCCCTTGGGATCGGCGATCAGAGTTATGGCTCGCCGGGCGCATTCCTCCTCCACCGCCCGATTGGCCCTACGCTGTTCCGCGGTAAGGGGCGCTGCTTTGACCTTCATGTGCTGGAACTTGAGCTTGAGGATCCTCATAAGTTTTTCGTCCACCACCTCCATGGGCAGTTCGCCCCGCACAATGGCCTCCTTGACTCGCCGCAGGGACTGGAGCTGCTTTTCCAGGTAGTGCTGGTCGTGGTCATAGTGCTCTTCCGCTAGCATGATCACATCCACACCTGCCTGGAGGGCCATTAAGGTAGATTCCGCGGGGTCGTAATACTTCCTAATGGCCCCCATGTTCATGCTGTCGGAAAGAATAACGCCTTGAAAGCCCAGCCGCTCCCGGAGCAAGTCTTGAAGGATGATCCGGGAGAGGGTGGCGGGGAACTTGGGATCGAGCTGGGGATAGAGAATGTGGGAGGTCATGACCAGATCCGCGCCCGCTTCGATGCCGCGCTTGAAGGGAAGCAGATCGTTTTTCATAAGTTCCTCAAGACTCTTATCCACCGTGGGCAGTTCCCGGTGGGTATCGCCGCTGGTATCCCCATGGCCCGGGAAGTGCTTGATGGTAGTGAGCACACCGGTGCGTTTAGCTCCCTGCACCGCATGGTAAACGTGCTCGGCCACCGCCTCTGGAAACTCGCCAAAGGAACGGGTACCGATAATCGGCGAATCTGGGTTCAGGTTCACATCAGCACAGGGAGAAAGGAGGGTGTTGTACCCTACAGAGAGCATTTCCTCCCCAAATACCCGATACATCTCCTCGGTAAGTTTGGGATCCCCAGCAGCCCCCAAGGCCAGATTGCCAGGACCAGTGCACGACTCGGGCACAAGCACTCCCCAGGCACCTTCTTGGTCCACACCGAGAATCATGGGAATTTTCCCAGGCAGCTCCTGCATAAAGCTCTGGAGCTGCTCAGTGATGGCCGCTGCCTCGGCAAAAGTTTCTGCATTGTCTTGGCTGATGTAACAGCCTGTGATCCCGAACTCCTCGATGATGGGTTTGATCACCTGGGGATCCCTTCCCGGGTAGGCCAAAAAGAAGAGCTGGCCCACCTTCATGTTCACCGGCATGTCTTGGATCAACGCCTTGATTTCCTTATCGGTCAGCATACACACACCTCCCAAAGATTAGCTGTTGCGCTGTTTCCTCATGGTGAGGGCCACGGCGATAATGATGATGGCACCGCGGGAGATCATCTGTTGGTCCACGGAAAGCCCAAAGAGGATCAAACCGTTGCTGAGCATGGCCATGATGATGGCGCCGATCACCGAACCAATTACATAGCCCTTTCCCCCGAACATACTTGTTCCCCCGATAATGGTTCCGGCAATCACGATCATCACATCGTTTTCCCCAAGCGTATAGCGGGCGCCGTGCAGCCTGCCCGAGTACAAAATGCCGGCTAAGGCCGCAAGTGCTCCATTGAGGGTCATGACCGCAAGCTTAATGCGGTTGACGTTAATACCCGAATACAAAGCTGTGAGGCGGTTGCCACCGGTGGCCAGAACCTGGCGGCCAAAGGGGGTTTTGGTCAGTACAAAATGACCCACCAACATCACCGCGGCCACCCACAGCAAAAGGACGGGCACAGAACCGATGTTGCCTGAACCAAAAAGGAAGGTAAAACGGTCGTTGATAATGGGAATGGACTGCAGCCCGCTGACCCACCTGGCTATGCCCAGAATAATGGAACTCATGCCCAGGGTAATCAAGAAGGAAGGTATACCCACCTTCGCCACAAACAGTCCGTTGATGAAGCCAAAGAACACACCGACCGCCAAACCGCCCAGCACACTTAAAAGGATGCTGTCCGTGGACCTTAAAACCATAGCGGTAACAATGGCCGCAAGGGCCACTATGGATCCAAAGGAGAGATCAATTTCCGCGGCCGACAGCACAAAGGTCATGCCCACGCCCATGATGGCCATAATGGCGGACTGGCGGATGATGTTCATCAGGTTGTTGATGGACAAGAACCCTTTATCGTACAAGACAACCGAGAACAAGAGGAAAATCCCTAAGAATATGTAGTAGACAACGTATTCTCCCCAGCGAATCCCTTTCCAATCCAGCTTTTTCATGCAGGTATCAGCTCCTTACTGGTTGGCCTTACGGTTACTGAATCATGTATAAGAGCTCATCTTTGGAAACTTCGCCTGTTACCAAATTGGTAATGGTCCCCTGTTTCATAATGTAGATGGAAGCACACACGTCCACCAACTCTTCGAGTTGGGACGAAACCAGGATCACTCCATTGCCCTGGGCAGCGAAGTCCTGCATAATTCTCATGATCTCCTGTTTGGCCTGGACATCAATGCCGAAGGTGGGGTCATCCAGAAGTAAGATCCGGGCCTGGCTGGCCAGGCATTTGGCCACCACAACCTTCTGCTGATTGCCCCCCGACAGATAGCGGACCACCTGCTCCGGGCCGCGGGTCTTGATGTCCAGCAGGTCAATGAACTTCTCCGCAATGGACCGGCTCCGCGCCGCGCTCACCCTCAGTCCCGAGGTCAGCCGCTGGAAGATGGGCATGATCATGTTCTCTTCTACCGAAAAGTCCAGTACCAAACCCTGCTCGCGCCTGTTTTCAGGAACCAGGGCAATCCCCTGCTCAATGGCCTGGGTCGGGGAGGATATGCGCACAGGCTGGTTGTCCAGGTAGATCTCTCCCCGCACCAGCCGGTCGAGCCCGTAAATGGCCTGGAGCAGCTCGGAACGTCCGCTGCCCCTCAGTCCCGCGATGCCCACGATCTCCCCGGGGAACACTTTCAGGGAGACATCCCGAATCCGGGACGTTGACACATCTTTCAGTTCCAACAGGGGCGTTCCCGTCCGCACATCCTGCTGCTTTTCCCACTTCTCGCTGTCAATTTCGGTCCCGGTCATGCTGGTTACCAGGCGCTTCAGATCGAGCTTCTCCACCTCTTCAACCAACACCACCCGTCCATCCCGCAGCACCGTCACCCGATCGCAGATGCGGAAGATGTCATGAAGAGAGTGGGTGATAAAGATGATGGAAATGCCCCTCCCTTTCAGCACTTTGATCACACCGAGCAGTTTTTCCACTTCCCTGTTGGAAAGGGAAGCCGTGGGTTCGTCTAAAATCAAGATTTTGGAGTTGTTGGCCAAGGCCTTGGCGATCTCCACAATCTGCTTTTGGCCTGTGGTCAGCTCTTCCACGCGCTTATGTAAGTCGATCTCTTCCTCCATCCCCAAAAAGGCCAACAGCTCCGCGCTTTTCTGGGCAGTTTTGTGATCATCAATGAAGATGCCCTTGCGGAAGGGATGGGTGCTCAGGAAAATGTTCTGGGCCACAGTCAGGGTGGGGCTGAGGCTCAAATCTTGGAAGACCATGGCAATGCCTGCTTTGCGGGCATCATCGGGGCTGTTAAAGTGCACCGGCTGGCCAAAGATCCTGATCTCACCGCTATCGCGCCGGTACACCCCGTTGAGGATCTTGACCAGTGTGGATTTACCTGCTCCGTTGGTACCCACAATGGAGTGCACTTCGCCCTCTTTGAGCTGAAAGTCCACATTGTGCAGCACCTGCACCCCGTTAAAGGAGATATTGATGCCCTCCGCTTGGACGGCGTACGCGCTCACCTCTGTCACCTCCTAGTCAGAGCAATATGTTATCAAAGCAAAAATAGGCTCCTCCGATGATCACCGAGTTGGCCTTGACCTGTGCAGGGAGTATGGACACAGGTTGATCGCCCAGCAAAAACTGCTCATTAACGCAAGCCTCCAGATCCGCGTAGAGTTTTTGCGGGGCCACTTCAGCCACCACTCCCCCGATGATCACCGTTTCCGGGTCAAAGATCTTCACATAGTTGGAGATAATCAAGCCCACATAATAACAAAAATGTTCGTAAGCTGAGCTGGCATAAAAGTCCCTGCCCGAAGGCCAGGCGAAGGTGCTGCGCAGCTTCTCCGCGCTGCCCACGGGTATGTACTGGGCCAACACAGAGACCAAACAGCCCCGCTTCCCGCAGAAACACACAGGTCCCGCCCGTTCCACAATGCTGTGGCCGATTTCCCCCGCCCAGCCAGACTGGCCGCTGTAGATATCGCCGTTGACAATTACTCCAGCGCCCAGTGAAGGGCCGATCATGAGATACAGGCAGTAGCCCAGGCTGCTCAGATAATACTTCTCCGCCAGCGCGGATAGATTGGCGTCGTTGAAAGTGTAGATGGGAAAATCAAAAAACCTGGCCAGCTCCGCGCGCATGTTCAGATTCCTGATGTCAAAGGCCGCGGAATACACAATGGTGTCCTTGGCCTTGTTCACCACACCGGTAACCCCAATGCACATGCCCAAGACCCGCTCCCCAGCGCCCAAGGTGGCTAAGACCTCCTGCGCCGTTTCCACGAGCTGTTGGAGGAGCAGGGCTGGATCTCTGCGATCCTGCACCGGGCGGCTGCGGTGGGCAAGCACTTGGAAGCGCAGGTTCACCAAGGCCACGGAAATGGTGTCCACGGCCAGATCGGCACACAGGAAGAAATACTTCTGTTCATTGAAATCCAGCATGACTGCGCGGCGCCCGCCCCTGGACCGCTCTTTCCCCACTTCCACTAGGAGCTGATCACTGATCAATTCGTCCACGATGGCGGAAATGGTGGCAGGGCTTAACTTGGTGCGCGCCGACAATCTGGTGCGGGAGATGGGTGCCTGATCCCGCAGGCAGGCCAGCACCGCTTTTCGATTGTGCTCGCGCAGGGCCTGCGCGCTGCCTCGTTTCTGCATAGCCATCCTCTTTTGAACTTTTTTTGACTAAAAAAATATCTAATGCAAAGATAACACATGTTAGCCAGGGAAGTCAAGACCTGGCAGAAGAAGAAAAAGACCCCTACCCTAGTGGGGATAGAGGCATTACTGGCAGCAGGCTTAAGAGTCAAGCATGTGTTTGAGCACAGTGAGATCGGTCTGGCGCATACCTTCCGAGGCAATGTCCCGCACCACTGCGATGGTCTCTTCCACATCGCCCTTGACAATGCCGTCACCGGCGCTGAACTGCCTGTTGCCCAAGGCCAGGGTATGGGCTAAAAAGGCGGCATCCACGGCCGAGGAGATCTTCGCCGCGCAGGAGGCCTTAGCCCCATCGCAGATCATGCCTGAGATGTTGGCCAGGGTGTTGGTAATGGTAGCGCCCACCTGCTCCAAACTGCCCCCTGCCAGGTAGGTCAGGGCGGCACCTGCTCCGCAGGCCGCGCCCACCGCGCCGCAGTAGGCCGAGAGCCGGCCCACGCCAGTTTTCTGGTGAATGGCAATCAAGTTGCTCACACATAAAGCCCTCAGGAGGCGCTCTTCAGGAAGCCCCTGATGCCTGGCGTACACGATCACAGGAATGGAAGCGGTAATACCCTGGTTACCGCTGCCCGAGTTGATCACTACCGGCATCTGGCAGCCCCCCATGCGGGCATCGGAGGCAGCGGCTGCCGTGGCCCGGGCCAGGTTGTGCACATCACGACCGAAATGCTGCAGGAGGTGCCTGCCCACACCGGTCCCATAGTCTCCTGCAAGGCCCTGCTCGGCTATGGCCGTGTTCAGCTCAATCTGGGGGCGCAGGATGGGTTCGACATCGGCCAGATCTACGCACTCGGCAAAGGCTACGATGTCCCTAATATTAAGCTGGAAACGGTCCACCCGCACCTCTTGGGCCTGGGGGTCTGTCCCCGTGTCTAACAAGGGCTGTCCGCTGCGTTCAATGCGCACGAAGTTGGTATGACTGTGCATTATTTCTACCACGGCAGTCCTCCCCTGGCCCCATCCTTCCACAATGAGATGGAGCTTGGCAGGAGTATCTAAAAGCTCTACACGGCAGCGGGTTGGTTCTGCTAGCAGCTCTTTGGCAGCCGCAATGTGCTCAGGCTGAACAGAACTGAGCACCGCGAGCCCCAGCTCGCTGTTTCCCCCCAGAATACCCAGCCAAATGGCCGCTGGGATGCCCTTTAGGCCTTCAGAATAGGGAATGAACACAGATTTGGCGTTCTTGATCAGATTGGCGCTCAGCCTGACCACAACGCTGTCAGGAACGGCCTCCAGCACGTCTCTAAGTTTTGCTCCCGCCAAAGCCAAACAGGCGGGCTCCGTGCAACCCACCGCAGGGATCAGCTCTTCTTTGAGGATGGAAACATAGGTCTGGTACTTCTCCCGATCGAAAGACATGGTGCACCTCGTTGTGGTAGATTTATCCCTTTACTGCCCCGGCAACGAGATCAGCTTGCTGATACAGCTGCATGAACAGGTAAAGGATGATACTGGGCACAATAACCAGGCTGGTGCCGGCTAACACCACCTGCCAGGGCGTGGAGAGCCCTTCGCTTACCGGCAGCATGGATACGGACACCATCAAGGTGTATTTCTCACTGGCCCGCAGAAAAAGCAAGGGCCAGAAGAAGTCGTTCCAACGGGCGATTATGGTAATGGACGCCCAAGAGGCCAGAGCGGGTTTGGCCACAGGGACCACAATCCGGCGGTAGATCCCAAACTCACTGCAGCCATCGATGCGCGCCGAATCCAGGATTTCATCTGGCACATCCAGCATGTACTGGCGCAAATAGAATATGCCAATGGCCGTGGCCATGCGGGGGATGATCAGCGACCACAGGCTGTTCACCAAACCCAGACGGCGCATGAGCACAAACAGGGGCACAGCCCCAACTTCCGTGGAGATCATCATGGTACCGACCACAAAGTAAAAGAGGGCGTTCCGTCCTGGAAACCGGTATTTAGCAAAGGCGTAGCCGGCCAGAGAACAGAAAAACAACGTGGTTGCGGTACCCACCACAGCAGTGAAGGCGCTGTTGTATAGGTTCCTCCAAATGGGAATGAGCTCAAACAAGCGCTTGTAGTTGGCCAAAGTTGGGGTGTGGATGCGCAGGGCGTTGAATCCGGTGATGCTCTCCCCTACCTGCTTGAAGGAGATGATGATCATCCAGGCTACTGGGAACAGGCAGAACAAAACGACTATCCACAAAAAGGCGTAGAGGCCAAATCTGAACAATGATGCCTTGGTTCTGTAATTCATTGCCGCTACCCCCCTAGATTTCACCTGTGCGGCGCCGGACCACAAACTGAATCAGTGACAGAGCCAGCAAAATGACTACCAAAACCACTCCAAGCGCAGAGCCGTAGCCCAAGCGGAAGTTGGTAAAGGCAGAGCGGTACATTAGTTCAAACAGCGAAGTGTTGGAGGTGCCTGGACCCGAAAGGACATACGATTCGTTGAAGATGCGCCAAGCATCCACAGTGATGGTAATAAAGCAGAAGAAGAGAATGTTGCCCAAAAGCGGCAGGGTGATATGCACAAAACGCTGCCAAGTTGAGGCGCCGTCCACAAGTGCTGCCTCATAGTATTCTTCAGAAATATTGAGCAGCCCCGACAAGATGATCATGGTAAACCAAGGTGTCAGCCGCCAGATGAACAGGGTTACTACTGGAAACCAAGCGTACTTACTGCTGGCCAGCCAGGGAACGCGCTCTCCTCCAAACAGGGCGATGATTTCGTTGACCAAGCCCACATGTTCTTCGAACAACATGCGGAAGATCAAGCCCATGGCCACCGAGGCGCAGACATAAGGGAGGAAAGTCGCGGTCTTGAAGAAGTGTTTTAGGCGAAGCTTCTTCGTGTTCAGCGCCAAAGCGATGCCCATGGCCAGGGTCATAATGCCGATCGTGCCCACAATCCAGTACAAAAACGTATTGCGCACCGCATCCCGAAACATGTAATCCCTGAACATAAGCTGGTAGTTGCGCCAACCGATCCACCTGGGCGGCCGCAGCCCGTTCCATTCCGTGAAACTGTAGTAGATGGTAGAAACGGTAGGTACCAACTGAAAGACGAGGAAGAGGATCAAATAGGGCGATATAAACAAATACGCGTAGCGATGCCGTTTCAACGCTTTCCACATTGGCTTCATGCTCCCTCCCCGGCTAGGTTCCGAAAGGCGCGCACCCGCCAACAAGGGGTGCGCACCTTAAGCCAAGTACCTCTTACTTGATCACATAGGCCCGCCCGATGCGCAGCTCGAGCTCACGCTGCATATTGGCAATGGCCTGATCCATGGTCTGCTCTCCCGCCACCCACTTCTCGATCTCAGCGCTGATGATGCCATCTGCTTCGTTATCCTGCGGTGTGACCATAAGATTGGGGGAAGGATTAGCTAAGCCATCTGCCTCGGCCTTCCTGAAGGACTGGCCTCCATAAAACTCCGAGGGCTCCTGCCAGAAGGGGTGCTCCAAAACCTTGAGGGCTACGGGGTTGGAGTAGGGTCCGTTGACTCTTTCCATCTCAGCCACCCAAGCGTTCCGCTCTTCCGTGTTGGTCTGGAAGTCGTACCACATATCTACCATAAGATCCAGGTAGGCGGTATCGCCCTTATTTACAAAGCAGAAGAAGGTGGACACGGGGGCGCCGCCGGTGCCGATTTCCTCAAAGACCGGAGCATTCATCACCCGCCACTGACCCACAGTCTTGGTTAGGTTTTTGCGCATGAACTCATCCCAGAAGGCGCCGATGTAGAAGGTGGCTATTTTGCCCTCGTCAATGGCTTCATACATGGGCGGGGAGAACATGGTTGTTCTGTAGAGCAGGCCCTCATTGTACAGCTTTTCCAAAAAGCCCAGGGCCAGTTTGGTACCGTGGTCGCTGCCGATAACCACGTTACCGTCATCATCCCAAATCCGGGCGTGGGCCTGGGGCATCAGACCGCGGCGGCCCCAATAGCGCCAGGTGTAGGTGCCGGTGTCGATGTAGGAAAGATAGACCTCTCCATTGCTCCTTTCCTTGAGCAGGCGGCCAGCTTCCAGGTAGCCGTCGAAGGTACTCATCATGGCCGGGTCGATGTCGTACTTCTCGAAGATCTCCGCGTTGTAGAACAGAAGCTGAGGACGGACTGCATCGGGCAGTGCCCATACCCGGCCGTTGATGGTGGCATCGGCTACCGCGCCTTCCACAAACTCATGTGCGATGGGCTCCCAATACTCGGTCATGTCCAAAAGCAGGCCAGCATCCACCAAGTTGACAATGCCCACCGTATCCAGCATGATCACATCGGGCATATCCTTGTAGGCTCCGGCCAGGTGGTCCATGGCGATCTTCTGCACCCCAGCGTGCATGGTCTCAATCTGGACCGTCTTCACATCAACATTAGGCGCAAAGCGCTTAATTGAAGGCCGGTAGAACAGTTCCCTGAAGTGGGGTTGCCCCGTGGAGTAAATGGTAATGGTGCCATCGGGATAGGTTTTTTCGGCAAAAACTGCACTTACACCTACCAACACCATCACCAGCGACAACAGTAGAGAAAGCGCTCTTTTGCTCATACCTTAATCCTCCCTTTCTGAACTGACAGTGGCTTGTACCGCTGCCCGAATGCGCTCGTAGGGAATCTCCGTTGGCAGGGTACAATCAGCACCAAGGATAAAGCCTGTAGGTCCGAACTCCCGGATAATCCTGCGCACAGCACCTCCTATCTCTTCCAGACTGCCCTCCACCAGAACTCCGCTCCTGTTGGCCAGCCCTCCCATAATCGCAGCCTGAGGGAAGAGCTCGCGGCCGGCCTCCAGGGGGAAATCCGTTTCGTAAACGCCCCAGTTCACAACATCAACCAAGCCGCCGTAATCCTTGTAGCGCTGCATGTTCAGGTTCTCTTTGCAGATATGTAAAAAGGTGTACACTCCCGCTTGGCGCGCGGTCTGCAGAATACGGCGATCGAACGGGGCGATCCACTGGTAAAACTCCTCATCGGTGAAGAAGTGTCGCTCGCCTCCTAGGGCAGCATAATAGATGCCATCAACCCCCAGGGCCGCCGAGGCACTCACCAATTCACACAGGGCATCGGCAATGCGATCCATGGCGGCCAGCACCGGAGCCGGGTTTTCCCGGAGGTGCTCCACCAGCATCTCACGCACCTTCTGATACCCATAGCGCGGCTCAATGGGATGGATGGTGGAAGCGCAAATGCCGTGGATGGTGGCCAGGTAAAAAACATCATCACCGGCGGCATCGAAAATCCGCTTCGTTAAATCCAGTTGTTTGGCCAGAAAGCCATCTTTAGTAGTGTAAGTGGGAACCTGATTCCAATCTGCCGGTCCGTGCACGGGGCCTATGGGTGGAACCAGATTCTCATTCATGATCTTGAGCACATCACACCCTGTGACCTGGAGGAACTCGAGATGGGCAACTACCGCCGCTTCTCCTTCCCTAGCCTCCTCTGGAAAATGGAGGGAGAAACTCGCGGGCACGCGGTCCACCGGCTGCTTGTTGATGGCCCTTGTGACTCTTTCTTTTCTGGTCATGACTGCCTCCTTACCGCCGCAGTTCATTAATGTCGATTTCTAAAACGCGCTTGGCATGCACCAAGTCCCGATCCCTGCAGGCCTGGATCAGTTCAAAGTGACGTGCCCCGGAAGTACGCTCCCTAAGCAGGGGATTATCCGAGTCGTAGTCGCTGAAGTACTGGGTGGTGGCCCGGGTGAGCTTGCGCAGTACCTGTTCCAAAAGCTCATACATGGCCTGGTTTCCCGCCAAAGAGGCCAACCGCAGATGGAAGGCCATGTTGCGCTGCCAGTTATCCATAGGAGAGCGCTTTATCTGCGCTTCCTCCCTGTTTTTGCGCACCATGTCCTCCAGCCCGTCCAGGACCTCGGTGGTGAGGTACGCGAAGCTTTTTTCCAGCATATACAGTTCCAACGCCGAACGGGCTTCCGCGAGCTCCCTGATTTCCTGGGGGGTAATGGGCACAACCATGTAGCCTAGCCGAGGGATGGACCTAAGGATATCCTCGTTGCACAGCGCGATGAGCGCTTCCCGAACCGGCGATTTACTTACACCGAACTGCTTAATGAGCAGCCCTTCCGTGATGATGTCGCCCGGCTTGATGCTTCCGTTGATAATGTCGCTGTACACTGCTTCATATACCTTGGCAGTGAGCGGTTTCGAGTTAATCAACCTCCGGGCCTCCTTTCCCCAAATCTACAGTCTGCGCGCCACCCTGTGCACAGCCCTGATCCTGTCCAAGTCCACATCCTCCGGTAGTGTGCAGTCGGCTCCCAGAATGAGCCTTTCGCGCCCCACAGAGGCCACAATCTCCGCAGCTTTGGCGGCAATTTCCTCGGCACTGCCCTCCACCAAAACTCCGCTGCGATCGTCGAAACCGCCCAACAGTGTCTTGCCGGGGAAGATCTTGCGGCCATCCACCAGCTTGTGCTGGTTATCGTAAGTAGCCCAGTTGACCACATCGGCTTCTATTCCAGCGTACATGGGAATAACGGTGTTCTCTTTGCAGATATGCAGAATGCTAATGGCCCCCAGATCCCGCACATGATCGATCACAGTCCGGTCCAGGGGGATGATGTACCTCTCGAAAAGCTCCCTCGGAAAGCGATGGGCTTCGCCCCCCAAAGCGGCGTAGTAAATTCCATCAGCACCGGCCTTGACAAGACGCTCGATCAGTTCGGCGAGGGTTTCCACGATACTCCGCAAACCTGAAGCTACCGCTTCGGGGTCCTCTCGGAAGTGCCTGCTCACCATATTGTTAGGATCTGCGAAGTTCCCCTGCCCTTCACTGCCGTGATAAGCAGATACCAAGACTCCGTGGATGGTGGCAAACAGGGGCAGGTCCTTGGGCAGTTGCTTACGCACCTGCCGAAACTCCTCCACGTACTCCTCGTAACCGGTACGGGCAAAGGGAAGCGGGCGCAGTCCCCGCCAGTCCTCCGCGGTGTGGATGGGTTTTTCGATCTTGTAGAAGTGTTCGTTCATCACTTTGAGCATGTCGGGATCGATCTGCTGGTACAAGTCAACATGGGCCCGCACAGCGGCTGTGCCCCTGCGGAAGGGAGGGGGAAAATGAAACCAAAAGCCGCACAGCACCCGGTCTATGCTTTCTCCCCGCAGCACCGCAAGGAGTCGTTCCCTTCTATCCACCAAGCATTCTCCTTCATGAGCAACTCAGTCCGCACTGATATTATCACTAAGAATACTACAGGTAAAATGCAGGATTGTCAAGAAAAACCTGTTTTCCTTTTCCTTGGTAGGCGTT